>NZ_JAESLS010000007.1:0-267475 GCF_017892745.1 Staphylococcus sp. GDY8P45P | reverse complement strand
GTTACTCCTCGTTACTACTCGTTACTTCTCGTTACTTCTCGTTACTCCTCGTTACTCCTCGTTACTCCTCGTTACTCCTCGTTACTCCTCGTTACTCCTCGTCGTATAAAGAATAATACTGGGTAGGATCTTGTTTACTACTGCCATGCCAGTAAAGTATTTTTTTATCTAGTAATCCATTTAAAATTTTTCTAGAATATGTATCTTTTTTCCCAAGAATTTCATTTGCTAACTTTACATTGATTTCATTAGATGGGTAAACATATTGAATTATCTTTCTTTCGTCTTTAGAAAGGTATTGCATTACTTCTTCAGTAACATGGTCATTAATTTTATCGTCTTTTCTTTTTTTTCTAGTCATAATATTATTTTCTAATTTTAATAAAACTGCTTTATTAGCAGGTTCTGAGTATTCAGGATCGTTTAAAAAATATTCTTTCATCTCATCATAAATCCTCTTCACTCCCTCATTCAGTTCTTTTACGTATCCATAATCTGCCATTAATCGTGCAATTCTCGGATTTCTAGAAAAGCGCGTATATTTCAAATTATTAATATTTACCATATTCGGTAATTTTCCCGGACTAAAAATTTCTAATCGATCATCATACATAGAAATTTTAATGCAATCTCCAGTTAATGAATAATCTCTATGAACAACCGCATTCACTAAGCCCTCAAGCCAAGCAAACTCAGGGTATTCTGGCACAGTTATAAATTTCCCATTTCTATCTAGACTATTAAAATCTCTTAATTGACTGCTTACTAATTTGCTAACTTCTTCTATTAAAATTGGTAATGGATGGTCAAAACTTTGATCTTTAATTATATTAAGCCGAGATCCCGTTTCTTGAATTGTTCCCTCATATCTTATGAAACGAACTCTAGCATTCGGGATGTATTTACATGGGTTTTTAGCAAACATTAAAATTGCTGCATTTGAGTATCCTTTTTTATTTGTCGCTGTCCTAACATTCAAAATCTCATAGTCAGACTGATTTGTGTTCATCGCTGTCCTATAATCATCAAATAAACTTCTGTCTAAATCCTCCTCTTCAAAGTCTAAGTTCAGCTCATCTTCAAAAGATCGTTGACCTTTATCATACTCAAGACTCACTATTTGATTATGCTTAAGTTTATCTGTACTATCAGACTGCCTTAAATATACATTTTCACTATCGCGTACATATACTACTGAATCGGTTTTAGGTTCAATGTTAATTTCTAATATGTAATCATCGTTTAGAATTTCTATTTCTTCAATATTAAATTCTATGCTTGGCACCAAACCATTATTAATAAGACGCTTAATAGTTTCTAAATCTCTATTGTTATTATTTTTACAACCAGTCACATGACCATCATCACTTATACCTATAACTAGTGTCCCACCCTCAGCATTTGCAAAACCAACAATATGAGACAATAACTTTCTATCATCAATCTTTGCTTCTTTTCTATCAAAATGAGTACCTTCTTTTGTATTCTGATAATATTCCAATTTACACAAATCACGTTCCCTCTTTTCTTTAAACAGTCATACCTACCACATGGTATAATTTATAGTCTCTTTTTATATTTTAACTTGTGGTAATATCAAAGTAAACAAAGTGGTTAATAAGATATATAACCACAATTTGATAGGAGTAATTAATCATGTTTAAAGTTAAAAATACAAATAGTGAAATACTTAAGGCTTTTGCAAGCCTATTTAATGATGCTACAAGTCATATCGAAGAATTTGAAGTACGTTTAAGCATGTATCCAGATTTAGCTAACGAAGTAGATTATAACGAAAATCAAATCAGCATCAGAAATGATTTTAAATATTTAATGGATTTATATGGCGAGCAAGGCACTTTTTCAATAATATCTGAAAGATTATTTAAAGGACTCTATTCGTGGCTAACTAATAATTTTGATCATTCTGAAGTTAATGATCAATTTTTTACTATAAAAGAAGAAATAATTTCTAAATTCAAAATTGAAAACAGCAGCAATTTTTCCAATTATCTGAAATTTTTGTTTTATAAAGATGGACTTATGAAGTTTTCATCCAGAGAAATTAAAAACATTTTAGTTAACCAACATTTTTATGGTACCAAACTAAAGCTATCAAATAGATTTCAATTAAATCAAAAAACAAATATGAGCACTGAATCTATCAATATTGTTGAAGCAAGATTAAAGCAGTTAAAATATAAAAAACCTAAAAAATTTACTAATTCTTATTCTTACGAAAGTCAAAATTTAAGCAAATTAGCACATTCATTATCGAACCAACGCAACATTGCCTCTACTTCTAAGTCTTATAACAATAATCAGTTTAAATTAGCTGACATTCAAAAAAGCTTCTTTATAACTTATAAAAATTATCTTGCTTCTACTAATCAAAGCACTTCTACATTAAATGAAAATAGTTTGAATCATTATGTGAAGAAATTGTTACAACATGTCGCCAAAATCAGTGACAACACGTTCTCTAATAAATTCTATACATACAATGATGCGCTGTTAATTATAAGTTACAGCCTTCTCAAAAAGTTTTTACCAGATAATCTATATTTAAAATTATTAGAAAATAATACAATTGAACTGGCTTCAGAAAATCAACAACACTTGCAAATAGATAGTATATTGTCAGAGCTAGTAAAGAAAAATTATCAAAAGAAACAACTAAATAAAGATTTTTCTGAATTTGTTAAATTATTAAGCGACATTATTCCCGTACATTTAGTAATAGGTAAAGCAGACACTATTACTAGATTATTGAATTCAGCACCAAAGAAACAAAAAGAGATTTTTATTGAAGAAGCGACATATCATTTTGAAAAAGACTTATCTTATTATCCATTACATCAAGTTTATAAAGATTTTTTCGTTTATTATTTCAAAGGATACAATGATCTCATATCAATAAATCAATATATACTTTCTACAGTTAAACATAATATGCATGCAAATCACACATTCAATAGTTTTTTTAATATATTTGAATTTAATAAATCTTTATTTGACAGTATTATGACTTTTGAATTTATAGATATTGAGAAGCATAATACTCTATCTAGTAGTAAAAATCCATTGCAATTTCATGCTAATCTCAACCATCTAAAAAGTGAAACCACACTTTCATTTTTAGAAACACTTTCATTTATGCACGAATATCAATTTGGAATAATAAAAAAAACTTAAACTTTTTTTCATCCATCAAAGCTTGATATATAAGGCTTTTTCTTAAAAATCTTCCTAATTACATTTTATACTATGGCGCAAACATCCTTTCATTAAGGTGTTTGCGCTTTTTTCGTATTCTATCTATCTGGAAGATTGTTAGCGATAATGGAAAAATTTAGTTTTAAGATATGAAACATAGTTAGTAATTACTAATTATAAAAGATATCAATGAATTGAGGTGAGTTTAATCATGGCTAACGGTGGTTCCAATTACAACTTGCTTTATAAAGCGGCACTATCTGTAACTTATAAGCAGTTAACTTCTGGTACACAATATAGTTTCAACGAGTTGAATCGCTATCTTGGTATACCATGTACTACTACTGAACAGCAACAGGCTGGACAAAAGTACGCTGCATGGGCAAAGAAGAACCCACATATTGTGGAGATAATATGTGAGATTTCACCCTTAATTTATAAAAAGAAATAATTATTGAAATTTGGAGGTTATCAATATGACTAATAAAGTAATATTTAAACGTAATCAGTATGCATTGACGAAACCAGGACGGTGGACAAAAGAAGTCCAACCCACTACTAAAGATGGTAAAGTGACATACTTGGATTTGGGAGGTTATATCAATATCACTGATCGCTTCCAAGATCCAACATCTGGGAAAGAACGCTTAATCTTAGAAAACGAGTATGGTAATACTGTTATTCGTGATGCCGACATCTTAACGCCTATGAAACTTCCTTCCTTAATGGGTTACGGCTTTACGATTAACACTCGATATATCCACGAATTGGGCTATGCATTGCAATTAATGCGTGAAAGTCTGCCAATGGCCACTTTGTATAGCGGTTCTGGCGTAATTAACACAAAAGATGGATTAGTAATCAATACCAACTATATTGAATATCATCCATCAATACCACAAAACACACAAATTTTGTGTGATGGAAAATATGACCTTGAACCTAAGGGGAGCTATACACAATGGTTATTAATGTACGATGCAGAAGTTAAAGGTCATTTAATGCTTGAAATGGCAGTTACAATGGGCGTTAGTGCCCTTGTAACAAGCTACTTAAACAAAATAGACCTAATAGAATTCGGGGGTACAATATACTCTCTAACGGGTCACAGTAGTTCAGGTAAGACAACAGCTGCAATGTTAGCTGTTTCTGTAGGTGGAGCTCCAACAAAAGGAACAAGCACACTATTTCGTAGTTGGAATACAACTCGTAATGGTTTAGAAGGTTTTATCAATGAAAATTACGGGATACTTGTTGCTTTTGATGAATTGTCGACTGCCACATTCCCTGATACGACAGGCTTACTCTATTCTATAGCTGAAGGGCAAGGCCGTCAAAGAGCGAATGTTCATGGTGAAGCCAAAGAAACGAAGACCTGGTCAACATCGCTTGTTTCCACTTCTGAATATAGCATTTTTTCTCATAGCGCTAAGAATGACGGATTATACGTTCGTACAATAGAGTTAAATGATGTATTCACTCACAGTGCTGATAACGCAGACAATATAAAACTAGGTGTACGACAAAATTATGGTCATGTATTACCTTTAATCGGTTCTTTTCTCCTAAATCATGAAAACACGGTTAGAACATTTTTCGAAGAAGAACAGCAATGGTTTAAACATGCGTTAAGCAATGAAAAAGAAAAAACGGGTCAGCGTATGTTCAACCGTTATGCGGTATTTGTTACTTCTGCACGTATATTATCATCTGTAACAAATCGATCTGTATTATTAGATGAAATGCGAGAGTATTTACTAAACTATCATAACGAAACAATAGCTGAACGGTCATTAGCCGATAAAGCAATCGAACTAATTGTCCAATTTGTAGCACAGTACAGAAATAAATTTTCAGATGATGGTCGATTATCAAATATGCTGGAAGGGTTTGGTCTCATAGAACTTAAAGATGACCACATCCAAGTTAAAATAATTGCCAAAGTTTTCAAAGATATGCTTAATAATAATCAATTTCAAGACAGCAACAATGTAATAGAAGCTTTAAAAGAAAAAGGTTATATGGATTCTGATCGAGATAGACAGACAACAAAGCGCAGTGTCAAAGATGCTCAAGGAAAATCTAGGAGTATTGTATTCTATCATCTTAAATTGGATAAAGAACTTGCACCTATTTTTGGCTTAAGTTCCAATACAGAAACTTTCATATCACCGAAATTTGATGATAATACAAATCCAGATTTGCTTAATAATTTTATTAAACAAGCGAAAGAAAAAAAAGCAAGTGACGATTTAGAACTATAAATTTAAATATTATACCGCTACAACGCTCTATGCGTTGTAGCTCATTAAATCAACCGGAGGAATAAACTATGAATGTAATTGTATTAGCACATAATATTACAGATGAAAGAGAAGCCTACTTAGACGAACCTATTGATACTGTAAGAGCATATTGTAAAGAACATAGTTATAAAATCACAAAAGATTATAACGACGATAACCAATTAATAAATGATATTAAACTGAAGCACGTCAAACCTAAACGTATTGTCTTTTGGGGCATTTATGAAGATTATCCTAAATTGGTCAAACTCTGCTCAACACGAGGTATTGAACTCATTACAACGTTTCCAATGTTGGTATAACACTTTTATTACTATCATAATCAATTGGGAGGAAGAATATGGACGAATTAATCACATTACTCGCTGATTTAGTGATTGAAGAAATCAATCACGCTGATGACTAATAATAACGCCCAACACCTGATTGGTGTTGGGCTTATGTGTAAATTCATTCATAAATATATATTATCAATGTGGAAGGAGGAAATACGATGAAACAAGCAATAGGTTACTTACGTCAAAGTACAACAAAACAACAATCTCTAGCAGCACAGAAACAAGCCATCAAGACATTAGCTGAAAAACACAATATTCAACACATCACATTTTATAGCGATAAGCAATCAGGACGCACTGATAAGCGGAACGGTTACCAACAAATTACTGAACTGATTCAACAAGGACAATGTGATGTATTATGTTGCTATCGTCTGAATCGACTTCATCGTAATCTAAAAAATGCATTAAAACTCATGAAATTATGTCAAAAATACCATGTTCATATCTTAAGCGTTCATGATGGCTATTTTGATATGGATAAAGCATTCGATCGGCTCAAACTCAATATTTTCATCAGCTTGGCCGAACTAGAATCCGATAATATAGGCGAACAAGTCAAAAATGGAATCAAAGAAAAAGCGAAACAAGGTAAAATGATTACAACACATGCACCCTTTGGGTATCAATATCATAATGGTACTTTCACGATAGACACAGTAAAAGCACCAACAATAAAAGCTGTATTCAGTTATTATCTTCAAGGCTATGGTTATAAAAAAATTGCACAGTACTTAGAAGCTGACGAGAAATTCATCAATCGTAAACCCTATCAAGTACGTAATATTATCATGAACCCCAATTATTGTGGTCGAGTCATTAATCAATACGGGCAATATGACAACATGTGTCCTTCTATTGTTTCGACAAGTATATATGAACAAGCTCAAGCGATACGATCACAAAAGCAACTCAAACGGACATCATCAGCTAATCAACTCAAACAAAAAATCAAATGTCCTTATTGTGGTTCAACGTTGACTAATATAACCATTAGAAAAAAGCACCGTACATTACGTTATTATGTCTGTCCACAAAATATGAATGCATCTCGTTTTGTCTGTGAATTCAAAGGAATCAACGCACAATCATTAGAAGCGAGTGTCTTAGCTACATGTCAAGACTTCTTTCAAAATCAACAGTTGTATTCAAAAATCAACCATACAATTCAACAACGACTCAAAAAACAAAAAGACATAGAAGCTAAAAGTACACTTACGCAAGAACAACTGATAGAAAAATTAGCCCAATGTAAAATTGATGCAGAAACATTCAGAGAACAAACGCAATCATTATGTCAACAATCCAAACCTATATCATCAATCCATACGCATCAAATTCGAAAGGCTTTACAAAATGTCATTCAACAACGTTTCACGTTAAACATGTTGTACCCTTACATCGATGAAATTCATATTACCAAAAGTAAAACGCTTACAGGTATCTATTTCAAAAATGAGCCCTTAAACATCGTCAATCAAACAGCACAATCATCGATTGCTTAATCAGAAAGGATGAAAAAATCATGCAACAACTCAAACAAAAACGTGTCGGTATCTATGTCCGCGTATCAACAGAAATGCAAAGTGCAGAGGGTTATAGTATCGACGGTCAAATCAATCAAATCAAAGAATATTGTAACTTCCATCATTTCGAAGTCAAAGATATATACGCTGATCGTGGTATTTCAGGAAAGTCTATGAACCGCCCTGCACTTCAACGTATGTTACATGATGCGAATAAAGGTCATATTGATTGTGTTATGGTGTATAAAACAAATCGACTCGCACGTAATACATCAGACTTACTCAAAATTGTCGAAGATTTGCATAAACAAAATGTCGAATTTTTCAGTTTGTCTGAGCGTATGGAAGTCAACACTTCTTCTGGTAAACTCATGTTACAAATACTTGCAAGTTTTTCCAAATTTGAAAGAAATACCATTTTAGAGAATATTTGCACCGGACAACATCAAAGAGCCTTAGAAGGCTATTACCAAGGTAATCTTCCTTTAGGATATAATAACATACCAGATAATAAAAAAGATTTGATGATTAATCAGCATGAAGCTAATATTGTGAAATATATTTTTGAATCTTACGCCAAAGGTCATGGTTATCGTAAAATTGCCAACGCACTCAATCATAAAGGTTATGTCACTAAGAAAGGTAATCCTTTTAGTATTTCAGCTGTTACTTATATTCTCTCAAACCCATTCTATATTGGTAAAATTCAATTCGCGAAATACAAAGATTGGAATGATAAACGTCGTAAAGGCTTGAATGATAAACCAGTAATCGCCGAAGGCAAACACACCCCTATTATTAGCCAATCATTATGGGATAAAGTCCAAGCACGTAAAAAACAAGTAAGTGAAAAACCACAAGTTCATGGTAAAGGAACCAATATTTTAACTGGATTAATTTCGTGTCCCCAATGTTCTGCTTCAATGTCTGCGAGCACAACAGTTAATACACTTAAAGATGGTACTAAAAAACGCATTCGCTACTATTCGTGTAGTAACTTTCGTAATAAAGGGTCAAAAGTATGTTCTGCGAATAGTGTCAGAGCCGATGTAATTGAAAAATATGTTATGGATCAAATACTCGAAATTGTTAAAAGCGACAAGGTTATCAAGCAAGTCGTTGAGCGTGTCAATCAAGAACATCAAATTGATACGTCTGCACTCAATCATGATATCGCATATAAGCAACAACAATATGATGAGGTCCAAATCAAATTAGATAACTTGATAAAAACGCTTGAAGATAATCCAGACTTAACATCTGTGCTTAAAAATACGATTCATCAGTATGAAAAACAACTCAATGACATCACAACTCAAATCAATCAACTTAAGCAACAACAAAATCAAGAGAAACCATCTTATGATACGAAACAAATCGCTGCCCTATTACAACGAATATTTCAAAATATAGAATCCATGGATAAATCACAGCTCAAAGCTTTGTACCTAACGGTTATTGACCGTATTGATATTCGTAAAGATGAGAATCATAAAAAGCAATTCTATGTCACACTCAAGCTCAATAATGAGATTATTAAACAACTTTTCAATAATACTCAGCTCGACGAAGTGCTTCTCAGCACTTCGTCTTTGTTTTTGCCTCAAACTCTTTACCTTAAAATCTAATAAAAAAAGCAAGATGCATTTATGCACCTTGCCTATCACTTATCTTCATCATATTCAAATGGAAACCTGTATGGATCGTCCATCAGACGCTGTCTTTTTTCGTCTAGTTTTGGGATATCCTCCTCATCTGCAATAGCTTCATCATAATTCAAACCTAATGCATTGAGAGCATCTTCAAAATCCATATCTTTTTCCTGCATGTAAAACCAAACTCTATCAGTAATGTATATTCCATCATATAAATGATAACCATCAATGGAACCATTCATATCATACTTCAAGTCATTATCTGAATAATGACCATATTTACTAAAACTTACCACTAGCTTCAACTCCTTTGACTTTCACTTTATATTACACCGAAAGTCAAAGTTAGTCAAAGTTAAATTATATGTATTTCAACTTATTTTCTCAGTGTCCTTTCGTCATTCAATAACACCTATCTAACAAATATCTTCAACACGCTAACTACTCATGACTCAATGTGAAGCTTATATTGATATGACGAAAGAACATCCCAAAATAAAATACAAGCGGGATAGTAACGGGATTGGATAACTTCATGTATAAGAAGGATTACGCAAGCGTAATCCCAAAATCCCGTTATTATTTATAAATAAATAATATAAAAAGAAAAAGTAAATCATAACCACACCTACAAATCCAAACTATATATAAATATATAGCTATATTTCCTAAGAAATGATCGGGATAACGGGATTTCCTTGTCATATCAACAATTATCACGACTTTCGATTGGGATCTTTTCTGTATTTCAGTGGGATTTCTAAGCGAAACAAACGTTATTTCAAACTTATATTATCAATAAGATGTATCACGTACATACATCAATCAAATACATTAGGAGGTCATAACCATGACACTAGAACAACAACTCAAGCATTATATAACCAACTTATTCAATCTGCCAAAGGAAGAAAAATGGGAATGTGAATCCATCGAGGAAGTCGCTGATAATATCCTACCTGACCAATATGTAAGGCTTGGTCCACTTAGTAATAAAATACTTCAAACCTATACCTACTACTCTGACACACTTCACGAAAGCAATCTCTATCCTTTCATTCTCTACTATCAGAAACAGCTCATAGCCATCGGCTATATCGATGAAAATCACGATATGGATTTCTTATACCTACACAACACTATCATGCCCCTTTTGGATCAACGATACTTATTAACAGGAGGACAATAATATGCATAAATACATCAAAATTACACAATTAGTCATTACAATACTAAGTGAAATCATCATTTGGATGAAAGAGTCAGAACGAAAGGAAGTCTCTTATGAATAGATATATCACCCGGGGTATCGCCAACAACTTACCTAATATCTTACAACACCAATTATGGCAACTCGTATCTGAGCGAGAACAAGAACAAACCAAAGATAATACCTTAGTAGATTATTTTCATATATTCCAGTTCAATACACATCGCAATCAATTATATATCAAACACAAACAAGAACGACCAGCGTATGTGAAAACTCAAAAGGCAAATATCAATCAACCTATCAATATCAATAAGGTCTACATTATCCGTGAAGATGATGTAGACCTTTCTTATTACATTATGTTATTACCAAATGAATATTAAGGAGATAAAATCAATGGAAAATATCACAAATACACTTGTCACTACTGCAATATTTGACGAAAAGAGAACTCACCGCTACTTACTAACAAAGACATGGGACAGTGAAAAACAAACACTTACAATCATCACGATGTATCCGCACTATGATGGCATTCTCAATATTGACCTAACAACCCAACTCATTATGAACAAAGTTTCAGAAATGGATGCATTTGGGTCCATCTATTTTGTGAATCTATACTCTAATATTACAACACCTATCAATCTCAAACATTTAGAAGAAAATGCTTATGATAATCATACAAATATTCAAATTATGAAAGCAGTGAAAGAATCAGATGAAGTGATATTAGCATGGGGTGCTTACGCTAAAAAGCCCGTTGTTGAAGCACGTGTTAATGAAGTATTAGAAATGTTGAAACCACATAAGAAGAAAGTGAAACAACTCATGAACCCAGCAACCAATGAAATCATGCACCCCCTTAATCCGAAAGCACGCCACAAATGGATTTTGAAATCTTAACCAATATAGAAGGATAAAGAATGAAAAATTAATATCAGTATTATCTGTATTAGCAGTGTTAGTTGTATTGACATCAGCAGGAATATTTGGTTATGCAAAATACAAAGAGCCGAAATTAAAACAGGAAAATTTACAATCTCAATTAGATGATAAAAACGATGAATCTTCTAATAATGAAGATTCTTATAATTATCAAGAACAAGTAAATGCAGATGAAACGCAAACACAAGAAATTAATTCAACAGAAGAAAATGCAAGTGGTGAACAACAAGTAACTAGAGATAATGTTTTTGATTATGCTATTGCAGGTGTAAATGAAGTAAGAGATGCAGACTTATTAAAATTCCAAGAACCGGAGTACAATGGGTCAGAATAGACGATTAATGCAAATAATAAATCAGGTACTGGAGCTAATACCATCGTAGTTAAAGATGATGGAACAGTTCAAATATGGAATGGACCTAAAACATCTATGGACCATGAAACTAAAATTGAATTATAATAAATGCGGTTAGAGAAATATTTTATTTCTCTAACCGCATTCTTATATATTTTTATTGCTGACTTGCCATTAATTCGGCTTGTTCTACAACTTGTTCAACAGCCATTTTTTGTAGATCTGGTGGGTAACCATATTTCTTCAATAATCGTCTAACCTGAACTCTCATTTTGGCTTTAGCACTATCACGTTTAGACCAATCCACACTCATGTTATCTTTAACTGTTTTAGTCAATTCATGTGCGATAGCTCTTAACTCTTTATCTCCCATGACTTCTTTAGCTGTTTCATGTGAAGCTAATGCATCATAAAAAGCAATTTCCTCAGTATTCAATCCTAAGTCTTTGCCTCGCTGTTGTTCTTGATTAATTTCTTTCGCCATTTGTATCAATTCTTCAATAACTTTAGAAGCTTCTATAGACCGATTGTTGTATTTTTGAATAGATTTACCTAGCATTTCAGAAAATTGTTTGGATACGGTTGCGTTCGTTTTCATTAATGACTTAACTTGCCCTTTAAGTAATTTATTCAATAATTCAACTGCTACATTTTTCTGTTGTAATCCTTCTACATCTTTTAAGAAATCGTCAGATAAAATAGAGATATCTGGGTTTTCTAAACCGAGTGTTTGATATATATCTACAACTTCTTCAGTTACAACGGATTTTGATATCAACTGATTAATTTCAGCTTCAACTTCAGCTGGGGATTTTTTACGTTCATCATCTCCTGGTGGTGGCGCTAATAATTTAATGATGCCTGCTTTAACGGCTTTTAAGAACGCGATTTCACTATTTAATTCTTGAGCTGCTTCTTCTGTTGCACATAACGCGAATGCTTTACCAAGTTCAGTGACTGTATTCACAAATCTTTGTCTTTCTTCTTCACCTAAGCCAATTACATAATCCATCGTGCTTGAGATGACATTATATCGATCAGATTTTTTATCTGATTCGAAGTCAGAATAATCATGATTATATAACATATCTTGAATGACATCGTATTTCATTAACATAATTTCTAAAGCTTTATCTGTATCCACACCCGTTTGATCTTTATCAGAATCTGTATACTCTTTTAAAGCTTCTTTAAGACTTTCAGCGATACCTACATAGTCCACAATAAGACCACCTGGTTTGTCTTTAAACACTCTATTCACACGTGCAATTGCTTGCATTAGATTATGGCCATGCATTGGTTTATCAATATACATGGTATGCATAGAAGGTACATCAAAACCTGTTAACCACATATCTCTCACAATAACGAGTTGTAATTCATCTTCAACATCTTTCATACGACTCTCTAGCAGGTTCCTTCTTTTTTTAGGACCAATATGTCTCTGGAAGTTTTTAGGGTCGCTTGAGGAACCTGTCATCACAACTTTGATAATACCTTGGTTATCATCATCTGAATGCCATTCGGGTTTTAATCTTACAATTTCATCATATAAATCAACCGCTATACGACGACTCATTGTGACAATCATGCCTTTACCTTTCATCGCCTTTTGTCTTGTTTCAAAGTGATTAATAATATCAGTTGCTAAAGAATGAACACGTTGTTCTGAGCCTGATAATGCTTCTATTCGAGACCATTTAGACTTTAATCGTGTTTTGACATCGTCTTCTTGTCCGGAAGTAATATCATCATAAGCTGCATCAATATCTAAATCTGTAGGTAAATTTAATGGGATTATTCGGCTTTCATAATATATTTTAACCGTACTACCGTCTTCAACAGCTTGCGTCATATCATACACATCAATGTAATTTCCAAAAACCATCTGTGTATTTTTGTCTGTCGAAGATACAGGCGTTCCAGTGAATCCAACAAATGAAGCGTTAGGTAAAGCATCTCTTAAATATTTGGCATAACCATATTTAATACCTTCACCTTTTTCGTCGTAAGATGCGCTAAAACCATATTGTGTACGGTGTGCTTCATCGGCCATTACAATGACATTTCTGCGTTCTGTTAGGGAATCCATAGTAACTTTGCCTTCTTCTGGTTCGAATTTCTGCATCGTTGTAAATACAATACCACCAGATTCAACTGATAATAGTTCTTTCAACTCTTTGCGAGAATCTGCTTGTTTAGGCGTCTGTCTTAATAACCCCTTACCAGAACGACCTTTAGATTTTACAAAGGTACTATGTAGTTGATTATCTAGGTCATTACGGTCAGTTACCACAACTAAAGTAGGGTTATTTAACTTTTGAATTAATTTTCCCGAAAAGAAAACCATCGTCAAACTTTTACCTGAGCCCTGAGTATGCCAAATAACGCCACCTTTACCATCCCCCTGGTCAGAAGTGGCTTCTATTGCGCGATCAACGGCTTTATTAACCGCATAATATTGATGATAAGCAGCTAAAATCTTAACAATATTACCTTTACCATCATCTTGAAATAAAGTGAAATGTCGAATTAAATCTAATAATACTTCTTTATTTAACATACCATGTATCAAGACATCTAAACTCGCCATTGAAGATGAAGCCTCGGTCTTACCATCTTTTGTACGCCACGTCATAAAACGATCATAATCTGCAGTCATAGAGCCCGCTTTTGTATTAATACCATCACTTGTCACCAATACAGCATTGTGATTAAATAATTGAGGGATTTTCATTTTATAAGTTTCTAATTGATGATAACCATCTTCTACACCCACAGATTCATTAGTCGAACTCTTAAGTTCAATCACAACAACTGGTAACCCATTAATAAACAACACAACGTCTGGTCGTTTATTGTCATCACCATTCACAACAATCAATTGATTAACAGCCAGGAAATCATTATTCTCTGGATTATTAAAATCAAATATATAAACTAAATCATTGATTGTTTCCCCATCTTCATTATAATGTTCTACTTCAATCCCATTCGTTATCATTTCATGGAATATACGATTGTTTTCAATTGAATTTGGTGATTTTTCTATGGAAATTTCATGTATTGCTTGTTGGATTGCATTATTGTGTAAATCTGGATTAATACGTCTTAATGCGCGTTCTAAACGATTATCAAGTACAACGTCCTTGTCGCTTTCTCGTTCAGGCGTAATACCTGTTTCACTAATTTCACGACCTTTTTTAACTGTATAACCAAGTTCTTCAAACCATTCAAGAGCAACTTGTTCTAAATCATCCTCACTAAATTGAAAGTTCATCTTCATTCACCTCGATATCGTCAGGTATTTCCAATTCACCCGACATTAATTTTGGTAGTAACGTATCACGTAGTTCTATTAAATTCTTAATTTCTTCACTAATTTCACGAATTTTTTTATAATAAATATCGCTATATTGATCAAATTTCTCATATATAAGTTTAGTACCAATAATTACTTTAATGCCGTTTAGATTTTTTTTGCTTATCTTAGGCTGTACAGCACCTGTAATATAAGGTTCTATATCTATGTTATTAAGTATTAGCATTAATGTTTCATCCGACAAATTATTTCCTTTTAAAATATGTGCGTGATTGCTAACCCAAAATTTCCCCCAAACATATTGCACAAAAGGGTGACCTTCTTCTGTTTGAACCGTACCATCTTCACCAACAAGTATGAATTTACCATCAAATAAATAGTCATCTACATAATCAATTATTTTAGTCGCACCATAATAAGGATAAATTGATGTAACTTTTTCTCGTTCCAACTTTGATAATGGTTTCCTTTTAGTATTATAACTTTCAGAAATATCATTTAAAGTTTGTATACTCCATTCCTTTGGTATTTCACCTAATTCAGAATCAACCATTTCTCCACCGCTTGATTTGTACGGATCTCCATTTTCATCAGGAAATTCAAAATCAATAAACCAACGCTTGAATAGTGTTTGAGAAAGGTCTTCAAGGTTTTCAATGATTTTTTGGTTTATCTCTATTTTTTTATCAATTAATTTTAATACGTATCCAATTATATTCTGATAATTAATTGGTAATATATTTATATTTAAATCCTTTAAAGTCTTTTGGTTCAATAATGGTTGCGCGGAACCTCCAGCATATCTATGTAATTGCATATATTTTAATAAATAATACAAATAATAAGTGTTAACATTTTTTTTAGCTTCTACACCTATTGTATTATCACTCAACCACACTTTACCTTCATAATAATGCACCGATCCACAATTCGCTCCGACCCTACCTATAATAATCATTTTAGAATTAAATAGAGGTTTTCCTGTATAACCGATTATTCCATTTGAACCAAATACTGGTATTTCATCTTGATCTGTAGGTTTAACTATTTTTCCATTTTTTAAAATAGCTAAATCTTTTAATTTAAATTCCATAACCTAACCCCTCCAATGATTTACGGATTTGGTCCTCGAGTTCTTTTGATTTCGCAAATTGTTCACTTAAATCTGCTGTAATTCGATCCATTTTTTGTTCAAATGGTTCTGAGTCCTCTTCAGCGTCTGCTAAACCGACGTAACGACCAGGTGTTAAGATATATTCGTTATCTTTTATTTCTTCTGTCTTTGCTACTTTACAGAAACCAGCTTTGTCTTCATATTGATTATCATTTGTACCACGCCATGAGTGATAGATATTTGCTATATCTTTAATTTCATCATCTGAGAATTCTTTTAATGTTCTTGATACCATACTACCTATATTTCTAGCATCTATAAATAGTACTTCTCCACGTCGTTCATTCTTACCATTTTTAGCTTTATTTTTTGTCACGAACCACAAACATACTGGAATTTGAGTTGAATAGAATAGTTGCCCTGGTAATGTGACTATACATTCAACCAAGTCTTGTTCAATTAAGTTTTTACGTATTTCTAATTCATCTTTACCACTTGTAGACATTGAACCATTCGCTAAAACAAATCCTGCTGTACCACTTGGGGCAAGTTTAGAAATCATATGTTCAATCCATGCATAGTTGGCATTGCCTTTAGGTGGAATACCAAATTTCCAGCGGTAATCATCTAATAATTTTTCTTGTCCCCAATCACTTGCATTGAATGGTGGATTAGCCAATATAAAATCAGCTTTCAAATCTTTATGTAAATCATTATGAAATGTGTCTGCATGATGATCACCTAAATCATTATCTATACCTCGAATAGCCAAATTCATTTTTGCTAATTTCCAAGTTGTTGGATTAGATTCTTGACCATAAACAGCAATATCATCTATACGGCCTTGATGACGTTCGATAAAATGTTCACTTTGTACAAACATTCCGCCCGACCCACAACAAGGGTCATAAATTCTACCTTGATAAGGTTCAATCATTTCAACAAGCAATTTAACTATTGAAGCTGGTGTATAGAATTCCCCAGCATTTTTACCCTCAGCGCTCGCAAATTTTGCAATAAAGTATTCATAAACACGACCTAAGACGTCTTGTTTTTTACTTTCAGAATCCCCAACTTTGAATGTAAATAGGTCAATAATATCGCCTAATTTTTCTTTATCTAATGCTGGTCTAGAATAATCTTTAGGTAAAACACCTTTTAATGATTCATTTTCTTTTTCAATTGCTATCATTGCTTTATCGATAATTTGACCAATTTCTGGTTTCTTAGAATTATCGTTAATATATTGCCAACGTGCTTCTTTAGGAACCCAGAAAATATTCTCTGCTAAATACTCATCTTTATCCTCTTCGTCAGCATATTCATCATTTAACAATTCCTCATACTTCTCTTCAAATGAATCTGATACATATTTTAAAAATATGATACCTAATGCTACATTCTTATATTCTGCTGCATCCATACTACCTCTTAATTTATCCGCAGCTTGCCATAACTTTTCTTCAAATCCAATTGTTGCCATATACTTTCTCTCCCTTTTATTAATAGTGGTCTATATTTATCCAGTAATCTTCAACATCAAATTCATATTCTTTTAAATTTTTAATACCTTTATCATTTAATTGAAAACTACAATTTGCACATTTAACTGTATATATACATTGAAAACTATCTTCTTGTTCATAAAATTGAACATTACCTTGTTCATCCTCGTACTCATATTCATGAATATCAGTAATTACTTCTTTAGTGTATGTTACTAAGGACATCGCAGCACAACATGGACATTTTAAAATTTCATTGGTAAATGTAAAACTATTATTCAACTCTGCTTGTGCTAGTTGGTTAGCGCTTTGATTTCTCGAATCCATAATGCTACCAAAACCTTTACCATAATGGCTGTAATAGGATGCTCTACCAAGTTCTTTTAAGACAGCAATTTTATCAATCGCTGGAGATTCATTTTGAAATTCTTCAAGTAGATCTTCTAAAGGATTAATTTCTAAACTGTTTCTATTAAATCTCCAAATTTCATGACTTCTATATTTCCCTCTATATTCTGAAACTTCTAAACATTTTATTACTAAGGGTAAAATATATTTTCCTATTAAAAAGTCAAACGCTTCATATTTAAGCATTACTTTTCCTTGATGCCATATTTTATTTCTTAAGTCGTTTAATTCATTTAATTCATCTTTATATTCTTTTATGAACTTAAATTTTACTTCTGATTTTAGTTTAATTAATTTACAAACTCTATCAAGCAGTTGACTAAAACTCAAACTCTTGAATTTTTTATATTCATCATCAGATAGTGGTATATTTTGAATGAGTTTTATTACCAAATCTGAATTATCTGATATAACTAAGGGCAATAATTCATTTTCATTCCTTAATAGATCCTTTAAGATTAATTCGAAAAAGTGATGAAAATGTAAAATAGTTTCTGAAAAGTTCTCATAGTAATCTTGTTTATGGCAACATTCATATGTTCTTTCATCAAAATTCTCTCTTATACTTTTATAGCTACTAAAATACGATTTTAATCCTATATTTAAAGAATTCAATACCACATCATTATTGTCATCATCAAGTTCAAATTTATTATTGTTGATTTCAGTAAGTTTCATATATTCCCCCATAAAATAAGTTTTCTTTTAATATATCAAAAATATATTAGATAATGGGTGTTTTTAGATATTAAGTAGCAGGTATTTATAAAATCAGTAAATTTTCAGAAAAATCATTGATAAGAAGAGTCTTATCAAAAACCGCATCATTTATGATACGCTTCACCGCGCATGATTTTAAACGCACGGTAGACTTGCTCGATTAAGACGACGCGCATCATCTGGTGTGGAAATGTCATTTTACTGAATGATAAGGCGTAGTCGCTTCTGTTTAAGACGTCTTGATGCAAGCCATTGGAACCACCTATAATAAATGTGAAGTCGCTTTGGCCACGTGTCATGCGGCTTTCTAATTCTTTAGCAAGTCCTTCAGAAGTCAGCATATTGCCTTTTATTTCTAAAGTAACGACTGTGGATTGTGGTTTTACTTTTGCTAGTAAGCGTTGGCCTTCTTTTTCTTTCACTTGTTCAACTTCTTTGTCACTCATATTTTCGGGTGCTTTTTCATCTGGTACTTCAATAATTTCAATTTTGGAATACGCACCTAAACGTTTTTCGTATTCAGCTATGGCTTGTTTCCAGTATTTTTCTTTTAATTTGCCAACTGCAAGTATAGTAATTTTCATAATATGCCTCCTGTAAAAGCTTAAAAATCAATAGTTATTATACTTATCCACAAGTTATGCACTTATTCACACAATTCCCTCTTATTATAACAGGAATGTATACGATATTTTAAAATAATTTACGTTTTTTTCACAAGTAAGAGTGGATAACCTGTTTATTTGTGGATAACTCTGTGTATAATGTGGGTATTTCTCTGTTAATTGTGCACATCTCTGGATAACTTTGGATAAATACGTGGATAAGTTGCCGATTGTCTTACATACTTATTCACAAAATTTACGTTTATTTTACAAAATCTCATGTTCGTTCAAGCTATAAGGTAAGTTATCCACTGTTTATAAATTATCAGATAAATGCATATATGTAACTACTTTAATTAGCTCGTCATTTTATAAAATTGATAGTTAAACAAACCTCTAATTTATTAAAATGATTTCGTCGTGTCATCACAGCACGATGACTAGGGTTCAAGTGATAATGAACTAAGCTTCATGCATAAGTCTCCGATAACTCAATAATATGAAAACTGGTGCTTTAACTAGATTAACGTTTAGCCATCGTGTTAAAAATTACTCAATTTCACTTCTTATGCCAACTACAATTTGCATCATCTTCAGCAAATCCATCAAGATCCTCTATCTTTTCAAATAAGCTGTTTCAACTATAGCTTACAGTAATCTTGGGTTAGTGCACAAAAAAGCCCTAACCGCTTCAATGAAGGGCAAGGGCTTCTTTATTATAATGTATATATTGGTGTAGCTTGAGCTTTGTCTGTGTCGCAGAGGAGTACTTCTTTTTCTGTATCGATGTCGTGTTCGTTTAGGACTTGGCCAACGCTCATACGTGCAAGGTCTTTCATGTTGTTGTCTTGTGATAAGTGGGATAGGTAGATGCGTTTCGTGCTGCCTGTAATGACGTCTGTCATGGCAAGCCCTGCATCTTCATTAGATACGTGTCCCATATCACTGAGGATACGTTGTTTTGTCTTCCATGGATAGCCACACATACGAAGCATGTCAACGTCGTGATTACTTTCGAATACGAAAGCATCACTGCCTTGAATCATGCCTTTCATGCGATCTGAAACGTAGCCTGTGTCTGTGAGTATCGTGAATTTTTTATAATTATTATGGAAGATATAAAACTGTGGATCTATGGCATCGTGAGACACGTTGAATGATTCAATATCAAAGCCTGCAATAGACTTAGTCTCGTATGGATTAAAAATGAATTTCTGATCCATTGGGATTTTACTATCTTTCTTTTCGATTGCCGACCATGTTTTTTCGTTTGCGTATATTGGCAATCCGTATTTACGTGCTAAGACACCAAGGCCTTTGATATGGTCGGAATGTTCATGTGTTACTAAAATGCCGTTTAAATGCTTAATTTGTTTGTCGATCTGACCAAACAGTTCTTCCATTTTCTTACCTGTCAGGCCTGCATCGACAAGAATACTACCTTTATCACTTTCTACATAAGTGGCGTTACCTGTACTACCACTCGCTAATACACTCATTCGTATCAAGCGATTCACCCTTTCTAATCGATAAACACTCGTTGCTTATAATTTGTTTAGGCAGTCTACGGTTTATGTGACCTCAACATGCCCTCTGTCTAATGATTAAAGTTTTTATATCTGCTGAAACTGTTTTTTAAATTATGTACTTTTGAACTATCCTATGTGGTACATATTTATGTTTACATGCGTTCATCTTAAATCAACGCAGTTGGTTTATAACTTTGATTTAACAATAATCTATTTTAACATACTTTGAAGCTTAAATTGAATTTATTGTTTAATGTGGTGTCTTGTTTTTTTAAATACTGTGTCTCAAAGTACATAATAAAAGAGCGGTATCAAAATCAATGTTAATACTTTTGATTTCGTATATCCGCTCTCTTATATTTATGATAAATCTTTCAATACTCACTAAACGGTATGCTTGTGTGAAGTCATAAATGCTATGTTCGCACTATTCTTCAACAATTTTGGGACTGTCTGAAATGGCTTCGACGTAATATGTCTTGGATTCATCTTTATGTTTTACTTTGATTTCCCAATTGGCTTCTAGTACTTGCACGTTAGGTTCTTTAACGACGGTATAATAGCCGAGTCGGACGTTGGTCACTTCATCGTTTCGTTTAAGGTAACGATTATAATAAAGTGCTTCTATCGCGCTTTTCGCAGTGTTTACTTGTTTCTTATCGTTGTTAGCACCTTCTGATGGCTCTATGGATTTCATAGCTGTTTGTCTGTAGCTTGATGCTTTACCATCGTCATTGATATTAAATTTGAGTTGTGCTTTACTATTATTCATGATTGGAAAGTCGTTATAAGTCTGTTCAAAAGTAACATTTTTATCGTCAATTTTACTCATTTCGTAATTTTGACCTTTAAAGATTTTATCTTTAACATACGATTTTAAATCTGTGTATTGATCGTTACCTACATCAATTGGATCGTTGATTTCACCTTTGATTTTTTGACCGTCTTCTTCGCTTGTAATACTTGAACGTGCTTTTGCATAAGATGAAAAATCATTAGATCTTGCAGTGAGTAGTTGCATTTCTATATTTTTAACGCTTGGCAAATTTTCAGGAATTTCTATTTTTTCTTGTTTGAAATTCACTGCATTTTCGTCGGCACTATCGTTAATATGAGATTTGTTGACTTTATCAATATAGATGATGATAAGGCTGATGTTCACTAGAATAAATACAAAAATAAATAATGTTTTCGTGTGTTTCCAGTTCATTTATTCTAGCCCCCCATCTTTGTATGCACGCCACTTGTCATCGTACTCTACATACCAACATGGCTTAAATTCACTATTGCGCTGGATTTCTATATCTCCGTTGTCCTGTTTATCTTCCATGCGGTAACCAATGGTCATGTTTGTTACCTTTTCGAAATCTACTTCAGGGTTATTGGCGAGTTCCGAACGGACAGTTTCAGCGCCTGGTAGGTTGACTTCTTTTTCGCCACTATCAATAGTTACATTTGCTTTTAATAACGTACGCGCATAGCTATAAATACCTTTATTGCCCCAAGAAACTTTCAATGTATTTAAATCGTCGTCGTTAAACGTTGGTCGTCCATTCAAGAACAGTTGATAAGTCAGATCGCCACGTTTATCGTCTGTATGGAATAATCTGAAATCATCTGTAAAACCACCGTGATTATTGATGTATGCATAGGTGCTTGGAATGCTTTCTTGCATGTTCGTTGAACGGTTTTCATCTTCTAATAGATTTGTGTAGCGATATTTTTCGGTTTCATCGTTGTAGTTGGCCACACCTGTATTATTGTTGTAAGTGACTGCACCGCTTCTTGAACTACGCACTACCACTGAATCGTTAAATAGTATTGAATTCATGGTATCTACACTAATGTGATTATAGATTGTATGGTAGGATTTTTGTCCTTTTGGTGACTTCGGCGCAAAGATATGTGTCGCTTTATCTATCGTATCTTTATTGGTAATAATTTCTGTGTATGGTTGCATATGCTTATGCTGGTTTTCCAATGCTTGTGTGAATTTATCTGTCTTCACCGTTGTGGTCATGCGTACAACATTATGTCTATCTTTACTAATCGCATAAAGTTTAATTTTGCCGTCTTGATTGTTATCTATTAACAAACGATCAAATTTAAAGTTGTTGGGTACTTTGGCATTGATGTTTAATACTTGGCCTAAATATGTAGCAAGAGGCATATCATAGGTGAAGTCCAATACTAAAAATTCATCGCTCAAGTCTGGAATAATTAAATTATGATTGCTGTGCATTTGTTCAGCGTGTAATACACGATGATTTTTTAAGGGTTTAATGATTTCTTCGACATTGCTGCGTGTTGCTTCCATACCTTCTGTACTTTCACCTTTAGAGTGAATGACTTGGTATGGTGTGATCACTTGAGGCATTCCTTGTTTCAAAGGTTTACCGATTGTATTTGATTTCGCTTCTTTTTTACTATTGTCTTGTTTATCTACATTAGCCAAATCAGGTGAAAAGTTCCATGTCATATACGTCAAAATCGCACTCATGAGTACTAAAAGAAATAGGATAATAGATTTAATTAGTTCTTTACTCTGCATCCCAATCACCATCTTCTAGTACTTCACATGGAAGTGTAATAAAGATTGACGTGCCTTGTCCTTCTACACTATTTGCCCAGATGCGACCGTTATGTGCTTCGACAATTTCTTTAGAAATGGCTAGTCCTAATCCTGTACCACCCATTTTTCGCGTCCGTGCTTTATCTACGCGGTAGAAACGATCAAAGATTTTATCTACTTTATTGATAGGAATACCAATGCCGTTATCTTTGACGCGGATGGTCATACGATTATACAGTGAGTTTTGTTTCACGTGAAACTCAACACGTTTATCACCGCGTGAATACTTCATTGCGTTGGTAATGACATTGTCAAACACTTGTGTCATCTTATCTGGATCAATTTCTGTAAAGATTGTTTGTTTTGGAATCTCACGTACAAATGTTGTATCCTTCGCTGACATTTCATGGCGATTAATAATTTTATTGATAAACATATTAAAGTCGACAATTTCTTTGGTAATCTGATCTGATTCGTTATCCATTTTTGATAATTGTAGTAAATCGTTTACGAGTCGAATCATACGTTCTGTTTCTTCACGTGTCACGGATAAGAATTGTGGCGCTAACGCATCATCTTTCCATGCACCGCTTTCTAATGCCTCGATATAACTATTCATGGATGTTAACGGCGTACGTAATTCATGTGAAACATTCGCCACGAATTCGCGACGTTCTTGTTCAACTTGTTGTTGTTCTGTTACATCATGAAGTACGGCAATATAACCTGTAACGAAGCCTGTCTCTTGTACGATTGTACTAAAGTTTACACGAGCGATTATACCTTCACTTTCATTGATATCTAATAAGAAACTATCATTATTTTCTTGAATTTCATCTAATGAAAAATCTTCTTCTAATTTAAGCATATTTAACATGTAATGACCGATAATTTCTTCTTTCATCATGCCTAGCATCGTTAATGCCATATCGTTGACAATACGCACACGGCCACGACGATCGGTTGCGATAATACCATCACTCATATGCGTAATGACAGAGTCTAGACGTCGTTTTTCACTTTCTGTATTTGCTTGTGCTTCTTGTACACGTTTGGATAAATTATTAAAGGCTAGTGCAAGTTCACCAATTTCATCATTACCGTAAATTTTAACACGTTGCGTATAGTTACCTTTAGACATCTCAACGGTTTGGTTACGCATATCGGTAATTGGCTTTGTGATTGTGCGCGCAATAAAGAAACCTAGTATCACTGTAATTAATAGCGAGATGCCTGTCCCAACAATAAAGATTTGGTTGATGTTGCTTAATTGGTTATATACATCGTTGATATCTGCTTCTATATAAACATTGCCAATTGTGCCATCATCTGATGTCTTCACTGGTAAATTGTAGACCCACACACGTTGTTTTCCATTACCATAGTCTTTTAATACTGTATGGCTATTAATTTCTCCTAGAGATAGCGCTTTTTGTATGGAGCTGTCATTAGCTTTTTGATTTATTAGACTACGCGTAGACTGCTTTGAGGTAGCCATGATAATTTGATCTTTATCAATAAAACGAATTTCTTCTATTTCTTGTCTATTGGCATACTCATTCAATAAATTTTGGACTTCTTTTTGTGCATTGACTGAGTTGTCTTCGTCATAGACTTTTTCTATATTAATTTCTATTTGTTTCGCGTATTGCGAGATATTATTTTTGAATGTTTGTGTTAATTCTTTTTCTAGACTATTGGTAAAGTATAAACCGATAATCTGCATACCGATTACGATTAACAATACATAGACAATAACAAGTTTCGTGTGTAGAGATTGAAAATGTTTAAGCCACTTCATTTAATATTGTCCCCTAATCGTGTTGTTGGAGGAAGTATCCAACACCACGGCGCGTCACTATATATTCTGGATGTGATGGATCGTCTTCAATTTTTTCACGTAAGCGACGAATCGTTACGTCTACTGTACGTACATCACCAAAATAGTCATAGCCCCAAACAGTTTGTAATAAATGTTCACGTGTCATAACTTGACCCATGTGTTTAGATAAATAATGGAACAGTTCGAATTCACGGTGTGTTAATTCAATATCTGTACCACGTTTTTTAATAGAATATGCATCTGGATAGATAACAATATCTTTAATTGTAATTTCATTAGATGCATCGTTCACTTCTTGTGCTGGTTGTGAATAATGACGACGTAAGTTTGCTTTGACACGCGCAATTAATTCACGCGTGCTAAATGGTTTCGTCACGTAGTCATCGGCGCCAAGTTCAAGACCCAATACTTTATCGATTTCTGAGTCTTTTGCGGTTAACATAATTATTGGCATTTCATATTTTTTGCGTACTTCACGGCATACTTCCATGCCATCGCGACCAGGTAACATAATGTCTAATAAGACAATGTCTGGTTCTTCATCATATATTAAATCTACTGCGTCATTACCATCATATGCACAGAATACTTCATAACCCTCTTTTTTCAAGTTGAACTCTAAAATATCAGCAATTGGTTTTTCGTCATCTACTACCACAACTTTTCTAGCCATATTTATAAACCTCATTTCTAAATTGTAGTACGTTTACATATTTTTCTACGCATTTCTCTATAATATAATTTACCATTTATAGCGTGCTAATTCTATTTTTCTAAACAAAAAAATAAATTGGTATATTGTAAAATTATAACATTTTTTACTATTAATAGGTTAATTATAGATATATTAAGCCTACACAACATGATATCACTGTGCGACTATATTGCCCATAGTCTATAAAAAAGTGATACATATCTCAGCAAGGGTCATGTTATTTTGACTAAGGTATTTGAGATAACTTAGTCATAATTTGAACATGATGTCGCTTAAACTGGATATGCATCACTGATAATATTAAATATTTTTAGATTTTTTAACGAAGAGCGATAATATAAATCCGATAACTGTCAATATTACAATAAAGAAACAGGCATATTGGATACCATAAGACAGTACAACTTCTTGTTCTGCATTTGGATGGCTTGCGCCAAAGGTACGCATTGCTGTGGTATAAATCGTAATGGCAATTGCAGTACCAGCTGAACCTGCTACTTGTATTAACGTTGTAATTGTTGCTGAACCATCAGCATAAAGGTGGTGTGGCAATTGATTTAAGGCATTTGTCTGTGCTGGCATCATGACCATCGATATGCCAAAGAAAAGTACCATGAATGCCAAAATAATAGCCCAAACAGGTGTAGAAACTGAAATCATTAATGAAAATATTAACGCTGCAATAAACATCAGTAAAAATCCGAAAATGCCAAAGTATCTAGCACCAAAACGATCAAATAAGGAACCAACAATCGGGGATAAGATTAAATTGATTGCATTACCTGGTAATAAAATTAAACCAGCAATAATCGAATTAAATAATAAAGCACCTTTTAAATATAGCGGCAATAATATACCCATAGATAGGATGCATAATATCGTAACGAAAACCATTGCAGCCCCTATGACAAACATTGGATATTTAAATACGTTTAAATTAAGCATCGGCGAATCAATCTTGAATTGTCGTACGATAAAGATAGCCAGTGCAACAATTCCGATCAATAACGGCAACCATACAATAGTACTTGTAAATGGTGCTTCAGCTAATGTGCTTAATGCAAAGATTAATCCCGCAAATCCTATTGTAGATAATGCAATAGAAATCATATCAATTTTAGGTTTGGTAATTTCTCCAACATTTTCTACTTTTGAAATTGCCATAAATAATACGATAATGTATAAAATCGCACTAATCCAAAAAATATAATGCCAGCTAGAAGCTGAAATAATGACACCTGACAGCGTTGGTCCAAGCGCAGGTCCAGCGGTAATCACTAGACCCATAATGCCCATCACGGCACCGCGTTTTTCTATTGGGAATATAAGCATCAACACTGTCACCATGATTGGTAGTAAAATACCTTTGCCAAGTGCTTGTACAATACGTCCTAATAATAAGAAACTAAAATTAGGCGCGAGCGCACCAATAATAACGCCTATTAATGATAATACAATTCCTGTAATAATAAGTGGTTTCGTATTAAACCACTTGATTAAATAAGAAGAAGCAGGTACTAAACAAGCCATAACGAGTAAATATCCCGTCGTCAGCCATTGCACCACTGCAGCTGAAACTTGAAAATCAGCCATAATATCTGTGAGTGCCATGTTTAACGCTGTTTCACTAAATAATCCCATAAATCCACCAATCATAAGTACAAGTGCGTACATGCTTGGGTTCTTTACTTTTACTTGCGTTGTCATTTTAAATACTCCTTTTTAATGGTTCCATGAAGTATAAGTATTATTAAGAGACCTAACATTGATATGTAATGCTGTCGTACGTGATAAACTTCGTACCATTTACTTAAAATTAATCTCTTCGATCCATAACTTATCTCGATATACCATTCAAATTTGTTTTATATCATTGAGCATTTACAATATGAATTTTAAATGATAAACACATCTTTTCATTGATATGTATACGTTATTTGTTACTTCAAAGTAATGTCCTCGAACGATCAACTTCATTACTGTATCAAAATTTCCCTTTTATTGTCAACTAGGTTGACAATATTTAGTACAAAATTAAAAGTATTGTAACCATTGCTTTTAAAATGGCACAATACTTCATGCTTGGATATTTTATTGTAAGTCTTCTAGTTGCCAGTCTTGATGTAAAATCGTTTTAAATAGCTGTAATTGCTCAGTTCCAATGACTTTTGCAATGTGTTTTTCAATGGATTGTTTATAAGTCATATACTGTTCAATGCATTCGATGCCGCTATCTGTTAATGACACACATTTCTCTTTTTTATTATGAACTAAGTTTTCAACTTTGACTAATTCTTTTTCTTCTAATTGTTTAATCGCTTTATGAATGGCTTGCCTTGTTAAATTAACCGATTGTGTTACTTCAACAAACGTAAGTTTACTTACGTATAATTTTGCCATGATATACCATTCTGAACTGGAGTTGTGTATCCCGTTCTTGTCATTTGCTTTGTTTTCAACAATATTCCTCAATGCACCGTGTCGTTCGCTCAGGGCATCTAGCATATCTAATTTTTTCAATTCTGGATCTACAGTCATCATTGTTTCACCTCTTGTCTCACTCAATACATTTAGTTTAACCTTTTTTATTTTAATTGTATAAAAAAGTGTTATTGCAAAGCAGCATCGCATTTACAATGATACTTTTATGAACTGTGCTAACCTGCACTAGCATGAAGCATTTAAAATTCTACGTATTTAAATTGAGCATCCGCTCGTTTCACAAACGAAGACACACGCTTTTATGTTTATACATAAATAACTACTACCTTCAATTGAATGAAGTTTAAAATATATATCGTAGAAAATTGTACAAAAAAATGCCCATCCTATTGGATGGGCAATACGGTCTCGACGGGAATCGAACCCGCGATCTCCTGCGTGACAGGCAGGCGTGTTAACCGCTACACTACGAGACCTAAAAATGGTGACTCCTACGGGACTCGAACCCGTGTTACCGCCGTGAAAGGGCGGTGTCTTAACCGCTTGACCAAGGAGCCTCTCTTAAGCACAAGATAAATTATATCAACTCTCATTATGGTTGACAAGCTATTTTTTAAATTAATTTAGTATAATTTTCTATCATTAATGTATAAAGTAAGAAAATAATACTCGAAGCTGTCAAAACAGTATTTTATTTGCTTATTAACTTACTTTTGAGAGACATTGATGTACACTTACTTCTATAATTATGTTCTTTTTAATTTTTATTTCAAAATGTAAATAATAAATATAAAATCTTTTTTGTTTTAAATTCATTTTGCTAAAATTATAATTAGTTTAAATAAGGAGGCGCAATATTGGCAAAAATATTATTTGTTAATCCAAGTTCTGCTGGACATGTAAACCCAACAATTGCAGTTGTTAAAGCATTAGTTGATCGCGGCGAAGAAGTTGTTTATTACGCTAGCGATATATATAAAGATAAATTGAAAGATACTGGTGCTGAAATTAGAACGCTACCTACAGAAGCGATTATGACAGCATTCACTGATCATGAAAATCATCATTTGTTCAATGTTATCAATGGCTTATTAAAAACTGTAGATATCATTGTGCCACAAATTTTAAGAGAAACTGAAAATGAGCATTTTGATTATATGATTCATGATTCTATGTTTAGTTGTGGCTATATATTAGCGCAAAAATTGAATTTACCATCGATTTCATCTGTATCTTCATTTGCTCATACAAAGACATCTTTTGAAACATTTATTAATCATTTAACTTCTACTGTGAGCAAAGAAGAAATTCAACACGCTGATGAAACCTTTAATAATTTAAAAGCCCATGTTGAATCAACATATGATGTAACCATTCCTTCTCGTTTTGAAGTTATGAATAACCCGGGAAATATTAATATCACTTATGTAATGAAAGGTTTCCAAGTTGGTTATGACGCCTTTGATCCTGAATATTACAAGTTTGTTGGTCCTTCCATACTGGAACCTAAAGATTCTGGCTTTATGGACAACATTGATACCACACGACCAGTCGTCTATATTTCTCTTGGAACGGTATTTAATCAAAATATTGAATTTTTCAATCTCTGCTTTGAAGCATTTGCAAATATCGACGCTTCATTTGTTGTATCCATTGGTCATGATAATCAACTTGAAGATTTTAATGCGATACCATCTAATTTTACGGTTGCACATGTTGTTCCACAAACAGAATTATTGCAACATACGTCACTATTTTTAACACACGCGGGTATGAATAGTACGAATGAAGCGATGTTGATGGAAGTACCTATGTTAGCTTTTCCTCAAAGTGCAGATCAACCAGTTGTGGCTCGCCAAATCGAAAAACTACTTGTTGGTCGTCAGTTACAACTAGAAAATATAACGTCCCGAGAGTTAAAACAAATTGTCTTAGACATGCTAGATGATATACCGAACTATCAACGTAATATCAGAAAAGTTAAATCTATACAATCTAGTAATAAAACAGGTTATCAGTTAGCAGTCGATCACATTCTAAATTTTCGTGATCAATATGTAACACATTCAAATATATAAATAAAAAACACCTTGTAAAGATGGCCATATTAGGCTACATCAACAAGGTGTTTTTTCATTTCAACATTTTACTTTTTAAATTTATAAATCAGTTTTTATAGGTAAACGGCTTACCATAATGATTTTAATAAGTTTGTTTGATTACGATCTGGTCCTACAGAGAAGATTGAAATTTGAACGTCACATAATTCAGAGATACGTTCTAAATATCTACGTGCATTGTCTGGCAGCTCATCTAATGAGCGACAACCTGTAACATCTTCTGTCCAACCAGGTAATGTTTCAAAGATTGGCTTACAACGTTGTAAGTCTTTTAAATTCGCTGGATATTCAGTAATTTCTTTACCGTCCAATTCATACGCCGTACAAATCTTCACTTCTTTAAGGCCTGTTAAGACATCGATAGAGTTGATTGATAAATCAGTAATACCACTCGCACGACGAGAGTGACGTAATACAACTGAATCGAACCAACCTACACGACGTGGACGTCCAGTAGTTGTACCGTACTCACGGCCAACTTCACGGATGTGGTGTCCATCATCATCAAATAGTTCTGTTGGGAATGGGCCATCACCGACACGTGATGTATAAGCTTTACATACGCCAATGACTTTAGATACGTATGTTGGACCAACACCACCACCGACAGTGACATTACCTGCAACTGGGTTACTTGACGTAACGAATGGGTATGTACCGTGGTCGATATCTAACATAACGCCTTGAGCACCTTCAAATAATACTTTTTCTTCTGCTACAAATGCATCGTCCAATACTTTTGCAGTATCCGTAACGAACTCTGCTAAACGTTGGCCTGCTGCGTAATAAGTTTCAAAGATTTCTTCAAATGAAGGACATGCTTTATCAAACATACCTTTGAAATATGCTGATTTGTATTCAATATTTTCTTTTAATAATTTTTCAAACGTTTCTTTATCTAATAAATCTGCAACACGAATACCAATACGTTGTGCTTTATCTACATAAGCTGGACCGATACCTTTTTTCGTAGTACCGATTTTATTATCTCCACGACGTTCTTCTTCATATTCATCTTGTTTAATATGATAAGGTAAAATAACTTGCGCACGGTTTGAAATACGTAAATTATCTGTTGAAATACCTCTTTCATTTAAAGCGTCTAATTCTTTTAATAGTGCTACTGGATCGACAACGACACCGTTACCAATGACTGCTAATTTTTCTTTATAGAAAATACCAGATGGTACTAAGTGCAATTTATATGTTTCGCCACCAAATTTAATTGTGTGGCCTGCATTGTTACCGCCTGAAAAACGTGCAATAACATCTGCTTGTTCTGCTAAAAAGTCTGTGATTTTACCTTTACCTTCGTCTCCCCATTGTGTCCCAACAACTACGATTGATGACATATGAGCACCTCCAAGTTTTTCTCAATTAACCATTAAGTATTCTACCAATACCACACTAATAATGCAAACAAAAATCGAACATTGGTTTTTTACATTTTCTCGAATTTCATTAAATGTTTAAAAATGCAATTACACATCTTAAACATAGTGTCATCAAGGTTTTTAAAGCGATATCCATTTAATTACAACACATACTTCATTAAAAAAGAAAGAACCAAATGCAAACAAAAACCGTACGATAAATAAACATATTTACAAATCGTACGGAAAAAATAAATTTTATTCTTTTTTTTAACCCATGTCTGCATGTGCATAATCGATATCAGTAAATTTATTATACTGCTTCATAAAGTGTAATTTAACAGTACCTGTTGGACCATTACGTTGCTTCGCTATTATAATTTCAATCTCACCATTATCATCATTTGTTTGTGGTTCAAAGTTCGTATCTCCATCATCATCGTCTTCATCTTCGCCACGATTATAGTAATCATCACGATATAAGAATGCGACGATATCAGCATCTTGCTCGATTGATCCTGATTCACGAATGTCACTCATCATTGGTCGTTTGTCTTGACGTTGCTCTACGCCACGTGACAACTGACTTAGTGCAATGACTGGACATTCCATTTCTCTGGCAATCGCTTTTAATGTACGAGAAATCTCTGATACTTCTTGTTGTCGGTTATCTGAGAATCTTGAACCACTACCTGAGATTAATTGCAGATAATCAATCACTACCATGTCTAAACCGTGTTCTTGTTTTAAACGACGGCATTTTGAGCGAATATCTGTAATTCGAATACCTGGTGTATCATCAATAAATATCTTTGTTCTAGATAATTTACCTACTGCAATTGTAAAGCGATTCCAGTCTTCTTCTGTCATCATACCCGTTCTTAAACGGTTCGAATCTACGTTACCAGAACTACAAATCATACGTGTTGCTAGTTGATCCGCACCCATTTCTAGCGAGAATATACCGACTGAGAAATGGTCTTCATGCGTAGCAACTTTTTGTGCAATATTAAGTGCGAAGGCAGTCTTACCTACTGATGGTCTGGCAGCCAGAATGATTAGATCATTACGGTTAAAGCCCGCGGTCATCTGATCTAGATCTCGATAACCAGTTGGGATACCAGGTGTTTGACCACTATTTTGATCAAGTAATTCTGCATTCTCATACACTTCTCCAAGTACATCTCTAATATCTTTAAATCCATCGCTTTCACGTGTAGATGACAATTCTAATATTCGACGTTCTGCATCGTTCAATATTGTATCTAATTCTAATTCATCATTATAACCATCGTTAGCAATGCTATCGGCAGTTTGTATCAACTTACGTTTTGTCGCATGCTTAAATACGATATCTGTATAATATTGAATATTTCGAGTTGTCGGTACATTACTAGATAATTCTGCTAGATATTGTGGGCCACCCGCTTCATTCAGTCGTCCTTCATACGACAGTTGATCCATAATTGTAACCACGTCAATATCTTTATTATCTTCGTTGAGGTTCATCATGGCTCTAAAGATGTGTTGATGTGCGCCTCTATAAAAGGACTCAGGAAGTAAGACTTCCTGAGTTCTGTTTATCAATTCCGGATCTATGATAATGGCACCTAAGACAGATTGTTCAGCCTCATTACTGTGGGGCATTTGATTTTGTTCATACATTCCATCCATTATGATTACACCTCATATCTCAATCCGTTTTTATTGTTCAACTGTGTGTACACGAATTGTACCTTCTACTTCTTTATCTAATTTAACTGGTACATTTGTGTAACCCAATGCATGTATACCGTTTGGTAAATCCATTTTACGCTTGTCTATTTTAATATCATGTTGTTGTTGTAATGCTTGCGCGATTTGTTTTGTACTAACTGAACCGAATAATTTTCCAGCATCACCTGTTTTAGCAGATACTTCAACTTCAATATGACTTAATGTTTCTTTTAATTTTTTAGCATCTTCAATTTCTTGTTGGCGTTCCGCTTCTGCAGCTTCATTTTTCTTTTCAAGCTGTTTTAAATTACCTGGAGTAGCTTCTACTGCATAATTTTTCTTCAATAAGAAATTGTTTGCATAGCCTACAGGTACATCTTTAACTTCGCCTTTTTTACCTTTACCTTTAACATCTTGTGTGAATATTACTTTCATGAATTTTCACTCCTACTCATTTGTTCTGTTATAGCTTGTTGTAATTGTTCTATTGCTTCATCAACAGTGACATCTTTTAATTGTGTAGCTGCATTAGTTAAATGACCACCGCCACCAAGTGCTTCCATTGTCAATTGAACGTTAACTGCACCGAGTGATCGAGCAGACATACCGACTAGATTATCTTCTCTTCTAGCAACTACATACGAAGCTTCTACACCATCTAAACTTAACAGTTCATCAGCTGCTTGTGCAACTGTTACAGGATGATAGATTTTTTCGTTCGAACCATGTGCAATTGCGACACCGTTCTCTTGAAGTTTCACTGTTTGGATTAATTCAGTACGATTAATGTACGTATCTAAATCATCTTTCAAGAAATGTTGCGTTAATATTGTATCTGCACCATGTGCACGTAAATAACTTGCCGCATCAAATGTTCTTGAACCTGTACGTAATGTGAAATTACGTGTATCTACAATAATACCTGCAAACATAATTGTCGACTCTAAACGTGTTAATCGTTGTTCTGTTGGTTGGTATTCTAGCAATTCAGTCACTAGCTCTGCAGTTGAACTTGCATATGGTTCCATATAAACAAGTAATGGGCTAGAGATAAAGCTTTCACCACGTCTATGATGATCGATCACAACTTTACGATTTGCCTTGTTTAATATGTTTTCGTCGATAACCATTTCAGGTTTATGCGTATCTACAACTACTAAAGTTGTCTTAGACGTCATGACATCCCATGCTTCATCAGATGTGATAAAACGCTCTTTTAGTTCAGGCTTTTCATCGACTGCATTCATCACACGACGCAGCGTCGGATCAATATCTGAATCATTTAACACAATATAAGCATCTAAGTTGTTCATCATAGCAAACCTTGAGACACCAATGGCTGCGCCTATAGCATCTAAGTCTGGACGCGTATGTCCCATAATGATGACTTTGTCGCCTTCCATTAAAATATCTTTTAATGCATGAGAGATAACACGTGCTCTTACACGTGTACGTTTTTCCATGGGGTCAGTCTTACCGCCATAGAAACGCACATTTCCGTTCATATGCTTAATTGCAACTTGGTCACCACCACGGCCTAGTGCTAAATCAAGTCCAGATTGAGATAATTCACCTAAATCGATTAAGTTCTCTGAACCTTCACCTACACCAATACTTAATGTCAATTGCGCACGGTAACCCACACTTTTTTCGCGTAATTGACTCAGTATACTAAAATTAGATGCTTCAACTTCATTTAGAATGCGTTGGTTTAAATAAGCAACAAATTGATCTGAACTATAACGTTTGAAATAAATGTCATATTCTGTTGCCCATCTACTTATGACGCGCGTAACCATAGAGTTAATTTCTGAACGTTGTGTATCATTCATATTTTGCGTAATTTCATCATAGTTATCTAAAAATAGTGTTGCAATAATTGGTTTAGATGCTTCATATAACTCTTGTGTATGTATTTCTTCAGTAATGTCGAAGAAATACAATACATGTTCTTTTTCTGAATATCTTACACGATAGTGATATTCATTTTCTTGAATTTCCACTTCTTGTGTTTTTTCTAACTGTTTTAATATATTAGGATATACTTCATTGACTGGATCAGAAATGACATTTCGATCTAGACGATCCGACATAAATTGGTTCATCCACTCTATGTTTTCATTTTCATCTAAGATAATCATCCCAATAGGTAACCTTTTAATAGCAGTATTACTGCTTGCTGAGATTTTTCCACTCAGATTATCTACATAGTTATCCAATTTTTGTAAAGCTTGTCTTACCATCAGTACTGTCCCTACGATTATGATGAGTAATACAACAGTAGCTATACCTGCAATCAATTGGTTAAAAATAAACCAAACGACGACAAGCGCTATCGCTGTAAGCACCATAATAATAAATGGTAAAATCAACGCTTTTTTAGTGGATTGACGGTTCATTTTTCCACCTCAAATCATTTTTTAATGATACGTTTTAAATTGATACATAAATCTACAAATCCCAGGAGACTCACAATATGTGTTAATGGCATTAAAATTGTCCCTATCACCATTAATAACACAGTAAGTGCTGGCGGCATTGATTTCGCTTTTCCGAAAAAGTGAATCACACTTAACCCCTGAATGTACATACATAATGATAACACAATTTCAAAGTTTAAGACGATGGTTTGAAACGCACTTGGTTGCGTTGAAAACATAACACAAATTAATACAATAACATACATCCATAAGACAGAACGCTTCATTTGCCAAGCATATAATGGTTTAAATATGGGTGTAGCGATTTTGAATTTACGCAAGATTGGAAAAGTGATAATTAAATTGATTAATATAAGTAGAAATACACCAACAATCATATAACTTGGTAGTTGCACTGCTGATTGGCGGAAAGTCTCTTCAAACATTTGTTTATAATCCGCGTTGACTGAAGCGCTAGAAATTATGTTATACATCTGTTCTTTAATCGGTTTGATTAATGATGTAGCACTTGGTATTTTTTTAAATGCTTGTAACACCATAAATGCAATTAATGCAATGATACTAATAAACGTTGTTGTTATATAAAGTATACGTTCTTTTGATGTACGTTCTTTTAATAATTGACCCACTACAACACTCACTACGAACAAGAGGATCATGATACTTAACACGAATATATTACCTAATAACGTAGTTAGCACAACTGTAATGACTGCCGTTAAGCCAAAAGATTCTACAGATTTATGCCATAAAATAATACCTGGAATTGTTGCAAATAAACTCAACACGAGTCCAAGTAGCGGTAATATATGTAAAGCTAAAGCTACTATAATTAACGTGATTACACTAAGTATAGTGGCTTTAGTATGTATTTTAGAAAACAAATTCGCCACTCCTATACAATTTTTGTCTATGTTTATTATTTTAACCTCTTTAAAACTTTTATACAATTATTGACAATTCTTTTTGTCAGAAGTTCAATATCAGCGACAAAATCTGAAAATGAGCGCCTTTTTAAATTACATCTCCTCGTTAATACCAACTTCAAATTTCACATTTTACTCACCATAAAAATAAGACGTCATAGGAACACAGTTATTTCCACTTTCATTTAAGTATAAAATAACTATCCCAGACGTCTTATAATACAAAACGAACTAAAATGTAGCATATCGTCATTTTCTTTTGAACTTGGAAACTTTTAAAAAGTGATACAAATTGGGTGCCCAATCGTTAAAGTTCAGTAAGAAACCATCATGTCCTACATTATCTGGCACAAAGCAATGCTTATGATATTTAAATCGCGCACCTGTAGCATATACTAAATCGTCTGGATATAATAAATCATCCGTAAAGCCCATAGTCATAACTTTAGTATCTAGACGTCCAAACACTTCATCTACATCAGTACGATCTCTATCTATATCGTGGCTATCTAAGACGTCTAGCAGGGTTAAATAACTCAATGGATCAAAGTGCTTTTTGAACTTATTTCCCTGATGCTTCTGGTAGTTTACAACTTGGTCTGGTGTAAATCGTCTATCGTAACTTTTAGAAGAACGATACGTTAAGAAACCAAGTTGTCTTGCGATACTCATACCTTCACCATGATCTAATCGAATCGCCTGTCTCGCAATTTCATTAAATGCACGACTATATGAGGATGTCTTATCTGTTGCAGCTAAAATGACTGCTTTATCTACTTCAAATTTATGATTATACAATAATTCCAGCGCTTGCATACCTCCTAAAGACCCACCGATTAAAATACTAATTCGATCAAACCCTAATGTTTGAATACCTAATTCTATTGCATTGACAATATCACGCAATGTTAAATGCGTGGGGAAGTCAGCATCTGTAAGTGGCGAACTCGAGCCATATGGACTACCTATCACGTTGAATGTTAAAAATTGATAATCATGTATTGGCATGTACCCTCCATCTATAATCTCTCGCCACCAACCAGGATTGTCATCCGTCCCGTATGTCAAATGATTACCTGTCAGCGCATGGCATACAAGTACAAGTGGCTGCCCTTCATATCCAACATGTTCATAACGTAATTTTAAATTTAAGATCGTTTCACCTGATTCAGTTGTAAATGGTCCCAATTCTAATGTATCAACCGTATAATTTGTCATCATTTACCTCCTACTTAGTAAAAAAACTTCCTACCTATTTATAATAAGTAAGAAGTTACAATACTTATTATTCGAGCGAATCGTTGGTATTAGCACCGTGCTTCTAAAGTCGGTTGCTGAAGCTTCATTGGGCCAAGTCCCTCTGCTTCTCGAAATAAGATTTAATTTTAATTGTAAAAAGCTGTGTATAAATCAAACATCTATTTTAACAAGTATTCCTTTAAAATTATCAAAATTTTCTAATTATTTCTATTCTAACGGATAATGTGAACCACTTCAATAATATATTTAAAATATCCATCTTAAAACTGCCATTATTAAAATACCACTGACAATCGTAATCGTTAAACTCCGTGTAATAATGGCAATGATTATTGTTGGAAGCATCGTCACTAAAAACGGTAAATTAATACTATACACCATTGAACCTTCATGTTGTTCTAAGACGCCGTCTACAATCAATGCCGTAAATAATGTAATAGGAATGAAGGAAAGCCACTTTACAACTGTCTCAGATAGTTTAATTTTTGTAATTAATATAAACGGTATAATTCGTGTTAACCAAGTGACCACACCACATAAAACAATGATTAATAGCATATGTAAGGTCGTTGTCATTTATCGATCACCACCCCTAACCCCGCAGTAATTGTCGAAGCTAAGATAATTGCTACATATGAAGGCATAAAGAAACTTAAAATAAGCATTAATATGATCACACAAACAATTAATACTAAATATGTTTTAAATTGTGATTGCTTAATAGCATCAAATTGGGAAACAGCTAAGAATATAAACATTGCAGTAATAGCAAAATCTAACCCAAACGCATCTGGGTTTGTTATGTATTTACCAAAAACAGCACCAACAACACTTGCAAATGTCCAAAATAAATAAGCTGTGATATTTAATCCATGCAGCCATCGATCATTGATTTTTTCACCTTTTAGATGTGGTGTAATAGCGACACCAAATGTTTCATCTGTAATCAAAGAAGACATACCTATACGATTCCAAAACCCATATCCTTTATAACTTGTCGCTAAGGTCATACTTAATAAAAACATCCTAGAATTTACAATAAATGTCGTTAATACAATTGCAGAAATTGGAGTTCCAGCAATGACTAACGCACAAATAATGAATTGTGCCGCGCCAGCATAGACAAGTAAGCATAATAAAATGATTTCAATCAAATTGAAACCTGAAGCAACTGCAACAATACCAAATGAAAGACCAACACCAGCATAACCTAACAAAGTCGGTACACATTCTTTTACACCTTGCTTAAAAGTTAAATGTGTTGCCATCATGCCACCTCCCACACATTTTATAAAAATAATAGAATTAGTTTAATACAAACTGAAATATACATTCAATGTTTTTAGACTGACGTATGTGTAACCTAAGGCTTACGTTTGTCTAAAAATGCTGTTATTATAATATTTTAAATTCCAGAATATTGTGTTATTATTTTAGACTTACCTCTCATTTTTTGAATAAAATAAGGCCTTCAATAAATGAGATAACCTACAAAACGAGATATTTAACACCTCCCCTACCCTTTCTTTACTTTAAAAGTATTTAAGGTATTTAGAAGATCAGAAGGATCATTGTTCATATAAAATGAGAGGTTGAGACATCCATTTGTCTCAACCTCTATTTGCATTTCATCATTTTGTAGCATCTATTTTGAAAGTTCAACACTTGAGCTAACTCAAATACCGCTGATGATATTCATTACAACTAATCTTATTTTTCTTTAACTGGGTGAATCACTGTTTTACCACCCATATATGGTACTAATGCATCTGGAATAGTAACTGAACCATCTTCATTTTGATAGTTTTCTACGATTGCAGCAAACGTACGTCCTACTGCTAAACCACTACCATTCAATGTGTGCACTAATTCTGGTTTTGCTGTTTTATCACGTTTAAAACGAATGTTAGAACGGCGTGCTTGGAAATCAGTAATATTTGAGCAAGAGCTAATTTCTTTGTACTCATTATAGCTTGGTAACCAAACTTCTAAGTCATAAGTCTTGCTTGAGCCAAAGCCTATGTCACCTGTACATAAAATAACTCTACGATATGGTAAGCCTAACTCTTCTAAAATTGCTTCTGCATGTTCTGTCATTTCTTCTAATGCTTGCCAAGAGTCTTCCGGTTTTTCAAAACGTACCATCTCTACTTTATCGAATTGATGTAAACGGATTAACCCTCTTGTATCTCTACCAGCTGAACCCGCTTCACTACGATAACACGCTGATTGCGCTGTGAATTTAGCAGGTAAGACATCCGGACCAATAATTTCATTACGATAATAATTCGTTAATGGTACTTCTGCCGTTGGTATTGTATATAATCCTTCTTTTTCAATTTTGAATAAATCTTCTTCAAATTTTGGTAATTGGCCAGTACCGTACATTGAATCAGCATTTACTAATTGTGGTACCATCATTTCTGTGTAACCATGTTGCGTCGTGTGTTTCGTGACCATATAGTTCATTAATGCTCTTTCTAACTGTGCGCCTTCGCCAGTTAAGAACACAAATCTTGCACCAGAAACTTTTGCACCGCGTTCAAAATTAGCCATTTGTAGTGACTCTACTAAATCCCAATGTGCTTTTTCATCAAAATCAAATTTTCTTGGTGTACCCCAACGTTTTAATTCTACATTCTCTTCATCAGAATCACCTTCAGGCACATCATCATGAATTGTATTTGGAATACGAGATAATAAGTCTTCTAGCTCTTTATCCACATTATTTAAATCATTATCTAACAGTTTGATGTCGTCACCTAATTTTCTCATTTCTGCGATAACATCATCTGCATTTTCTTTATTGCGTTTTTTTTCCGCAATTTCACCGCTCACTTTGTTACGTTCAGCTTTCATTTCCTCAGCTTTACGAATTAATTCACGGCGTTTGTCATCAAGCGATAATACATCATCTACTACTTTTGTATCCATACCACGTTTTGCAACTTTGTCTTTTAAAAACTCTGGGTCATTACGAAATAGTTTAATGTCTAACATGTCATTTTCCATCCTTTCAATTTCTTTTTTTTAAGAATAGAACACAAAAAAGACCACATCCCTGTACAAGGGACGTGGTCTTTACGCGTTGCCACCCTATTTAACAGTCAAAAGAGACTGCGCTTTCACCAAAATAACGGTTAAACCCGATTGTTCTCATATAGTAGGTAGATTCACATTGACCCTGATTACTTGTTCTCACTAACCACAAGCTCTCTGAAACCAGAAGTACAATACTACTTATCCTACGAACAATAGCTTTATTAACTTGATTTTAATATAGCAAATAACCTATCACTTTTCAAGGCCAAGGATATGCAATCGCTGAATGTTCATTAAAAATTCACCCAACCTTAATTAGCATAAGCGTGATCTAATAAATACTGTGAAACAGCTTCTATGTCTTTATGAAATTGGCGGTCTTCAGTGATAGATGGTACCACTTTTCGTAAAGCTTGATATTTTTCATAGGTTTTAGGTGATAATTTTTCAATATCTTTATATTCTACTGCTTGAAGTGCGATGATTGTTTCTATTGCTAAAACACGTCGTGCATTTTCAATCATTTGGTAACCATGGCGTGAAGCAATCGTCCCCATAGAAACGTGGTCTTCTTGATTAGCTGATGATGGAATAGAATCTACACTAGCTGGGTGTGCGAGTGTCTTATTTTCCGAAACAAGACTTGCAGCTGCATATTGCATGATCATTGCACCACTCTGTAAACCCGGTTGAGGGCTTAAAAACGCCGGTAAACCATTGTTCAATTGTGGGTTTACTAATCTCTCTAAACGTCTTTCTGAAACATTGGCTAATTCACTTACGCCTAACTTTAAGAAGTCTAACGCGAATGCAATCGGTTGACCATGGAAATTACCTCCAGAAATAACTAATGTCTCATCATCTTCATCAAATATTAATGGATTATCGTTCGCCGCATTCATTTCAAATTCAAGCTTTTCTTTTACATAATTAAAAACTTGGAAGCTTGCGCCATGTATTTGTGGAATACAGCGTAATGTATAAGCATCTTGTACACGAATTTCTCCCTGTGTCGTTGTTAATTTAGAACCTTCAAGCCAGTCTAACATGCGCGAAGCAACATCTATCTGTTCTGGAAAATTTCGGACGCGATGCACTTTTTCATGATATGCATCAGTAATACCATTTAATGCTTGATGCGTAAGTGCAGCAATCCACTCCGCTTGGTAACCAATATCTTCCGCTTCTATATAATTAATTACACCTTGTGCAGTCATAGCTTGCGTACCATTAATTAAAGCAAGACCTTCTTTAGCCTGTAAGCTCAAAGGTTCACGATTTAATAAATTTAAGACATACCGGCTGTCTACTTCTTCACCTTTATAATAGACGCTACCTTCTCCAATCAATGCCAAAGCTAAATGTGAAAGTGGTGCTAAATCACCTGAAGCACCAAGAGACCCTTGTTGTGGAATGACTGGAATAATTCTGTTGTTAATAAAATATATGATTTGATTTACTAAATCGATTGTCACACCAGAATGACCTTTTAGCAATGTGTTTAGACGTAAAATCATCATCACTAACGCGACATCCTGTGAAAAAGGGTTTCCGATACCACATGCATGTGAACGAATTAAATTTACTTGTAATTGATTGTATTCCCCCTCATCAATACGCACATCACTAAATAAACCAAATCCAGTCGTTATACCATAAATTGTTTCTTTATCATCTATAATCTTTTCTACTGTTACCCTGCTCTGTTTTACACGTTCATATGCATCCTCTGTTACTTTTACATCATCACTTTGATATAAAAAATCTTTAATTGCATTAATTGTTAAATTTTCACCATTAAGCTGTAATGTCATTTCCCCATCTCCTTACTTCTGATGATTTTCAATTAATTAAAGTATACGCTTCCATATTTTTAAGAACAATAGGTTCGTCCATATCCGTAACATGGTATTAAATTAGTATTTTAATAAGATAAAGAAGGCAAATTTATTATTTCTAAAAATAAACAAATTCTTAATGCTTTTACCTATTGACTAAAATGCAAAGCAGGTATAATATTTTTTATTGTATTTAAAAAGTAGATTAATAAAAAAGCTACAGAGAAAACCTTTCATAAAGCTTATAAATATATAATTCTTATCAAAAAGTACAAACTTACGAATCAACAAAATAATGATCAAATATACAAATTAAAAGTTGAAATAACTAATATGATTAAAGGGGGTTTCAATGTTGGAAACAATTTCATCAGTAAGCATTCCAAAACGTAAAGATGAAACGCATAAAGGTGATTATGGCAAAATTCTTTTAATTGGAGGTAATGCGAATCTAGGTGGGGCAATCATGCTTGCTGCACGCGCTTGTGTCTATAGTGGCAGTGGTTTAATTACGGTAGCTACACATCCAACAAACCATGCTGCGCTACATTCACGTTGTCCTGAAGCAATGGTAATTGATATCAATGATACTAAAATGCTCACTAAAATGATTGAAAATACAGATTGTATCTTAATTGGTCCTGGATTGGGGTGTGATTTCAAAGGAAATAATGCTATCACGTTCTTATTACAAAACATTCAACCGCACCAAACACTTATAGTGGATGGAGATGCTATTACTATATTTAGTAAATTAAAGCCAGATATTCCAACTTGCAATGTTATTTTCACACCACACCAAAAAGAGTGGGAACGTTTGAGTGGTATCGCAATAGAAGAACAAACCTATGAACGTAATCGCGAAGCTGCTGATAGAATTGGAGCAACGATTGTATTAAAAATGCACGGCACTGAAATCTATTTCAAAGATGGAGATTACAAACTACCAATTGGTACACCTGCGATGGCTACAGGCGGTATGGGTGATACACTTGCCGGTATGATTACAAGTTTTGTAGGTCAATTCAACGACACGAAAGAAGCGGTTACGAGTGCTACTTATACACACAGTTATATCGGGGAAGAATTATCAAAGAAAATGTATGTCGTACCACCTTCTCATTTAATTAGCGAAATTCCATATGCTATGAAAGCATTGGAGAGCTAAATAAGCACCTGCGATATAAATATATTAAACCAAAATAAAATGAGTCTGGAACATAAAGTTCTTGGACAAGTAAAAAGGCAATTTCTATTGAAATAATATAGAAATTGCCTTTTTTCAATATTGTTTTGGTTATATTTAGTTCTTTGAGATACTACTTTTCTTATATTAAGTGCCATTAATACAATGAACTAAAGATGTTAATAGGGCATCTGCTTTAGGGTTTACTCTAAAACGATTAATTGTTTTAGAAGAAGGCGTTTGATTTTGTAATAACCACATCATTCGGATATCATCATTAAGTAGTTTTTCTATTTTATGACTAGAGATTTTGCATCGTGCGGACGCCCGGGGGAATAGTATGAGTGAGAGACTACAGGCTCGAGCCATATCCCCAGGCAAGCATGCACGATCAAAATCGTAATATTTTAAATATAAAGAGGACCAATCCATATTAAGGATTGGCCCTCTTATTTTGAGAATAGGGATTTATGTCCCAGATTCATTTGTATATTTAAATTTTTCAATTTTAAATGTAGCTGTTGGTTTACTTATAGAAATTGAGGTTATTCGTCATCTTCGTTTTCAGTGTCTTCATTATCACTATTATCAATGTCTTCATTGATACGATCCATAAAGTCTTTTCTCACTTCTTGACGACCATCTTCATCGGTATCTTCTTCAACTTCGGTATGAACGATACCTTCTGATAAATCATCAGTTACTACAGATTCTGATTGTTGACCGTCACTTGAAGAGCCTTCAATTTGTTCATTTTCTGTTTCTTGAAGTTCAATTTCTTCAGCTTCTTTTTCTTCTTCATCTACTTTAGCAACTGTAGAAACAAATTGATCGTCGTTTAATTTAATCAATCTTACACCTTGGGCTGCACGTCCATTTTGTGAAATATCTTCAACGCCGATACGGATAATTACACCAGCATTTGTAACAATCATCAAATCTTCTTTACCTTCGACGGATGTGATACATACAACTTGACCGTTACGTTCTGTAATCGTAGCAGTCTTAATACCTTTACCGCCACGGTTAGATAAACGATATTCACTAACTGGCGTACGTTTACCGTAGCCATTTTCAGTCACGACTAGAATTTCATCATCTGTTTCTGCTTTAGTAACATCTAATCCAATGACGCTGTCGCCTTCTCTTAATGTAATACCTTTAACACCAGCAGCTGTACGACCTAAAGGACGTAATGCAGTTTCGTTAAAGCGAATTAAAGAACCATGAGCAGTACCGATTAATACATCATCTTCACCATCTGTTAATCTCACTGCAATCAATTCATCATCTTCTTTGAAACCAATCGCAATCTTACCGTTTTTATTAATGTGAGAGAAATTACGTAATGCTGAACGTTTTACGATACCATTTAACGTTGCAAATACTAAGTAGTCTTCTTCACTTTCTAAATCTTTGACGGCAATCATTGTACTAATCGTTTCATCATTATCCAGTTCAATCGCATTGACTACTGGGATACCTTTAGACTGACGGGAGAGTTCTGGCACTTCATAACCTTTAAGTTTATACACTCTACCTTTATTCGTGAAGAATAAGACATGATCGTGTGTACTCAATGTAACAAGTTGACTTACAAAATCTTCTTCTAATGTTTGCATACCTTGTACACCACGACCACCGCGATGTTGAGCTCTATATGTTGAAACGGGTAGACGTTTAATATAGTTATTGTGACTTAATGTGATGACAATTTGTTCTTCTGGGATTAGGTCTTCGTCTTCAATATTGTCGAGACCACCCATTTGAATTTCTGTTTTACGTTCGTCACCATAGCGTTCACGAACATCAATTAATTCATCACGAACAAGTTGTAATAGTTTTTCTTCGTCTGCAAGAATCGCTTTTAATTCTTCTATATATGCAATTAATTCATTATATTCAGATTCAATTTTATCTCTTTCTAAACCTGTTAAACGTCTTAATCGCATATCAAGGATGGCTTGCGCTTGTCGTTCAGTAAGTTTAAATTGTTCTTGCAAGCTTATCATTGCAACTTTGTCTGTATCAGATTCACGGATCACACGAATAATTTCATCAATGTGATCTAAAGCAATTCTTAAGCCTTCTAAAATATGTGCACGGTCTTGTGCTTTCTTCAAGTTGTATTCTGTTCTTCTTCTTACAACTATCTTTTGATGTTCAAGATATTCAACCAATGCTTCTTTAAGGTTAATCAATTTCGGTCTGCCATCAACTAAAGCAATCATGTTAACACCAAATGACGTTTGTAATGGTGTCTGTTTATACAAGTTATTTAATACAACACTGGCATTGGCATCTTTACGTATGTCAACCACAACACGCACACCAGTACGTAAACTTGTTTCGTCACGTAAATCTGTAATGCCATCGATTTTTTTATCACGTGCTAATTCAGCAATTTTTTCAATCATGCGGGCCTTATTTACTTGATATGGAACCTCTGTTACAACGATACGTTGACGACCGCCACCACGTTCTTCAATTTCAGCTCTTGCTCTCATTTGAACTGAACCACGTCCAGTTTCAAATGCACGGCGTATACCACTTTTACCAAGAATAATACCTGCTGTAGGGAAGTCTGGCCCTTGAACATCTTCCATTAATTCTGCAATCGTAATATCTGGATTATAGCTTAAACTTAATACACCATTGATTACTTCAGTCAAGTTATGTGGAGGTATATTAGTAGCCATACCTACTGCGATACCTGATGCACCATTTACAAGTAAATTTGGAAATCTTGAAGGTAAGACTGCCGGCTCTCTTTCGTTACCGTCATAGTTATCAACAAAATCAATCGTATCTTTGTTAATATCTCTCAACATTTCGAGTGTGATTTTAGACATACGCGCTTCTGTATAACGCATCGCCGCTGCGCCATCACCATCCATAGAACCAAAGTTACCTTGGCCATCAATTAAAGGATATCGATAGCTGAAGTCCTGGGCCATTCTAACCATAGCTTCGTAAATTGAGAAGTCTCCGTGAGGGTGATATTTACCCATAACGTCCCCAACAATACGCGCAGATTTCTTATATGATTTATCAGGTGTCATACCTTGTTCGTGTAAGCCGTAAAGTATACGTCGATGTACTGGTTTTAAACCATCTCTAACATCTGGTAGCGCACGTGAAACGATAACGCTCATCGCATAATCTAGGAACGATTCACGCATCTCATTCGTTATATTTCGTTCATTTATTCTTGATTCAGGTAATTCAGCCATCAAGATATCCTCCTTCAAAAATTCAGTTCATTGTCTTAGAAATCTAAGTTTGCATAAACTGCATTATCTTCAATAAACTGTCTACGGTTCTCAACAACATCGCCCATTAACATTTCAAAAACTTGGTCAGCTTCAATCGCATCATCTAATGATACTTGTAACATAGCTCTGTTCTCTGGATTCATAGTTGTTTCCCATAATTGATCAGCATTCATTTCACCAAGACCTTTGTAACGTGCAATAGACCATTTTGGACTTGGATCCAATTGAGCTTTAAGTTTTTCTAATTCACGTTCGTTAAACACATAGTATTTCTGTTTACCTTGTGTCAATTTGAATAATGGTGGTTGTGCAATATAAACATATCCAGCTTCAATTAACGGTCTCATAAAGCGATAAAAGAATGTTAATAGTAAAGTTCTAATATGTGCACCATCAACATCGGCATCTGTCATAAGGATAATCTTGTGATAGCGTGCCTTACTTAAATCAAACTCTCCACCAATACCAGTACCAAAAGCAGTAATCATAGAACGTATTTCATTATTATTTAAAATTCTATCTAAACGTGCTTTTTCAACGTTCAATATCTTACCACGTAATGGTAAAATGGCTTGCGTTTCTGAGTCACGACCAGATTTTGTAGACCCTCCGGCAGAGTCACCTTCGACGATGAAAATTTCACTTCGAGAAGGGTCTTTACTAGAACAATCTGCAAGTTTCCCTGGTAAACTTGAAATTTCTAGCGCAGACTTACGACGTGTCACTTCACGCGCTTTTTTAGCTGCAAGACGTGCTTGTGATGCCATAATCCCTTTTTCTACGATTGTTCGACCTACTTGTGGATTTTCGTATAAAAAGCGTTCAAACAACTCGGAGAATATACGATCAACAACTTGACGTACTTCGGAGTTACCTAATTTAGTTTTAGTTTGTCCTTCGAATTGTGGATCACCATGTTTGATTGAAACAACAGCCGTTAAGCCTTCACGTGTATCTTCACCTGAAAGTCTTTCTTTATCTTCTTTCATGATTTTACTGTTAAGACCGTAGCTATTTAACACACGAGAGAGCGCTCGTTTAAAGCCTTCTTCATGAGTACCACCTTCATAAGTGTGAATATTATTCGCGTATGTTAAAAGATTTGTAGCATAGCCTTTATTGTATTGAAGCGCTATTTCAACTTCAATATCATCTTTTGATTGATGTACATAAATCGGTTCTTCATGAATAGGTTCTTTATTTTCATTTAACATTTCAACGTAAGATTTTATACCACCTTCATAGTGATAAGTATCTTCACGAACCTCTTCTTCTCTTTCATCTCTTAATGTAATTGAGATACCTTTATTTAAAAACGCCAGTTCTCTGATACGTTGTTGCAAGACTTCATAATTATATGTTGTTGTTTCAGTGAATATCTCAGGATCAGCTTTAAAACGAATCGCAGTACCTGTAGAACCAGTACTTTCATCAGTTTCACCAATGATTTTTAAATCAAACTGAGGTATGCCTTTTTTATATGCTTGATGATATATATTTTCATCCTTGTATACATACACTTCCAAATCTTCTGATAAAGCATTTACAACAGAAGAACCTACACCATGTAGACCGCCGGAAACTTTATAACCGCCACCGCCGAATTTACCACCAGCGTGTAGTACAGTTAGAATAACCTCAACGGCAGGTCGTCCCATTTTTTCTTGTATACCAACAGGAATACCACGACCATTGTCTGTTACTTTTATCCAATTATCTTCTTCAATAATAACGTCGATTTGGTCAGCATAACCTGCAAGTGCTTCGTCAATACTGTTATCAACAATTTCCCAAACTAAGTGATGTAGTCCTCTTTCTGAAGTTGAGCCTATATACATACCTGGTCTCTTACGAACCGCTTCTAGACCTTCTAATACCTGAATCTGACCAGCACCATAATCTTCCGTGTTGTTCACATCTGACAATGCTTCCACCTTCACTTTCCGTTACTTTATAATTTCGCCATTATTAATGCGATAAAGTTTAGCGTTTTTCATAATTTCATGATCAATGCCATCAACTGATGTTGTCGTCACAAATGTCTGCACTTTATGTTGAATTGTGCTCAATAAATGAGACTGACGTGAATCATCTAATTCACTTAACACATCATCTAGTAATAGGATGGGATACTCACCTACCTCAATATTCATCAGTTCGATTTCTGCAAGTTTGATTGATAAAGCCGTCGTTCTTTGCTGTCCTTGCGAACCGTAAGTTTGAGCATCCATACCATTTACGTTGAAACCTAAATCATCTCTGTGAGGGCCAAACAAACAGACACCTCTATCTTTTTCACGATCTTTATTATCATCTAGTAAAGTTAAGACTTCCTCTAAGCGTTCTGTCTCACTTTTTTCTTCCGCATCTAATTTGATACTAGGAAGGTACCTTAATGACAGTGTTTCATTCTCGTCTGTAATACCAGAATGAATAGGTTTGGCTAATGATTCAAGTTCTTTAATAAAATGTTCACGTCTTAATGTAACTTTGAGTGCATATGTTGCAAATTGTTGGTTTAAGACATCAAGCATAGTGCTGTCAGTCTTTTGACCATATTGCAATTGCTTCAAATAATTATTCTTTTGTTTTAAAATTCTTTGATATTGAGACAAATCATTTAAATATACAGCTGAAATTTGTCCAAGTTCCATATCTATAAATCTACGTCTTATTTGAGGTGCGCCTTTGACAATATTCAAATCTTCAGGTGCAAACAAGACAACGTTTAAGTGACCGATATATTGTGTCAGTCTACTTTGTTCTAAGTGATTGATTTTAACCTGCTTACCCTTTTTAGTTATAAACATCGTTAAAGGCATTTCTCCATATCTATAACTGAGTTCACCCTCTATTTTAGCATAGTCTCGATCAAAACGTATGAGTTCTTTATCATTTGATGTTCTGTGACTTTTGGCTAATGCTAGTGTATAAATAGATTCCAATAAATTAGTCTTCCCTTGCGCATTCTCGCCAATCAATATATTGACTTCAGGGTGACAATTTAGAGTAATTGACTCATAGTTACGATAATTGTCTAGCTGGAGTGTCTTTAGTTTCATTCTTCACCTTGATGTATAATCAAAAATGAACCGACTTCTGGTATAACGATGTTATCTTGATGGTTTAATTTTTTACCACGACGCATTTCGCGCTCACCATTGATCATTACTTCAAAATCTTGCAGGAACCATTTCGCTTGACCACCAGATTCAATAATACCTTCTGTCTTTAGAAATTGCCCTAAAGTAATGTCTCCATCAACAATTACTTCTTCAACCAAATCAATCACTCCATTCCTTTTAAACTCATCTATATATTATACCTTTTTTCGAGAAAAATTTCATGCAAAATGCAGATAGAAAGCGTTTTCTTATGTATAATTTTTACTATTATTGAAATTTATTTACAAAAGTACTTTTAACAAGGTAACACTCATATATTATAACAAACTTTTCTTCCTAATATTCTATCTTCTTAAAAAAAGATTCTACTTAAAAATTAATTATTAATGTTCTTAATTACGCAATATTTCATAAAAAATTTTAATATGCGTTCAACGACAATGTTATGATTTTGAATTTTAATGACTTTCTCAGCTTATTTATTCGTTTTAGGTATCATAAGTCTAAAAAAGTTTAAATTGCTTATATTTAAGCTCTAAATAGCATGTAAGTAGCGTTAAATGTTTATGATTAATATATATCTATCAATATACACGTTTTATTTTATGAAATTACTTCGAAATAAAAAAGAGTGAAGCAATGGTTTATATGTGACAGAGGTTGAGACATAATAGATTCGCCTCAAACGCATTTCATATTGGCAGTAGATGACTGAATTGAAAATGGGTTTTAAATCAAGCTTCTGTCCACACCTCTAAGTTATGCTTACTATGTTTTAAATATCCACAATATAAAAAACCCGAGACATAAATCTGTCTCAGGCTCTATCTCTTGAACAAAAGCTTAATATGTTCTAATTGGTAAAATTAATTGTGTAACTGAATCATCATCTTTTGGTTTTAAAATAAATGGTTTCATCGTACCAAAGAATTCAACTTCAACTTCATCGTTATCGATTGCTTTAAGTGCATCCATCATATATTTAGAGTTAAATGAAATTTTTAAATTGCCACCATCAACGTTATCCGCTTTTACTTCTTCTTTCACAGTACCAATTTCTGGTGATGTAGAGGATAACTCGACTAATTCATTACCTGTACTTAATTTAATAACATTGTTTCCACCTTCACGTGCTAATAGAGACGCACGATCAATAGCATGATAGAATTCTCCGTTATCTATGCCTATTTTAATTTCATAGTTTTCTGGGAATAAACGTGAAGTATCTGGATAGTGACCTTCTAAGAGACGTGAAATAAAGTTTACATTTCCGACTTTAAATAATACTTGGTTTGATGCAAAGAAAATATCGATATCTTCTTCACTATCAGACATAATTTTATTTAATTCTGCTAAAGCTTTACCTGGAATAATGACATTTTTATTTTCAGATTCATCTTCTAAAGCTACTTTTCGCACAGCCAAGCGGTGTGAGTCAGTCGCTGTGCATATTAATTCATTATCTTGTATAAGCCAATTAACACCAGTGAGTACTGGGCGTGTTTCTGAGGTGGACACTGCGAAATTCGTTTGTGCTATCACGTTTTTAAGCACTTTTACAGATAATTGAATCGCATCATCACGAGAAACTTGTGGTAATAAAGGATATTGATCTGGATCTAAACCACTTAAATTAAATTCTGAATGTCCAGAAGTTATTAAAGTTTGGAATTGTTCATTTGTTGATAATTTAACTTCTTTTCCTGGTAGTTTTTTAATAATATCTACAAAGAAACGACCAGGGAGTACAACTGAACCAGTTTCTGTAATTTCAATAATGTCTTCTCCATCTACTTGTTTAGGAATTGTAATTTCTATTGAGATTTCTGAATCTGAACCAGTAAGTATGACTTCATTGTTTTTAACTTCAATTTTTATACCCGTTAGTATAGGTAATGTAGTTCTTGGTGAGATTGCTTTTAATGTGTCATTTAATTGATTTATAAAATAATCTCTTCTAATTGTAAATTCCATTTTTAAACTCCTTCCAGTCGTTTATATAATAATTATATAGGTTTTAAACACGTAGTAATAGTAGTAGGGCTTGTGGATTAGGGGATAACTCAAATTAATACAATCATGTCATTGTTTGACGACTGTGGATAACTTGTGCACAGTGTGTATTACTTTTGCACATTGTCCACAAAGTTAAAAAATAAGTTATTTTGTTATACCTCTAAATTGATTTATTAATCTGTTATAGTACAGATTGTTTTATTGGTTTCTAATTTCTTTTTCAAGATTTTCAACTTCTTGCTTAAATGTCGGATCATTATTGATATCTTTTACTATTTTTTCATGTGCGTGAATAACAGTAGTATGATCACGTCCACCAAACTCTTCTCCGATTTTAGGCAGCGAAAAGTCAGTTAATTCACGTGATAAATACATAGCAATTTGACGTGGATAAGCAATCGATTTTGTACGTTTCTTGGCACTAAAGTCTTCTATTCTTACACTATAGTATTCTCCAACAACTTTTTGGATATCTTGTATAGTAATTTTTTTAGATTTAGGTGCTTGGATGATATCTTTCAGTGCAGCTGCTGTTAATTCAGTTGTGATAGGTTGTCCTTGTAACTTTGAAAAGGCCAATACACGATTAAGTGCGCCTTCAAGTTCACGTATATTTGATTGTATTTGATTAGCGATATACGTTAAGGCTTCAGTAGGAATATTTATATTTTCTTCACCAATTTTTTTCTGCAAAATAGCCATTCTGGTTTCGTAGTCTGGCGGTGTAATATCTACTATCAATCCCCACTCAAAGCGAGAACGTAGTCGATCTTCTAATTTAGCAATTTCTTTAGGAGGTCTATCACTAGAAATAACAATTTGCTTATTCGCTTGATGTAAATCATTAAATGTGTGGAAGAATTCTTCTTGAGTTTGTTCTTTGTTTTGAATGAATTGTATATCATCTATTAAGAGCACATCGATATTACGATATTTTTCTCTAAAACGTTCTGTTTTATTGTCTCGGATAGATTTAATGAATTCATTGGTAAATTTTTCACTAGATGTATAGATGACTTTGGCATTTGGATTATTATCTAAGACATAATGGCCAATAGCATGCATTAGATGGGTTTTACCTAATCCTACACCACCATATATAAATAATGGATTATATGCTTGGGCCGGTGCTTCGGCTACAGCTAAACTCGCAGCGTGTGGGAATCTGTTTCCGGGACCGATGACGAATGTTTCAAATGTATTGTTGATATTGAATTGTTCATCACCAACTTTTGCTACATCAACAGTATCAAGGTCTACTTCTTTTTCATTAGCACTTTGTTTAACATCTTGTTTTTTTTCAGATTTTAAACTTTCTAATTCATCTTCAGAGTAAAATACTGGCATGATTTCGTGACCAATAGCTTCATATAATGCAGATTGTACGATTTCAACATAATGTGTTTTTAACCAATTAGCTACAAAAGGATCATCAATGACTACAATAGCTTCATCATTTTGTAACGAATAAAGTTTTGTATCTTTCAAAAAAGTTTGATAGCTAGGATAGCTGACTTTTTCTTGAGCTAAGGTTAAAACTTTTTCCCAAATTTCTTGTTCTGACATAATAGCAAACTCCAACTTTCTATATTTTAAAAGTTATACACAGAAATAACATGTGTGAATAAACATAATCACAAGCTGTTAATAATTATCCACAAGTTACACACAATCAGTGGATAACTCATTGTGGATTATAAGTTATACACAACCATTTAGGATATATCTCCATAATATAATCCCTTATTTATCAATATTTACATAACTTATCCACACAATTATACTTTTTAACAAACACCTCTGTCAAATGGCTGTGAATATGTTGTTAAATCGTAAATAACCCTGTGCATAGATGAAATATTATCCACAAAATAAGCATGCGTATCTGTGAATAAGTGGATAACTTACAAGAATGAATAGTATATCAAAAATTAAACGATTTGTGGGCTTGGGAAATAATTTATAAAAAGTGTATGGAATTTGTATAATTAAAAATTCTCTAGATTTGAAATGAAAAATATTTATATGATAAGGTGAATCTTCTATATTAATAGACGTATTTATCAATACAGTTTAAAAATATCTAGTACTCATTCATATTATAATGAGATGAAAACATGCTTGAAATTGATACTTGCTTTATAAAAAAGATTTTGTTATATTGTAGTAGTTGCTTGAATTATGACTAGAAATTAATAATATTAAATCAAGACTTGAAGCAAAAAGCTTATATTAATTTATCTATTATAATATTTAGATAACCGAATACAGATGGAGGTGTTTTTGCATGGTAAAACGTACTTATCAACCAAATAAACGTAAACATAGTAAAGTTCATGGTTTCAGAAAACGCATGAGCACAAAAAACGGTCGTAAAGTTTTAGCGCGTCGTCGTCGTAAAGGCCGTAAGGTATTATCAGCATAAGATCACTGACTCATCAGTGGTCTTTTTTTTGGTTTAAAATAACGAAAATAAGTAGCAAAATTATTGTTATTATTAAAAAATACAACACATGTTAGGTATATAATAATAAATGTAATGAAAAGATAAGCGAGTGATGTTTCGTGGAGAAGGCATACCGAATTAAAAAGAACAGTGATTTCCAATTTATATATAAAAAAGGAAAATCAGTAGCAAATCGTCAATTTGTAGTCTATACGAAACCTAATAAAGAATTAGAACACTTTAGACTAGGTATTAGTGTTTCTAAAAAATTAGGTAATGCTGTTGTTAGAAATAAAATTAAGCGTGCTATTCGTGAAAGTTTCAAGGTACATAAACAAAATATATTACCAATGGAAATTATTGTGATAGCCAGGCAGCCAGCTAAAGATATGGATACACTACAAATCCAAGCAAGTTTAGAACATGTTTTAAAAATAGCTAAGGTTTTTAATAAACGAATTAAGTAGGGTAGGGGATAATTAAGACTGACGTCAGTCTAACGTCACACAACCCTAAGACTAACTTATTAGAAATTTTGAACAAGATGTTAGCTTTTTGATCCAAAACTATTTACAATATTATAATGATAAATTTTAGAATAAAGGAGGCGAGATGGATGATGGATTTAGATACGATAACGAGTATATCCACACCTATGGGTGAAGGTGCTATTGGTATTGTACGTTTGTCAGGTGTTGACGCGGTAAATATTGCAGATAAATTATATAAAGGGAAAGAACCATTAGAACATGTACCTTCTCATACAATAAATTATGGGCATATTGTTGATCCTGAGACAAATGAAGTGGTCGAAGAAGTGATGGTGTCTGTCTTACGTGCACCGAAAACATTTACTAGAGAAGATATCGTTGAAATTAATTGTCACGGTGGTATTTTAACCATCAATAGAGTGTTAGAGTTAACGATGACACACGGTGCAAGAATGGCTGATCCAGGTGAATACACAAAACGTGCGTTTTTAAATGGGCGTATTGATTTATCTCAAGCCGAAGCGGTGATGGATTTTATTCGTTCTAAAACCGATCGTGCATCTAAAGTTGCAATGAATCAAATTGAAGGTCGTTTAAGTGATATGATTAAGCGACAGCGACAATCCATTCTCGAAATCCTTGCACAAGTAGAAGTTAATATAGATTATCCAGAATATGATGATGTGGAAGATGCCACAACAGAAGTTTTATTAGAAAAATCAAATCAAATTAAGACAGAGATTAATAAGTTATTAGATACAGGCACACAAGGGAAAATAATGAGAGAAGGTTTAGCAACGGTCATAGTTGGTAAGCCGAATGTTGGTAAGTCATCCATGTTAAATAACCTGATCCAAGACAATAAGGCGATTGTTACAGAGGTGCCTGGTACGACTAGAGATACTTTAGAAGAGTACGTAAACGTTCGCGGTGTACCTTTAAGGTTAGTAGATACTGCTGGGATACGTGAAACGGAAGATATCGTTGAACGTATTGGTGTAGAACGTTCACGCAAAGCTTTAGGTGAAGCGGATTTAATCTTGTTTGTGCTAAATTATAACGAATCATTAACAGAAGAAGATCGCAAATTATATGAAGTTATTAAAAATGAAGATGCCATTGTCATAATTAACAAGATGGATTTAGACAAACAATTAGATATTTCAGAAGTAAAAGAAATGGTTGGAGATATGCCAATCATTCAAACATCAATGTTAAAACAAGAAGGTATTGATCAGTTAGAGATACAAATTAGAGATTTATTCTTTGCAGGAGATGTCCAAAATCAGGATATGACATATGTATCGAATTCAAGACATATTTCATTGTTAAAACAAGCGAGAAACTCAATTCAAGATGCTATAGATGCTGCAGAAGCTGGTGTGCCAATGGATATGGTTCAGATAGATTTAACTAGAACTTGGGAAATTTTAGGTGAAATTATCGGAGAATCCGCAAGTGAAGAATTGATAAATCAATTATTTAGTCAATTCTGTCTAGGAAAATAAAAGGGAGGAAAAAAGTATGGCTCAAGAATATGATGTAATAGTAATTGGAGCCGGACATGCTGGTATTGAAGCTGGACTTGCTTCAGCAAGACGTGGTGCCAAAACGTTAATGTTAACAATAAATTTAGATAATATTGCATTCATGCCATGTAACCCATCAGTTGGTGGCCCGGCTAAAGGAATAGTAGTTCGTGAAATAGACGCATTAGGTGGCCAAATGGCGAAAACAATCGATAAAACGCATATCCAAATGCGTATGTTAAACACTGGCAAAGGCCCGGCAGTAAGAGCACTTCGCGCACAAGCTGACAAAGTACTTTATCAACAAGAAATGAAAAAGGTAATTGAAGATGAAGCAAACCTTGATATTATGCAAGGTATGGTGGATGACTTAATTATTGAAGATGAAGTCATCAAAGGCGTACGTACGAATATCGGCACAGAATACTGGGCAGATGCGGTCATTATTACAACTGGTACATTTCTACGTGGTGAAATCATTTTAGGTAACATGAAATATTCAAGTGGTCCAAACCATCAATTACCATCTATTTCACTAGCTGACAATCTTAGAAATCTCGGATTTGAAGTAGTGAGATTCAAAACTGGTACGCCACCGCGTGTTAATGCCAAAACGATTGATTATTCTAAAACAGAAATACAACCAGGTGACGACGTTGGTAGAGCATTTAGTTTTGAAACAACGGAATATATTTTAGATCAATTACCTTGTTGGTTAACATATACCAATGGAGAAACACATCAAGTTATAGATGATAATTTACATTTATCTGCGATGTATTCAGGCATGATTAAAGGTACAGGACCTAGATATTGTCCATCAATTGAAGATAAATTTGTAAGATTCAATGATAAGCCTAGACATCAACTTTTCTTAGAACCAGAAGGTAGAAATACCAATGAAGTTTATGTCCAAGGTTTATCAACAAGCTTACCTGAACATGTTCAACGTCAGATGTTGGAAACAATTCCAGGCTTAGAAAAAGCGGATATGATGCGTGCAGGATATGCAATTGAATATGATGCACTTGTACCGACACAACTGTGGCCAACACTAGAAACTAAAAAAATTAAAAACTTATATACTGCAGGACAAATCAACGGAACTTCTGGTTATGAAGAAGCGGCAGGACAAGGTATCATGGCTGGAATTAACGCAGCGTCAAGAGTACTAGATGAGGAAGAAGTCATCTTAAGCCGTTCAGACGCCTATATTGGTGTTTTAATAGATGATCTTATAACAAAAGGTACCAATGAACCATATCGTTTATTAACATCTCGTGCAGAATATCGTTTATTATTAAGACATGACAATGCAGATTTACGATTAACAGATTTAGGTTATAAATTAGGTATGATTTCTGAAGAACGTTATGCGCGTTTCAATGAAAAACGTCAAATGATAAAAGATGAGCAAGCACGCTTAAATGAAATTAGAATAAAACCGCACGAACGTGTACAAGAAATTATTGAAGCGCAAGGCGGTTCACGCTTGAAAGACGGTATATTAGCCTTGGAGTTATTGCGTAGACCTGAAATGACGTATAACTTGATTCTAGAAATTTTAGAAGAAGAAAATCAATTACCTAGTGATGTTGAAGAGCAAGTTGAAATTCAGACAAAATATGAAGGCTATATCAATAAGTCGTTACAGCAAGTTGAAAAAGTAAAACGTATGGAAGAAAAGAAAATTCCAGAAGACTTAGATTATAGTAAAGTTGATAGTTTAGCGACTGAAGCACGCGAAAAATTAGCGGAAGTTAAACCGTTAAATATTGCGCAAGCATCTCGGATTTCAGGTGTAAATCCTGCAGATATTTCGATCTTATTAGTGTTCCTAGAACAAGGTAAAATACAAAGGGTGGAAAATTAAGATGAGTGTAAAATGGTTAACTGAGCAACTCAGCACACAAGATATCGAACTTACAGAAAAACAACAACATCAATTTCAAACGTATTTTCAAATGCTCGTTGAATGGAATGAAAAAATGAATTTAACAAGTATTACTGAAGAACATGAAGTGTATTTGAAACATTTTTATGATTCAATTGCACTAAGTTTTTATACGGATTTGACACAAGAGCTAACAATTTGTGATATTGGTGCTGGTGCTGGTTTTCCAAGTATTCCATTAAAAATTATTTATCCTAATTTAAAAATTACAATTGTAGATTCATTAAATAAACGCATCCATTTTTTAAATCAATTAGCAGAAGCATTAGATTTAGAAAATGTGAATTTTGTACATGATCGCGCAGAAATTTACGGAAAGGGAGACTACAGGGCGTCTTATGATATTGTAACTGCACGTGCAGTTGCTAGACTTTCCGTATTAAGCGAATTGTGTTTACCGTTAGTTAAAAAGGGTGGACAATTCATTGCTTTAAAGTCAGCTAAAGGCGAAGAAGAATTGGAAGAAGCGCGTTTTGGTATAGGAATCCTCGGTGGTAAACTTCAGGATGTCATTTCATATGAATTACCAGAAGATGCTGGTGAAAGGCAAATGATAAAGATTGATAAGAGAAGTGAGACACCAAAGAAATATCCAAGAAAACCAGGAATGCCCAATAAGTCTCCATTACTTGAAAAAGAAAAGTGATTTAATACAACTAATTTAGAGGGAGCGCATAAAATATGAAGAAACCTTTTTCTAAATTATTTGGTTTGAAAAATAAAGATGACATTGTTGGTTATATAGAAGAGGATCATAATAGTGTTGAATCTATTCATACTGAACGTATTGTGCCAAATCGTTATCAACCAAGACAAGTATTTGAGCCAAATAAGATTAAAGAACTCGCAGAATCAATAGATGAGCATGGATTGTTACAACCGATTGTAGTACGTCCTATAGAAGAGGATATGTTTGAAATTATTGCTGGAGAGCGTAGATTTAGAGCCTTACAATCGTTGAATAAGACATACGCAGATGTCATTATCAGAGATTTAGGTGATGAAGAAACTGCAGTGGTTGCTTTAATAGAAAATATCCAACGTGAAAATTTATCTGTTGTAGAAGAGGCAGAAGCCTATAAAAAACTTTTAGAACTAGGCGATACTACACAAAGTGAATTAGCTAAAAGTGTAGGTAAAAGTCAAAGTTTTATAGCAAATAAATTGAGATTATTAAAATTAGCGCCAAAAGTGATAGAACGTTTACGTGAAGGCAAAGTTACAGAACGTCATGCACGTGCGATGCTAAGTTTATCAGATGAAGATCAAGAAACATTAGTGGAAACGATTATAAGCCAAAAGTTAAACGTGAAACAAACTGAAGCTAGAGTAAAACAAAAAGTCGGCCCTGAAAAAGTGAAAGCGCAAAGTTTTGCATTTGAAAAAGACTTAACAGATGCACGTGAAGCGGTAGGCAAAAGTTTAGAAGAAATTGAAAAAAGTGGCATCAAGTTTGAACATCAAGCTAAAGACCATGATGATTATTATGAAATAAAAATTAAGCTTTATAAAAAATAACAGTTGAGTTTAATTGAATATATCGCTTATTCAAAAAGTACAACTTCGTTTTAATTTAAATGAGGTTGTACTTTTTTTATTTATTATAAGTGTTAATGAGTCAGATATCATTTAAATGTAAAGGTTATTTTAAAAGTATATTTTATTTTATATTCCCCAAAAATTAAAAATAAATAAATAAAAAACATTTACAGGATTGTCGAATAATAAAATATGTGATTAAATTAAGAAAACGCTTACATATTATTAAAGGGGGATGTTAAAATGGTAACGTTTATTGTATCTATTATTTTATTAGTTATAGGTTATTTCACTTATGGGAAGTATATCGACAAAATGTTTGGCACGAAACAAGATAGACCAACACCAGCATATAATCAACGTGATAATGTCGATTATTTACCTATGAAGACATCATCAAATTCACTCATTCAACTATTGAACATTGCAGGTGTAGGACCGATTTTCGGACCGATTATGGGGGCATTATATGGACCTGTAGCATTTATATGGATTGTTGTGGGATGTATTTTTGCAGGTGCAGTACATGATTATCTGACTGGAATGATTTCAATTAGAAATAAAGGGGCACATTTACCGGAGCTTGCTGGTAAATTTTTAGGTCAGGTTATGAAACACTTTGTAAATATCTTTTCAATCTTATTATTATTGCTAACTGGAACAGTTTTTGTAACAAGCCCGGCATTGTTACTACATAATTTATTAGATGGTCGAATCGCATTAGGTATCATTATCTTTGTCATTTTTGTTTATTATATTTTGTCTACAATTTTACCTATAGACAAAATCATTGGACGCATTTATCCAATTTTCGGTGCATTGCTATTAATTAGTGCAGTAGGTATAGGTTTCCGTCTTATTCAAACAGGTGCACCGATACCTGAAATTAATTTGAAAAATATGCATCCAGATGGCGCTCCTATATTTCCACTACTATTTTTTACAATTACTTGTGGTGCTTTATCTGGTTTTCATGCTACACAAACGCCTATTATTTCGAGAACGACAAACAAAGAGAAAAATGGTCGTTTCATATTCTATGGAATGATGATTGCAGAGGGTATTATAGCAATGATTTGGGCAGCTGCAGGCATGAGTTTATTTAATGGATATAGTGGATTAAGTGATGTTTTAGCACGTGGGGAAGCGGCTCTTGTTGTAAGCGAAGCATCACATCTATTATTGGGTTCTGTGTTTGGTACGATTGCAGTACTGGGTGTTATTGTCTTACCAATTACAAGTGGTGATACATCTTTCCGTAGTGCACGTATGATTATAGCTGATTATTTAAATTATGGTCAGCGCAGTATGTTAAAACGAGTGATTGTAGCTGCACCATTATTTGTCGTAAGCTTTGGTTTGACTCAGGTAGACTTTACCATTTTATGGCGCTATTTTTCTTGGGCAAACCAAACTACAGCTGTTGTCGCTTTATGGGTAGGTGCAATGTACTTACTTATCGCGAAAAAGAATTTTTGGGTGGCAGCAATTCCAGCAGTCTTTATGACTTGGAATATTTTCACTTATATTTTAAGTCAGAAGATAGGTTTAGGTCTGGATCTTAATTTAAGTTATGGCCTCGCATTTGTATTTACAATTTTATGGATTGGCTACTTTACTTATCAATATAAAAAAATTACTGCAGGTGCTTCATTTGAATTAGATCATCCTATACCATATCAACAACAACAAACTGCGACATAAATATAAAATTATGATGGGATACTGATTTCTTAACGCTATGATACAGGTTAATTAAATAATAATAATGATAGGAGTAAGATACGTGATTAAAAACATGATTTAGTTGCGGTCTTACTCTTATTTCTTGTAAGTCTAAGGGAGGTCTAAAAAAGACGCTATAGCTATATGACAAAAACTTTTTGCATAATTAAATGTGCGCATGTCAATACAATTTGGTAGTCTAAAATAGAATCACACTATAGTCTCAAGTTAAAGGAGCTTGGCAAATGAACATAGGTAATCAAATTAAATTTTTTAGACAGCGTGACCATTTATCACAAGAAGAATTAGCTGCAAAATTGTATGTTTCACGACAAACAATTTCAAATTGGGAAAATGATAAAAGTTATCCAGATATACATAATTTGTTAATGCTTAGTTCTTTGTTTCAAGTTTCTTTAGATAATTTAGTTAAAGGAGACATAGAGATTATGGAACAAAAGTTAAAACAGAGCAAATTTAATTTATGGAGTCATTTAATGATTTGGCCTATGTTATTATCCGCAATTTTAGCAGGTCCAACACTCTACTATTGGACGACATTATGGATTTCAGCTGAACTTATACTCTTAATAACTATGATTATTGCATCATTTAAAGTAGAAGCCTTAAAAAAATCGTATAGAATACAAACGTATGACAGGATAGTTGCTTTTATGCATGGGAAAGACCCTAATGATGTTTATAGTAGTAAATTGCGTAATACTGTAACTTTTATGTACAGTTTTATAGTTTGTGTCGGATTATTTATTATAATTGTGCTATTAAGCATGCATTTTTTTGATGTATTGTAATAGTTACTTTTCATAACACCTTGTAGTTAAAGATTTATCATAACTATGAGGTGTTTGATTTATGAAATCTTTGATTATTGCGATCGTATACCCCACGCATTAGTAAATATTATTTCTTACAATAATAATATTCAAATCTTAATAATAGTATTGCTTTACTAACTGGGAAATATTAATATTAAGTAAATAATTTGTAAATAAAATGTTAAGAAAAAATAATTGCTAATTTAGGGGTGATTGTATGTTTCGTTTTTTAAAGCCAGCAAAACATGTGGATCCTTTACCATCTGAAAAGGTAGATGATACATATAAAAAGTTACGGTTACAGGTTTTTTTAGGTATTTTTATCGGTTATGCGGGTTACTATTTGCTGAGAAAAAACTTTTCATTAGCGATGCCTTCATTAATTGAAGATGGTTTCAGTAAAGGAGAGCTTGGTATTGCGCTATCAGCCATTTCAATCGCTTATGGATTTAGTAAATTTGTAATGGGAACCGTAAGTGATCGCAGTAATGCGCGTGTATTTTTAACTTTAGGTTTGATGCTTACGGCAATTGTTAATTTACTATTAGGATTTGTACCATTTTTTACTTCTAGTATAACAATCATGTTTATTATGTTATTTCTAAATGGATGGTTTCAAGGCATGGGATGGCCGCCATCAGGACGTGTACTTGTGCACTGGTTTAGTGTTAGTGAACGTGGTAGTAAAACGTCTATTTGGAACGTGGCTCATAATGTTGGTGGAGGTCTAATGGCACCGATCGCAACATGGGGAATATCTATGACTGCCCTTTATAATTTTGGTTATTTAAGAGGATTTGAAGGTGTATTTATATATCCAGGATTACTGGCAATTGTTATCGCAATTATTGCATATTGTTTAATTAGAGATACACCTCAGTCACAAGGTTTACCTCCTATTGAACGCTTTAACAAAGATTACTCAACGACGTCGCAGGAAACACTTGAAACAGAGTTAACAACAAAAGAAATACTGTTTAAATATGTATTGAATAACAAATGGGTATGGGCCATTGCTTTTGCTAATATTTTTGTCTATTTTGTACGTTATGGTGTGCTAGATTGGGCACCTACTTATTTAAGTGAAGAAAAGCAATTCAATTTAAGTGAATCAGGTTGGGCTTATTTCCTTTATGAATGGGCAGGCATTCCAGGTACACTACTTTGTGGTTATATTTCCGATAAAGTATTTAAAGGGCGCCGTGGTCCTGCAGGTTTCTTCTTTATGCTTGGCGTTACAATCTTTGTATTAATTTATTGGTTGAACCCTCCTGGTCATGCATGGTTAGACAATTTATCATTAATTGCAATTGGATTTTTAATCTATGGGCCAGTGATGTTGATTGGTTTACAAGCATTGGATTATGTACCTAAAAAAGCAGCCGGAACAGCTGCAGGTCTAACAGGTTTATTTGGTTACTTATTTGGTGCTGTGATGGCAAATATTGTTTTAGGTTTTGTCGTACAACATTTTGGATGGGATTTTGGTTTTGTCTTATTAACAGTTATTAGTATTTTAGCGATGTTAAGCTTTATTTTAACTTGGAATAAACGAGGCCAAGAACAATTACATTAATAAAACAAGCATTATAAGGCGTGACTATGAGATCAATGAAATGATTTTGATTTCATAGTCATGTCTATTTTTTATAAACGACATCTATTTTTGAAATCATTATTGTGAGTGTTATTTGTGTATGTAATCAACAAGCTATAAGTATTTTGAAACGCTGAATATGAAATATTTCATTAATAATGGTTATTTAATGAATAATTTATATAAAATTGTGGTAATTAAATAATAAGTAAGTACACTAAAAAATTTTTATGGTATGGGTACATCATTGATTTAATGCAAAAAGTTGCTCAATACTTCAGTTGTTTCACTAGTAAAATACGCATTAAGGCACCAAAAATATATTTAAACGAGCAAAACTACATGAGACTGTTTTGCAATAGTTTAATTAAGAAAGGTGATTTATTATGTATAAAAATATTTTACTACCATACTCTTTTGAAAATGATTTCGATAACATTCCTGAGAACTTAGCGAAATTAGTTGGAGAAGATTCCACTGTAGTTGTTCATAATGTCATGACTGAAAATGATTTATTAGCGAGTGTACGTTATGAAAATAAACATAAAGAAGATATCATTAAAGAAAAGGAAGAAGAACTTACTCCATTTCTTGAAAAATTAAAAGAGCAAGGTATTAATTATAAAGTAGCCATCGAATTTGGGCCTGTAAAAGATACCATACTTGAGAGAATCAGTTTTGGAGATATGGGTGTAGGCGATTTTGATTTAGTTGTAATGAGTAACCATCGAGTAAGTATAGATATCAAACATGTACTTGGAGATGTGACACATAAAGTTGCTAAAAGAAGTCCTATACCAGTACTTATAGTGAAATAATATTGAAGTCAAAGTATTGAAATGCTTTTATTATAGCGATGAGCGTTATGTTTCCGCGTAAAAACATCATATTTTAGACTAGAATGTAATGGTTAAAATTACTTTCTAGTCTTTTATTTTTTAGATTAAAACATGGACAAGTTTATTTTAAAGTTAATGAATTCAACTTTAATAAATATATTTATAGAAATATTGAATTTTTATGTTTAGTTTTGTAATCCTTTTATGACGGCTTTAGCCAAACGATATATATATGAAAACAAATGTTAGTGCTGTTGTTTTCATATATAAAGTCTGTTATTCTGCCTAATGTTCAATTATAAGGGAGGTTACTAATTTTGGAAAATAAACAACATAATGCTAGTGGGAAGAAACTGTCTTCTGTTTTTACTTATAGTATTATTATTACCGCAATAGTTGTATTGTTAGGTGCAATATTTCCAAATCAGTTTAATTCAATAGGGACAAATATTACTGGTTGGATTACTGAATACTTTGGTTGGTATTATATGGTTATTGTAGCTCTAATGATATTCTTCTGTGTCTTCTTGATATTTAGCCCAATCGGAAAATTGAAATTGGGTAAACCTGAAGATAAACCAGAATTTAACACAATTTCATGGTTTGCGATGCTATTTAGTGCTGGTATGGGAATTGGTTTAGTATTTTGGGGAGCAGCTGAACCAATCAGTCACTTTGTATCACCACCATCTGGAGAACCACAATCAGCACATGCTTATAAAGAAGCTTTAAGAGGTGCATTTATGCAATGGGGTTTCCACGCATGGGCAGTGTATGGTGTTGTTGCGTTAGCGTTAGCTTACTTCCAATTTAGAAAAAATGAACCTGCATTAATTTCAAAAACATTACGTCCAATTTTCGGAAATAAAGTAGACGGTCCGCTTGGTACAGTTATTGACGTAGTGTCTGTTTTCGCTACTATCGGTGGTGTAGCGGTATCTTTAGGTCTAGGCGCTATGCAAATTGCAGGTGGTCTAAACTACCTATTTGATATCCCGAATAATATTGTGACTCAAGGTATTATTATTGTAATTGTTACAATCTTATTCTTAGCTAGTGCATGGTCAGGATTAAGCCGTGGTATCCAATATTTAAGTAATGCTAATATTGGTTTAGCAGGCATAATCTTATTATTTATTTTTATTGTAGGACCAACCGTTTTAATCTTAAACATGTTAACAAGTTCAACAGGTGAATATTTGAATACGTTATTATTTAACATGTTTGATACTGCACCATTAGATCCACAAAAAAATGAATGGATGAAATCATGGACTTTCTTCCAATTAGCTTGGTGGATTAGTTGGAGTCCATTTGTTGGTATATTTATTGCACGTGTATCTAAAGGACGTTCAATTAGAGAGTTCGTATCTGGAGTTATGTTAGCACCGGTACTTGTAAGTTTAGTTTGGTTTGCAGCATTCGGTGTTCTAGGTATCGAAACTGCAAAAGACAATCCAAAAATATTTGATATGCCACCAGAAACTGCATTATTTGGTGTGTTTAATGAAGTACCATTAGGCTTTGCGCTGTCCATTGTGACATTGCTCTTAATAGCAACGTTCTTTATTACGTCAGCCGATTCAGCGACATTCGTATTAGGAATGCAAACAACATTTGGTTCATTAAACCCATCAGCAATGATTAAAGTGGTTTGGGGTGTTGCACAAGCATTGATTGCATTTATCTTATTATTCTCAGGTGGAGATAATGGATTAAATGCCCTTCAAAACATGGCAATCATGACCGCCTTACCATTCTCTATCATCATTCTTTGTATGATGGTCAGTTTCTATAAAGATGCCAATAAAGAGCGTAAGTTCTTAGGTTTAACACTATCACCAAACAAACATAGATTAGAAGAATATACGAGAATTGCAGAAAATAGAGGCGCCAACAAATCAGAATAATTATTAAATATAAGAAATAGCTGGGACACAAACCTCAATCTCAAAATAAAGGACTAATTCGTTTTCAAACGGATTAGTCCTTTTTATATGAAAATATTACGATTTTGATCGTACATGCTTGCCTGGGGATATGGCTCGAGCCTGTAGTCTCTCGCTCATATCATTTCCCCGGGCGTCTGCACGATGCAAAATCTCTATAAAAGGTGTGTTTTAATACAATAGAAAAAAGCTTCGTATTATTACACATGATGGATGAGTTCATTTTATATAAAAACTTACGGTTTTGATCGTGCATGCTTATTCGAGTAAGTTGTAGCATAGTTCGCGAATATCCTCTCTCACTCATGTCATTTCCACAAGTAACAGTACAATGCAAAATTGCTACAATGAAATATAGTCACGCAATGAGTACCGATGTTCTATAGCAACAAAACAAACGTCAATGCCTATCATTGTAATAGAAATTGACGTTTATGTTTGAATCAGGGATAGTAATCTCCCTATTTCTTTTTTATAGTTAAAATTATAATAAATAAAGAACTGCGTATTTAGTTGTAAAGTAGCATAAGTTTTTACAAATACTTCAAAACTTAGCGCTTTCTTATTTTATCTTTTTGATGTGAATCAAACATTATGAAAAGATTTGAGTATGCTGTCACTTTTACAAAAATTGATGAACTTATCTAACGTGACAGGTAGTTATAATGTTTTCTTTCCTGTATGACACCCATTTTTAGAGCCACAAGAGTTACATTTACCAACTTTAGCTTTCTTGAAAAAGTTGAATAATGTAAAAACAACATAACTAATAATAGCTAAAAAGATAACTACATTGATAATAATCGTCATTAAATCACATCCTTAATAAAATAATAATCCGATTTGATAAAAGACAAACGAAAGTAAATATGCAGTGATTAATGGATATGCTACAGCCAGTACAGTCCATTTAAGAGAATATGTTTCTTTGCGAATGGTTGCGACTGTAGATAAACATGGTATATATAACAAGATGAAAATCATAAACGAATATGCCGATAATGGTGTGAAATGACTTTGTATAATGTTTACAAGACCAGCTTCGTCTGATGCATAGATAATTGCCATCGAGCTAACGATAACTTCTTTTGCTAAGAATCCAGGTATTAAAGTAGCACCCGCTTGCCATGAACCAAAACCTAATGGTGCAACTAATACAGCAAAGAAACTTCCAATTGAGTGTAAAAAGCTATCATTAACGTCTACATTGAAACCGCCAGGACCTGTATAATTCAATAACCAAATAATTACCGAACCAGCAAAGATAAATGTTCCTGCTTTTTTAACAAAACCTTTAGCCTTTTCCCATGTACTTCTCCATAGTGTTTTGACTGATGGTAATCGATAAGTAGGCAATTCGACGATAAATACAGAGTCATCATTTTTTAATACCGTTTTCGTTAATAGTACACTTGTTAATAAAGCCACAACAATACCAAGTACATATAAGCTTAGGACGATGAGTGCCTGATGAGATTCAAAAAACACACCTACAAACAATGCGTAAACGGGTAATCTCGCAGAGCAAGACATAAATGGTGCAATCAAAATCGTTGTAAGTCTTTCCTTCTCACTTTCAATACTACGTGCTGCCATAATACTTGGCACGTTACATCCAAATCCTATAATCATTGGTATAAAAGATTTACCACTAAGACCAAAGTATTCCATAATTCGATCCATTAATATGGCAATACGAGACATATAACCAGAGTCTTCTAAAAGAGAAATAAAGAAGAAAAGCACCAGTATTTGTGGCACAAATACAAGTACTGCACCTACACCAGCAATAATACCGTCATTGATTAAATCTTGTAAAAATGGAACGAGACCTAATTTATCCATCAAGTTTGATACCGTATCCGTAAAGGTGCCACCTAAAAATTCATCTAATGCATCAGATATAGGTGTACCAATCCAAGTGAAAGTAACGTGGAAAATCAACCACATAATGATTAAAAAGATTGGGATGCCTAAATATTTATTTGTTAAAATGCGATCTATCTGATGCGTGAAATATTGTCGTTCCTCATCAGGATATTCAACTGTATCTTTTAAAATATTGTCTATATATGTATTGCGTATTGCTTGTATCTCATCACGTATAGAATTATCTAATTCTTCTGATAAATTTTGACGTAATAATGTTATTTCTTTCAAAACAGTATCATCTAGAAATTCATAAATTTTTGGGTTCTCTAATAAAAATTGTATTGATATAAAGCGTCTTAAATGTTTATCAATAGAGGTGCTTGATGTTAAATGTGCTTCAATTTGTGATATCGTATCTTCAATGTTCTTACCATAATTTAATTTCAATGGTCTGTTTTTTGATAAGCCATTGTCTTTCAAAGATTCTAATAATTGATGCGTCCCTTTGCCATTTCTTGCTATGATAGGTAGTAATGGCAATTTTAATTTTTTCATAAGTGCTTGTTGGTTGATACGAATACCACGTTTTGTAGCAACATCAACCATATTTAATCCAATAATTAAAGGTGCACCTAATTCCATGAGTTGAACGGTTAGTTGTAAGTTACGTTTTAATTGGCTTGCATCTACAATATTAATCATGCCAGAAAATGAATTATTCAATAAATAATCCGTCACAACCATTTCGTCTTTAGAAATAGGTGACAATTCATAAATGCCTGGTAAATCAACTAGGTCTCCAACATGTTGTTTGAGGCGCCCTACTTTTTTCTCTACAGTTACGCCACTCCAGTTTCCTACATATTCGTATGTGCCAGTCAATGCATTAAATAAAGATGTTTTACCGACGTTAGGGTTTCCTAAAATACAATAACTATTAGTCATTGGCTTCCTCTAATTCAATCTGACATGCATCACAACCACGAATACTTAAACATTGACCATTCACTTCTAATATACAAGGACCCTTGAACAGGCACTTTTGCTTAATTTTTAATTTAGTACCATTCACTAAACCAAGTGCATTTAATCGATGGCGCATGTGTTGATTTTTAATGTTCATTTCTTTGATTTTGTAATTCTTTTTTAAGTCTCCACTTTTTATGCTTAACATAAAACTCACTCTTTCTTATAATGAGATAATAATAATCATTATCAATTATACAATTTTATCAAAAATAATAGAAGTAAATTTAATATAATTTTGTGAATGTTTTGTTAAGCATTATTGTACGTAACATATATTGGGTTAATTTTTTGCTTTTGAAAAATAAATGACCAATAAATGAGCAAAGAAATTGATATAAATACAATGTAATATTACACTTAGGTTAAACAATAATTTCCTGAATATGAGATGACATGACCTTAGTCCAAAAGATGGTTTGATGATTGACTGTTGTTCAAAATTTTTGAGCTTCGGATATGAATCATGAATCGTTATATAAAATATGTGTTTTTAAAATTGATTTACATATTGAGATAGGAGGGATTCAAATGGTTATCCGTGATAATAAACGCATAAAAGTAAAACGTTTAAATGAAACGCGCTCAAGTGGGATTTCTGTCATGATTGAAGAAGGTGGTTTGGGAGCTGACCAATATTATCAAATTGAAAAGCAAAATGCGAAAACATCTGAAGAACATTTACATCAATTTGAACATGAAGTGAGTGAAAAAAATAATGCTGAATTGATTGATCTCCTAATTATAAATGCACAGGAGAGTACGAATAAAGCCTATAATGAAGCATTAAAGACAATTCAGCAAGAAGTGTTAAACCGAATGAAATCATAAATAATGTATTTGTAACCAAAGACAATAAAGATTGAAGGTTAACCATTTAGACTATTGATAAAGCTATTTAACTGCTGTATCGATAGTCTTTTTTGTATTTAAATATAGGTAAGACTTAGGGTGCGCTATATTAAGGTATAAAACATTAGAAGTAACAAACATTAAACGAATATAGTTATAAGCTAAATAATCATAAATTTATTAAAGATTCTTTTTTAAAAGGATATGTACATTATAGTTAAAAATCACTATACTGTAATACGTGTTTGTACATAATTAGCAAGGAGAAAATTAATGAATCTTTTAAAACAAATCTTCAAAAAAGAAGATATTTCTAAATTTCAAAACAAAGATGCTCATTTAGAGCGCACGTTAAGAATAAGAGACTTTTTAGCTTTAGGTGTAGGTACAATTGTTTCTACTGCTATTTTTACATTGCCTGGTGTTGTAGCTGCTGATCACACAGGTCCATCAGTCAGTTTGTCCTTTTTAGTAGCAGCTATTGTAGCAGCTTTGGTGGCATTTGTTTACGCAGAAATGGCATCTGTTATGCCTTTTGCTGGATCAGCATATACATGGATTAGCATATTGTTTGGAGAATTTTTCGGATGGATTGTAGGTTGGGCTTTAATTGCTGAATATTTAATTGCGGTTGCTTTTGTAGCATCAGGATTTTCAGCTAATTTGAGAGGTTTACTAGAACCTTTTCATATATCATTACCTAATTCATTATCTAACTCTCTCGGTACAGACGGAGGTATCATTGATTTATTAGCAGCTATCGTGGTGATTATAACGGCGATATTGCTATACAGAGGAACGTCAGAAGCGGCACGTGTTCAAAATGCACTCGTGATACTTAAAGTATTGGCTATTCTCTTATTTATTATCGTAGGTTTATCAGTCATTGATATTGGTCATTACATACCTTTTATTCCAGAGTACCGTGAAACTGCAGCAGGCGCGTTTGGTGGCTGGCAGGGTATATATGCAGGTAGCTCTGTCATTTTTGTTGCTTATATTGGGTTTGATTCTATTGCTTCAAACTCTGGTGAAGCGATTAATCCGCAAAAAACAATGCCACGAGGAATCTTGGGCTCTTTACTGATTGCAGTTACATTGTTTATCGTCGTTTCACTTGTATTAGTGGGGATGTTTGATTATGCGCAATATAAAAATAATGCTGAGCCAGTAGGTTGGGCTTTACGTATGAGTGGACATAGTACTGTTGCGGTCATAGTGCAGGCAGTCTCAGTAATTGGTATGTTTACTGCTTTAATTGGTATGATGATGGCAGGTTCTCGCTTGCTTTATTCGTTTGGTAGAGATGGTATCTTACCGTCTTGGTTAGGAAAATTAGATAATAAAAATTTACCAAATCGTGCATTAATCATACTATCGATTGTTGCAATTATTATTGGCTCTGTTTTTCCATTTGGCTTTTTAGCACAATTAATTTCAGCAGGTGCGCTTGTAGCGTTTATGTTTGTTACAGTAGGTATTTTTTCATTGCGTAAAAGAGAAGGCCATGACCTACCAGAACCAGCATTTAAATTGCCATTTTACCCAGTGATGCCAGTGATTATATTTATTTGTGTGTTTATTGTGTTCTGGGGATTAAGTGGTCAGGCTAAGATCTATACATTGATTTGGTTTTGTATCGGCATCATTTATTATGTACTGTATATTTTAAAAAATCTTAAAAACATCAAAAATTAATATGTTAAAGATTTAAACCTTAATAAAAGTTGTATGACTTGGACAATATCTATGCATTAATTATTAAAGCATATGGTAATTCTTATTTGAGTAGAAATTTGGAATTAAACTTAAAACGTTAATTCCGCTTCTACTCATTTTTGCTTTGATTTAAATTTAGAAAGTAGGGATTATGTTATTACTTCAGACTAAAATATAGTACGGTATAAGTGGTTGGTATGAAAATGTGTATAAATTAAGTTTTAAATACCAAAAATCGCTAGCCAATTAAATTGAATAGCGATTTTTGTACATAATTTCTAAATTTTGTTTTTATTTCGTGATTTGCTTTGTTACTTAAATTTATTAACAAAACGATTTTTAAACACTAATATACTAAGTCCAGCAGTTAATGCTAATAAACCAGCACTGATACTTAAGATTTCAGCATTATTCTGTTGTCCAGTATCTGGTAAATTTTGTTGTTGTTCCATTTGGTTATCTTGAGCGTTTGGTGTAACGACTCCTTGTGGTGTATTAATTGATTGATTATTTTTATTGGCAATTTTTTGTGTTTCATTTTGTATAGATTGTTCGTATGCTTTTGGTGAAACTTCTGTTGGATTTGGTACGTTATTTTCTAATTGTTGATAATCTTCGATAGACATACCATCAGGTGTTACACCACCATATGGTCTATTACCTTGCGTAGTTTGATGTGCTTGTTGTTCTTCTTTTGCTTGCTCAAAAATACTTGCAACTTTTTCATTATAATTGATTTGAGATAGCTCTCCAGAATCTTTTTGTTGAGTAAGTTGTGTTATTTCATCTTGATATGTTTGTGGCAGAGCAGAGATATCAAAGTCGATGTTTGCCCATCCATCACCGTCTGGGTCAGTACTATTTGGTAGCGTTTCTCCTGTAACAGTTTTAGCACCATTTTCCTCAGCATTAGCTGTGCCTTGGATTCCTGTCACTGCTATTGAACTTGCTAATAATGACGTAAGTAAAATGTTTGATTTTTTCATTAATTATCCCCCTTTACTTTTATATTAGTATCATAAATGTAAAACTCTATCAATATTGTGGTAAATATTTTAAAAATATTTTAATAATGTTTACAATGGAAAGAATATATTCAATAGCAATAATCATTTTATTACTAAGATAAATGAAATTATGACGATGCATACTGAAAAAACGTTTTAAATACTTATTGTTATCATTTATATTAATTTTAATATATAAAAATTATTCTATGTTATGTTGTTTTTTTAAGGATAAAGCTAAAATGAGTACGATAATCAGTAGAATACCAATAAGTTGAAAACTACGAAATGTAACATTAAGCCAAAGCGCACTTGCTAATATGGCCATAACAGGTTCGATTGTGCCGAAAAGTGTGGTTTCTTTTGCTGATAAGTAATTTAAACTTTCAATAAAGAAAAAGAATGCTATAGCAGTTCCGGCAATAATACCAAAAGTTAAATAAAGTGCAGTCGATCCTGTTAAATTGGACCAATCAAACTGCCATATAGGTGCTTTGAAATTCATGACAATGCCTGAAATTAACATTGCCCAACCGACAACTAAAATAGACGGAAACCGAGTTAATAATTGTGTTGCGTAAAGTGTATAGAACGCAAGTGCTAAACCAGATATAATCCCCCAAATTACACTCGGTGTAGATACCACAAGTTTACTAAAAGATCCGTTGGTTAGTAGCAAAAAGGTACCTGATAATGTAAGGACAATCGTGATCAAATCAAAAAGTTTAAAGCGCTCTTTACGTCTGATAACATACCAAATAATGATATATACTGGCGCTATATATTGGAGTAAAGTAGCGATTGCTGCATTACCGAAATTGATAGACACCATATAAGCGTATTGAACGAGCAACATACCAAAAATTGAAAAAATAAAAAGTTGGAATAGGCTATGTTTATTTTTAAATATATCGAATAATGAAGATTTTCTATTAATTATTTTGTAAATCATTAATAAGAAGAAGCCACTGATTAATAACCTCGCAGTTACATACCAATTGATATCAATGTCCCTTTGTTGAAAAAGAAAATCTGATACTGTGCCACCGAGTCCCCAAAAGGATGCTCCTACAATTGCTAATAAAATACCTACGATTCGAAATTTTGTTTCATTTACCATATCATCACCTGTTAAATATTAATATATTCATACTATAGCGTGAAAATACACGATATAATATATAAAAATGAGCTTAAAATAACAAAATATTGAGGTGTCTAATTTATGTATCAAGAAATTATCGTAGAAAATACAAGAGAAGAGTTAATACAATTTCCTGATAAACAATGGAAACATATTATTTTACATACATATTTAAATCGCACGATATTTGGCTACATTCCTATACATTGGCACCACGCATTGCAATTCATGTATGTGATTAATGGAGCACTCAATGTTTCAATTGGTGACGACACATTTAATGTTAAAAAAGGTGACGGGCTTTTATCAATTCAAATGTTGTGCATGAGTTAACAAGTGAAGTGTCGCATACAGAGTATTTTTGTTGGAATATTGAGATACCAGAAACTACCAATTATGTAGAATTTAATTATGTGTCAGAAATTATGAATAAAGCACATCATGTGCCGTATATATACTTATCTCAAGATGACAAACAGCAACAAGAACTTATAGAGATTATTAACTCAGCTGGGCAAATATATGAAAATCAAAATTTATATTTTGAACTAGAGATTACTGCCAAATATTATAATGCAATAAAATGGTTATTGTTGCATTCAGCAGTGGTAAATGAACAAAAACGATACTATTTTGACTATCGTATTAAAAGACTGATGACGTTTTTACAAAGTCATTTTCACAAGAAAATTTCATTACAAATGTTAAGTGAAGAGATTCATATGAGTAAATCTGAAACGGTTAGATGCTTCAAATACTATGTAAACCAAACCCCTATGCAATACTTAGTGAATTTACGATTAGAGCACAGCGTAAGAATGTTGCGTAGTAAATATCCCTACACAATTACAGATATTGCAATGGCATGTGGTTTTTCAACAACGAGTTATTTTATAAAAGTTTTTAAAGAAAAATACAAGTTAACACCAAAACAGTTTCAGAAAAAGCAAATTGCCACAAAGTAATGATTCAATGTTTATTAGAAAAATTGTTAATTATAATGATAAGTAGATAAAATGAGTTTAATGCTAAATAAAAGGGGATTTTTTATGAATATTAAACTGATTGTCGTAGATATGGATGGCACATTTTTAAATGATGACAGCCAATTTAATAGTGAGACTTTTCAACTGTTAAAGGAAAATTGTGCAGATCAAGATATCCGCTTTGTTTTTTGTACTGGTAAACAATGTGAACGTGTGGAAAATATCGTAGGAGACCTCGCAACAAATACATTTATTGTAGGTGATAGTGCAACACGAATTAAATATAATGGAGATTTTATTTACAATGCAGAGATAGAAAATGAAAAAGCAAAAGAAATTATTGATACGATAAGGGAAATTGATGATACACAAACTATTCTGGCTTGTTCAAAAACTGGCGCTTATGTGTTAGACAATATTTCGGAGTCAGAGAAAAGGCACGTGCATGGTTCTTATCAACATGTGAACTATATTAAAGATTATAACGATATTGAAGAAGATTTATTAAAAATTACAGTTCATGATGCAAGTGGTCATTGTAAAGAGACTGCCGACCGTCTAAAACATTTTGAAAAAGACGTTTATATCGTAGCTTCAGATGAGGCATGGATTGATATTGCAGACTTGGGCGTGAATAAAGGAACCACAATTAATCGAATTCAGAATTTACTTCAAATTACGCCTGCAGAAACTATTGCATTTGGTGACGGATATAATGATTTAGATTTATTTAAAGCTGCCAAATATAAAGTCGCAATGGATAATGCCTATCCCGAATTAAAAAAAGAGGCTAATTTAATTGCAATTAATAATAATGAAGATGGTGTTGTACAAACTTTAAATTTACTTTTAGGATTCAAATAAAAGTAAATTTTTAATTGAATTAGAAAAATAGTAAAAAATCATAAAATAAATTGTACTTTGTATGATAATATCTATCTAGTGCGTATTTTTATATGCAATATTTAGATGAGGAGGCTCATGCATCGTGAGTACAAAGCAACAATCAAACAACAAATTGATTTTAGCTATTGTGTTAAGTGTGTTAACGTATTGGCTTTTTGCCCAATCGTTTATTAATATATCTACACAGGTTCAAAATACCTACCAAACAACACCAGGTGTTGTTAACTTATCTGTCAGTTTAGCATCATTTGCTACTGGTATTTTTATGGTAGGTGCAGGTGATGTTTCTGATAAAATAGGAAAACTAAAAATGACTTATATTGGTATCATTTTTAGTATTTTAGGCTCATTACTCATTATTGTATCTAGTGTGACAGCGTTCTTATTGGTAGGACGTATGCTGCAAGGACTTTCTGCGGCTATTTTACTTCCTTCTACTGTAGGCGTGATAAATGAGCAATTTAAAGGTAAGGAAATGCGTAGAGCATTTAGCTACTTGATGATTGGTAGTGTTGGTGGTATCGGTTTAGCATCGATGGTTGGTGGATTGATAGCTACATATGTCAATTGGCAATCTAACTTTATCATCTCTATTATTATTTCAATTATCGCATTTTGGTTATTGTGGGGAACAGAAGAAGTAGAAAAAGAAAAAATTGACACAAGACCATTTGATTATATTGGGATGTTTTTATTTGCAGTTTTAATAGGAAGTATTACTTTATTTGCTACACAAGGATTTGAACAAGGATGGTTCAGCACCTTTTCAATTACGTGTCTTGTAATTTTTGTACTTTCTACAGTTGTCTTTATATTCTTTGAAAGACAAAAACATGCACCATTCATTGATTTTTCACTATTTCGAAACCGTGGATTTGTGGGTTCTTCAATGATCAATGTTGTACTCAATTCTGGCGTAGGTACAACAACAGTATTTAATATGTATGCGCAGACAGAGTTAGGGTTAAATGCCTTTCAAGCAGGTCTTGTGACTGTACCTTATGTCATTATGGCAGTTGTGATGATACGTTTAGGAGAAAAATTATCCTTACGCTTTGGTGGTAAGCCACTGTTATTAGTAGGACCATTATTTCCAGCAATAGGAATTATGTTTATTAGTTTAACTGTATTACCAACAGATTGGTACGTAGGCATTGTCGTGTTTGGCTTTGTCATTTGTGCTATAGGAAATGGTTTATGTGCTACACCAGGAATTACAGTTGCAATTTTAACCATACCTGATGAAAAAGTTGGTTTAGCTTCAGGTATCTACAAAATGTGTGCAACACTAGGTGGCGCGCTAGGAATTGCGCTTAACACAACTATTTTTGCAGCAGTACAAGTCAACCATAGTGCTAGTGTAGCTGCGACTACTTCATTTTTAACAGGTTTATCAATTATGATTATTGGTGTGATTCTGACTCAAATCATTATACCTAAAAATATAAAAGCTTAAGCATTTATTTATAAATGATACTGTGCTATAAATTTCATATTTAAAAGGCGCCTTGTCAAATAGACAGTAAAAAATAAAATGTTTATGAGTCTGGTACATAAATCCCAGAAAAAGCACTCAGATGATTTAATTCATCTGAGTGCTTCTTTTTAATTCAATACTTCGTATTGTTGGCTCGCTTTCTTAGGGGACAGCTTCAGCCTGTAGTCTTCAGCTTGTCCTGTTCCCTCAAGAGTCTCGCCAAAATACGTCCCATTTGCCCAAGAACTTTATGTCTCTGGCTAATTTTTAATGTGCTTCGTTTTTTATTAAAAATGAAACTATGAACGATGTTAGAAAAGCCATTGAATTTTATAGTTATGTTTCCGACCGGTTACGTTATATTGGTGACCTCTTACGATAAAAGTACTGACAAAATAGAAGGGAATTATATAGTATAAGTAAAAAGAGGGGGCGGTACTATGGAAAGTGACGTACGAGTTCATCTGAAAATAGACGAAGTTCGCACTATAACAGAAGTAAACATCAATACTTTTGATAGAAAAACAGGTGAAAGTTTATTAGAACACATTAATAATTTCACATTTTCAAATTTAGATAAACTGGGGATTAAAACATCAGAAGGTATATTCATGATCAGTAAATCAGATATTATGTTCGCTGAAATATTTGATAAAGAAATCACAATTACGACAACAGAAAAAGAACTTACAACACGCATGTCTTTAAGTACATTACAACATAAATTGGCCGGAGCTTTCTTTATACAAATATCTAAATCATCAATTATTAATGTTCATTTTATAAAGAAAGTTAACCCATCATTCTCAGGTAATCTAATAGCTACACTTACGAATGGTAAAAAAGTGTCTATATCTCGAAGATACGTCAAAAATTTAAATAAAGCATTAGGCATATAACATATAAGGAGAGGATTATAATGAAAAGAATCTTAAAAGAAATGTTACAAGGTGTTGGATTTAGCAGTAGCATTACGATTATATTTCTCGCAGCTAATCATATGAGCATTGGTTTTGGTGATGTAATAGGAATATATTTCTTTGGAGCCGTTTGTGGTTTATTATCTAGTATTTATGTAGTAGATAATATACCTTTATTACTGCAATTATTCATTCATTTAAGTGGTAGTGTTATTTCATTTATTGCTGTAGCTTATCTTAATCATTGGTTACCAATGGAGGTTTCCACAGTTGTTTCATCAATTACTATATTTGTGATTATTTTTCTAATATTATGGTTTATATTTTTTATTAATAATATAAAACACAGTAAAAAAGTTAACGCTAAACTAAAAAACTAAAATAGAATTTGGCACAAAAGCATGGGTGTAAAATTCAAAAGAAAATAGCAATATAATCATTTTCGCTTACAGTACAGCACATCCTAATGATACAAAGATACCACAAAAAATAATTAGTATTTTTCAATAATCTCTTGCTTGATATCGCACTCTAAGGTTTATGGTTGGAATATATTCAAAGGAGGTTATATAATATGGGTAAATTTAATAGTCTACAGGACAAAGTTGTAGTTATTGCTGGTGGTGCTAAGAACCTTGGTGGTTTATTAAGTACTACTTACGCTAAAGAAGGAGCCAAATTAGTAATCCATCACCATGATGAAAAATCTTTAGATGATGCAAAAGCGACACTTACAAAAGTTGAAAACTTAGGCGGAGAAGGTACATTATTTTCTGGTGATTTGACAAACGTTAATAATGTCCAAGCTTTATTTCAACATGCTGAAGAGACATTTGGAAAAGTTGATATTGCAATAAATACTGTTGGTAAAGTGCTTAAAAAACCTATTTCAGAAACGACTGAAGAAGAATTTGATAGTATGGCAGACATCAACGCAAAGTCAGCTTATTTCTTTATTAAATATGCTGAAAAATCTATGAATGATAATGGTAAAATCATCACTTTAGCCACTGCATTGCTTGCTGCATACACAGGCTTTTATTCAACTTATGCTGGAGGCAAATCGCCTGTTGAGCATTATACACGTGCAGCATCATCAGAGTTTATGGATAGAGGCATTTCAGTAAACGCGGTCGCTCCTGGACCAATGGATACGCCATTCTTCTACCCACAAGAAAGCGAAGATGCTGTAGCATTCCATAAATCTCAAGCGCTTCATAACCAACTTACAAAAATAGAAGACATCGCGCCAATTATTATTTTCTTAACTTTAGATGGATGGTGGATCAACGGACAAACATTATTTGCTAACGGCGGTTATACGACACGCTAGTTTACTTATTAATCATGAGGAGGTCATTTTGATATGAATTACTTTTTAGCAATATTTAAAGGGAAAGAAACAGATATCAAAATTATTACAGAAACAAAGGTAATAGATGAAAAAAGTGTATCTGTGCCAAGTCATAGTTACGTTAAATCATTAGCTGAAGAGATTATTGAGCTATCACATCAAAATAATTTATTCCATAATGATATTAAAGGCATTGGTTTAAATATAGATGATCCTGAACACATTGGTTATAACAGTGTGGAGTCATTAAAGAACGATATGACATCGACATTTGGATTTGAAGCTATCATTGATAATGAATATGAAGATTTACTGGTTCAACTTATGAAATAGACAAAAAGGTGACTTTATAAAGTCACCTTTTTTAGGAGGTAAATTATGCAAGTAAAACAAGTTGCCGATAACTTAGGCATCAGTGAACATACCATTCGATATTATGATAAAGCAGGACTTTTTCCATTTGTTCAGAGAAATAAGAATGGTTATAGAGATTTTTCAGAAGAAGACTTATATTGGATTGAATTTATAAAATGTATGCGTCAGACACATATGCCCATATCAACGTTAAAAGAAATTGCGGAGTTATATCATCAAGGAAGTGACACAAAAACGAAGCGAAAAAATATATTTTTGGAACATCAAAAAAATTTAATTGAACAAAAAAAGATTATAGATCAAGGACTTCAAACTCTAGAAAAAAAATTTAAATTGTTGGAGAATGAATAGATAAAAGTACAGTACAAGAGAGAAAAAAGGAAAATACAAATTACTTTTTTCATTTTTTTATGGTACTTAACTTTAAATAAAAATATAGGTAGCTAGAGAAAATCTATACAATAAAAAATGTAATTTAAAAGTATTTTGTATCGATTTTTATTAGTTTCTTTAAATTATAAGATATAAAGATAGCCAAAACACATACACTATATGTATGTGTTTTAATCTTTTTAAAAGCAACATATAACTTAATAAAAATATTCAAGATACTAAAAATAAATCCGGTATTTTGAAAATAATTAAATTTATCATGTGTAACCATCTCAATAAAAAAGATATACTATTAATAAATTATGAACAATGCAGGAGTAGATTAAGATTGAAAAACACAAATAAAAAGCCACTGTTAGTAGAACTGAATGAAGATGATTTATACAATTACTATTACTGGAAGTATTTAGATCCTTTACAAAAAGCTAAGGAATGGAACGGACCATATATCGAAGAGAAAAAATGACGTTTATTGAATTCAAAAATAAATATAAAGAAAACAAATATCTTTATAAAAATGCATTATCTACCTTGGCAATAAAGTATGAAAATGAGTTCATAGGGATAGTTTCATCATATTGGAAAGATAAAAAGTCCAAATGGTTAGAATGTGGTATTGTCATATACAAAAATAATAACTGGGGACAGGGTTTAGGTTCTCAATTATTCAATAATTGGATTAATTATCTTTTTAAAGAAACAGATGCTAATAGAATAGGTATTTCAACTTGGTCAGGTAATATTAGAATGATGAAGTTAGCAAGTAAATCTGGGATGATTGAGGAAGCACGTATACGCAAGGGAAGAGTAGTTGAGGGTGAATTCTATGACGCGATACAAATGGGTGTTTTGAGAGAAGAGTGGCAAATTTAAGAGTATTTTTCTAAATATCTAACCTGTTCAATATATGTGTTGAAAAAGTGTAAAATGACTACCTGAGCTGAATCTCATACATAAACCCCACCAACACAATTAATTGCAAAGTGGAACTTTAATTTTCAGTTCAGTCATCTACTGATAAAATGAATGTGTCTGGGACGAATCAATGTTGTCCCAGATTCTTTTTTATCATCTTAAGCCATATTTACTTTTTTGATAAACTATTTGATTTATATACCCCTCATTCAACTATTTTCATATTTTTCTTAATCCACTTCTAAAACTGTCACAGCAGATGTTGTGCGTGTTTTCACAATTCACTATAAACGTAAAATTTAAAATTTTTGCATAAATTTCAAAAATAATGGTATATTACATGTAAGGGCTTACATACATAAAGAAAGGAGATATTTATAACTCAAAACTTTAATAGTTGGATTAAACATAGATAGGAGAAACTGTATGAAAATTATTCCATTTTCAGATTTGAAAGACATCGTAAATGAAGGTGATGTTATAGCTCTGGCAGCCTTATCTACAGCAAATTTACCAGCTGAGATACTTAAAACGTTAGTCGAACAATATGATGAAGATCAATCACTTAATAATTTAACGTTCATGCTTGCAAATGATATTAGTGATTATAGAGGAGACAGTTATGATTTAGATTCATTTGTTTCAAGGGGTATGGTCAAACGATTAATCACGAGTATTATTACTGGTTCACCAGTAACGATTCAAGCAATGCAAAACAATGAAATAGAGGCTTACTTCCTGCCTCAAGGTGTAATAACCACACATTATCGTGGAAGTACGGAAGCTTTTCCAGGTCCGATTACTAAAATTGGATTAAATACAAACGTGGATCCACGTTATTCAGGTGGCAAAGTCAATTCATGTACGACTGATGATTTAGTTTCTTTAATAAATATAAATGATGACACTTATTTGAACTACCGTTTTCCAGATATTGATATAGCTTTACTAAGAGGTACATATGCTGATGAAGAGGGCAATATTTACATGCAGCATGAGACACATTTAGGAGAAGGTTTTAGTTTAGCAGCAGCTACGCATAAAAATAAAGGTAAAGTCATTGTTCAAGTTAAAGAAGTGATTCAAAGTGGTCGTTTCAATCCAAATGAAGTGTTTATACCTGGTAAATTAGTAGATTATATTGTGGTGAACCGTGATCCAAAATATCATAGACAAGTGATTCAAACGTATTATGATCCGGCACTTTCAGGACATTATCAAATTACAGAGATGCGAGAACCATATATAGCATTGAACACTCGAAAAGTAATTTTGAGACGTGCTGCTCAATTTTTACTTCAAGGTGATGTCATCAGTATTGGTTTTGGCATAAATAATGAGTTATCCAATCTTTTAACTGAAGAAGGCGTTAATAATTTAGTACAGCCCAATATAGATACAGGCGTGTTTGGTGGTTTGATTAGCAGCGGAAAATATTTTGGTATGAACTATAACTTAAGTGCACGTATGAGACACGATATGACTTGGGATTTCATTTATAACGGAGGTGTTGATATAGCATTTCTAAGTTTTGCTCAAGTAGATTCCAAAGGTAATGTAAATGTCTCAAAATTTGGCAATAAAATGAATGGCTGTGGTGGATTTATCGACATAAGTCAAACGGTAAAAACAATTGTCTTTTCCGGTTCGTTAGTTGTCGGGGGTCAACTAAGTTATGAACAGCGCAAGGTAAATGTAGAACAAGAAGGTCATATACCAAAATTTATCAATGAAATTGATAATATCGATTTCAATGTTGAAAATGCGTTTTTGCTTGATCAAGAGGTGTACTTTGTCACCGAAAGGGCTGTATTTGAACTTACACAACAAGGATTAAAACTCATTGAAATAGCTCCAGGTCTTGATTTAGAGCGGGATGTTCTAGCGAATATGGAATTCAAGCCGCTCATTGCAACACATTTGAATGAAATGAATAGCGATATCTATCAAGATAAGTGGGGAGGATTGTCTGATGCAATAAAGTCGGATTATCGTATTTAAACTAAGGGGGAGAAAAATATGAACTACGACTGGATTAAAACGAGAGCGACATTTGACGATGAAAAAGCCGCAGTGATTGACCCATTCAAAGGCACAGAATGGACCTATCAAGATTTGAATATTCGTGCAGAAAATTTAGCTAATTATTTACAAGATCAAGGTGTAAAACGTGGTGATGTCGTCGGTATATTCACTCCTAATGATGTAGCATTATTAGATTTGATGTTCGCTTCATTTAAATTGGGTGCTGTATACTTGCCAATTAACTGGCGTTTGAAAACACAGGAAATAAAAAGTGTGATTGAAGATTCCAATGTCAAACTCATTTTTTATGCTGAGAAGCATGTTTCAAGTTTAGAAGGTATTGCAGATGATTTGCTACACATGGATATTGACTCAAAAGCATACGATGAAATAGTAGATCCTTCGCAACACCGTCCATTCAATACTGTTAGTGTGGAAGGAAGCGATTTAGCGTCATTAATGTATACAAGTGGTACGACAGGGCTACCTAAAGGCGTTATGTTTTCATACGATTCTTTTGTAAATAATCCAATTAATATAGCACTGACTTATAAAATTAATTCGACATATACAACAATTGTTTCCACACCAATGTTTCATGTCTTAGGATTTAACGATTTGACACTGCCTCTATTAATGGCTGGCGGCACACTGATATTACAGCGTTACTTTAATGGCGAAGCGTTAAATGATTTAATGGCTCAGTACCAACCTAATTATTTAATTCAGATTCCAACGATGTATTACGCCATGTTAGTAGCTGAAAATTTCGATCTAAAAAACTTTGAAAGTATCGATTTCTTAATTCAAGGTGGTTCATCACCTTTACCAATGGTACAAAAGAAATTTAATAGCTTAGGCTATTCAATTATTAACGGTTATGGTTTAACTGAAGCACCGCTTGTCATGGTTAATACACCTGAGAATGGTGCACAGAAACCAGGCAGTATTGGTAAGCCGGTCATGTTTATGGATATATGTATATTTGATGATAATTTTGAAGAAGTAGAAGTTGGTGAAATTGGTGAACTTGGCGTTCGTGGTAATAATATAACACCTGGTTATTGGAACAAACCGGAAGAAACTGCAAAAACATTTCATGGCGAATATTTCTTAACAGGTGATTTAGCAAAAGTAGACGAAGATGGTGATGTCTATATTGTTGATCGTCGTAAAGAAATGATTATTACTGGTGGTGAAAATGTCTTACCTTCCGAAGTAGAAACGGTATTAGCAGAACACCCACTCGTAGCTCAAGGTGTTGTCGTTGGATATGACAGTCCTAAATATGGTGAATCAGTTGCTGCAGCAGTTGTACTTACCGAAGATGACCCGGATTTTGAAGCAAAATTAGATGCGCATATGCGTGAAAATATAGCTGGTTATAAAATACCGAGATTATATCTGAAATTGACACACATGCCATTGAATTCAACGTCAAAAGCAGACAAATTAGAACTTCAGAAATACATGAATGAGAAAGCCCAACAAGAAGCAAAAGATGTTGACGATTTGAATTAAAATAAAATGCTGAAAAGCACAAAATTTTTTTACTATAAATGTAAGCGCTATCAAAAAATGGAGGTTTTTATTATGCCAACAAAAGAAGAAACATTAAAAGCATTGTACCCAGAAGATATTTTAAGTATTGGAAAAGATTTAACAGAAGGTGAAGTTAAATTATTAAAACAATTGAATGACATGTTAGAAGAAAAGTATCGTGATTCTGTCAATGAACATTGGTTAAATGCCACTGAGCCAGAAGATTATTTTAACGAGTTAGGTAAACTTAACTATTTTAATAATCCATTGCTTTTTGAAGGACGTGAAGGCGCTCGTACACCGAGTCAAATGTTCCAATTTTTCATGTCATATACGATTGCAAGATTTGATGTATCTTTAGCAACGTTGCTAGGTGTGCATCAAGGATTAGGGCATAATTCATTCTGGTTTGGCGGTAGTAAAGAGCAACAGGCATATTACCTACCAAAGTTACAATCGCATGAATTACGTACTTGCTTTGCACTAACGGAACCAGAACATGGCTCTGATGTCGCAGGTGGATTAGAAACAACTGCAAAACGTCAAGGCGATGAATGGATTATTAATGGTGAAAAGAAATGGATTGGTGGAGCAAATGTATCAGATGTTATGCCAGTTTATGCCGTAGATGTTGAAACAGGAAAACCTAAAGGCTTCATTATTGAACCAAGCCAAGAAGGTGTAGAAATTGAACTGTTAGAACATAAAATTGCACTAAGAATCGTACCTAATGCAAAAATTCGTTTGAAGAATGTCGTTGTCAAAGAGGAACAACGCTTACAAAATATCAATAGTTTTAAAGATATAGCGAAAGTTTTATATTCAACACGTGCAGGTGTTGCATATATGGCAACAGGTGCAATGGCCGGTGCATTGAAAGCAACGACAGATTACGTAACAAAACGTAAACAATTTGGTAAAGAAATTAGTAAATTCCAACTCATTCAAGAAAAATTGGCAATGATGCAAGGAAACTTAGCACAAGCCATGGCTACATGCGCACAGCTCGCACGTATGCAGGCTAACGGTGAATACGATGAAGTAGCGACTTCAACAGCTAAAATGATGAATTCATTAAGATTAAGAGAGACTGTAGCTATGGGTCGTGGTGTTCATGGTGGTAACGGTATCTTAGCTGGAGAGTATGATATTGCTCGTTTCTTTGCGGATGCAGAAGCGATATACACATATGAAGGTACGCACGAAGTCAACGCACTGGTTATCGGCAGAGCAATTACAGGAGATTCCGCATTTATATAAAAATTTATGCTTAAATGGTTAATGAAAAAATTGGAGGGTTTAGTATGACGATAAGAAAAGCAACAGTGCTAGGTGCAGGAACAATGGGTAGTCAAATTGCTGCACTACTTGTAAATGCAGGCTTAAAAGTTAAATTATTGGATATTGTCATTGATGAAAATGATCCAAACAAAATCTCGAAAAAGGCTTATGAAGTAATAACAAATCCTAAACGTCCACAACTGTTTGATTTATCATTTGCCTCAAACTTATCATATGGTAATTTCAATGAAGATTTACAAGATGATGATGCAGATATATATATTGAGGCAGTGAAAGAAGAAGTGGACATAAAGCATCAAATTTGGGATCAAGTTAAAAAAGTAGCAAATGACGATGCAGTGTTTGCAACAAATACTTCAGGTATTCCAATTGAAGCAATTGCAGAGGTATTTGACGATAGTGATAAAGAAAGATTTTTCGGTATGCACTTCTTCAATCCACCAAGAATAATGAAATTAGTGGAAGTTATCCCAAATAAACAAACGCATTCAGAGGTTGTCGAACGGGTACAAGCTTTTGCAGAAGATGTATTAGGTAAAGGTGTAATTGTAGCAAACGATGTACCTGGATTTGTTGCCAATAGAGTCGGCACACAAACAATGAATGATATTATGTATCGAGCAGAACAACAAGGTTTCTCTATTACTGAAGTTGACGCATTAACAGGTCGCAGTATTGGTCGACCTAAAATGGGCACATATGGGTTATCTGATTTAGTAGGATTAGATATTGCTATGGCTGTGATCAAAGGATTACAAAAAATTCCAGAAGAGCAACCATTCTTCAAGGATGTAGCACTTTCTGAAAAATTAGCAAAAAATGGTGCATTAGGTAATAAAACAAAACAAGGTTTTTATAAAAAAGTAAATAAACAGCGTTATGTATATGATGATAAGCAAAATGACTATGTTGAACCTAAACACCCACAATTAGAAATTTTAGGTCGCTTTAGTAAAGATCTTGCCTCAAATTTAGATGTTATCTTTAATGCGCAAGATGATGCGGGCGTATTCTTATGGGAAACATTGCGAAATAATTTCTACTATTCAGCAGTGAATGTACCAAAAGCTGCGGAAGATTTTAAAGATATTGATCGCGCATTAGTTTGGGGCTTTAACTGGAAATTAGGACCATTCCAATTATGGGATTTAATGGGATATGAACGTGTTAAATCTCGTATGAAAGAAGAATTAGGTCAATTACCAGATTGGATTGAGCAACGCAACGAAGCATTTTATGCTGAAGGTGAATCTATTGAACGCGTAACACCAGTAACATCTTATATCGATTCAGAGTTGTGGGATAGATCGGATTCTAATTTATCTATAGCGAATAAAGATCAACTATTATTAAAATTACAAAGTAAAAATAATGTCATTTCAAATAGCTTTTTATCTGACTTATTAGAAGCTATTGATAAGCTTGAAAATGAAGACTTTACGAGCATGGTGATTTACGCAGGCGGTAACAACTTTAGTGTAGGTGCTAATTTATATCAAATGAAGAAAGCACATGAAGACGGAAAAGTAGTTTCTGAAGTAGGTGAAGCGGTCGAACAATTACATCATGTATTTGCGAGACTGAAACATGCATTGAAACCTGTTGTAACAGCTGTTCAAGGACGTGCATTAGGCGGTGGTTGCGAACTCGTACTACATTCACCAATTGTTGTAGCGGCAAGTGAGTCTTACATTGGTCTTGTAGAAACAGGTGTAGGTTTATTGCCAGCAGGTGGCGGACTCGCAGAACTCACGGATCGCATTATGCGTACAAATCATAAAAATGATGATAAACAAGCGTCTATTACTAAAATTTTAATGCAGATTGGTTTTGCTAAAGTGTCTACAAATGCTTACGAAGCTAAGAGATATGGCTATTTAAAAGAAACAGATACGGTTATTTTAAATACCGAAAGACGTATTGAAATTGCATTGAAACGTGCGCGCTATGAATCCGAAGCAAATTATGTACCACTTCCAAAATCTCAATACATCGCTTTAGGCCGAGACTTTAAAGCCTTAGCAGAAGGTCAATTAGATGCACAGCGTGTAGGTCACTTTATTAGTGATTACGATTATGAAATAACATTGAAGGTTGCAGAAGTACTGAGTGGTGGAGATGTTCCACGTAACACCTATGTAAATCAAAGATATTTACAAAAACTTGAAAAAGAAAGATTCTTAGAATTACTTCAAAATAAAAAAACATACGATAGAATTTCTCATATGTTAGAAAAAGGAAAACCACTACGCAACTAATAATCGAACATTATAGAAGAAAGGGTGAAACTAAATGCGAGATGCATATATAGTAGCTTATGGACGTTCAGCAGCTGGTAAGGCAAAAAATGGTGCAATGACTCATGAAAGACCTGATGAAGTTGCTGCAAAAGTATTGAAAGGTGTTTTAGAAAGAGTTGGAGGTTCGTTTGAACCTAATATGGTTGAAGATGTCATTGTTGGGAATTCATTTCCAGAAGGCTTGCAAGGGCAAAATATTGCTAGAACGATTGCTTTATTAGCAGGAATGCCTAATGAAGTACCAGGTCAAACAGTCAATCGTTATTGTTCTTCAGGCTTACAAACGATTGCACATGCAGCAAATCAAATTAAAGCGGACCAAGCGGACATTCTTGTTGCCGGAGGTATTGAACTAATGAGTGCAGTACCGATGGGAGGCAATGAACCGACCAATAACCCAATTCTGCAAGACGAAGATTCTGGTGTTTCTTATCCGATGGGTTTAACTGCTGAAATGGTTGCTGAAACTTATAAGGTTTCTAGAGAAGATCAAGATGCCTATGCAGTACAAAGTCATGCTCGTGCTGCTAAAGCACAAGCAGAAGGTAAATTTGAAGATGAAATTATTCCGATTGAAGTGAATAAAGTAGATTATAATGAAAATGGCCCAGTCGTATCGCAGGAAGTATTTAAAGATGATGAATTGATTAGACCAGATACGAATCAAGAAGCATTATCTAAATTACCCACTGTTTTTAAGGCGGATGGCACAGTGACTGCAGGCTCCTCGGCACCCTTGACTGACGGCTCAGGTTTTGTAGTGGTTATGTCAGGAGAAAAGGTGAAGGAATTAGGCGTAGAACCGATTGCAAGATTCGTAGGCTTTAAAGCAGTTGGGGTAGATCCTAAATTGATGGGTATAGGGCCTGCCTATGCAATTCCTGAAGTGTTAAAACAAGCAAACTTGAATGTAGATGATATTGATTTAGTAGAGTTGAATGAAGCTTTTGCATCTCAAACAATCGCTTCAATGAGAGAGACAGGTTTAGATACTCAAAAGACAAATGTTAATGGCGGTGCAATTGCCTTAGGTCATCCATTGGGTGCTACGGGTGCGATGTTAGTCGGCAGATTACTTTCAGAAATGAAAAAACGCCCAGATACACAATATGGTATGGTTACAATGTGTATCGGTGTTGGTATGGGTGCTGCAGGTATCTTTGAATATGTAAGGTAATAATTTAAAGATTAAGTAGTAATAAAACTCTGAAATATTAATATTTTGTTAGGAATGCGTCTAGGACAATTAATATGCTCCCTTCAAAGTGACATTTAAAAAATGAAACTTGGAGGGAGCATTTCTATGCTAAAAAATTATTTTAGCATATTCTTATCATATCTATAGCGATAACACATGATAAGTATTGGTAGGTTAGGTTTGTGTACGTAAGCGTTGTTTAGCAGTGTGTGTAGCTTTGGTTACTTTTTCATTTTTACGTGCTTTTCCTAAACCAAAATCTGGCATATTTATATAAATATTTTCATATTGGTTCGCATCGACATTATAAGTCTCATGATAAAAACCTACAGCATCATTATGTTTAAGTTCTCTCATAAATCGTTTCCACGCTTTTAAATGCACAGGCATTTTTGAATAAGAAAGTAATTTCTCATTAGATTCCCAATATTGAACAATCATCACACCACGATATTTAAATAGCATTTCAAAAGATAAACAACCCAGCGTTTGGTCTTTTGATAATTCTCTGAGCATAGGTGGCATAGATAAGAGTACAGGTAACCATTTATGAATTTTATGCCATTTGTTTATACGAAGCCCTATTAGAAAAACTGTGACCGATGAATTGGGTATTACAGTGTATCTACCTTTATTCATGTTTTTCATCCTTCCTTTTTGAAAGCATAGCGTTAATCTCATTGATATCTTGTTGGTTACGCTTCGTTTCTATTGACCAAATGATAAAATAGACAATGGTATAGATGACGACAAAAGATAATAAAGCTGAAACTTTAAGTGGAAACCAGCCCGCTAGTATTGCTAAAGGTAGCATGATGACGAACATTAAGGTGAAATGAAGTGAAGTTTTAAATAATAAAGATTTTCTAGAATTTGAAAATATGAGCTCCCCAAAACTGAATGTAATACCAATTAATGCCCAGATGGTAACTGCGATAAACATCGTTTGTAATTCACTTAAATATTGAAAGTATAAATGACCCATTGTTGAGACAGGAGAAACTGGATGAAATGAGCTATGTGAAAAAATAGTTGAAAACAATAACGAAATTATAACTCCAATAGCAATACCTGTGATTGCGCCGTGTAATAAACGTTTCATAATTTTAATGCCTCCTTGATTAATGGTAAGTACCTTCTTGATGAATAAGTGAAATCACTATTAGTAAAACGAACTTCAATTGTGCCATTTTTATTGAGTTTCAAATAATCAATATAATTAATATTGATTATTTCAGATTTAGAAATTTGTAAAAAATAGGTGTTGAGTTGAGATTTGATTTCGTATAGTCGTTGATTCATGGTGAATTGTTTATCTGTAGTAATCATAGTTAAGATTTTATTTTCTATGCGAAATGAAATAATGTCTTCTTGTTTTATAAAGTGTGTTTCTCCTTTATATTTTCCGGGAAATAATTTGGTTTTAGATAATTTGTTAATATAGTTAACGATGTCATTCACGTGTTCAGTGTGCTCATTTACTTCAATGATGATTTGATTGTTGTCTAAATTTTGATTATATATTACTTTCACATTCATGCTCAGTTCGCCTCCTTCTTATGATAAGTAAAACAAATATATGTCTGGGTTACCATACTAAATGGATAAGTGGTCGTAATCATATGCTAAATGGCATAATTAACGGTACATTTAGCATTAAAAAAACCACCTCAATACGATTAACTGTAAAGTAATTGCTAAGACTGTCGACAAAGTCTCCGAATTTGTTGGCAGTTTTTTATACACGCTTTCCGCGGGCACTGCCTTAGCCTGTAGTCTTCGGCTAGTGCTATTCCCGCAGGAGTCGGCATAAATGACTGCCAATATGATAATATATGTAAATTAAGCAGTGATGGTGTTTATTATGTTAAATAAATCAATTGATAAAAGAGATCAATATGAAATGATTTCTATCTTTAACTTAGTCGCTAATAGTCATTTATTACGTAAAGTCGATGAGATATTAGATTTAAATTTTGTATATGAACTTGTCGAAGACAAATATTTGAGAAAATATAAGAAATAGCTATCAAAACAATTTAATAGATCACTCATCTTTATTTATTGATTCTATGCATATTAAAGCAAATGCAAATAAGAATAAGTATACTACTGAATTAGCTGAGAAGGACACACTCCATTTTCAAGAAGCATTAAATAATGAAATTAACGAATAAAGATTAGTTCAAGGGGAAAAGTCCTATTTGAAAAAACGATATAAATAGAAAATAAACAAACCCTTCGCAAATTAATGCGAAGGGTTTGTCTACTTTCTGTACGATTGACTTTAAAGTAATCGCTGAGGTGGTTGTAGGATTAAAAGCGATGGGATGATAGCGTAGTGTCTGGCGCAACTATCAATAAACATCACGTTGATATCTTTGATTTTTAATTAGTTCTGTTAAATAGTCTTCTGCTTGTGCTTGATTAAAGTTACCGTGCTGAATGAGTACATTGACAAAGGATTGGTGTACACCTTTTGCCATCTCTTCTTTGTCACCACAAAGATAAATGGTTGCACCATTTGTTAGCCATTGATAAAAATCTGCCCCATTTTCTTCAATTCGGTGTTGAACATAGATTTTATTTTCTGTATCTCTTGAAAATGCTAAATCTAGTTTGCTAAGCACGCCTTGATCTAGCCATAATTCTAAATCATTACGATATAGGAAATCTGCATCAACATTTTGGTTTCCAAATATGAGCCATTGGTTTCCTTTAAGTCCTAAATGTTCTCTTTGTTGGAGATATGCTCTGTAAGGCGCAATGCCAGTACCTGCTCCAATCATAATGACTGGTGTTTGCTCATCATAAGGGAATTTAAAATTTGGATTCTTTTTAAGATAAACAGGTAATTTATCGCCTAATTGTGTACGATCTGCAAGTTGTACAGAGCATACGCCATGGCGTTCACGATGATGTGCTTCATATTTAACCACGCGTACAGTTATATGGACGGTATGTGGGTTTACTTGATTGCTGCTGGCAATAGAGTATTCTCTAGGTGGCAGTTTTCTTAATAAGTCTTTTAGCATATCAGGTGACAGCGCGACAGGTGTAAAATCTTTAATTAAATCTATGAAATCTCTGCCATAAATATAATCTTGCACCCATTCCTTGTTTTGTACATTTGCATTTAGCATAGGATTTCCAAATAATGCAGCTGCATTATTTAATATAGATGGTGTTAATTTAGCAATTTCAAACTCATTCGTAAGTGCATCTTGTATAGTAGCACTATTGCCGTTATTGTCTATATCTATGGTTGTTGTGCTATCCCAACCCAATGTATTGATCACTTCTGCTACAAGTTCTGGATTGTTTTTAGGGATAATTACTAAACTGTCTCCAGGTTCATAGGCTTCGCCATATCCCTCTAAAGATAATTCAAGATGTCTGACTTCACGGGTAGCAGTTGGTTCAGTTAACACACTATTTTTGATGATTTCAGCATAAAATGGATGTGTTTTTGAATAAGCTGCTTGTGGTTCTTCGACAACAACATCTTCATCTTTGGGTTCATTGTTTTGACTACCGGGAGACATTTGAGACAAAAGTTCAAGCATGTCAATAATCCATTGCTCAGATACTTCTTCAAAATCAAAGTCACATTCAACACGATCAGCTAAACGATGACCGCCTAAATCACCTAAGATTTTGTCGAAATCTTTACCTGCTTGGCAGAAATCAGGGTAATCTTGATCACCTAACGCGAGTACTGAGAAGTTTAAATGACTTAAATCTGGTGCCTCATCGCTATGCAGGTAGTCATAAAAATCTAACGCATTAATCGGAGGTTCACCCACGCCATGCGTTGAGGTAATGATAAACACATGGTTAACTTTCGATAAGTCCTCTTGAGGAAAGTCATCCATTTCCCACGTGTGAACTGTAAAATCGTGTTCTTTTAATTTCGTTTCAAATTCATCAGCAATTTCTTCAGCATTGCCTGTTTCTGTACCAAATAAAATGTTAACTTCGATGGGTTCATCTGTAGATATTGTCGAATGTGACGTATCTTCTGTTGGTGCTTCAGCAGTAGTTGTGTGAATGGATGATGTTGATTCAGCTGTTGCGTCTGAGTGCTCAGATGGTTCAGGATGATCAGTATATTGTAATGGGTCACCTTCATCTGTAGAAGCATTAAGCAAATAGCCGCTTAACCAAGACTGTTGATTTGATGACAGTGTTGGCATGAGTTGTTGTATAAGTTCCAATTGATTTTCATCAAAAGGGGAATTTGTTCTATTTAATTCCAAAAAGGTCACCTCGTATTGTATTAAAAATTTATAGTAAAGCATGAACAATAACACGCTATTTATATAATAGAATTTAATTGAAGTATAACATTGATTTTAATTTTTTAAATGATAGAGATTATCATCTGTCAAAAATACAACTTATGACCTATGTATTTATTCAATAAAAGTGGGACGGGATAGAAATCAAATATGGTATTTGATATCAAATTCCCGCCCCAATTAAGTTGGTAATATGATTTAATATGTTGGCTTCTATAAACAGCAAATGATAATGATCTGTGTAGTATCATTTCAAATAGTTACGTATCAACATGATCATACTTTAGAATTTATTTATTATTTATAAAAGAGAAATATCAATATAAGAAGTGCTCAATTTCTTATATATTATAATGGCTAGGTTTTATAAGTTTTATATTATAGAGGCGAAATGGACGGTTTCGCATCATGTTTATGGTTTGATAGCAAAGGCACGTACTGGAAATCCAGGTGCTTTGTTTGGTTTTGGACTAATAGCATAAATAATGGCACCTCGTGTAGGCAGTTGATCCAAATTCGTTAGTAACTCAAGTTGGAAAGTATCTTGACCTAATACGTAACGCTCACCGACAATATCACCATTTTTGGCAACATCTATGGAAGCATCTGTATCGAATGTTTCATGGCCGATAGATTTGACTTGTCTATCTTCTAGTAAATATTGTAAGGCATCCAAGCCCCAACCAGGTAAGTGAAGTTGTCCTTCTGCATCTTTATTTTCAAAGCGTTCAATATCTGGCCATCGTTTGGACCAATCGCTACGAAAGGCAACAAAAGTGCCAGGTTCGATTGAACCATGTTCAGCTTCCCATTGCTTAATATGCTCACGCGTTAAAATAAAGTCAGCATCAGCTGCTACTTCTTGTGAAAAATCTAAAACAACTAGTGGTAATACGAGTTCTTTTAAATCAATCTCATGAAGATAGCGTGTTTTTTCGACAAAATGTATCGGCGCATCTATGTGTGTCCCATACTGAGTCACAATATTCCAATTTTGGACATAGAAGCCATCGTCAGCAACATTAAATAGTGTAGAGACTTTTGCGCGTTCAAATTCACTAAAACATGGAATGGTTTCATCAAATGTATGGGTTAAATCTACCCATGTTGAAGTTTTTAATTGTTCTAACTGCTCCCATAGTGGATAATTCATTGATATCACCTTCGTCATTAATGATTAAACTGTTGCTGGATTTGTTGATTTACGTAATTTGTCTACTGAATTCACAAGCACAGTCAATGCTTCTCTTACTTCGTCCTCTTTACGTGTTTTCAAACCACAGTCTGGATTAACCCAGAATAAAGAACGGTCAATTTCTTGTAAAGCGCGGTTAATCGCTTCTGTAATTTCAGATTCAGTAGGGATACGTGGACTATGGATATCATATACCTCTAATCCGATACCTAAGTCATAAGTAATATCTTCAAAATCTTTAATTAAGTCTCCATGGCTACGGGATGTCTCTATTGAAATAACATCTGCATCTAAATCATAGATAGCATGAATGATTTGTCCAAATTGAGAATAGCACATATGTGTATGAATTTGCGTTTCATCGGCAACAGATGACGTAGCTAATTTAAATGAATGCACAGCTTTATTAAGATAATCTTCATGATATTCTGAACGTAATGGTAAACCTTCTCTCAATGCAGGTTCATCAACTTGAATAATTTGGATACCAGCTTTTTCTAAAGCTAAAACTTCTTCATTAATCGCCAATGCAATTTGATCCTGTACAGTTTCACGCGGTAAGTCTACACGTTCAAATGACCAATTCAAGATAGTCACTGGTCCTGTAAGCATACCTTTTACTGGTCTATCCGTTAAACTTTGTGCATAAAGTGTCTCTTTTACTGTTAAAGGCTCTGTCCATTTTACATCACCATAAATGATTGGTGGTTTTACCGCACGCGAACCGTATGATTGCACCCATCCATACTTCGTCACTAAGAAGCCTTGTAATTTTTCGCCAAAGAATTCTACCATGTCATTTCGCTCAAATTCACCGTGTACTAAGACATCTAAGCCGATATCTTCTTGGATTTTAATCCAGCGTGCAATTTCATTTTTTAAGAATGTTTTATAATCTTCATCTGTAATTCGATTATTTTTCCAATCTGCACGGAATTTTCTTACTTCTTGCGATTGCGGGAATGATCCAATCGTTGTCGTTGGTAAATCAGGTAAGTTAAGACGTGCATCTTGTGCTTTTTTACGCACTTTAAATGGTGACTGACGTGTAGTGCGTACACTGTCGAAATCATACTCTAGATTTTTGAATGATTGATTTTGGAAGCGTTCATAACGTGCTTTTAATTCATCAAATTTTTGGCTGTCATTGTCATTAAATAATCGTCTTAATGCATCTAATTCATCTAATTTTTCAGTGGCAAAACTCAAGCCCTCTGCGATAGATTCATCTAATGTTTCATCGTCTAATGATACTGGCACATGTAATAGAGAAGAAGATGGTTGAATGACAAGGTTATTTGTAGCATTTTGTAATGTGTCGATTAATGATTTTTTAGCTTCAATATCTGCTGCCCACACATTACGACCATCTATAATACCTGCATAAAGTGATTTGTTTTTGTCTAAGTCTCCATCTTTAATTTGTTTTAAGTTATAGCCATTATCATGTACAAAATCTAAACCTAATCCTTTTACAGGTAAGCTGTTTAGGAATTTTAAATTTACACGTTCAAAATAAGTTTGAATCACAAGGTGATTACTTACGCCTGCTTCGTCAAAATAGTTATAAGCAGTACGTGTAATATCTTCAAATGATGCACTATCATCTTCCACAAGTACAGGTTCATCGATTTGAATGTATTCCGCTCCTGCATCTACTAAAGACTGTAAAACTTCTTTATATAAAGGCAGTAATGTATTTACTTTTTCTTCAAATGATTGTGAACCTCCCTTAGAAAGTTTTACGAATGTTATTGGGCCCACGATCACTGGGTGTGCATTCACGTTAATAGATTGTGCATATTTGAAACGCTCTAATAATACGTTGTCATTCAATTTTGGCTCTACGTTGTCCCATTCAGGTACAATATAATGATAATTTGTGTTGAACCATTTGATCAATGCACTTGCAACATGTTCTTTATTACCTCTGGCAATGTCGAATAATAAATCATTGTCTAATGCTCTGCCTTGGAAACGTTCTGGAATAATGTTGAATAATAAAGATGTATCAAGAATATGATCATAAAGAGAGAAATCTCCGACAGGGACACTTGTTAAATTATAATTCTTTTGTAGCAATAAATTCTCTTTATGCAAGTCTGTTAATTGTTGATTTAATGTAGGGGCATCTATTTTATTAGCCCAGTAACTTTCTATTGCTTTTTTCCACTCTCTTTTTCTACCTAATCTTGGGAAACCTAAATTTGATGTTTGAATTGTCATAATATTGCCTCCTGTTTACTTGAAGTAATTGATTGTGAATATGATGCAAGTGCTAAAGTGTAATCTACTTTCTGGAACGGTGTAATTAAATATAAACCGTTAAAATATTTATGGACGGTATCTATAAGTTCCTTAGAAAGTTTAAGGCTTAATGCTTTCGTTTTTTCTTTATCATCTTTAACAGCTTCAAATTGTTCTAAAATGTCTTCGGACAGTTTAATACCAGGCACTTCGTTGTGTAAAAATAGTGCATTATTATAGCTAGTGACTGGCATAATGCCAATAAAGAATGGTACGTCCAAATGTTTGGTTGCTTCATATATTTCTTCGATTTTTTCGGTGCTATAAACTGGCTGTGTTATAAAGTAGTGCGTGCCACTTTCTATTTTTTTCTCAGCACGTTTGACTGAACCTTCGAGTTTACGAACATTCGGATCAAAAGCACCTGCGATGTTGAAATTTGTTTTCGTCTTCAGCGCATCACCATCAGTGTTAATACCTTCGTTAAAGCGTAATGCAATTTCTGTTAAACCTTTGGAATTCACATCGTAAACATTCGTTGCTCCTGGCAAGTGACCAATTTTTGATGGATCTCCTGTAATGGCTAATATTTCATTCACATTTAGTAAGGATAAGCCTAATAAATGTGATTGCAATCCAATGAGATTACGGTCGCGGCAAGTAATGTGAACGAGCGGTTCAATATTATATTGTTGTTTGATAATACTCGCTGCTGCAACATTACTGATACGCACAGTGGCTAAGGAGTTATCTGCTAAGGTCACCGCATCAATTTGAGCATCGTCGAGTTTTTTGATATTTCTGAAAAATGTTTCTGTATCTAAGTGCTTTGGCGTGTCTAATTCTACTATAATTGTAGGTTGTGCTTTAACTTTAGTTGTTAAATTTTGTTGCTGTGTATTGGCATATGAAGGGCTATTGTATTTTTTTATAGGAATTACATTTTTACTGGATACCGGTTTGAGATTGGCTACTGAGGACTTAATGTATTGAATATGTTCTGGTGTAGTCCCGCAACATCCCCCGATAATCCTAACGCCTTCTTTAATTAATTGTTCCGCCACTTTACCAAAGTATTCGGCATTGTCACTATATTTAAATCGACTATTTTCAATATCTAATAAACTTGCATTGGGATAGCAAGATAAATACGCATTGTCAGGTAATTCAATATGTGAAAAAGATTGCTGCATGTGATGAGGACCATGGTGACAATTGAGTCCAACGATATCAGCGCCACTGTCAACAACCCGTTGTAAAGCTGTATTAATTTCTGTACCATCTCTTAAATAATTTGTGTTTAAAGCAGTTAATTGAGCAATGATAGGAATATGATGTTTTCGTTTTGTAGCTTTAATAATATTAGTAAGCTCTTCTAAATCATAATAGGTTTCAAAAAGTAAACCATCGACACCTTCTTCAACTAAAGTATCTACCTGGATTTCGGTATGATATTGAATGGCTTCTAAACCTAAATCTTCCTGTTTCACACCTCTAAATCCACCCACAGTACCTAATATAAATGTTTCGTCATTAGCTGCTTTTTTGGCAATTTGTACTGCGGCTTTGTGTATTTCTTTAACTTTGTGTTCTAAACCAAATACTTTTAATTTTTCAAAGTTTGCACCATAAGTATTGGTCTGAATAATATCAGCACCAGATTCAATGTAGGAGCGGTGTATCCGTTCTATTTTGTCAGGATGGGTTAAATTATATGCTTCTGGACAAGTATCTAAACCATCAGAATATAGAATGGTTCCCATTGCACCATCAGCGACTAAAATGTTCTGTTTCAGTTTGTTGATGAGTTGACTCATTGAAAGCCTCCTTCAGTGCGTAGTTTAAATCAGCAATTAATTCGTCAGCATTTTCTAAGCCCACACTTAATCTGAATAATCCAAACGTTATATTGCGTGCTTCACGAACTTCTTTTGGTACAGCAGCATGAGACATAGTAGCAGGGTGAGATAAAATAGTCTCGACACCACCCAAACTTACAGAAACAAGTGGCAGTGTGAGTGCATCTACAAAGGCTTGTGCCTTCGATTCATCTTTAAGTCTTAAACCTAAAACAGCACCACCATGTTTTGCTTGAGACAAGTGTAACTTGTCATTTCCCGGGTAATAAACTTCTGCAATTTCTTCACGCTGCGATAAGAAATCATAAACTTTCTGTGTATTTTCCACAGATTGATTGAAACGTACAGACAATGTTTTTAAATGTTGTGCTAACGTCCAGCAATCATGTGCAGATAGTGCAGTTCCAGTACCGTTTTGTAATAGATAAAGTGCGTCTGCTACTGCTTTATTGTTTGTGATAGCAGCGCCAGCAATAATATCACTATGGCCACCCAAGAATTTTGTAGCGCTATGTACGACGATATCTGCACCTAAAGCTAAAGGTGACTGACCAAGTGGCGTCATAAATGTATTATCAACAGCGAGTAATAGTTCGTGTTGTTGTGTAATACGAGAGACGCCTTTAATATCAGTGATTTTAAATAATGGATTAGATGGTGTTTCAATATAAACTAGTTTTGTATTTGATTGAATGGCTTCCTCGATTTCTTGTAATTGCGTTGTGTCTACCGTCGTAAACTGAATATTAAAACGTGTTAAGATTTGTTCTGTTAATCTGAAAGTACCACCATAGACATCATCGGGTAGAATGACATGATCACCTGCATTTAATGTAAGCAGTACAGCTGAAATAGCTGCAATACCTGATGCGTAAGCAAATGCGTAATCGCCGCCTTCAAGTGCTGCTAATTTTTCTTCTAACAAAGCACGATTAGGGTTGCCACTTCGCGCATAATCATATTTAGCATCGCCACCTAAAACTTTTTGATGAAATGTCGAAGAAGCATATAATGGTGGGTTAGCTGAATCGTATTCAACACCTCTTTGTGCGTCAAATATCACTTCTGTTTCTTTTGATAAACTCATATAATCACGCTTTCTTTAGATTTTTCTAATGCTTGTATAATGTCTTGTTCAATATCTTCGTAATCTTCAACACCGATGGATAATCTTAGTAAATGTTCATCAATGCCTCGTTTTTCTTTTTCTTCATCTGGCATATCAACGTGTGTTTGTGTATATGGAAATGTTATAAATGTTTCTGTTCCGCCTAAACTTTCTGCAAAAATACATACTTTTAAGTTTTCTAAAAATTTATCGGCTTTATAATTTTTATTTAAACGTAGACTCATCATTCCTGTTCGACCACAATATAAGACTTGGTCAATGCCTTTTAAGTTATAACATCGTTTGGCTAATAATTGAGCATTATATTCTGAACGATCCATTCTTAAGTGCAATGTCTTTAAACCACGTTGTAGTAAGTAGCTGTCAAAAGGTGATAAAGTTGCACCAATCATGTTATGAAATTCACCTAATTTTTCAGCCAAATTTTCGTCTTTAACTGTCACTACACCAGCAAGTACATCATTATGACCACCTATGTATTTCGTAGCAGAATGTAGTACAATATCTGCACCATCTTCAAGTGGTGTTGAGAGATATGGTGTTAAAAAAGTGTTGTCTATAATCGTCAATAAGTGATGTTTTTTACTTAAAATATAATATGGATCAACATCTACTTCTTGCATTTGTGGGTTTGAAATCGTTTCTATAAATAGTGCTTTGGTATTTTCTGTAATGTTTTCTTTGACTGTTTCATAGTTTAAGAAATCTACATATTTGAAATGTACACCGTATTGCTGCTCATAAAAATCAAATAGTCTAAATGTGCCACCATAAAGGTCGAATGAAACGAGTATTTCATCGCCAGCTTTAAATAAATTACATATTAATTGTATGGCTGCCATGCCACTTGCAGTTGCAAATGAAGCAGTACCACGTTCTAACTTAGCAAATGATTCTTCAAAAGCTGAACGGGTAGGATTTTTAGTTCTTGTATAATCAAAACCAGTTGATGTTCCTAAATGAGGATGCTGATATGCTGTTGATAAATAGATTGGATTTGCAATCGCTCCTGTTGCATCTTGTGTCAGTGCAATTTGTGATAACTCAGTATTTTTCATAATACAGATAACCTCCTTTAAAAAATAAAAAAAGCTTCCGTCCTTTAAACCCGACTCAATCGGATGTAAAGGACGAAAGCTTAGCTCGCGGTACCACCTTTGTTCATTACTTTATCACTAAAGTAACCTTATCCAGTACGCCAAATTGCATTAATTACTTGTACTGAACTTGCGCTACCGTAATATGTCCAAATAAAAAACTCACTGCCACTGAAAGTGAAATGAGTATTAACGACATATGCAACGCTTGGAATAATCCAGTACGCCATTAAACAAAATGTTAATACTGTATCGCTATAACGGGCGATCCCGTTGACACCTCATATTGGCATCAACACTCAAAGGCCATTTTCAAACTTTCTTTCTGTGTCTTCTTTCAGCAGGTGAAGACTCTCTGTGTCAGCAGTGTAAGTTCTACTTTCCTTATTACTGTGTGTTGCTATTTCGAATTTGTTATCACTTAGATTACACATTAAAATAACTTTTGTCAATAACTTATCTGAAAATTTTGATTTAACCGATAATTTAAAATAATATTTTTCATTGTTACTGTGATGATATACTATGTTTAACTAAAAAAATTATTTTATTTAAGAAAGTAGGTGTAAAAAATGAATGATTCTATAGATGAACGACTCAAAGTAGATAACAATGCGCACGTAAAAGAAATTGCTATTAACAGCATTAAACCTAATCCTTATCAACCTAGAAAAACATTTGATCAAGAACGTTTAGAAGATTTAGCTGAGTCGATAAAACTTCATGGTATTTTACAGCCTATCGTGTTACGAAAAACAATATCTGGTTATAACATTGTAGTTGGAGAGCGACGTTATCGAGCTTCAAAACTAGCAGGATCAACGACAATACCAGCTATTGTAAAAGTGCTATCTGATGAAGACATGATGGAACTCGCTGTGATTGAAAATTTGCAGCGCGAAGATTTAAATGCGATTGAAGAAGCAGAAAGTTATCGTAAGCTAATGGATGATTTAGAGCTGACTCAACAAGAAGTTGCACAGCGATTAAGTAAATCTAGACCTTATATTGCCAACATGTTGCGTTTACTACAATTGCCTAAGGAAATTACTCAAATGGTTAAAGATAATAAATTATCAGGTGCACATGGACGTACATTATTAGGGATAAAAGATAAACAAAAGATGAAAAGCATTGCTGAGCAAGCCTTCCAGGAGTCTTGGAGTGTACGTACATTAGAACAGTATGTAAATGAAAACAATGAAGATAAAAAAAAGATTATAGAGAAACAACAAGCAACTAAAAAACCAAAGTTTATTCAACAGCAAGAGCGACAACTAAAAGAACAATATGGTTCAGCTGTGACGATTTCTAACAAAAATAAAAAAGGTTATATCACCTTTGAATTTAAATCCGAAACGGAGTTCAGAAGGTTGATACACCAATTGAATGAGAAATATAATTAAAATAGAATTTTTATCTGTTAATTAATAAGTGTAAAGCATTTTTAAAACATATTAATAAGAGTAAATAAAAAAGTTAAAACCACAAGCCAACTCATTTATCGTCTGGTGCATGTGGTTTTTAATTTTTGTTAAAACTAATTTCTAAAAAAATATATTTTATTTTAAATTATATTATGAATGAAAGTAAGCAATGATTTCCTATATATTGTCTTTTAAAAAATTGTTAATCATAAAATAGTTACAAATTAATGAATATTGAATGTGAAAATTATGTGAAATAAAACACATTCTCTTGTAAGTAAACGAATGGCGTACAATAATGGAAGTGAAGGAATAACTAGGAGGGGTTTTATGTTAAATCAAGAAGAAATACAGACTATAAGAGAAACGGTACCATTATTAAAAGATAAAGGGCAGACAATAACATCAACTTTCTATAAAAGATTATTTGAACAACATCCTGAATTGAAAAATATATTTAATCAGACTAACCAAAAAAGAGGGTTACAATCTTCTGCATTGGCGATGGCAGTGTTAGCAGCGGCAGAAAATATCGAAGACTTATCACCGATTGTTCCCGCAATTATGCCTGTGGTTTACAAACATTGTGCTTTACAAGTAAAAGCTGAGCATTATCCAATCGTTGGTGAAAATTTAATTTGGGCAATTCAACAAGAGACTGGTTTAAAAGAAGACGATCCTATTATCCAAGCTTGGATTAAAGCATATGGAGAAATTGCTGATGCATTTATCGGTTTAGAAAAAGAAGTATACAGTAAAATGGCTTGGGATGGTTTTAAACCATTTACTGTAACAAATATCACTGATGAAACTGAAATAATTAAATCATTCACAGTAACATCTGACGACATTGATTTAAGTCAATTTGTACCTGGACAATATATTACAGTAGACATATCTAGTGAGAAGTTGCCATACAGAGCTAAAAGACATTATTCTATTGTAGATGGTGACAAGGATTTCTTAACATTCGGTGTACGTAGAGACGTTACGGAAGAACATGAAGGTGAAGTATCTACAGTGCTACACGATGAAGTGAACGTTGGAGACACTCTATTGCTATCTGCACCAGTTGGTGGATTTGGATTGGCAAACAAAGATAACAAACAATTATTCTTAGGCTCTGGCGTAGGTGTTACACCTCTCGTTTCAATGTATAAAGAAGCAGTTGATGCTGGTTTAACTTCAACATTCCTTCAATCAACATCCGATGCTCAAAATGTAGCATTTGAAGAAAATTTAGAAGCAATCACAGCACAATCTTCAGTAGCACAATTTGATAAACATTTCCGTGATCAAGACGGATTTATAGACGCTGAACAATTAAAACAATACCTTGATGGTGAAACAGAAGTTTATGTATGTGGTGGTAATTCATTCTTAAAAGCTATGATTCAAGAATTACAAAAATTAGAAGTACCAATGGAGCATATTCATTTTGAAACATTTATCCCAAGATTGAGCTTTTCAGTGTAATTTAACTCGGTTTACACATTTTATATAGATTCAAAAAATATTATAAAATAAACATGGTATTTTATTTATCTGAAGACCTTTCATTTTTATTAAATAAGCCCTCGACTTAATAGCTTAGTCGGGGGTTTTTTATTTTACACTGCGCAAATATTTTTCAAATAAATCAAAAATATAAAGATATAGTGCCAGTTAAGTATACTTTGTAATTAGCAAAACAATTTGAGCATAAATTGTATGTATACAAAGCATTTTTACCCTCTATACACATAAAAATAGACATTCAGTTGTCGTATAACGTTTCGTAAAATAATGAAAATTCTAGGTTTATATAATTGACCTATTAAATCCAAAAGCGTAGTATAAACAAAGTACTTTGTTAAAAGTACTTTTATAAAACTATATATATGTGTATTAGAGAGGATAATTAAGATGAAATTTAGTGCTTTTTTAAAAACAAAAGGGGCAGTTGGCGCAATATTCATGGGGATTTTTTATGGATTAGTGATGTTGGCCATCTTTTTACCTGGTTACAAAGCGATGCCAGGTAATATTGATAAATTACCGATTGCGATTGTTAACGACGATAAAGGGGATTACGGTAACCAAATATCAAAACAATTGAACAAAAGTTTACCGTTCGATCATATTAAAAAAGATATTTCTAATGCGAAAGCAAATAATCAGTTAGAACATAATAAATTAAATCTTGTTATTCATATACCTCAAGATTTTTCAAGTGATTTAAAATCTGAAAAAGCTACACCAGGACTAGATTTTAAAGTGAATGACGCTTCTCCAACGATGATTAGTCAATCTATGGATTCAATCGGAAGTGAAATTAATAGTCAGCTTAGTAAACAATTTTCTAACCAAACTACAGAAGGTGTTTTACAACAAGCAAAAATACCTGATGAACAAATGGACGGCTTAATTAAGCAAATAAATGCCTCATATTCTGGTGACATTACTCATATGAATAAAATGCCATCAAGCATGAATTTTAAAATGTTACCTATGTTTTTAACTTTAGCTGGATATGTAGGAGCAATGATTGGAGCGATGCAATTAGTTAGTGCATTTAAAGAAAACAGAAACAAGGCTAGTAAAACTAAATTGTTCATCTATGTTCAACTAACAGCCTTAATCATTGGACTAGCTTCTTCTGTAATTTCGTTAGGTATTGCTTATTTAGTAAATGATTTAGAAGCTGATAAATTCTTAAGTATTTTTGGCCAATTAGTATTGAATTATTGGGTTTCCTTTAACTTTACTGCAATCGTCGTTTTCCTAATAGGTCAGGCAGGTATGATTTTAAATATTCCTATTTTACTCATACAAACAATTGCTAATGGGGCAACAATGAGTCGTGATATGATGCCTACAGTTTATAACTGGATGAGTCATATTTCACCAATGTATTATTCAGTGCAGGGTCATTTTGCAAACATTTTTGGAAGTGTGTCACAAACACCATATATTTTATCTATGGTAACTGTAGGTGTCGTTGCCATGTTGGTTAATATTGTTATCGTAACTTTTGTTTATAAAAAAGAACCCGATGTTGTTTTTGAGCATTACAAAAATACTAACGAAACACTTGCAAACTATTAATATCTTCTTTGATTCTGTTAAAATAAAGGTATTATGAGAAAAGGAGACTTTAATAATGTCTATCCAAATATTTATATTAGGGAAATTAATGGAAAAAAACAGTTATCCTTATTTATTAAAAAAACAGCTATCAGAACCAATACCTTTTGATAAAATGAGCGGACTAACAGAAAGTAAACTTTATTATAATTTTGAAGCATTATCCAAAAAAGGCCTTGTAGAAATAGTGGAGACAATTAAAGAAGAAAATCGTCCGGATAAGCAAGTATTTCAAATTACTGAAAAAGGTAAACAAACTTTGCCTAAATTGATATATAAGTTGTTCGAGAACACTAAAGAAATTAGTGAAATGTATGTTGGTGTTGCTTACCTTAAATTTGTAGATAATCAAAAAGTAATCAATATCTTGGAAAGCAAGATTCAAGATAATAAACAAATGTTAATAGAAGCACAAGAGATAAAGCACAAAATTCAAGTAACGCCTGAAAATGAAGGGCTTTTAAATTTTATGTCGGATCACTTTACCACTAAAACAAATAATACAATTCATTTTTTAGAAAAACTAATAACACTTATTGAAAATGAAAATGTATGATATTAAAGAAGGAACGAGTAACGTAAGAACGGTTACTTGTTCCTTCTTTGTTGTTGTGAAAAGATGGTGCCTTATAGATATGAATTTGCAATGAAAAAAGGTTTTAATATATTTTAAACAATACTTTTATTTTTTGTAAATGAGTAGTACAATATAATCAAATAATTAAAATTTTGGAGGGATACCCAAGTCTGGCTTAAGGGAAATTAATAGTTAATATTAATTAGAAGCATCTTGCTTGCGTTGGTTCGAATCCTTCTCCCTCCGTTGAAAATCATTTAGCCAAGCCTTCCTAGTGCTTGGTTTTTTTAATGATATATAAATATTGTTCAATGCATTATAAATTAAGAGAAAGTAGGTTTACAATGTATTTCACTCACTTGAAAGTTGATGAATTTGAAAGTTTTACTCATAATCATGCCTCACATTACACACAAAGTGCCAACCATTTTCATTACAGAAACCAACATAAAAACGATGTGCATATTGTAGGTGTTAAAGATAACGAAGATAATGTTATAGCAGCATGCCTTTTAACTGAAGCACGTTCCTTTAAATTTTTTAAATATTTTTATACGCATCGAGGACCTGTTTTGGATTTTTCGGATTATCAGTTAGTAAGGTTTTTCTACAAAAATTTAACTAAATATTTAAAAAAGCATCGTGGTTTATATGTTTTAACAGATCCATACACGTTAGAAAATATAAGAAATTCTCAAGGTGAAATATTAGAAAGTTATAACAATAAACCACTTATTAAGACTATGGAAGATATCGGTTATAAACATCAAGGGTATACAGTAGGGTATTCTCAAATAAGTCAAATTCGTTGGTTATCTGTTCTGGATTTGAAGAACAAAACTGAAGATGACCTACTTAAAGAAATGGATTATCAAACACGTAGAAATATTAAGAAAACATACGAGATGGATGTACAAATACGTACACTCCCTATTGAGGAGACTAGTAGATTTTTTAAATTATTTAAAATGGCTGAAGAAAAACATGGTTTTAAGTTTAGAGATCAGCATTACTTTAAAGAAATGCAAAATATTTATCATGATAATAGCATGTTAAAATTAGCATATATCGATTTGTCAGCATTGTTAGTCAAACAAAATAAACAATTAGAAAAATTAAATGAAGACTTAGAAAATATTAAAGCGCGCTTAGAAAATAATCCTAACTCGAAAAAAAATAAAAATAAGTATGAGCAGGGTTTACAACAAATAAAAGCACAACAAAGAAAAGTAACCGAAACAGAAGCATTAATCAAAACAGATGGAACCATATTGGATTTAGCAGCTGCACTTTATATTTACAACGATCATGAAGTTTATTATCTTTCAAGCGGCTCCAACCCTAGATACAATACATATATGGGTGCCTATAGATTGCAATGGGAAATGATAAAATTTGCGAAAGCGCACAATATCCATCGTTATAATTTTTACGGTATAACAGGAGATTTCAGTGAAAATGCTGAAGATGCTGGTGTACAAAAATTCAAAGCAGGCTTCAACGCGCATATAGAAGAGTATGTTGGAGATTTTATTAAACCAATAAGACCTTTACTTTATAAAATATATGCATTAATAAAATAGGGTTGATTTACTTAACCATTGATTTGAATTTCTAAAAATTGAAATGAGCTAGCCACCTTTTTATAAAAGGTGGCTCAGACTGTCGACAAAGTCTCCGACTTTGTCGGCAGTTTTTTGTGCATGCTTTCCGCGGGCACTGCCTTAGCCTGTAGTCTTCGGCTAGTGCGCTTCCCGCAGGAGTCGGCCCAAATCACTGCCAATATCACACTAAAAGTATTACTGATTTAGAAGTGGGATAATATGTTAAAAGAGAACGATAAAAACAATTTGCTTATAGTCTACATGCATGTGTAGATAAAGATGGTTATATCATTGAAAAGCACTGTTGATACTGTAAAGAAACAATATAATTTGCGAAGTCAAACAATTGAGAGAAGATTTAGGCGATATAAAAGAACAGCATGGTATGCGATGAACGAAATATAGACACCATGACAAAGTTTCTATGGAGACCATGTTAATTTGTGTTGCCATGAATCTTTAAAAATTGGCAATATGGTTAGTAAAATGGCCAATAATGGTTTGAAATACCACTACTATTTTGAAAAAACTATATAAGTAGACAAACCCTTCGCAAATTAATGCGAAGGGTTTGTTTACGTTCTGAATCACCTTTTATAAAATGATGGCTTTTAAAATACAGTCAAAAATGAAAAATCTAAAAAATTTCAGAAAAATGTGAAAAGGTGGTAGAAAAGGCGGAAATTCAATATAACAAGGTTGTTATAAAAATGAATTAACTTAGAAATTAAAAGTGCTTAAAACACTATGACTATGCACTTTCTATACAAATTTAATAAAAAATGTAACTAATGCGCACGTTCAAATATACACTTGACATAAAAATTTACAATGAGTAAAGTGTAAATCATAATTATTTTCAAATAATTCTAAATTTATAATAAATCTAATTATAATGTATTCATGTACGTTATGAGGGGGCGAATAGATTAATGTTTGAACCAAAAGTTACTTATGAACATTTTAATGCAAATGTCTTTGAGTCAATAGATATTGATGATGAAACAAAAGGTGCACGCGAAATCGTCTCATGGGCTTACCAAACCTATGGAGATTCGGTTATTTATGCCTGTAGTTTTGGCGCGGAAGGCATGATTTTAATAGATTTGATTTATAGTGTTAAGAAGGATGCACAAATTGTATTTTTAGATACAGGCCTTCACTTTCAAGAAACATATGATTTAATTGATCGTGTTCAAAAACGCTACCCAGAACTACGTGTTAAACTTAAAAAACCGGAATTAACTTTGGAAGAGCAATCATCACAATATAACCCCGCACTTTGGAAAAACAATCCAAACCAATGTTGTTATATTAGAAAAATCAAACCATTGGAAGATGTCTTGTCTGGTGCTACTGCTTGGATTTCTGGGTTACGTAGAGCGCAATCACCAAGCCGTCAAAATACGCAGTTTATAAATAAAGACGAACGTTTCCAATCAGTTAAAATTTGTCCATTGATACATTGGACATGGGATGATGTATGGCAATATATTAAAAAATATAAATTGCATTATAATGAATTACATGATTTTAACTATCCAAGTATAGGATGTATACCGTGTACGACAGCTGTTGAAGGATCAGGAGATTCAAGAGCGGGAAGATGGACCAATTCAAACAAAACAGAATGCGGCCTTCATACCACAGACCATACATCTTTATAATAATAAATTTTTTTTGACATTAAATCCTAGTATTCCCATCGGATAGATATATCTAAAGGATGATTAAACAAAATAATCTTAGGTGATGGTTAAAAATTTTTCTGAAAAGAGTATGGCGTCAATTGTTGAGTAAGTTTAAATAAAATGATTGTTAAATAAAAATTAAAATGAGGTGAAATGGTTGTGAACTTATCCGTAATAAATAGTCCATTTGATGAAAATCAAGCCACACAACTAAACCAAATTATTCAAAATCTTACGATTGAGCAGCAAGTTTGGTTAAGCGGTTATTTAACTGCAAATTTACAAAGTGTTACTACAAAACAAGAAACACCATCGGAAGTAGCTCAGTTTGTATTAAATAAAGAAAACACTTCAAATAGTGAGAGACATATCACTGTATTGTATGGTTCAGAAACTGGTAATGCACAAGGTTTGGCTGAAAAGTTAGCTGATCGCCTTGTCGAACTCAATTTCAATGTGAAATTGAGTGCAATGGGTGATTATAAAACAAAAGATCTAAAAAAAGTAGAAGATTTATTTATTATTTCTTCTACTCATGGTGAAGGAAATCCGCCCGATAATGCCATTAGCTTTCACGAATTTTTACATGGTAGAAAAGCACCTAAGTTAGAAGGTGTACGTTTTTCAGTTTTATCACTCGGGGACGCATCATATGAATTCTTCTGTCAAACAGGTAAGGATTTTGATGCACGTCTAGAAGATTTAGGAGCTTCCCGCTTAGTAGATAGACGAGATTGTGACTTGGATTTTGATGATATGGCTGAATCTTGGATGGATCAAATTATTGAACAGTTAAGCGAAGCCTCATTGAGTGAAGAAAAGGTGACAACAACGAACGCGGTACAATTGACAAATGAAAAACGATATTCAAAAACACAACCTTATGAAGCTGAAATATTAGAAAATATTAACTTGAATGGTAGAAGCTCTAATAAAGAAGTTAGACATATTGAATTACAATTTGAAGATTATGGTGAAGACTATGAGCCAGGTGATTGCTTGGTTGTGATTCCAGAAAATGATGAAAAACTAGTAGAAGTCTTACTGGATAAATTAGATTGGGATGCTCAAACAGAAATACCAATCAACGACAAAGGCGATGTGCTTTCATTAAAGGATGCACTACAACATCATTTTGAAATTACTAAATTAACTAAACCACTACTACAAAAAGCAGCTGAGTTGTTTGGAAATGAAGCGTTGGCAGAAAACGTCTTAGATCAAGCGTGGGTTAAATCTTATGTTTATGGTCGAGATTTAATTGATTTAATTCAAGACTTTAAACCAGAAAACCTGGCGCCTGAGGTGCTATATCAATTTTTAAGAAAATTACCACCTAGAGAATATTCTATAGCGAGCAGTTATGAAGCAAATCCTGATGAAGTTCATATCACTGTAGGCGCTGTAAGATATCAAGCACACCAACGTGAGCGCCAAGGTGTTTGTTCAGTTCAATTAGCTGAACGCATGGAACCTGGAACATCTATATCTGTATATCTAAAGAAAAACCCGAATTTTAAATTTCCATTCGATGAAGCTACACCCGTCATTATGATTGGCCCTGGAACAGGTGTCGCACCTTTTAGATCTTATTTACAAGCACGTGAAGAGTTAGATTTATCAGGCCAAACATGGTTGTTCTTTGGAGAACAGCATTTTACAACAGACTTTTTATATCAAACAGAATGGCAAGATTGGCTTAAAGAAGGTGTGCTGAGTAAGTTGGACTTAGCATTTTCAAGAGATACGGATGAAAAAGTTTATGTTCAACATAAGATTGTGGAACAAAGTGAAACTTTTTATGAGTGGTTAAAAAACGGTGCATCTTTATATGTATGTGGCGATGAACAAAATATGGCTAAAGATGTACATAAAGCGATACATCAGGTCTTAGTTAAAGAAGGTAATATGTCAGAGGAAGAAGCTGAGACTTATTTGACACAAATGAAAAAAGACAAACGATATCAAAGAGACGTTTATTAGAAAAGGAGCTGATCACGTGACAGAGTCAAATTTAAATTTTTCTCAAAAACTTGATGAGATGGAACGTATCAAAGCTGATAGTAACTACCTTCGTGGCACAATTGTTGAAGGGTTAGCAGATAGAATTACAGGTGCTATTTCAGAAGAAGATACTAAATTATTAAAGTTTCATGGGAGTTATATGCAAGATGACAGAGATCTTCGCGATGAACGCCGTAGACAGAAGTTAGAGCCTGCATACAGTTTCATGATAAGAGTGCGTGCTCCGGGCGGTGCTTCGACTCCAGAACAATGGATTGCGATGGATGATATCGCGAATCAATATGCAAATCAAACGATTAAATTAACGACGAGACAAGCGTTTCAATTCCATGGGATTTTAAAAAGAAATTTAAAACAAACGATGTTTGATATAAACCAATCTTTATTAGACACGCTTGCAGCATGTGGAGATGTTAATCGTAATGTGATGTGTAACCCTAACCCTTATCAATCTGATGTGCATGCGGAAATTAATCAGATTGCGAGTGATATTAGCCGTCACCTTTCACCTAAAACACAGGCTTACCATGAAATTTGGTTAGACGGAGAGAAAGTGTTAGATACGAGTGATCAAGAACCAGAACCAATGTATGGCAAAACCTATTTGCCACGTAAATTTAAAATTGGTATTGCAGTCCCACCCTCTAATGATATCGACGTATTTTCACAAGATATCGGGTTAATTTCAATCATTGAAGACGGTGAATTAGTTGGATTTAATCTCACAGTTGGTGGCGGCATGGGTATGAAACATGGAAATACTGCGACGTACCCACAAGTTGGACGATTGATTGGCTATTTCCCAAAATCACAGGTCATTGATGTTTGTGAAAAAATCCTTACGATTCAGAGAGATTATGGAAATCGTGAAGATAGAACGAATGCACGTTTTAAATATACTGTGGATCGCAAAGGGGTAGCATGGATCACGGATGAACTGAATCGTCGTTTAGGTTGGGAATTAGAGTCCAAGCGTGCATTTCACTTTGAAGATAATGGTGATCGATATGGTTGGACTGAAGGCAGTGGTAAGCATCATTTCACTTTATTTATTCAAAATGGACGTGTTAAAGATACGGAAGAATATAAATTGAAAACAGCGTTAAGAGCGATTGCTGAAGTACATACTGGAGATTTTAGACTTTCACCTAACCAAAATTTAGTAATTGCGAATGTTGAAACAGAGAAAAAGCCAGAAATTGAAGCACTCATAAAGCAATATGGTTTAACAGATGGTGAACATTATACTGGGTTGCGGAAAAATTCCATGGCTTGTGTCGCTTTTCCTACTTGTGGTTTAGCAATGGCAGAATCTGAACGGTATTTACCTTCATTAATTACCAAAATAGAAAGCTTGTTAGATGAAGCGGGCTTAAATGAAGAAGAAATAACTATTAGAATGACGGGATGCCCTAACGGTTGTGCGCGTCCGGCATTAGCTGAAATTGCATTTATTGGTAAAGCACCAGGTAAGTACAATATGTACCTAGGTGGCGGTTTCGCTGGTGATCGTTTAAATAAATTGTATAAAGAAAATATTGATGAAGCAGAAATATTAGAAAGTTTGAGACCCATTTTATTGCAATATGCACAAGAAAGAACAGATGGTGAGCGCTTTGGTAATTTTGTAGTCAGAGCAGGGATTGTTGAAGCAGTCACAGACGGTCAATTATTCCATAGTTAATCAATTAAAAAGGTGGTGTTAGGATGGGAAAAGTTTTTTTAGTAGGCGCAGGACCTGGTGATCCTGATTTAATTACAGTTAAAGGTAAAAAATCGATTGAAACAGCTGACATTATTTTATACGACCGTTTAGTTAATCCTGAGTTATTGGAGTACGCATCTATAACTGCGCAGTTAATATATTGTGGTAAAAATCCTAACCATAAATCTGTTTCGCAAGTAGATACTAACCAACTACTCGTTGATTTGGCTCAAGAAGGTCACACGATTACACGCTTGAAAGGTGGAGATCCTTTCGTTTATGGCAGAGGCGGCGAGGAAGCAGAAGTATTAGCCGCCAATAATATTTCATTTGAAATCGTACCAGGTATAACTGCAGGTATTGCAGCACCTGCATACGCAGGTATCCCTGTAACACATCGAGATTACAGCTCTTCTGTTGCATTTGTTACGGGTGTTATCAACAAGGAAATTGACAAGGATGAATACTGGAGACATCTAGCTTTAGGGCCGGAAACGTTATGTATCTATATGGGCGTTAAAAAGCTGCCAGAGATTGTTGAGTTGCTAACTAAAAATGGGCGTAATAAAAATACGCCAGTAGCGCTTGTACATATGGGTACTTCTAAATTACAAAAAACCGTTGTTGGCACATTAGAAACCATTGTCCACGGTGCAAAAGATGTTGAAAACCCAGCGATGATTATTGTGGGTGAAGTCGTGAAATTGCGTAACCGCATTAGTTGGTTTGAGGAAACATATAAAAATGAATTATTAACACAACTCACATAACAGTGGCTGGAGGGATAATTATATGCAAGGCGTCTTATATGTTAGTCATGGTAGCCGTGTAGCAGAAGCAGTTGAAGAAGCAACGTCATTGATTGAGCGTGTTCAAGCAAAAGTTAATATTCCTTTACAAGAAACATGTTTTTTAGAACTTGCAGACCCAGATATATCTGAAGGTTTTAGGAAATTAGTGCATCAAGGTGCAACTGAAATTTCCGTGATCCCTGTATTACTGCTTAGCGCAGGTCATTACTACAAAGATATACCTGTAGAGATTGAACGTATTAAAACTCAATTTCCCAACATAAAAATCAATTACGGTAAGCCTTTGGGTGTACAAAAACGATTAACTGAAATTCTTAAACAACGTTTAGAAGAGCGTGAAATCACGCCTAATGCTGACGCTAAATTATTAGTTATTGGTAGAGGTAGTTATAATCCACAAACGAAGCAAGATTTTTCGATAATAAAGTCACAATTATCAGAAATGTTTCCTTCTAAAAGCATAGAAGTGTGTTATTTGGCAGCTTGTGAACCGCTATTTGAAGATGCGTTGGACCGTTTAGTAAACGCAGGTCATTCGCAAATATTTATTTTACCGTATATCTGGTTTACAGGTATTTTAGACCAACATATCGCTGATGTTGTGAGTGCATACCAATTAAAAAGTGACATTATTTTAGCAGCTCATCTAAGCCATCACGAGCAATTACAAATTGCATTAAAAGAACGTGTTGAAGAGACGTTTGATACAGTTTAGTCATTTTTATCAAAGTTGAAAGTACTTATCTGAGGAGTGACATCATGTCTTACATCCCTTTAGTGGTTGATATTTCACAAAAACAAATCGTTGTTATAGGTGGCGGAAAAATAGCTGAAAGACGTGTCAATGTTTTAAAAACATATACAAAACAAATTCAAATTATTAGCCCCACGCTAACAAATAGCTTAGAACATCTTGTTGATAAACAAGTCATTCAATGGCGGAATAAAACATTTGAAAGTAGTGATGTGCAAGACGCGGATTTAATTATTGCTGCGACGAACGATACAGACGTAAATCAATCCATATTACAAGCCAAGCCAGACAAGGCATTAATTAATATGGCGGGTCAAGCGTTAGCTGGCGATGTATTCATTCCAAGTATATTACGACGTGGAAAGTTAATGATCAGTGTTTCAACACAAGGCGCCAGTCCTAAACTGACAAGCCAAATTTTAGCTGAGTTACAACAACATTTTAATAGTGCATATGGTGATTATGTTGATTTCCTATATGAATGTAGGCAACAAGTTAAACGTAGCTCACTTTCACCTGAGGAAAAAGAACGGTTTTTGAAGCAAATCTTAAATGAAAAATATTTAAAAATAAGTAAGCAAAATGAAGTTAGAAAGTGGTTATCAGCGCTGGAATAAATTGAAAGGAAAGGGGGACATCATATGTATAAATTATTTGTTTTTGCACTGGCTGGTTTTCTCGCTCAGTTAATTGATGGTTCATTAGGCATGGGGTTTGGCGCATCGTCTTCTTCGATATTATTGACATTTGGTGTGGCGCCAGCAATCGTATCAGCAACAATTCATTTTTCAGAAATTGCTACTACAGCTGCGTCAGGAACGTCGCACTGGAAATTTGAAAACGTACATAAACCTACGATGATCAAATTAGCGATTCCTGGAGCGATAACAGCATTTATTGGTGCTGCTATATTGAGTCATATACACAGTGATTTTATTAAACCATTTATCGCTATTTTCTTGTTATCAATGGGACTCTATATTTTATACCAATTTTTATTTACCAAAGAAAAACCATTATCGAAAGCGAATGAAAAGACATCTCGACTTGTGTTAATACCACAAGGTGCAGTGGCAGGATTTTTAGATTCAATTGGCGGTGGAGGCTGGGGACCAGTCAATACGCCATTGATACTTGCTCAAAAGAAATTAGAACCTAGGTATGCGATTGGTACGGTATCCGCAAGTGAGTTTTTCGTAACGGTGTCTGCGTCTCTAAGCTTTATTATTTTTCTTGGCTGGAGCCAAATTAATTGGTGGCTTGTCGTATCATTAAGTGTCGGTGGTATGATTGCAGCACCATTTGCAGCGTGGTTAGTTAGACTGTTACCGATGAATATTTTAGCTGTTTGTGTGAGTGGATTGATTATTTTCACAAATACAAATTCACTGATTAGTGTTGTTGAAATCAATCATGCTTTATCAATCACAATAAAAATTGCATTGATTGTGATTTGGTTCGGATTAATTCTGTATGCTTTATACCAAAATAATAAATTACCGTTTGCTACTTTTAAAGATGAAACAAATGTAAATAAATTAGATTAATTCATTAAGGAGTGTGACGACATGTCATTAATAAACGAAAAAGAACAATCTACCATCCAACCTCATGGTGGTTCACTTATCAATAGAGAGGTCCACGGTGCAGCGCGAGAACAATTGCTTAAAGAAGCTGAAACACTCGCATCTATCACATTAAATCCTTGGAGTTTATCAGATTTGGAATTAATTGCAATCGGTGGATTTAGTCCATTGACAGGATTTATGAAAGAAGCTGATTATTCTAAAGTTGTAGAAGACATACACTTAGAAAATGGTTTGGTTTGGAGTATCCCAATCACATTACCTGTGACAACAGAACAATCTCAAAATTTGAATATTGGCTCTCGTGTTGCCTTGTATGGTGAAGATGGTGTTTTATATGGTGTGATTGACTTAGAAGAAAAGTATACGTATGACAAACAAAAAGAAGCGAAACTTGTATACGGAACTACGGATGTTGATCATCCTGGTGTCAAAAAGGTCTATGAAAAAGGAGATGTGTATCTCGCAGGCCCAATTTATTTATTAAACAGACCTAAACACGACGAATTTGTGGATTATCATCTAGACCCTAAAGAAACAAGACAACTCTTTACAGACTTAGGATGGCAAACTGTGGTAGGTTTTCAAACTAGAAACCCAGTACATCGCGCACATGAATATATTCAAAAAGCAGCCTTAGAAGCAGTGGATGGCTTGTTGTTGAATCCTTTAGTAGGTGAAACAAAATCTGATGACATTCCAGCATCAGTGCGTATGGAAAGTTACAAAGTTATATTAGAAAATTATTACCCGGAAAATAAAACGCGTTTAGTTATTTACCCTGCTGCAATGAGATATGCAGGACCTAGAGAAGCGATATTACATGCTACAGTACGTAAAAACTATGGATGTACACACTTTATTGTTGGACGTGATCATGCAGGCGTAGGTAATTATTACGGCACCTATGAAGCGCAAGAACTGATTTCTAAATACGAAGCAGAATTAGGTATACAAATATTAAAATTCGAACACGCCTTTTATTGTAAAACGTGTGAAAATATGGCTACAGCAAAAACGTGCCCACATGATGCTTCAGAACATTTGCATTTAAGTGGTACGAAAGTTCGTGAAAAATTGAAAAAGGGAGAATCGCTACCGAAAGAATTTTCGAGACCAGAAGTAGCTCAAGTCCTTATAAATGGATTGAAAGAACAGAAATAAAGGAGTGTAGATGTAGTAATGGGAGAATCTAAAAATATAACATGGCATGCTTCAGAGGTTACCAAGGATGAAAGATTACAGCGTAATCAACATAAGAGTGCAGTTATTTGGTTTACAGGACTTTCTGGCTCAGGAAAATCAACGATATCTGTAGAACTTGAAAAAGCATTGTTTAATCACCAAATCCATACATATCGTTTAGATGGAGATAATGTTAGACATGGATTGAATCGAAATCTAGGATTTTCACCTGAAGATCGTAAAGAAAATATAAGACGTATAGGTGAAGTTAGTAAATTGATGGTAGATGCAGGTTTGATAACAGTCACAGCTTTCATCTCTCCTTATAAATCAGATAGAGAAGCAGTACGCCATTTATTAGATACAGATGATTTTATAGAAGTTTATACGCAATGTAGTCTATCAGAATGTGAAAATAGAGACCCGAAAGGTTTATATAAAAAAGTAAGAAGTGGTGAAATCGCAGAATTTACTGGCGTAAATGCGCCATATGAAGCCCCTACACAACCAGAGATTACATTAGATACAGAAACACTTTCTGTGGAAGCATCAGTATCCAAAATTATGGATTATTTACAAAAACATCAGTATATCGATGAAATTTAAGTTTAATAATAAAAAATTGAAGGGGCAATCGAATGGAGATATTAAATATCATTGCCATAATATTATTTATTATATTTATTTTAGTAGTATCGTGCGGATTGTTACTTGTGCGTTTAGGTCAAAGTAGAAAACATTTTTTTGTAGAATTGAAAGTGATGGTCACAATTATGGTAATATGTTTTATTGGCATAGGTGTATCACTAATAATACTAGGTTATTATCATCAATTATAAATTATATATGCATTGATAAACAGGGCTACGAAATCAAATGACAAGTTTGATTTCACCCTGTTTTTATATTTAAATAAGTGTATTTCTATTTAACAATCGTTATTATATATTGTTTTGTAGATAAGCAAACAGTATCAATGATACTTATATGTTTTATAGTAAAGTGAAAATTAAAGTGTTATATTAAGTAAATCAAATTTATCTGATTGGCGTTTTAAACGTAATGAATACAATATAAAGGTAGGGACATTTATCAAAATGGATCAAAGTATAAAGGATATTCCTAAAATAGAATTACATTGTCATTTAGATGGTTCAGTCAGTAAACATTTAATTCGACAATTGGCACAAGAACAACGCATACCTTTAAACGAGGATTGTCTTACAGTGCATGAAGATTGTGAAAGTTTAGAAGCGTATTTGAAGTGTTTTGATGAAGTATTAAAAGTATTACAAACCGCAGATAGCCTAAAGCGTGCAATTGTAGATGTTGCGCAACAAGCTTATGAGGATAATGTTAAATATATAGAGATTCGCTTTGCACCGTTGCTACATATGGAACAAGGTATGACGCTTTTAGATGTATTAAAAGCTGTAGAAGCGGGGGTTAATATCATACAAGACACATTGCATATGAAAGTGAATTTACTCATTTGCGCAATGAGGCAGCATGCATCGTCTGTGAATAAACAATTATTTGATGATGTGTCTATATATAATAGCGAAAAAATATGTGGTATAGATTTTGCGGGGCCTGAAGTAGGATTTCCTCCATATGAAATTCAAGATACTATTCAATACGGATTAGAAAAAGGTATGAATTTAACACTCCATGCAGGTGAGTGTGGTTGTATACATAACGTTTTAGAAACGATCAAAATAGGGGCTAAGCGTATTGGTCATGGTGTTGTTGCTAACATAGATGAAGCTGTATTAAAGGAAGTTAAAGCGAAGGATGTATTGTTAGAAATATGTCCTAAAAGTAATTTGCAAACCAAAGCTATAGAGACATTGTCACAAATAAACATCCCTTACTTATTAAAAAACGATATACCTTTTATTATCAATACAGATAATCGTATGGTGACACAAACTTCATTAAATGAAGAATATACGTTGTTATTAAAACATCAGTTAATAAATATAAACCAGATTAAATACATTAATAAGCGTGCAGTTCAATATACCTTTTTAACCGAAGAAGAAAAAAGTCAAGTGCTTCAATCAATGTCATAACGCGTATACACTTTACACAATATGAAGCGTTAATCATTAACATTTTATAATACTAAAAATATACACTACTGTTTATTTTTAGTATTCAAGCGCAACAGATTTGATAGTTTGAATAAAATGAGTCATAGCAGGGCTTAAATGATAATTTTTATTCCAAATAAAATCCGTTGAGATATTACTATAGTTATCAGGCAATTGATAACTATACAATGACCCGTTTTCTAAGTCATTTTGTACGGATGATTTTGGAACTAAACTGATACCGATACCAGATTTAACACTACCAATAATTGTTTCCATCGTACCAAATTCTACAAGTAATGGCTTTTTAATATTTTCGGATTTTAACCAGGCTTCAAGATTTCTTCTATAATTACATCCATTTTTAAACACCAAAAATACAGCGGATGTTATATCTTCTAATTGCGTCATTTCTGTACTGGATATTAACACAAGTTTTTCTTTAAATAACTCTACTTTATTTATATTATGATGATGTTTGAAGCCTGTGACAAATCCACAATCCAAGTTTTGATTGACTATTTTTTTAGAAATATTGGCAGTAACATCAGTATGTAATGATAGAGAAATTTGTGGCGATTTTTTCCGGAACATTGATAATAGCATAGGTAATTTAGTAATCGTTTCGACAATCCCGATATCAATTTTACCGTTAGATGATGCTTGTTTGTCAAAATCACGTTCTATTTCATTTAATGTAGCTAAAATTTTTTCAACATACGTTTGGAATTTTTCACCATCTGTCGTCAAGGTCGTACCTTTATTATGACGTAAAAAAAGTTGTGTGTTGAGTTCTTGCTCTAACTGTTTTATGCGAAATGTAACATGTGATTGCACATAATTAAGTGATTTAGCAGCCTTACTAATACTTTGATGTTGACTAACACTTTGAAAAATTTTAAAATCTTTGATTTCCATAATATCACCCGACTTTTCGTTTGAGGCTATTATACATGAAACCATTTCTTTTATGCTGAAAAAAGCACTGCCGTCGCTATGACGGCAGTCTTATTATGTTGCATATTTTTTAATTAAAGTTTTGAAGAAGTCTATAGATCGTTCAAATGCTTCTATTTCTACATATTCGTTGGGTTGATGTGCTAATGTTTCTATTCCAGGTCCATAAATTAATGTAGGAATGTTGCTATTAGGGTTTAGCACAGAGCCATCGGTGTAATAAGCCATTCCAGTAATATTATTTTCTTTAGAAGTATCTAAGGCTTTTTGAATAATTTCAGTGTCCTCATCAGTTAGAATCGTAGCGCGATCAAGCAATACTTTTGTGCTTACTTTTGGAGCGTTCCTATCAGAAAATATCTGGTTTAAACGTTGATTAAATTGCTTATACAGCTTGTCATGAATATTCGGTGTAACTGTTCGTATATCAACATTTAATACACATTCATCAGGTATCACGTTCGTTTGAATACCACCATTGACCATATTTGCAGAGATACTACTTTTACCTAATGCTGCAGTTTCTTCTGACCATTCTTCTTTTAAATCATTTATCAATTGAATGACTTTGTTTATGCCTTCAACTGCATTAATACCTTGTTCTGGCATCGCGCCGTGTGCAGTTTTTCCAGTCAAAGTGACTTCTATCCATAATGCGCCCTTATGTCCAATTGCAACTTTCTCAGTCGTGGGTTCAGCTATAATGATAGCAGCGACATTATCCATATTTGTGTTTTTGACGTAATGTTCCGCACCTATTGAATCTACTTCCTCTCCTGCAGTGGCTAAAAATTCGATATCTTTCTTTAATTCACAGTTTTCCTCAATTAAAGATTCTAATGCGAGATATAAAGCGGCTAAGCCACTTTTCATGTCTGTTGTTCCTCTTCCATATAATTTTCCATGATCAATATCACCTTTAAATGGGTCATAATCCCATTTTTGTGCACCTATCTTTACAGTGTCGGTATGGCCGGATAATATGAGTTTGCTAGCGTTTGGCTGCTTGGATTTTAAAGTTACTGAAAAATTGCTTCTATTATCACTTAAATTTGTAATGTTAATAGGAATGTTTCGAGACGCACACCGTTGTTTAAAAAGTTTTACAACGTTATTTTCATTAGCAGGTGGGTTGGTGCTATCAACATTGATGAGAGATTGTAAGAATTCTAAATTTGATTGTGTCATCTTCAAACCCCCCTAGCTTTATTAAAAACTTTGTCTTTATTTTCAGGTTGTAAACTTGGACGTGTTATTTTAAACAGTGATATATCCTGTTTGGATTTACCTTTAGTGGTTAATTCATATAATATTTCTCCGACTGCACTGGAAAATTTATAGCCATGTCCTGAAAAACCAGCAGCAACGACAATATGTTCATGTTCGGGATGTTTATCTATCACAAAGTGTTCGTCTAATGTATTTGTAAACATACACGTTTTACCAACATTAATATTTCCGTTCGCTTGTTGCATGTATTGGTTCAAAAAACCACTAATATCGTTTTCGTCTTTTTCATAAGACCCAAATGATTTATTGTAATAAGTTGGGTCGATAGGGTCTCCATTATCGTAACGTCCAATTTTTAAACCAGTGCCATCAATAGAAGGGAATCCATAATATACACCACTTGGGACGTCGGCAAAAAAGCCCGGAAACCCATCTGACTTATACAAAATATCGTTGGAATCAAACCACGCAATCGTTTGTCTAGAAGGTTGGAGTTGAAGTTTTAAATCTAAATCATCTAAAATTTTTTTATTCCAAGCACCACCAGTGATAATTAATTTATTTGCGGTGAATGTTTCGGAATTGGTTTGAACTTCGACTGAGTCATTAAAAATATCAATATTCATGACTGGCGCATTGGTTTTTAATTCAGCACCATGATTTAAAGCAAGTCGTTTAAATGCGCGGATACAGTTTTGAGAAAATAGCACTCCGGCCTCAGGTTCATAACAACCAATTTGGTCATCAGGTATTGTAATACCTGGCCAAGTGTCGTTAATTTGTTTAGCTGATAAAGTTTCAGTATTTAGATTATATTGTTGAGCACCATTGATTGCGGTTTGTACAAACAATGAATCGCTTGGGCCAAAAGTAATGACACCAGTATTTAAAAATATCCGTTCATTTGTTTGTTTTTGAAGTTCATTCCAAAGTTCTTGTGCTCTCAAAGCAATAGGTACATACGCTAAACCTTCTCCACAAGCATGCCTTATTAATCTTGTGTCACCACTATGACTACCATTTTCATGTGGTGGGTCAAAAGCATCTATCATTAAAGTATTCCATCCACTTTTTGCCAAATAGTATCCAGCTGACATACCCATAGAACCGGCACCGACAACGATGACATCGTAATGTTTTCTCATTTCCATCTCTCCTTAGTTGAAACAAATTTAATATTTGCCAAGTATTTATTTCAAGTCTAATAGCAACTAGTCTTAGTGTAAAATTACAAAATGAGATGGTTGATATCTCTAAAAGTGATATCGATATACGTATGTATTTTGCCTAACTGTACTTTTTTTATTAATTTAAGACAGTTAGGAACTTAACTATACGAATTGAGAAAAATTTAACATTTAAATTATTAATTAGCATACAATGTAATTACACAAACAAGTAAAGGGGTGTATTGACATGATGATTGCAGATATTATCGGTGGTATCATTAAATTAATCAAAACTTTAGTTGACACTTTCGCGTAATTTTCAAATAACTAATTAAATCAATTTAAAGGAGTGCTTACATTATGTCAGGTATCGTAGAAGCAATTTCAAATGCAGTAAAATCAGGTTTAGATCACGACTGGGTAAATATGGGAACTAGCATTGCAGATGTAGTAGCTAAAGGTGCAGACTTCATCGCTGGATTCTTTGGTTAATAAACATATTTTTAAATAAACATATACTTAATCAAAAAAGCTACTGTTTCACACGTAAAGTGTTAGAAAACAGTAGTTTTTTTGTTGTTAAGTTATTTAAAAAAGTAACTTTTGTTTTTGAATAACTATACAAATAATATACATTATTTTGTATAGTTATACATTTCAGAGAGATTAGGTTAACTGCCCAGATGCTAAAAATAGACTGGCATCTTTGTTCATAAATATATTTTTGCCTTGATAAAAAGTATGGCTATTTATATTTGAAAGTCCTATTTTACGTAATGCTTTGTGGATATCTTTTTGTTCGAATCCATTATATATATTCGGGTGATTAACATTTTCATTTTTATCGAAGTCTACTATGATTAGTATGCCATTACGATTTAATTGAGTAGCTAATTGTTGCAGTAACGCTATGTAATTTCCGCTATGAAGTAGTACAAGTGAGAGTAATATCACGTCATATGATTGGTGAAGTTTTGTTTTGTTTGGATCTAGTAAATCGCCTTCAATGGCTTTAATGTTTGTTTTATTTAATGATTTAATTTTGGCATTACATATTTCAGCCATTTTAGGTGATGCATCTAAAATAGTAATGTGATTGAAATGATGTGCGATATCGAATGCGACAAGCCCAGTGCCACCACCGTAATCTAATAACGAATCATACGTAGTTTTTTTAAACAGTAAATTTAATTCGGAAGAGATTGTTTTAGCTAACTTAATTCTTTCGTCATTATCATAATTTTGTGCTATTTGATTAAATTGAGATTGATTCAAGCTCATCATCCTTTAGAATAGATTTTCTTTTTGTATTTTTAGAGTTATTATAGATTTGTAAAGTCTTTAATTGATTTTAGCATAGTAGGCAAATTTTTTTCAATTAAATGACGTCAAGTTGTCTTGTAATATTTAAAATTATAGATAATCAATGGTTATTTTAAAAAAGTATATTTGTTCAATTTATGTATGGATAAAATATTTAAATAAAATTACATAATATACTAATAGTATATTAAATTAGGTAAGCCTAAAGTCTGATTGAGTATGGCTGTTATATTTGGTTTACTAGGTGGTGGACGTTTATAACGAGATGCAGAGATGAAGAAAAATATGAGAGTAATTAGGCGGCGGTTAAAAGGTCTAGATTACGGGATGCTAATTAGTTTTATTATATTAGGTGTTTTAGGTGTCATCATGATATATAGTGCGAGTATGGTATCAGCATCTAAGGGTGCATTAACTGGTGGCGTTCCAATTGAAAGTAATTATTTTATGAAAAGACAATTTATCTTTTTGATTGTGGGTATTTTAGTGATTATATTTATTGCATTATGCATAAATATAAACTTTTTAAAAACACGCATGTACAAAAATTGATGGTTATCAGTTAACGAGTGCGTTAACCTCGATTGGTAATGGCGGCCTGACTGGTAAAGGTTTAGGAAATGGTCTAGCAAAGTTAGGTTATTTACCAGAACCGCACACTGATTTTATATTTACCGTTATTTCAGAAGAATTGGGGCTACTAGGTGTGCTATTTACGCTCATAATTTATGGTTATATCTTAATAAAAGGACTTATTTATGCGAATAAAACGAACAATCAATTTTATAAATTGATTTGTGTTGGTGTAGTCAGTTACATATTTATGCAAGTTTTCATTAATTTAGCTGGTATATCTAGTATTGTTCCATTAACTGGTGTGACTTTGCCCTTGTTGAGTTATGGTGGTTCTTCTATGTTGAGTATCAGTATAGCTTTTGGCGCACTTTTAGCAGTGGCTAGAAGAATTAACAACGACAGAAAGGAAACTTTAAAATGACCCGTATTTTAAAAATTACACTACCAGTTATTTTGCTTATTGCTATTTTGATTGGTATTGCAATAGGTATAGCAAAACCTATAGATCAAGGGATCTATAACATGTTACATACATATTTAAATATAGATGTTATAAAACAATATCTATATTTTGTTTCAACTATTTTTGACCCTAAAATTTGTTTGATTTTAACATTATGTGTTTTGGCTGTTTTGTTTTTCTATCATAAATTTAAGTTTTTGTGGTATGGCTTTTGGTGCTTTTCAGTATTTTTAATAGGTACTTTTATGAAATATGTCATTCAACGGTCGAGACCATCCGAACATTTTGACGGATATAGTTTTCCCAGCATGCATGTTTTAAGTGTATGTATATTAGTGAGCCTAATTTTATTAATAAAAAGGAATAAAACATTATATTGTATAGCCATTATTTTAGTGGCTTCAATTATAGTATCCCGTATTTATGTGGGCGCGCATTATTTTACTGATACTATGGGAAGTTTATTAGTGATTTCAGTTATGATTCAATCACTTAATTACAATAATCATGCAAGCGAAAAACTAGATAAAATCGAATGATTTGTTAAGCTAAATGCTAATCTATAAATTATTTATTGATTCATACATGGAATGATGAAGGGAGTCATTTGATTGAATTATGAAAAATATTTAAACAGGACAGTCGAACTTGCTGAGGAAGCATTAAATTATGGTAATGAACCTTTTGGCTCACTTTTAGTGGATATTGAGGGTAATGTTTTATTTGAAGATTATAATAGAATCAGTAGTGGTGATGCGACTGAACACCCAGAAATTGCTATCGCAAAATGGGCAGCAACCCATCTTACTCCTGACGAAAGAAAGCATACTATTGTTTTTACTTCCGGAGAACATTGTCCAATGTGCGCAACTGCACACGCACTCGTTGGTTTAGATAAAATTGTATATGCGAGTTCCTCAAAACAATTGAGTCAATGGTTGGAAGCCATCAATGTTGCGCCTGCCCCTTTTAAAAATTTACCTATTGAAAGTGTAATTAGAGATGCTCATGTTGAAGGACCTTTTGAAGCAGTGTCATCTAAAATTAAAAAATTGCAAATTCGTTATCATCAACAATAAGTGGAAGTATGAAACCCCTCCAGTAGCCAAACTGCTGAGGGGTTTTATGTTTTTTTAGCGTTTTTTTGTCTTTAAATGCTTATAAATTGAAAAGCTTTGATGGTTGTGATAAAAGCATTTGTCATGTTTAAGAATATACAGAATGGGAAAATTATGCATAATATCGTAATAACACAACTAAGGTGTTTTTGATAAGGGGGACAATTAGATGAGTACGTTAATTTTTCTTTTAATTCTAGCTGTAATCATTATTATTTATTTACTAGTGAAACAAAGTTTTGCTAAAGATTTTAAAGCTCAAAAGCATAAACGTTATAGAGAGAAGCGAGTGATAGATTTTATTCAGAGCGCATATAAAATTGACAACATTGAAGCAATTCACCGTAAACATAATCATTTAGAGCTCATTTATAATCGTAAGACGTTAGATGTAAAAAGTGAACAGGTTATTTTTGTCGACGAAGCAGATCAGGAAGATGTTGAAACTAACTTTAGCTTAGCTGAAGACGATGAAAGAGAAGACTTATTTGATAAAATTTTAGAAAATACGTATTTTTATATGACAAAGGAACGCTTCGATCATTTAATGATTCAGTCTAAAGCGTAATGGTTAATGTGTATCCATGAAAAATGATGACGGATATTTTAAGAGGAGGACTTTCTTATGAAACCAGTAGTTAAAGCTTATAAGAATGATAGTGAGTTAGAAGTGGATGTTACTGCATTACAAGATAAAGGTATAGGTAATCAGGACATTTACGTATTATCCTTAGATAAATCTCGAACAGAAAAAATTGTAGAAGATACGAATATTTTAGGTATAGATATTAAAAAAGAAAATGATTCTGAGAGAGAAGCTTTGAAAAGAAAGTTGATTGATTTAGGTGTAGATGAAAGTGAAATCGCTACTTTTAAAAGTGATATGGATGACGGCAAAGTTTACTTAATCGTCACTGATGTAAGAGTTAGAGGGTTATTGTAAAATATTTAGATGAACTATATCGCTTCAGGATTTTAAGTAAACAAAATGCCTATGTAGTTCATGTTTTGAATGCTCTGAACATTGAGTTGAATGAAGATAAAGTTGATATAAATGCTTTGAACAATGATGCGCTTAAGCGTAAACAAAAAACGTCAATTTCTATATTATATAGAAATTGACGTTTTTTTAATCAACAATATTGATGTTCTAGACATTGTATTGTTATTTATACGTGTTTATAAGGTGCGACGTTTTGGTTTACTGTCGTCTGAAAGTCTAAATGATAATAGTAATCCAATTGCTGAGATAACTGTAGCAATGATAAACGTTACGTTAACACCATGAATTATACCAGTAATACCGTCTTGAGGTATTGCTGAAACTGACATTATAGTAATAAAGACTGCGGTACCAATAGCACCTGCCATTTGTCTAAATGTATTGTTCATGGCAGTACCATGTGCGATTAAATCATTTGGCAGTTGGTTAATTGCTAATGTCGTCATAGGCATCATAACCATGGCGATTGAAACCATTCTCAATGCATTAGAAGTAGCGAGATACGTAAATGTTGTATGCTCTGTTAACATTGTAAATGGTAATGTCGAAACGACTAGTACGAATAAGCCAATTCGAGCGAGCCATTTACCACCGAATTTATCGAATAAATAACCAGTTATTGGGTTCATCATACCCATAATAATTGCACCTGGTAATAAGACTAAACCAGATTTTAAGGCTGAGTATTGTAGCATGTTTTGCATATAAAGTGGCAAGATAATATTTGTTGCAATAAGTACACCAAATACAAACATACTTAGTACCGTACCTAACGTATAAATACCGTAACTAAATACTCTGAACTCAAGCATAGGTTCTTTTAAGTTTAATTGACGACGGATAAATATAACGAGTGAAACGATACCAACAACAAGCGGTGCAATAAATTGTACGCTAGTCCAACCTGCTTCACCAACAGAACTGAAACTATATAGTAAGCCACCAAATCCTAATGTAGATAAGATAACTGAAGCAATATCTAATTTTGGATGTGTTGTTTCTGTAACGTTCTTCAATAGGAATATAGAAGCAATAATGATAATAATCGCGATAGGGAATACAACATAGAAGACACTTCTCCATGATAGGTGTTCGACTAATATACCTGATAAAGTAGGTCCGATAGCTGGAGCAAATGCGATAACAAGTCCAAACAGACCCATTGCAGTACCGCGTTTTTCTTTAGGAAAAGTTAAAAATAGTATTGTTTGCATTAACGGCATCATTATACCTGCGCCTGCTGCTTGTAAGACACGCCCGATTAATAGCATTGAAAAATCAATACCGACTGCACAAAGCAACGTACCTACTGCAAAAATACTCATTGCAGTTAAGAATAACTGCCTCGATGTAAAACGTTCAATTAAAAATGCAGTTACAGGAATCATAATCCCGTTTACTAACATAAATATAGATTGTAACCATTGTACTGTACTTTCTGACACTTGGAGATCTTTCATTATTGGTGGTAATGCTGTTCCAAGTAAAGTTTGGTTTAAAATAGTTATAAAAGCCCCTGATAATAGAACGATAAACAGAGGTATTCTCTTTTCAACATGGAAATTTCCAGTTTCTGTCAATGTACTCACTTCTTTCTTAACAAATTACACATCTAAATATTATAGCACTTGAAACGTTGTAAATCTAAAAGTTGAACTTATTTTTTAAAATTTATCTGTGAGAAGTTTGAAATATTGTCATGAAAGGGATTTCTTATGTTGGGTATATAGCAATTTAGTTTTGTTATGCATCAAAAAGTTGTATGAAAATATAAATGAGGGTGAGACATGATAGGTGTCTCATACCCTCGATTTAATTAAAAGTAGCTGAATTCATAGATTTTAAATTAAGGTGTATTACTTAAATGGTTTGGTCTCATTTTTAGAGGAGAAAAAGCATAATCGACGTTATCCCAATTTAGAAAATCCGCGAATTTTAAATAAGACGCTTTGAAAAATTGAGTTATTGTATCGATATCATGATGTTGTTTATATTCGATTAGATATTCCATTAATTGTTGATCAAAATAGCAATCTTTGGGAAATTGATGGTCAGTATCAAAAGGTTGATCTGCAAAAGGATACGGTAAAACAAAGAATGTCGGACCTTCAAACTGGTCATCACCAAACCAAAAGCCAAATTCAATCATTTCTTCATCAAAAGCCGCACGTTCAATGACCATGCTATCATTTTCAAATGGTGCTGATTTATCTTTGACGATAATACAAGAAATATCAAATGTTCCCCAAAATAGGCCAGGTTTAGATTTTCTTACTCTTAAGCCATTAATGAAATTTGCCTCAGCATGGTAAGCAAATTTCATCAATGCTAATGCCTCTGATGCAATTTTATCATCATAATGATGATGTTCTACGTCATTTTCAAACGGTATCGGATTTGGTACTTCTTGTGGCAAAGTGTTAACTTTTAAATGAATATCTGATTGATTTAACAGTTTTTCAATTTCATTATAATAATATTGTATAGTTCTTCCATTTTTTAAGGCAATATCATGTACATGTTGGTCAATGACGATTTCAATATGGTGTTGCATCAGGTTAACGCTTAATGCAAATGTATGTGTTCCATAGCTTAACATACCAGTTGAAAAGCCTTGGACATCTATATTTAGCGTCACGTGTGACCATTGAGGTTCTTGATGACTTGCTTCTAATTTATATTTACCTAGAATCTGTGATAATAAATGTAGCGTATCTTTTTCATTTTCCCAATCCTTGAAATTCATATTATGAATACCACCTCATATATTATTTACTATAAATTTTATTCCACGGATACTAAAGATAAAACACAATATAAAAATGCTTGTACCAAGTATATTAAAGTATCATTTGTTATAATGAAAAAATGATATGAATATATGAACTAATCAAGTATGTGTTAATATGTAGTTCATAACAAAAACGAATGTGAACGCAGTACTATTTTCTGAATAATCAAAATACAACTTGATATTGTTCTGTATATTGTAAAATTAATCACCGAAATAAGGAGAGTAACCAATGAATAAAGCAGATTTAATTGCTCCAGAAACATATAACATCGTTAGCGAAATTGAAAAATATGCAAATAATCCGTCAAAAAAAGCGATTATTTTTAATGATCAAACTGGTGAAAAACGGGATATAACGTATAACCAATTGATAAAAAATGCAAACAAAGTTGGTCATATGTTTTTAAAATATGGCCTAAAAAAAGGTGATAAGTTATTAATCATGATGCCACGTGCGATTGAGACATATGAAATATATTTAGCCGCATGGAAATTAGGTATTATTATTGTGCCTAGTTCTGAAATGTTGCGTACTAAAGACTTACAATATCGTATAACACATGGTGAAATTAAGGCAGTTGTAGCCACAGGTGATAGCATCGAAGAGTTCAAAGGTGTTAAAGAATATGACTCATTACTTAAATTTATAGTTGGCAGCAAGGAAGATAATTGGATTAACGTTGAAGACGCGCAAACTGATGCCTCAGATGAGCTTGATACAGAAGCAACTTCAAGAGAAGATATCGCTTTATTATCGTATACTTCAGGCACAACAGGCAATCCAAAAGCAGTTGTCCACTCTCATGGTTGGGGATATGCGCATTTACAGATGGCTCCCAAGCATTGGTTAAGTATAACTGAAGATGATATCGTATGGGCAACAGCAGCACCGGGCTGGCAAAAATGGGTATGGAGTCCATTTTTATCAATTATGGGTTCAGGCGCAACGGCATTTGTTTATAATGGTAAATTTAATGCTGAGAAATATCTTGAATTATTAGAAACGTATCAAATCAATGTGCTTTGCTGTACACCAACAGAATATCGTTTAATGGCAAAATCTCCTGATTTAACAAAATATAATTTGTCACATTTACATAGTGCTGTATCTGCTGGAGAACCATTAAATAAAGAAGTTGTTAATAAATTCCAACAAAACTTTAACTTAACTGTTAGAGATGGCTATGGTCAGACAGAGAGTACGTTGTTAATCGGTTTCTTAAAGGATACAAAAGGACGTCCTGGGTCAATGGGTAAAGCTATTCCAGGTAGTTATGTTACAGTAATCGATGAAGATGGTAATCCTGCACAACCCAATGAAGTAGGGAATATTGCAGTGCCGTTAGACTTACCTGCATTATTTAAAGGCTATTATAAAGATGAAGCACGTACTGCGGATCCACAAGTTGGAGAATACTTTATTACTGGAGATTTAGCAAAAATGGATGAAGATGGTTACTTTTGGTTTGAAGGTAGAAGAGATGATATCATCATAAGTTCTGGCTATACCATAGGACCATTTGAAGTAGAAGATTCACTGACGAAACACCCATATGTAAAAGAATGTGCAGTCGTAGCGAGTCCACATGAAATTAGAGGGAATATCGTCAAAGCGTTTGTCATCTTGCAAGATGATGTTACAGGTGATGAAACTATTGTTAAAGAATTACAAAATTTTGTTAAACAAGACGTAGCACCTTATAAATATCCAAGAGCGATTGAATTTGTAGAAGATTTACCTAAAACAAATTCAGGTAAGATTAGACGCATTGAATTAAGAGAAGCGGAAAAAGAAAAATATTTATAAATCAATGTTGATTCATTAGAAAGAAAGCGCCCATCATTATTATTGTCAGTATGATGGGCGCTTGTTTTGTGTGTGAGTAATGTTATATCAAAATAAAAAAATGGAACGCTACCGTTCCATGTTTTTTAGTAAATATATTTATTATTGGAAACTTGCTCCGATTAAGGCAAATCCAATTGATACAACGATGTATACAATTGCCCAAATAATTGAAGCTTTTTTAGACAAGCGATTCGTTGCAAAGAGCATGATGCCAAATACATATGCGCTGATGAGTGTTTGTAAGTTAAGTGTGCCTAACATTTGGTTGCCTTTATCAAAGACATTTAAGCTTGCAATATTATAATCTGTAGGCGATAAACCAGCAATCCATTGAATTAATAAAATAATTAAACCTACGATGCCAGTAATTATAGTAAAACTTAATGTTGCAGAAAAGATAGGTTTTGCAGTTGCATCAGATTTCATTATCTTAGAAATAACTAAAAAGATTAAAAATGTAATACCAATACCAAATATACCACCAATTAAACCAGCGACGATGCCACCAATTAAACCAATCATTTGCATATTGCCCATATCTTGAGCACTTGCACCTGCATCTTGATAAATTTCATTGTAATCAATTGACATAGCACCTACTGCAGTTGAGAGTGCAATGACTACGATTGCAATGATTAGTTTGAGTCCCCATTTAGGTTGTTCACGTAATTTTGAAAAATGTTGTGCGAATGGTAAGTTAGAATTTTCCATGAATCCCTTGCCCCCTATATATATTATTTTCCAAAGCATAACATTACCTACAATATTTTAAAACACTTTTAAGAAAAACTTTAAATAAAATTAAAAAAATAAAATCTTTTTGATTACTATTGCCAATATTACAATATTGTTAGGTATATATTCACTGAAAAATATTGTATATAAAATAATGTTATGCATTATATTTTTTGTTGTGTGATTATGATAGTATCTAAAATGAATAATAATTTAAAGGAGTGTTTTAGCATTGAAGAAAAAGTGGATGTGGATTATCGGTGTTATTGTCATTATCGTATTAATTGCAATTGCATTAATTTTAAAGCAAGCAAATAGTAGCTCAGACAAAAAGGATGGTTATGATACATATAAAGTGGAGAAAGAAAGTCCACTCAATTTAGAAGGTAAAGCTTCACCTAAATCAGTTAAAACATATAATAACAACAGTCAATTGGGAACGTATGTAAGTACACAAGTTGATGATGGTCAATCAGTTAAACAAGGTGATCCACTCATCAATTATGAAATTAATAATAATAAACGCCAACAATTAGTTGATAAAGTGGACAATGCAAAAGATGAAAATGAGAGAGCGGAAGCACAACAACAACTTAACCAATATGATCGTCAAGTGAACGATAGTATTTACGCTGCTTTTGACGGTAAAATTGATATTCAAAATAAAGAAAACGTTTCTGACGGAGAGCCTATTTTACAACTTGTTGCAGATGAACCACAAATTAAAGCAACTGTAACTGAATTTGATTTAGGGAAGATTAAAGAAGGCGACAAAGTAGACGTTAAAGTAACAAGTACTGGTAAAAAAGGTAAAGGCGAAATCAAGAAAATTTCAGAGTTGCCAAAAAGTTATGAAGAGAGTTTAAGTAAATCTGGAGGCGGAGCAGCAGCTGGTTCAGGTAGTGAGGAAGACGGCGGTGCTCAAGCTTCTAATCCAGTTTCTGACCCAAGCAGTGGTAGTGACTCAGATTCATCAAAATATACAATCGTAATTAGTGATATTGATATCCCTGTACGTGCAGGTTATTCCATGGAAGTTGAAGTGCCATTAGATGCCATTAAATTACCAAAATCAGTATTAACTAAAGATAATAATGTTTTTGTATTAGGTAAAGACAATAAAGTTGAAAAACGTGATATTAAAATTGATAAAGTAAACGGTGAAATTTTTGTAAAAGAGGGTCTGAAAAAAGGCGACAAATTAATTAAAAACCCTAAAAAATCTATGAATGATGGAGACAAAGTTGAGGTGTCATCATGATAGAACTTGTAGATATCAATAGACATTTCAAAAACGGCGATGAAGAAAATCACATTTTAAAAGACATCAATATCAACATTAAAGAAGGAGAATTCATAGCAATTATGGGGCCTTCGGGTTCTGGTAAAAGTACACTCATTAACATATTAGGGTTTATTGACAGAGGCTATGAAGGTGCTTATTTGTTTAATAAAGAGAATTATAAAAAAAGTTCGGATAATGAATTGGCAGAAATTAGAAATAAAACAGTAGGATTCGTTTTCCAGAACTTCAAATTAATTCAAAACAATACGATATTGGAAAATGTGAGCATTCCGTTAGTTTATGCAGGATTAGGGTCACAAGCACGTAAAGAAAAAGTAATCAATACATTACATGATGTTGGACTATATGATAAAGAAAATTTAGTACCTAATAAATTATCAGGAGGGCAACAACAGCGTGTAGCCATTGCACGTGCTATCATCAATAACCCGAAATTTATCATTGCTGACGAACCTACAGGGGCACTTGATTCTAAAACGTCTGAAGATATTATTAATTTATTTATGAAATTAAATAAAGAACATCGCACAACGATGATTCTCGTAACACATGATCGCAAAGTAGCAGATAAAGCAGATCGCATTATTCATATACTAGATGGTCGTGTCCAAAGAGAAGAGGTGGTTGAATGAAGAATTTATCAAATATCATCGCCATTTCATTCAAATCCATTTTAAAGAATAAGCGTCGTAATATTTTTACTATGATTGGTATCATCATTGGTATTGCTGCAGTCATTACGATTATGTCTCTAGGTAATGGGTTTAAACAAACGGCATCAGAACAATTTGAAGATACAGGTGCAGGCAAAGATTCTGCTACGGTTAATTATATGACGAGTAGTGGTGAAGGTGCGAAAGATAATCCTTTTAGCCAACAAGATTTGGATATTGCTAAACAAGTAAATGGTGTTACAGATGCAAAAATCAAAGAAAGTGACGATCAAGGTTATTCTGCAAAAATGACGAATGCCCAGAAAAAAGGCGACGTCAGCATTTTAAAGAAAAGAGAAATGACTAGCCCAGAAAAAGGCAAAGGCTTTAATGAAGACGATAATGAACTGAACAAAAAAGTCGTTACAGTCGATGACAAAATTGCCAAAGATGTATTCAATAATGATGCGATAGGTAAAACATTATATATTGATGATCAAGGATTTGAAGTTGTAGGCATAGCAAACGACGCTATGAACCCATCAGCTGTTAATATGCCTGCAAATACATTTGATAGATATATGGGACAATTAACGCAAGATTTTCCATCACTCCAATTATCATTAGCAGATGGTGCTGACAAGAAAGAAGTCGCAGACAAAGTCGCTAAAGAATTGAATAAAAAAGGTTCAGGCGCAGGCGATGGTAACTATAGTTACACAGATATGGAAGAATTTATGAAAAATATTAATAAAGTATTTGATGGCATTACTTACTTTGTGGCTGCTGTTGCAGGTATTTCATTATTTATCGCCGGAATCGGTGTTATGAATGTGATGTATATTTCAGTAACAGAGCGTACAGAAGAAATTGCAATTCGTCGTGCATTTGGTGCGAAAGCGCGCGATATTGAAATCCAGTTCTTGGTAGAAAGTGTTGTACTATGTGTGATTGGCGGTATCATTGGTCTAATCATAGGTATACTTGTCGCAAGCCTGGTAGATGCAGTAACGCCAGACTATATTAAGAGTGCGGTTAGTCTAAGTTCAGTACTCATTGCTGTAGGTGTTTCTACATTAATTGGTATCGTATTTGGTTGGATTCCAGCACGTTCAGCAGCTAAGAAAGAACTCATTGATATTATTAAGTAATATTTTAAAAAGATGTAAAAAGAGACATTATATTATATAAAATAGTTTCGTCATTTCATGCTATTCAAGTTGGCTAGAAAAGCGTAAACAATTATAGCTCATGTATAAATATGACATGCAACAGGCTGGGACAAAAGAATTGTCTCAGCCTTTTATCCCATTGAACTCTAATTATCTTTGTTGGGTGGAATGATGTAGTCATTTTAAATACAATTAACAGTTAATGGCTTTTAGTTATTACGTATTTAGATATACATTTAATTAAAAATAATAAAAATAAATATTTTTGAAAAATGTATTGTGTATTATAACGAGGTGTATTATGTTAATTTAGAAAGTGATTTAATGTAAAAGGTTAAGATTTTATCAAAAAATGAAATATAGGGGGTTATCATGGAGTATTTGCTCAATGTACAAAATTTAAACAAAACTTACGTTGATTCAGATTTTAATTTAAATCAAATTAATCTAACAATTGAACCCAATACAGTGGTAGGACTTATTGGAAAAAACGGTTCTGGTAAATCTACGTTGATTAATACATTAGTGGGAAATCGCTTTGCAGATGCTGGGGACATTCAGTTTTTTGATACACAGATTTCTCGCGATGACTATGCGTATAAAGAACACCTAGGCGTTGTATTTGATGATCTTCGACTGCCTAATAAACTTAACGCAAAACAAATTAGTAAAGTGTTTTCTAATATTTATCGCACATGGGATGAACAACATTTTTTTGAAATGTTGGAGAATTTTGAATTACCGAAAGAACGTCAAATTAAAACTTTTTCCCGTGGTATGAGTATGAAAATTTCAATATCTATTGCTCTGTCTCATGATAGTAAACTTTTAATTTTAGACGAAGCAACGGCAGGGATGGATGTTTCGGGACGTGAAGAAGTATTAGAAATACTTGAAGATTTTGTTGATGAAGGTAACGGTATTTTAATTTCATCACATATTTCGGAGGATATTGAGACGCTTGCAGATAAATTAGTATTTATGAAAAATGGGCGTATTTTATTACAAGAGCATAAAGATACATTACTAAATGATTATGGCATTGTTTCGTTTGAAGAAGGGGAATTTGATGTTAATCACAGTAATGTTGTTGCTTATCGCATACATAAAGGAACAGGGAAAGCACTTGTAAACCAAAATAAAGATATAGAGTTAGCACAGCCATTAAAAAATATTGATGATGCCACAAAAATATTAATGAGAGGAGAATTAGCATGAAGGGTTACTTACTGAGTTATTATTTTACAAATCAAAAATCAATTTATATATATTTATTGTTAAGTATTCCAATTTGTTTGTTTTTCTCCTTTACAAATCCAATAATGGCTAGTTTCATGCCTATGATATTTTTAGTTTCACCAGCTACAGATAATTTAAAAAATGAAAAAGACTCAAAGTGGATGTATTTTGTTTCTACATTACCCTATAGCAGAAACACTTATGTGAGTAGTCATTTTGCATTTTATAGCTTATTGGCACTAACAGGGATGGTGGTGTCACTTGTGATTAATGCAATTGTTGCAGGTAGTATTGTTAGTGGAGTGAATTCAGCGTTGCTTGGTACAGGATTTATCGCGTTGTATTCGCTTATTTTCCCATTTACTTTTAAAATGGGTGCGGAAAAATCAAATGTCATATTTATGATTGTATCTATTATCGTAGTCATTTTATTCTTTGTTTATTATTTTGTAGGTATGGCCATATTATCAGGAACAGGTAATCTTATAGAAGAAATTAGTAAAAACCTGTGGTATGGTGGTATTTTTGCATTGATTGGCTTAATCGTTATGGTGCTTTCATTTATTGCTTCTAAACAAGCATTTAAGTATAAAGAGTTATAATGAACAAAGCTTAACTACTGTCTATCTTGACAAACACGAATAATCGTTATATCTTATTAATATTAAAAGTTTAAAATTTAGGCATACTTTTCTATGTTTTTCTATATAATTAAGCTTTAGCAAGTTGTTAATCAGTGTGTATTGGCAAATTGAAAAAGTGAATAAATAGTAGTGGAAATAAGAAATTGTACGTCTTAACGTAAAAAAATATAAAATTAGCATATTTTAAAATAAATGAATATATAATAGGTAGCAAAGCAAAACACTCATCATATGTGCGTTGTAATGAAGCCGACAATGATAATAAGTCAGTAATCGATTTATTATTAATTGTCGGCTTTTTTCGTGGAAAATATAATTTTAAATTAAGTGTTTTATTACTATTATAAATTTAAATGTCGTAGTACAGAAGGTAAGGTGATAATCGTGATTGACGCGCATATTTTTATAACATTATTATTTCTAACTCTAATTATTTCAATTTTAAGTAGTCTCTTTTTCTTAATAAAAAAAATATCGCCTAAATATGCACGAATACATATTTATTTTGTAGCATTACCGGCAATTGTGGCTAACTTAGGTCTTATATTGTCACAGAAAAATATAGAGATAGGTATATGGCGGTCTGACGTATTATCTTGGCTCATGGTTGGTTTTGTCCTCGTTATTGGTGTGATCATCCAACGTTACTGTATTCGTTATTTAGCTGGTGATAAAAGCTATAAAAAATACTTCACTTTATTTACTTTTACGACTACCTTCGCATCATTTGCTTGGTTAACTGCGGATATGAGAATTATGGTGATCAGTTGGGGATGTACATTATTAGGACTTACGATTTTGATTAGTTTAACAAGCGCCTGGAAAGTTACACGTGAAGCAGCGAAGGTAACAGGTAGGTTATTCATGTTAAGTTGGGTTGCGTTATTAAGTGCTGTTTTGTGGATTGGATTATCTACCGGTGAATGGCATTATTCTGTAGCTTTAAATGAAGCACATCTATCCATGCTTAACGGTTTGGCACAATTTGGTATTAATTTACTCATTGTACTAGCTGTTATGATTCCAGCGGCACAATGGCCCTTTCAACGTTGGTTAATCGAATCTGTAGCAGCACCTACACCAGTTTCTGCGATTATGCATGCTGGTATCGTTAATGCTGGTGGTATTATGTTAACCAGGTTTTCAGGCATTTTTAGTGGCGACATTGCATCTGTAATTTTATTAATTTTTGCAAGTGTCTCAGTATTACTAGGTGCAGGCATTAGTTTAGTCCATGTGGATTATAAAAGATTATTGGTGGGTTCTACGATAGGCCAAATGGGCTTTATGTTAATTCAGTGTGCATTAGGTGCATATATTCCTGCAATCATTCACTTGATTTTACATGGTTTATTCAAAGCGACTTTATTTTTACGCTCTGGATCAGCAGTGCGTCATTTTAGTGTACCGAGTCGTGCAAATGAAAGAATGTCATATGTATGGATAGTCAGTGGCCGTATTTTAGCGTTCCTGATTGGGTTAGGCTTTTGGTTGAGTGCACCAGAAGAAAGTTATCGTCTAGTGAGCGGTCTTATCTTAGCGTGGTCCTTATCTGTCTCATGGACACAGTTAGTAGCTTTTGGTGAAGGCAATTTTGGTCGTGTTATAGGTATGACGATACTCATTGTTGTAGGTGCAGTTTATTTTGTGGTGCATCATTATTTTTCAGATGCTTTACATACTCTGACAATTCACAGCGTACAACCACCTACTTTTATCGTTATTGCCGTAGCAATCATTTTATTGTTGGGTAGTTTGATTAGTACCTGGGTAGCACGTCACCGGTCTTCTGTCGTATTTTCAATTCTGTATATGTGGATTGTTCGTTTAGGAGATGCAAAGGTTGAAACGGTTGAACGTCATCCTAATTATTTAAAATCTTATTTGTCAAAAGGAGGGCACTAAATGGGAAAGCATAAAGAAATGACAAACCAAAATCAGCACAAAGATGATATCGATCAAATAATTTCTAAAGCGAGTAGGGTTATCGTTCCTTTATCGCCTATTTCTGTGTTTGCCGCAAGAAACCCTTGGTCAAATTTGGAGCAATATGAATTTAAAGATGTGGCGCAATGGTTAGCAAATGTCCGTGACGTAGATATCTATCCTACAATGTATATGTTTGAACAAGCATATCAGCGTGACGAAATTGATAAAGATATGATTGAATTTAAATTACAAAAATGGTTAAATCAATCGGTGATCTCGATAGATAGACAGTTTGCTGAAAGTTATGCTAGAGCGATGTTAGATTTGTCTAATATAGTAGGTGTAACGCGTCATTCTGAAAATAAAAGACAAGTCAATCAACATAATGAAAAAATAAATTTAGACGATGAAACTAATACTGTGCCATTAGTAAGTACATATATTACGGATAAAAATGATAGACGGTTGATAGATGTTGTAGATTATCACGTTATTAAATGGTGCAAATTATATTTAGATGATGCGCAATCTGGATGGACGATGCCTAATAGAGAAAAGGGTTTATTCTTTGCATGGCAACGTTTGGTACAACATGATCCAGCATTGACCAAGCAACAACGTTCACGCTTGAAAACATTGCCAAATCAAGCTGAATCGCTCATTCATATGGTTTTACAAAAGCTGGGTATTGCTGAGGCACAGTATCAAACATATTTGGAAAATCATTTGCTATCATTACCTGGATGGGCTGGTATGATGCTATGGCAAGATGAACAAGCGTCTAATGCTGACCAAATGTTATTGTCTTATTTAGCTATTCGTCTGGGTATAGAATGGGCCATTGTTGAACCATATTTACCTGTGAATTCAGCAGAGAATCCAATAGCATATGAACGCGATGAATTTGCAGAGCATTGGATGTCTATTGGTATGTTTACGACAGAACAATGGCAACAACTATCTAAACTTGAAAAAAACGCTTATATAAATTTTGCATTACAATTTGAAAAACAAGGTCTTAGACAAATTTTATTAACGGCTTGGGAAGCAACATACGAGCATCAATTGGAAGGTACTGTAACCACACACACACATAAAGATAATGAGCAAGAAAGACAAAAGCCGCAAGTACAAATGGCATTTTGTATAGACGTACGCTCGGAACCTTTTCGACGTCAAATAGAAGCGGCTGGTGCATTTGAAACAATCGGTATTGCAGGATTTTTTGGTTTACCAATTGTCAAAGAAGAGTTGGGTCAATCACATAGTCATCCGTCTTTACCTGTGATGAACCTCCCGCAACATAAAATTAAAGAATACACACATGAGCAAGAACCTACAACTTTTCGTCAGCATCAACATATACTAAAATCGATTACGTATACATTTAAAAAAATGAAACAAAATGCTTTGCCGAGTCTACTATTGCCAGAATTAAGTGGCCCTTGGTTAACGCTTCAAATGTTTTCACGAAGTTTCGCACCGAGACCAATAGGACAATTGATACGAAAGTTTTATGATAGTTGGTTACAAAAACCAAATGACACAGCGTTATCCTTAGATCATCGTAATATTCATGAAGAGGGTATACCAGTGGGTTTTACAAATGAAGAAAAAGTAGATTATGCGCAACAATCATTGCGCTTAATGGGATTAACTTTAGATTTTGCACCATTAATCGTATTGTGTGGGCATGGCAGTCAAAGTGCGAACAATCCATATGCTTCTTCACTTGACTGTGGTGCGTGTGGTGGCGCAGCGAGCGGATTTAACGCGAAGGTATTAGCACAGCTTTGTAACTTAGCTGAAGTTAGAACAGCGTTAAATGAGAGAGGTATTGTCATTCCAGAAGACACTGTCTTTGCGGCAGCAGAGCACCAAACATCTACCGATGAATTAAATTGGATATACTTACCAACTATGTCAAAATCTGCGCAAAATGCTTTGAATCAAATTCAAACTGCAATGTCTGATATTACTTATCGAGCAAATGCACAACGATTGAAAGCATTACCAGATAATCACATCTTAAAACAAGACCCAATTAAAGAAGTACATCGTTTATCAAACGATTGGAGTGAGATTAGACCAGAATGGGGCTTAGCGAGAAACGCTTCGTTTATTATAGGGCCACGTGATTTAACAAAAAACAGCGACTTAAAAGGGCGAGCATTTTTACACAATTATGATTGGGAACAAGATAGTGATGGCAGCCTCTTAGCGAATATCATTAGTGGCCCAGCTACCGTGGCTCAATGGATTAATTTACAGTATTATGCCTCAACAGTCGCACCGCATTATTATGGTAGCGGTAGTAAAACAACACAGACAATTACGGCAGGTATAGGTGTTATGCAAGGTAATGCGAGTGATTTGTTGACGGGTCTACCTTGGCAATCTGTAATGTCGGCAGACAATAAAATGTATCATTCTCCTATTAGACTACTCATTGTCGTGCACGCGCCAAATGATTATATTAAACAGCTATTAAATGAACATCATGATTTTTATCAAAAGGTACACAATGGATGGGTTAAATTGGCAAGTATTGATGAATTTGGTAATTGGCAACACTGGTTAGTTGATTAACTTAAAAAGCGCTGTTCCGATTTGTTAATGGACAGAATAAGCAAATGATTTTTATATGATTTATCAAATTATTTTCTAGGTAATTGCGCATAACTATGGAGAAAAATATATAAAAATGATAATGTTAGCATTATTAAATAATACGACAATTAATTTTGATTCTATGGGAGATGCATTCGACATGAAAACAACTAAAGGTACCTATGAGTCTGAAATCAGTAAAGCAATTACACAATGGGAAAAAGACTTTCTTGGTCGTGGCTCACTGTCTGTAAAAACTGATATTTTGCGTGATATGATTATTGTTAGTTTACAAGGTGTGTTGACACAAGCTGAATATAAAGTTTGTGAGACACATGAAGGATTATTAACAATTAAACGTACTAGATCTAAACTTGTAGAATCCGGTATAGAAGCACTTGATGATATTGTTTTTTCAGTTACTGGTGAAGCAGTCAAAGGATTTCACACGGATTTAAGTTCTAAAACAGGTGAACGTGTCATGATATTTAAACTTTACAATAATCTTGAGCAAAAAATAGCAGAATAAAGAAATTATTGATGAAAGTGATAACTAAAAACCGAGGAAATGCTTTATTTCATGGGATGTTTGTAGTAATATTACTTACTGAGTATTAGAGAATCATAATTTTAAATTATGGTTCTTTTTCTTTTGTCTTTTTTAAATTACATAATTTAAATTTAATTAAACGTAAAAATTATATAAACTATAATTAAAAATTGATAGTATAAAGTGGGTAATGATAATATGGGGATTTCTGATTATAATCATACAAGCTGTAGCATGCTTTCTATGTAAATGAAAGTAGATATATACCCAAAATGATACGTTTATTCGTTAGACAAATTTAGTCGGAAGTTGGATGTGTTTAACAGTTTAAATAATTATAATAGAATGAGAAGAGTCTTTGACTAAGGGAGGAAATATTATTGGATCAAATCAAAAGTATCATGTATTCCTTAATAGAACCTTTAACTAAACCAGAAACATATCAAACGCTAATTTCCAATCTTATTATGATTGTGATATATATCATAGTAGCGTGGATAGTATTGCGTTTTATTAATAAAGGAATAGAACAATTTTTCAAAATACAAAATAAAGGTAAAAAAGCGAATAAAAAACGTTCAGCAACATTAATATCATTAGTTCAAAATATCGTAGCGTATGTGGTATGGTTTGTAGTGTTAACAACCATTTTAAGCAAGTTTGGTATTAGTGTTGAAGGTATTATTGCAAGTGCTGGGGTTGTTGGTTTAGCTGTTGGTTTTGGTGCACAAACAGTTGTTAAAGATATTATCACTGGTTTCTTCATTATATTCGAAAATCAATTTGATGTAGGAGATTATGTTAAAATAAATAATGGTGGTACAACTGTTGCTGAAGGTACAGTTAAAGTCATCGGTTTAAGATCAACAAAAATAAATACCATTACAGGTGAATTAACGACATTACCAAATGGCAGTATGGGTGAGATTACAAATTATTCAGTGACTAATGGTGAAGCAATTGTCGAAATCCCAGTTTCAGTAGAGGAAGATATTGATCAAGTAGAAAATGTCTTAACAGACCATTTTCAATCTATACAAACAAATTATTATTTGTTTATCTCTACACCGCAAGTTATTGGTATCAATTCAATCAGTCGAGATGAAATTGTATTGAGTGTATCTGCTGAAACAATTCCGGGCGAAGGTGCTTCCGGAGCGCGTATTTTAAGAAAAGAAATATTTAAATTGTTTAAGCAAAAAGATATTAAAACACCTAAGCCGATGATGTTACAATATGATCCTAATCAACAAAATAATGCTTAAATATTCGGAGGAGTGACAGAATGACATCAAATTACGGTTTAAATGACATTGTAGAGATGAAAAAGCAACACGCCTGTGGGACGAATCGTTTTAAAATCATTCGTGTAGGGGCAGATATCCGAATAAAATGTGAAAATTGTCAAAGAAGCATTATGATTCCGCGACAAACATTTAATAAAAAACTGAAAAAAATATTAGTATCTCATCAAGATACTGAAAATAAGGAGAATGAATAAATGGCTCTAACAGCAGGTATCGTTGGGCTTCCAAACGTAGGGAAGTCAACACTTTTTAATGCAATTACTAAAGCGGGTGCGCTCGCAGCGAATTACCCATTCGCAACGATTGATCCTAACGTTGGGATTGTTGAAGTTCCAGATAGTAGATTAGATGTATTGACAGATATGGTACAACCAAAGAAAACAATTCCCACAACTTTTGAATTCACTGATATTGCAGGGATTGTTAAAGGGGCTTCAAAAGGTGAAGGATTAGGAAATAAATTCCTATCTCATATTCGTGAAGTTGATGCAATTTGCCAAGTCGTACGTGCATTCGATGATGATAATGTGACGCATGTCTCTGGTCGTGTTAATCCTATTGATGATATTGAAGTAATCAATATGGAACTTGTATTGGCGGATTTGGAATCAGTTGAAAAACGTCTACCAAAATTAGAAAAAATGGCAAGACAAAAAGATAAAGATGCGGTTAATGAAGTTCGCATTTTATCAAGAATTAAAGAAGCTTTAGAAGAAGGTAATCCAGTAAGAAGTTTAGAATTTACTGAAGAAGATCAAAAATACGTAAACCAAGCACAATTATTAACATCTAAAGAAATGTTATATATTGCTAATGTCGGAGAAGACGAAATTGGCGATGAAGATAATGAAAAAGTTCAAGCTATTCGTGAATATGCTGATAAAGAAAGTTCAGAAGTCATTGTCATCAGTGCTAAGATTGAAGAAGAAATTGCTACATTGGATGATGATGATAGAGCAATGTTTTTAGAAGATTTAGGCATTGAAGAGCCTGGTTTAGATCGTTTAATTCGCACAACTTATGACTTATTAGGTTTGGCAACTTACTTTACAGCGGGTGTACAAGAAGTACGTGCATGGACATTCATTAAAGGCATGACAGCTCCACAATGTGCAGGGATTATTCATACTGACTTTGAACGTGGCTTCATACGTGCAGAAGTGACAAGCTATGATGATTATGTAGAGTTTAATGGTGAAAATGGTGCTAAAGAAGCTGGGAAACAAAGATTAGAAGGTAAAGAATATATCATGAAAGATGGAGACATCGTTCACTTTAGATTTAATGTATAAAATAAAAGCTTACGCGTTACTTAATATTGTAATGCGTAAGCTTTTTTCAGAAATTTGGATAGTAAGTATGCCGGGAGTCTAGAATATTCATTTGGTTCATAGAAATGTTTTCATTAAATTTAACTGGCATAAGGTTAAAATTTTAAACTATATATACTTCTTAATTCTTTTGAATGAAATACATAAAAATATACGGTGATTCGAATATAGGTTATAAGTAAAAGTGACATGACGTTGGTTGTGTTAAGTTTTACCTATCAAAATAATATTACGAATGCTGCAATGAAAAACTTAAGATGTAAACCATGATGTGTCCACACCAGGCCCCGTATAATTGGCGTCGACATTTTGGTTTAATTCAGGTGAGGCATAGCTATCTGTATATTGCCATAACACATGTTCTTGCGTTGGTTGTTCTTGGTTATAGTTAGCGAGCCAATAGCCATCATATTGTCCCACTGATTCTGTAGCATGTTCTTTCATAAAGTTTTCATATGAATAAAATAAGATTTTTTTGTCTCCTGCAAGGCTACGCATTTTGTCATACCATGCAGTTGTACTTTCATCAGCGGTACCCGATGTCACAGTATTTTCTTCAAAATCATTAATATAAAAACTGGCTTTAGGTGCACGATTGTACAAGGTTTGTGCTTCATATCTGGCATCATCAGGGTTTTCATACATACTATAAGAGTAAACACCAAAATCTAAGTTATATTTATCTAATAAATTTGAGTTATGCTCTAATGCCGCATCGACTTTTTCAGAACCATATTGTGCACGAATAATAATGAAATCATAATTTGCTTTTAAATCTTTGACTTGTTGCGCTGAAAGCTTACCTTGCCATTCAGAAATATCTAAGACACGTTCACCAGAAGCTGTTGTACTGGCATTAGAACGAAAGGCACTTTCTTGAGTTTCATTATTTTTTTCTTCCGGATGCTTTTCAATATATTTTTGATAGTCATATCCCATTGTTCCTTTTTGATTTGCTGTATTTTCAGCTGCGTGTACAGTATTAAATGTTATTGTAGTGGCAAACAGGACACTCATGGACAGCAATCCTTTTTTAATAACTGAAGTCATATAAATCTCCTTTGATTAATTTTGAGTTATGTAAACACGCCCTATGATTGTAATGATACAAATCAAGAACGTACATGATATGCTATTAGAATTAAAATGATTTATCAAGTTTATCTGGAATGGCTTTTAAATTTATTTATAATCATTTGAAAATGAATATAATATGTAATTTTTTATATAAAGTATTGTATTAACTTGAGAGCTGTGGATGCTGAGTTGATAAAATGTTTCATATGAAACATGATGCAAAAATGTCATTTTGAACGTCTGATAATCATTGTAAAATGTAAAGCTCTGTGCTATAATTCTTGATTGTGAGTAATGAAAATTATTCCTTGCTTACCACAATGATGGTGAGCCGCATAGACCACAAGGAGGTGCAATTATAAAATGAGAACATATGAAGTTATGTACATCGTTCGTCCGAACATTGAAGAAGATGCTAAAAAAGCTGTCGTTGAACGTTTCAACGGTATCTTAGCTTCTCACGGATCAGAGGTTTTAGAAACTAAAGATTGGGGCAAACGTCGTTTAGCTTATGAAATTAATGATTTCAGTGAAGGTTACTACAACATCGTACGTATCCAAACTGAAGACAATGAAGCGACTGACGAATTCCAACGTTTAGCTAAAATCACAGACGATATCATCCGTTATATCGTAATTCGTGAAGACGAAGATAAGACAAGAAAATAATAAATGGGGGTCGTTTAAATGATAAATAGAGTTGTTTTAGTCGGTCGTTTAACGAAAGATCCAGAATATAGAACAACACCCTCAGGCGTGAGTGTTGCGACTTTTACTCTAGCAGTAAATCGTACGTTTACAAATGCGCAAGGGGAACGCGAAGCTGATTTCATTAACTGCGTTGTTTTTAGAAAACAAGCAGAAAATGTAAATAACTACTTATTCAAAGGTAGTCTAGCTGGCGTTGACGGTCGCATTCAATCACGTAGCTATGAAAACCAAGAAGGTCGTCGTATATTTGTAACTGAAGTTGTCTGCGATAGCGTTCAATTCCTTGAACCTAAAAACCAAAATCAGCGTCATGCTCAAGAAGGAAATAATAATTTCCAGAATTTTGGTGGACAACAATCCGGACAAAATACGTCATCTTATCAAAACAATAACAATAATAATAATTCATCAAACAATAATCAATCAGATAACCCATTTGCAAATGCAAACGGCCCTATTGATATTAGTGATGATGATTTACCATTCTAATTATAATGAACGCATAAAATTAAAAAACTATTAAAAGGAGGCAGTTACCATGGCAGGTGGACCAAGAAGAGGCGGACGTCGTCGTAAAAAAGTTTGTTATTTCACAGCAAACGGAATTACACACATCGACTATAAAGATACAGAATTATTAAAACGTTTTATCTCAGAACGCGGTAAAATTTTACCACGTCGTGTAACAGGTACTTCAGCTAAATATCAACGTATGTTGACATTAGCTATTAAACGTTCTCGTCATATGGCATTATTACCATATGTTAAAGAAGAACAATAATAGATATTATATCTGAAAACCCCGTAGGCATATACCTACGGGGTTATTTTTGTGGATTTTTATTTGTAAAAAGGGCAGAAAAATAATTCAATGTTATTAAAACTATCATCAATACAATATAAAGCGTGTGATGTGTAATCATTGCTTTACTCACTTTAATCTTTCATAACTTTAATTTTCTTTTTAAAAATCCTAAAAATGGAAATATTGCGCTAATTGCTAAAAATAAAGGAATTGTTGTAGATAACGCAATGAATGATAAATATAAAACATAGTAAGTTTTATCGATTTTAAACTTAACAACCTTCATAAAAATATCCTTAAACTATTTTTGTTCTTCAAATCCACATATTAAGCAAATTAGAAATGCTACAAAAACTGCTGGTACAAATATTGATACTACTAAGAGTGGTATTGCCATCAGTAAATAGTTGTAATCGTATTTATACTTACCGAATTTCATAGAAACCTTCAATAGAATTTATATTACTTTTTCTTATAGTCATCTATAGTCATGCCATCTTTTTCAATTTGTTTCTTGTTTGTTCTGATAAATAAAATAGTATTAATAACGATTGCCAAAGCTAATATTATAGAAACCGCTAAATTGCTAATACTAAAGTAATTTAATGTTAAAAGTATAATTAATAGGATTATATTAATTGTATGATGTACTGTCATTGCTTTACTCATTTGAACCTCTCCTTTCAACGCTGCTTAATTAAATTATTACTATGTAACTCACAATCTTAAAATAGGGTGTAAGTGTGCAAAGACACGTAATGGGTACTTGCTATTCTTTTATCTCATCTTCTTTCTTATTTTTACGTATAAACATCTTACTCAATAACTTTGATGTTTCCCGTTCAAATAAGCTTACTATAGCTACAATTATATCTATTATTTTGATTATGATTCCTATAAGTATATCCACAATGATGCTCCTTTATGTAAGTAATGGGTATTATTTATTGAATTTTTGTTTGATCGTTGAATTTTACAATTCATAAATTTGAAGAGGTGAATAAAATTTTTTCAACATTTTGTTAATTTACGGGCTAATGCACTAAATTTGTGCATCTGTTTATTATTAAAATATGACTAGATAACCAAAAGACAAAAAGTCCGATTGCAATACGACAAAGTCAATAAATGCTATTATTACTCAAAAAGTAATGGCTCAAGTTTATCAAAATACTATTTCAGAAAGTTGTTATCTATAGGGACATCTTGTTTGATCAGTATTATGGTTTTAAAGTAACTTATTTAAAATAACTTAAGTAGATTGCAATAATAACGAAAATTGTAGCAAAAATACTATGCACTAATAAATTCCAATAAACCAACTTTTTAGTCATAGGTTTAAAATTGTTACGTTTTACTCTTTTATTATTTTCCCAACGATATATAGATACCCAAAAGTAAGCATAAATAAGTATAATGATGATTCCTAATATTATTGAACAGGTAAGCTCATTGTTAATCACCTTTTTGTATAAGGATAGCATGGAAATATTTAATTGTTAACAATGTAAAAATGAACATTAGTTCTTGGAATGATATCGTGTGATAATGCAGTTTAATGATTGTAGTGATAGAGGTTTTATAAATGCTGGGGAGCTATCGTTCATACACAAAAAAATTATTTTTAAAGAGGTAAATAATAATTGAATATACGCAATATAAATTAAACAATGCTGATAAGATTAACTAAATATATCACTTTTTTTGTGAAATTGTGCCAAATTGAAAGCGTATATTATATATATTGTCTAAGAGTTATTGGATGCTTTAATTTAATATTTACACTACCTTAATTTAATTGCATATTAATTGTGCTAAACTTATAAAGGGATGTTATTTATATAGTAATTAGGGAGAATTATTATATAAAAGGAGATTTAATATTGAATAAGCAAATTAAAAAAATATTAACTGCTAGTGTAGCTACTGCGATTTTATCTGGTCCTGTATATTTTACTATTGATTCTGGTAAAGCTAATGCTGAAACTATAAGTGAAATAGATAAAGAAATGAATCAAAGAAAAGAGATTGGTGATGCACTATTAAAAGAGATTGATAATAGTAAAAGTGATTTTAAAGATCCGGCAGTTGCTGAAAGGCTAAAAGGGCAAGTGAAAAATTATAGAGATGGTGTAGCTGAAAGAGGCAAAGCCACAATGACTGCAAAAGCAGGAGCCCAAGCAATTAGAGCTACTGTAAATAAAGTCGGTGAAAAGGCATGGAACAAATTGGTAAAGAAAATAGAAAATACAACTGGAACTAAACTCGTTATGTTCCATTATCAAAGTATCAATAAATTTTGTGATATTTTAACAGGGTTTGAAGGCAATTTAGCGGGTGGCATAGCGAATGGGTTATCTAATAATTTTGGTTTTAATAAACAATTTGCATATGTCGTTGCTAGAGCGTTTATAGCAATTGTTTTGTAGGTTTTACATATGAGTAATAATAAAAAAATTTATCTAATATTTTTAGTAATAACATTTATAATTTATATTTCTTTGCCAATTATTTTTGATGATAATTCTTTTAATATACGTTTATTTGCCATCTTCCCATTATTATTTTTTGGTGCATTTTTATTTTCTTCTAACTCTAATAATAAAAAGTAATGAAAATACTTCTGTTTAATATTTCTTTACACTAAGGGTTTAAATAGATATATAACCCACTCTATAGATTTGTGGAGTGGGTTTCTTTTAATGTTAATATTTAGCTTTTATATAATAAGAAATGAAGGTGTTTGTTATGCCTAAATCACAACAAGTAATATTAGCAATTTTATTAGTATTAATAGGTTTTAATATTTTCTTACCTATAATAGGAGCAATTTTTCAAATTGAAATTTTAGAGTTTGGTTCAATTTTTATAAAGATACTTGATAGTATAACTTTATTAATTGCAATCATATTTGTATACAGACAAATTAAACGTAAAGGTTTTTAAATAGAAGTATGTAACCCAATATTTCTGATATGAGGAGTGGTATGTAGGATAAACAACTATGTACTTGACCTATTTTTTTATATTTATATTCTGAATAAGATTAAATAAACTGAATTAAAGGTTGCTAGAAGTAAGTATTTTAGTCTATAAAATCAAGTCAATGAATAATTTGTATAGTGACTGGGGGATTATTTTTTTTAGTTTCTGTTTATATGGGAGATATGAATTTTTGGCCATCTTTGATTAATGGGTTAATAGGGTTTGTATGATCTGTTATTGTAGAAGAAGGTTTAAAAAAAGGTGGAAGTTTATGAAAAAAAAGATTTGAAAATTTTAAAGATTACTTTCTCTGGGTTAACAGCTATTTTATTTTATATTTCTGGATTATGGATTGTTAGTGCTTTCTTTGCTTTACTGTCATTGTATTTTATGGATGAAAAAAGAAATAAGTTAATATGTATAATACAATTCTAAACACCAATACGTGCTGATGGAGGTTATTCATATTTACTAATATGTTAGTTTGTGGTTGGTTGTGAATTACATAAAATACAAGGAGAACTCTATGTTTGTTATTGATAAAGAATTTATTATTAGAACTCTAAAAATATTTTTATTTAGTCTGAGTATAATGATCTTAACGATTGTAATTACATATAGTATCGATATGAATGTGGAAGCAATGATTAAAGGTATAGATAACGATATATCCAGTTCTGTTAAACAATCTTCAGGACTAAGTGCAGTTATTATATATATCGTAAATAATGGTTTTATAGTTCCATTACAAATGTTTTTGCTTTCACTAATACCTATTCAATTTTTATACTTTTTTAATTTGATATATAGTTCTATATTGCCAGGTATTGTGATTGGTATTTTATTAAAAATTGATTTTTATAAAGCTATAGCTAACATCATATCTGTATTTCCTCACACTACTCTAGAAATTTTAGGTTTCTGTATATTTGCAAGTGTATTGTTTCAGCTAAATAAATCAATTCGAAGTAAAATCAGAGAGCTATTTAATAAGAATAATAGTGAACGAACATCTGTTATAAAATCACTTTTTAGTACAATAAAAATCTATATATTTACGGTGATACCAGTAATAATATTAGCAGCATTTTGTGAAGAATATTTAAGAGAGCTTTTATATTCGCTTCTCACAGGTATTTAATGAACCACTCATCAACAGAAGCGTTGGTGGGTGGTTAATATAGACTAATTTTACTTTTTCGATAATTATTAATACATCAAAAAATATATCGACGTGATAAAATGACAAATCTAACAAAAATAAAAATCAGAACATTTTTAAATTATGTAATTGGTCTTAGTGTGTTAACTATCGCTATGTATTTCTTATTAAAATAAACGATTCACTAAAAATTATTATCGATTTTATACACAATATAAATTTAATCGAGGGTGTGTTAGTATGAAATCATATTTAAAACAATATTTGTGTGGACTTTTATATGAAATTTCTTAGAAAGGTGTTTGCAACTATCGCATCATTTATTGTAGATGTTATTGGAGGTAGCTTTTTTAGCTATTTAGCAGATATCACTTTTTTGAATAAGATTTTTTACAAGAGAGATAATAAAACTAAAAAGAAGGACTGAATTCGCTATGACAATTTGGCTTTCAATATTGGGAATGTGGTTTTGCATCGGAATTGCATTTTTAGCCATTTATTTAAATAAGAAAAACAATAAAAGTTAATGTGCGTAATGGAACACATAAATTTGAAAAATGAAAGGCTGTGTTTATTTGGTTTTTGTATACATAATTTTATCAGCTATTTTACTTTATTATGCAATTAAATACGGTATTAGAGACGGTTTGATTGATCATGATGCTAATAAAGAAAAACTTATCTATTTAAATAAAAGTTCAAATTTATTTGAAGAAATTGGGGATTTATATAGTGCAGTGGCTAAAGAGGACAAATCTAAAGCTAAGAGCATATATGATAAGTCACTAGATGTATTATTGTCTAAAGTGGAACCTAATGAAAAGTACAATACTATGATCGAATTAAAAAAACAGATAATAAATTTGAAAGATGGATAAATTAATATTTGGAGATGAATAATATGGACGTACTAAAAATTATATTTTTAATTTTATCTGTGATTTCACTCGTGATTTTTATTGGTTATTCTATCTTTACTTTTTATTATATTTTAAGTAAAAAGAAAAATGAAATGTCTGATAATGAATATCAAGAAAAACTTAAAAAGGTAGGAATAACAAATATTATAATTCTTATTGTGATGGTTTTAGTTACTGTTGTTTACACTTTGATTCCCTGATTAATAATAAAAGGTTATAACTCAATTGATTTAATAAAGTTTGATACTAAGCATACGTAATATTAAGGAAAAAGGAATGATTTTGATAATAAGGGCAAATGTATGAAATGGCATTTACAGAAATATGCTAGTAAATGCCTTTATAATAACTTTTTAAACACTAATGATTTTTCATAAAATAGTAGCATATCAAAGAAGAATAATAATAGATATTGTATCTGGAAATCCAGTAGGCATATACCTACTGGGTTATTTTTGTGTGTTTTAAATTTTTTGGAAAGGGCATTAAACTTTGTTCAAATGTAAGAATTTACTAATTTTAAATAAGTGTATTTTAAGTTTTTAAGTAAACTTATTATAACTTTAATATTTTTGAAGTTAGCATAGTGTGGATTTAGATTAATCGTCATCATCTAATAAATTAATCACATGTACAATGATTTCCCTTGTATCAACATTAAAAGATACATTATTTCCATAACTTAATGATTTAACTTTTATAGTATCATTTTCTAACTTCAAATATAGGGCAACATGTTGATAGTTTTCTAGAATAACTAGTGTATCTTTATCACTGACTGCATTATATGATTCTTTGCCATTAATTGTAACTGTCCAATTATTGAATTCCATCATACCATCCCCTTATATATATTATTCATCTTTTTCTAATCCTAAAATAACCATTAACACAGCTGAAATGAGCATGAATGGTACAAAAATAGATGTTATTAAAAATCCGCCAATCATGATTAGATAAAATTCATCAATTTTATATTTGCCAAATTTCATCATATCACTCCTCATAAAGTTATATTACTTCTTGTTATAGTCATCTATCGTAACGCCATCTTTTTTAACTTTTTTTGTGCTTGCCCGTATTAATAAAATTGCATTAGCCATAAAAAATACTGCTAATATTAATGAAGTGGTAAATCCACCAATATTTGTATAATTAAAAATAATGAGTGTTATCATTAAAATGATATTAATTGTATGGTGTATAGCCATTCTCTTATTCATTTTCTCCACTCCTCAAATATTAATACTCTGCTTTTTAACATTTGGAATCAAAAGTATGTAATTAACTATCTAGCATTATTGTATTTTGTCTCGAAATCCATTAATGCAATTGTATAATTCTTCCACCATGAATCCTTTTCGTAATATTCTAAAAGTACTTTTAATTCCCAAATACTATATGTAACTGTACAATCTGAAAATATCAAAGGATAAGAAAGTGTATGTCCTTCATACCAAAAGCCCATATCAACAATTAATCTATTCAAATTATGCCAACTCCTAAAATAATTTGGATGGATACAACATATATTTTATAAAAAGTATGTTAGCATGGAAATATTATTATAACAAAAAGGGGTATTTATATGTGGAATAATATGGAGATAGTTGTTTCATTTATTTTATTTGTAGGTGCGCTCATATTTGCTGTTTATTCATTTTACAATAATTCTATTACAGCAGGTATTGGTGCTTTAATTGTGACTACAGGAAATATCTATTACATGGTTCAAGCATTGAGAGACAAAAGAAAAGAAAGAGAAGATAATTACTAAGTGTAGGTATTGTATTAAATAATTATAGAGACATCTGGATAATTCAGCACATTATTAATAAATCAAATCAATATATAAGTTTATGTAATACGAGTGAGGTATTTTTCTAAAAATATTTGTTCAACAGGAGTGACAAATTTGAAAAATAATATGGATACGAGTTTTATAATGGCTAATTTTATGAATGTAATTTTAGTGTTATTATTTGCTTTTGGCGCGTTTAATTACCTTAATAGTTTTCTTACAGTCATTTTTGCAATAATAACTGTTTTAAATGCAGGTTTTTTACTTTATAAAAGTATCGAAATTTCAAAGAAAAATAACCATTAAAAGCCTTAACTAAAGTGTTTTCTACACTATATAATCCACTAACAGAAATTTAAAAAACATAAATATTAATCTTAAGTATTTTAAAATGAATGTTCATATAGCATTTTGGAGGAATTTTATGAATCATGAAAATAATAAGAAAAAATATCAGAAAATAGAAGTTATAGCAAACACATTAGGCATAGCAGCTTTGATATTAGTATTTGCCTCATTGATTCTAGCTTTGATCTTTGAATGGAAATTTCTAGACTATGTTGTTAACGGGTCTGGCGTACTTATTATACTAAGCTTAATCATAGGTGGGATACCGCACGTTATGGAAAAAAATATCAAGATAATCCTTTTTGATATTCTCTTTATCGTAATAATAGCGATTATATTTTATAATTTATAAGGGGTTATGCATGAAATTTATCACTAAAATTGTAAGATGAAATCAATTAAATGTTAAAATATACAAATTTAAGATTTACATTAGCGTCACGTAGTTTTATAATTAGTTTTGCATGCCCACGGGTGTGCGAAAATGAGGAGATGGGTTTTCTGTGTGCCCTTGGGCATGCAGAAGATTCATAACTCCCGTTATAAGGCCCCTTTTATTAGGGGTCTTTTTGTATTTAAAAATATTAATTACTATTTACGTAAATAAAGTAATTGTGGTATTGTATTTTCATGTTGGTTATCGTAATATTCATGTGTTTGAAAATATACAAATAAAAAGGAGTTTATGCATATGAGTTTTATAATAATGATCATTGTAGGTGGCCTAATCGGTTGGATTGCAGGCGCTATCGTAGGTAAAGATATCCCAGGAGGTATCATTGGTAATATTGTTGCAGGTCTAATTGGTTCTGCGATTGGTAGTAGATTGCTAGGTACTTGGGGCCCAGTATGGGGCGGCGTACCAATTTTCCCAGCATTGATTGGCTCAATTGTACTAATATTTATCGTTTCTCTTATTATTAAGTTACTTAGAAAAAAATAATTAAGATAAGTCGACTTACAAAAAGTTAGAAAAAATTTTTATTATAACGGGTAGAAATTATGATCTTTTTTGTAAAAATATTACGATAATCAACAACCATCTCTCAATGATAATATAAAGGTGGTTTAGTATGATAAACATTATTTCAGCTATTGGTTCTATCGGAACTTTTATAATGGCGCTATTTTATTTTGTTTCAGTTTCAATACAACTGTACCAAATGAAAATAAGTTTTATTCCTGCGCTCGGATTTAATCAAATTTTACTTTCTTTAGACAAAGATAATCAATTACAAATGATTAATACAAGTTCTGATTCTGTTGAACATCAAGATTATTTAAAATTGTTTAATCTAGGTGGCGGGGCAGCAAAAGATATTGAGATTGAAATTATTCTTAATGAAGATAACGTAATTCAAAAGAAATATGTAAGTATATTACCAAGTAAAGAAGGTTATTTATTACCAATTAATAAAGACGTTTTTGATGAATTGCAAAGTACAATTCAAAATAATGGTTATGAATCTAATTTAAATATTAGAATTAATTATTACCATAACGTTAGTAGAAAAGTAAAAACAATTATGCTCAATGGTAAATTAGATAGATTTAATACGTATGATGAAAAAGAACTTTATGAATTACAATTTATTAATAAATAATACACTTTGTGCTTTGTGCATATATATAAACATTTTATGAAAAACACTCATTTGATAACTTTAAGGTTATGGTGAGTGTTTTTGTTATGTTTTATTACATAGATTTGCTGAAGATTTGCTTTAAATATACAATGAACCTGAGGTGAAGCGATGTGATCAGACAAGCACGACAATCAGACTTACAATCGATTTTAACTATATATAATCATGCAATATTAAATACGACTGCAGTTTATACATATGAGCCAGTAACTATTGAAGAAAGAGAAACTTGGTTTCATAAAAAATCAGCGCAAGACGAACCCATTTTTGTATATTTAAAAGACGACAAAGTTGTTGGATTTGCAACGTATGGCTCGTTTAGAAATTGGCCAGCGTATCAACACACTGTAGAACATTCGATTTATGTTGATCCAGAAACGAGAAATGAAGGTATAGCTTCACAACTGTTACTTAAATTAATTGAAGATATCAAAAACAGCAATTATAAGACGATTATTGCAGGTATTGACGCATCAAATACAGCTAGTATTAAATTACATGAAAAATATGGCTTTGAATTTTGTGGAAATATAAAAAGTGTCGGTTACAAATTTGGCAGATGGTTGGACTTAGCTTTTTATCAATTGATATTGAAATAATTATGTTTAAAGCCAAACGATGGTATTTTAAAATAAGTTAATAATTTATTATAGAAATAGAACCAAAACCAAAGTTTCGAATGGAAAAATAAGTGGTTGTTAGTTTAATGTATAGAAAGGGTATGGATAAATAAATTATATTACCTTTTCATAAGAGATTTATATTTTTATGTAATGATACGGTTTGAAAATCTTATTAATATGACTTGGGGTGATTGTGATGGCTGTGTTTGCGTTGTTATTTCATTTAGTCTGTTTAATTATTGTTTTAATCGCAGGTTTTAAAGCATTAAAAGAGTTCAGAAAACCTATGAATCAACGTAATCAAAGAAAAATAGATTCCATCTTAGTACTTGTGTTAGTGGTGGCTTTGATTGCGATACTGTCTAGTGTTTTTACAGATATTTAATAAAATGTCGTTGCTCAAATGAGTGACGACATTTTAATTTTGGTTTGGAAAGGTAAAGCATCATTAATATGAAGTATAAAATAATATTTCATTTTGTAATTAATTCAATATTAATATAGAATGAATTAAAGAAGTTTTGTAAGTGAAATTTTTGGTTACCTAATATTAACCGTATTAATATTTTATTTAAGGAGATGTCGTTATGAAGTTTAGATTTAGTGTTTCATTGTTATTAGTATCGAGCTTGCTACTGTCACAAACTGCAATTGCAGCACAAGAAAATAAAAACACGCAAGATACGAAGAAAAATGATACACAAAACAAAGAAAATACGAGCAAAGCCATTGATTATGAAAAAGCTCAAAAAATGAGTCCACAGCAATTGAAAAATGCATTAACACCAGGAGATTTAAAGTTACATAATAAAGATGGTGAACGTCAAAATACTGAAATGAGAAGTTTTTCGGCAAATCGAGCGTATCAAGATGTAAATACATACATAGCAAATAATAATATAAAACCAGCTAAAATCGTACAAGATTCCAGAATGAATAACTTACCAAAGTATAATTATAAATCTGGTAAATATATTGGTGTAGTAATACATGAAACTGCAAATCCGAACAGTACAATCGATGGTGAAGTAAATTACATGTACAACAATTATAATAGTGCGTTTGTGCATGCGTATGCGGGTAGTGATAAAATTGTTCAAACTGCGCCAAGTCAATATTTAGCTTGGGGCGCAGGTGCTAATGCCAATCCATATTTTTATCAAATTGAATTAACAAGATCTAACACATTTGATGGGTTCGCCAGATCTGTTAATAACCAAGCATATTTAACTGCAAAAATGTTGAAAGCCAATGGGCTACAACCTTCGCTTGCTGACAATAATCAAGGAACAGGAACAATTATAAGTCACAATGCGGTAAGCCAATATTGGGGTGGTTCAGATCATTCAGATCCGGTTGGCTATTTCGGACAATGGGGTTATAACATGAACCAGTTTTACAGTTTAGTACAGAAACACTATAAATCTCTATCAGGTGGAGGTAGTGACGGAGCAATTACTGGCAGCACATATAAAGTATCAAAAGGTGATACGCTGTATAGCATTTCGAGAAGAAGTGGCGTTTCAATAGATAATATTAAGAAATGGAATAAATTAACGAGCAACACGCTTTCTGTAGGGCAAGTACTAAAGTTGAAAAATCCAAGCACACCAAGTGATTCCATTACTGGCGATTCGCACAAAGTGGTTGAAGGAGACACACTATATAATATTTCAAAACGAAGTAAAGTTAGTGTGGCAAACATAAAAAAATGGAACCATTTAAAGTCGGATAATATTAGTAAAGGACAAATCTTATATCTAGTTAAGACATATACGGTTAAAAAAGGTGATACATTATACAGCATCGCTAAAAATCAAGGTACCACTGTAGATAAAATTAAAAAAGATAACAAGTTGAGTTCTAATAGTTTAAAAGTTGGGCAAATTCTAAAAATAAAATAGAAGTGTTGCATAGAACGAGCATCGTCTAATTAGACGGCGCTCGTTTTTTTAATAAATCAAAAATTGTTTTTTATTAATATAATTGTGAACGTCATAATTTCGTGTTACTTTAATAATATAAAATTATGGGTGGGTATAGATAATGAAAAAGTTCAGTTTAATACTGTCATTATTATTTTTATCAGTGATTCTGACAGCATGCGGGAACAATGAAGAAAGCAACAATGACATTGAACAAAGCAGTGATACAAACAAACAGGATGAAGATAATAATCAACGTGAGGAACGTCAATCTACAGAACAAAGTGAAGTGAAAACGGATCAATCATTACATAAAGATTCATCGGCTGAAAATGACAAGGGTAAAGACCCAACGTCTAAAAACGATAATGCTTCAAAAATGAAAAATAATGATAATAGTAAAAGTTATTTAAATGGTTTAAGTGCTTCAAAAATCGAATACGCACGTATTTGGCATCAACTAGGTATGGTTAAAGATGTCAAAAATATTTATGTCAAAAAATATCCAAAAGGAACGCCCGTTAATAAAAATGCGGAAAAGAGTGCAATGTATCCTGAGGATGTCGTTAAATTAGAAGCGCCAATGAAAGTGGGTGGTTCAATCACTTATAGTAGTAATGGGGATGGAACTATTAATGTTTATGAAAAAATACCTTATAGATGGGAATCAAGCGCATCTTCGAACCCTGAGGATATTTATCAAGTCACTAAAAATGCAGTTGAACAAGATATAGAAACGGTTGAAATTAATGCAACAGACAACGCACAAATTAAAAGGTTGGCCCAAAGTATACAATTGGTTAATGATTGATTAGTTGAGTCTTAAAATAACAACAATTTTGAAATATTTTAATCATGACTTATATGGGATTAACAATTCTAAATATTTTATGATTATATATAGTGTGATACATTATATGTAATCGAAATTAGTGAATTGTTAATGTGTTATATAGAAAGTTCGTAAAAGTTGAGGTGATACAGATGTTAACTAAAGGTATTAAATATCCATATGTTAAATTTTTATTTGATGTGATTGGCATTTTATGTGTAATAAGTGTATTAGTGCTTGTGTTTGTTAACGGTTTTATCAATAATCAATCTGGGAACTTTAGCATAGGATTCGATGTATCTGGTACACATATGGTAATTATGACTACCTTGGTATTAATGACTATTATTTGTGCGACAACGTCTACAATTTTAAGAAAAGTGAAATAATGTTATTAAGATTTGATTAGACGATACTGAAACGAATATTTATGTGAAATAGTAATAGACCAGAAATTAAAAGCTAATTTCTGGTCTATTTTTATTTCTTTATAGATGCACATTTTCTTTAGCATAATGAAATTTTTGGTTTTTTTCAGTAATAAATAATTGGAGAAATGTAAGTATACCAATTTTACCAATTAACATTGTTAGCACAATAACTATTTTCGTAGGGTTATCATAAAATGTCGTGAAGTTCATCGATAGTCCAACAGTGCCGAAAGCAGAAATTACTTCGAATAATACTTTAGTATAAGATATTGCTGAATTTAAATAGCTTACTATAAATGAGACGATTATAACAAATGCTCCGGCAGAAAATGTAATGGCCACAGCAGTTTTTAGTGTATGGTCATTTATAGATTTTTTGAAAATAGAAGGGTGCTGTTCGTTTCTTAATGTACTTTTTATAAATAATAACGTTAAGACTAAAGTTGTTACTTTAATACCACCTGCAGCGCTGATAGGAGCACCACCAATAAACATTAATAGCATTAATAATACTGAAGTGGGTGGTGTGATTAGACCGATATCGACGCTGTTAAAACCAGCAGTTCGCGTAGTAACAGACTGAAAGAATGAAGCGCCAAGTTTTTCTAAAAATGATAAGTGTGTCATAGAATTGTTATATTCTAAAAAGTAAAATACAATCCAACCAATGAATATCAGTATGACCGATGTCGTTAATACAATTTTTGAGTGTACGGTTAATTTAGTTAACTTCCTAGTTGTAGCGATATCTAAAAAGACAAGCGGTCCAATGCCACCCATGATTATAAGGATTGGGACGATAATAGTTATTATAGGGTCATTAACAGTGCCCATCATATTGTCATTAAATAATGAAAAACCAGCATTGTTAAAAGCAGAAATTGAAGTGAACACACTTAAAAATATTCCTTTACCAATGCCATATTTTGGAATAAATGATAGTGCGATACATATTGCCCCAATGAATTCTGTAAAGATACTATAAACGACAAATTGTAGAATCAATTTGATGACGCCACCAGGTGTCTCAATGTTCCATGTTGTCATAATCAAATAGCGGTTTCTTAAACTGATTTTTCGATGCATTAGAATAAGTGTTAAAAGTGTTACAGTGACTATTCCTAATCCACCAATTTGAATAAGTAATAAAATAATCGTATCGCCTAACCAATTACATTGGCTAGATATATCTATAGTGGCTAGGCCAGTAACTGTGAAGGCACTGGCAGAAATAAAAAATGCGTCTATAAAGTTTAAAGGTTTTACACCTGTGACCGGTAAATATAACAATAAGGTTCCAACGATTGTGGTTAATGAAAACAACATTAAATACATATATAACGGCTTGTTTAATAGTCTCATTTTTAAAGTCCTTCGTATTTTAATAATCAGAATTTTATACTCATTATTAAAAAAATCAAGTCCATTGATACAAGTAAACTGAAAAAAATAAAATTTTATGTTTGTGAATGAATCCCTTTAGTGACAGCTTCTGCGAAATCATAAATTGAATCTTGGTATTTATTCGTATTTTCTCTCGTTTTTCTGTTTAAGTTGTCCTTTTTGAAAAATGATTTTCTAATAGATGTAGATATTTCCAGTTGAACACCTGAACCTGAGTCGTTTTCATTAATGAAATTTTTAGAAGAACGGCCATTAATATTATTTGGACTTTTTTCTACATTAAATCCTTCTTTTTCTAATTCTTTTTTTATGGATTGCGCCATTTTTTTATCTTGACCACCAATATAAACGGTATCTTTATCGCCTTGAAATCCGTGTATAGAAATAGATTCTTGTGAACGATTAGTCATTTCGTTCAATTTAGGATCGTCAAAATTGGTAGATGTAATATGCAATTGTTTGTTATTTGATTTTAATAATCCTTCAAAACTATATAAATTAAAGTCGCCTTTTTTAGAAATGATTTTAGCTAATTCTGAGGTGCCTGGTTCTATACCACCACCATGAATGGCAGTGATGAGTATATCTTTATTGTTTGTTTTTTTAATATTTCTTTGCCAATCACGCTGTTTCACTGTGTCTGATTTTAATTGAGCGAAATTTTGATATTTATCCTGATTTGATGACTGGTTATTGTTCCATATATATGTAAAATATAGACTAATCAGTATTATGCCAACAATAACAAGCATAATTAAATAATATACGTAAGTACTTAGAATATTTTTCATAATTAGCTCCTGAACAAAAATATTTACTAACTAGTAAAGTATAACAAATTTATTAATACTATATAGATTATATGTTATTTACAATTATGTTAATAGCAGTGTAATGAAATTTACATTTTGGGGTATGAAATATAGAGCAAGTAGATAGAAAATGAAATGTATATTTGTCGAGTTTTTATGATACACATGTTAATAATTTCTGGTTTTCTTTATCATGTAAGGTTAAGTCTTTTTCTGCTCAGTTAATAATCGCTGAATCTCTTAAGACAATATAATTATATGTTCTTATTATTAGATGATTATAAAATGTTTAACTTTAAAAGAAAGGTTGTGGGCATTTTGGATATAGTAACTAAAATGCAAGTAAATGTATCTAGTGATCAAGTATTTGAAGCTTTTGTCAATCCAGAATATATCGGAGGATTTTGGTTTTCTTCTAGTTCTAAACGTTGGGAAGAAGGTAAAACGATTACTTTACGATACGAAGAGTATAATGCTGAAATCGATATTTTAATAGAAAGTATTGTTGAAAATGAATCAATTCATTTCAAGTGGGGCAATAATCATGTGACTATTGAATTGGATGGTGATGATAACCATACAATTGTAACTACTACAGAAAAAGATATTGAAGAAAACGATGTAGAACGTCTATTAGGTCAAAAAGAAGGCTGGGTATATATGCTTAGTTGTCTGAAATCATATTTAGAATATGGCAATAAAATAAGAGGTGCATTAATGTAACTGTCCAATAAGGATTGAAAGTGTGGCCAATGTTTAACATTGAACGCTCTTTCAATCTTTTTTAATACACATTGCAAATATCAAAACAAAACTTTTGCACAATATAGTTTAATGTGTTTAAATGTAACTATAAAAGTTTCAATTAAAAATAAAAGGTGATTTCTATGAATTTAGAATTCAATATAGCAGTTCATTTACTGACTTTTTTGCTAAAGCACTATGATGAGCGTTTTAGCAGCAATGAATTAGCAGAACGTATTTGTATTAACCCGGTTCAATTACGCAGGGTAACACGTAAGTTAAACCAACATCATTATTTAGAAACTTCAAGAGGTAAATTTGGAGGATATCAGGCTAATGATATGACAGCAAATGTTAATTTGTCTGAGTTATTTGTGATGTTTAAAGAAGACCGTTCGGAAGGGCGCTTATTTACTGGTGATGCAGGCAGTGACTGTGAAGTTTCAAGAGAAATAGGCAACACGATGTTTAAATTTCATCAAAAAGAAGAAGAGTTATTAATTCATTATTATCAAAATGTAACGATTAAAGATGTCTTAAATGAAACGATTAAGGAGGACAATTATGAAAAAATATGATTTATTAATTATTGGATTTGGTAAAGGTGGTAAAACTTTAGCGAAATTTGCGTCTGGCCAAGGAAAAAGTGTAGCTATAGTTGAAAAATCTCAAAAAATGTATGGTGGTACTTGCATTAATATAGGTTGTATTCCTTCAAAAACACTTGTACATGAAGGTTTAGCGCACGGGTCATTTGAACAAGCTTTTTCTAGAAAATACGATGTAGTAAATGCGCTAAACAATAAGAATTATCATAATTTAGCAGATGATGATAATATCAGCGTATTAGATTATACTGCAGCATTTAAGTCTAATAATGAAGTAGAATTATTAGATGAAAGTGGTGAGGTGCAAGAAACAATTACTGCCGAAGATATAGTGATTAATACAGGCGCACAACCAATTATTCCATCTATTGAAGGTATAGAAACATCACAACATTTATATGATTCTACTGGCATTATGGAATTGGCAACGCAACCTAAGCGTTTAGTTATTGTGGGTGGAGGTTATATTGCTCTAGAATTTGCTTCTATGTTTGCGAACTTTGATACACAAGTAACAGTTTTAGAGAAACATGATGATATTATGCCTAAAGAAGATAAAGATGTTGTGGCAGAAGTTAAAAAAGATCTTGAAAATAAAGGTGTTAATCTGGTATTCAATGCTGATACAGAGCGTTTTGAAGATAATGCATCTGGTACGACAGTACACACAACGAAAGGTAGCTATGAAGCGGACGCAGTATTGCTAGCCACTGGTCGTAAACCTAATACAGACTTAGGTTTAGAAAATACGGATGTTGAAATTGGCGAACGTGGAGAAATCAAAGTAAACCAAAACTTACAAACGAATGTGCCAAATATTTATGCATTAGGTGATGTTAAAGGTGGCATGCAATTCACGTATATTTCATTGGATGACTTCAGAATTGTAAAAGATCAATTATTTGGTAATAGCGAACGTACTACTGAAAATCGCGGTGCTGTGCCATACACTGTATTTATTGATCCGCCATTATCACGTGTAGGTTTAACAGCAGAAGAAGCCAAAGCGCAAGGTTATCAAATTTTAGAAAATGCAGTACCTGTAAACACAATTCCGCGTCATAAAATAAACAATGATACAAGAGGTTTGTTTAAAGTAGTAGTTAATAAAGAAACAAATGAAATATTAGGAGTTACTTTATACGGCTTACAATCTGAGGAAATTATTAACTTAGTAAAATTAGCAATTGACCAACACTTATCATATGAAGTATTAAAAGAAAATATTTATACACATCCTACAATGGTTGAATCATTTAATGACTTATTTAATATGTAAAGCAAATAGTTTTAACACTTATTAAAAAATGTCGAATCAAAAAGAGCAGGGTTAAGAAATCTGGTTTAATTGGATTTCTACCCTGCTCTTTTTGATATTATATGTTATATGATTGATCTAATAATCTGACCTATAAATCCGAAAATACCAATGATTAAACAAACAACGCCAAAGCTTACTAAACTTTGTTTTTTGCCGACACCTTCACTTTTTGGTGTGCGGTTATTTATGATGAGCAACACAATACCAACGATAATGAGTAATATTGAAACAATCCACATTTTGCGTCCCTCCTTACTTTTATCGATAAAATAATAACGCTTTTACTATATATTTACCCTGTTAACTACTAAAATTAACGCATTCTTTATTCTTTACACATAATATGTGATGTGACATCAAAAAATTATTTAAATATATTATAAATGATTATGTAATGTACGGGTATAGAAAGCTATGAAATAGATTGATAAACATAAATTTGAGGATGTATATGAGGAGAATCGATCATACTTATGTATTGGATACAAATAAACTAGGAGACTTTATGAAAATGTTTCACTCAAATGGTTGGATTGGGCATAATAAGGATAAGATTAAAGCAGTTATGAATGCTAACACACATATAGTGATAGCAAAATATAATGGTAGTGTCGTAGAATCGGTTCGATATTTATCAGGCGGTGCTTTTAACGCGTCAATTTATGACAGTGTTCGTAGAATGATTATACAATTAGGTAGGTGTCGTGTGTACATTTAATTTCAACACATGGTGAAGAAAGGCTATATCAAAAATTAGGCTTTCAAAATTAAAAAGAAGTATGGCTATTTATACGAATTAAAAATTAAAAGATGAGTATACTGATTAATGTCTATCAGTTATACTCACCTTTTTGGTCGAGAATCTAGATTATAAAATATTGTGGCTCACATCCTCATGTGAATAGTTTTTCAATAAAGAACAACCTAGTGGATGATGACCATTGTCAACGTAATGGTTGATTTCTTCAAGTACATCTAAAATTTCATATTCTGGAGTATTTACATCAAACGTATATTTGAATACTTGTTTCTTGTCAGATAATACAGTAGCAACGAGTTCATTTTTTTGCATTTTGTAATTTAACAATTTCATAATAATCCCTCACTTTTATCAATATTTTGGTCTAGCTAACGGAAGTACTCAATTGAGAATAAGTTTCATTAACGACGCTATTACATTATAATTATTATAATGTAATCCTTATTATACATTAAAATACATAAAAAGTAGAGCGTTTTGGCCTAAAAATTAATTTAAAACGCTTTCTTTATAAGAATTAATATAATTTATTATAAAATGAAGCATCTGAACTTGAAGTTCTAAGTGTAATTTGATATGGTTTCAATAATTGAATAAACCTTTCTAGGGTTCCACAACGATGGTGTTGGTTCGGTCCGAGAGAAAGGCACATATTTATATGTGACACGGAAGGATAAAAGCCTGGGAGATAGTATAGATAACTATCTCCCAGGCTTTTTTAATTTTAAAGGAGGATTTTGATATGAATTGGTTGAAAATTGTTATTGCAGCCATCTTTGAAGTGGGCTGGGTGATTGGTTTAACTCATGCTTCATCAGTATTTGAATGGATTTTGACAGTTATTGCTATGTTTTTAAGTTTTTATCTTCTTATTGAAGCATCAAAAGTATTGCCAGTGGGTACCTCTTATGCAGTTTTTGTAGGACTTGGTACAACCGGCGTTACGTTATTTGATTTTATTTTCTTTGGTCAACCATTTAATCCAGGGAAAATAGTATTAATCATAACATTGTTGCTAGGTGTAATTAGTCTGAAATTAGTAACAACAAATGAAGGAGGGCGTTCATAATGGCTTGGATTTTATTGATTTGTGCAGGTGTATTTGAAATGCTTGGTATCACATTTTTGAATGCTTATGTACATAGTCACAAATATAAATCGCTCGGTTGGATGTTAACATTCTTTGCAATTAGTTTTTTAACATTATCTATTGCTATGCAACAGTTGTCGATGAGTACTGCATATGCTGTATGGACCGGTATTGGTGCTGTTGGAGGAGCAGTTTTAGGTATGGTTTTTTATAAAGAATCAACAGATATTAAACGGATTATTTGTATTCTTGTTATATTGGGTAGCACGATTGGTTTGAAATTATTAAGCTAAAAACGAATTGATTTGAATCACAACAATTCATTTTCTGTTCCAAGCTTTTCAAATATTGACCAATGATCCAAATTTAAATTTAGTTCATCTATTATTTTCACTTTATAATAAACGGATGGTAAAAGATTTATTTCGTGTGTTGCGATACCGTGCGCATCTTGATAACATAATTAAGGTGGAGGTGCAGAAAATGGAAGGATTAGCCGCATTTATAACAATTACATTAATGATTATTATCGTTCCAGGACCTGATTTTTTCGTCGTGATGAAAAATTCGATCACTTCTGGTAAAGGTAATGGCGCAATGGCAGCATTGGGCATAACGACAGGCCACGTTGTTTACTCTCTACTAGCGGTATTTGGTATTATTTTTATTTTGGCTAATATGTATTATGTGTTTTTAGTGATTAAAATACTGGGCGCTTGCTATCTTATATATTTAGGTATCAAAAGTATTATTAGCGCACGTCAAAGTATGAATTTTTCAACCACACAAATGAAAGCACAACAAATAAGTTATTTAAGCTCATATAGACAAGGTTTCTTTAGTACCATTTTAAATCCAAAAGCATTACTCTATTACATAAGTATCTTGCCGCAATTTTTAAGTGCGGGCGATGGTGTTACAACACAAATAGCTGTGTTATCTGCGATTGTAACAACGGTTATTTTATTATGGTTTATTTTCTGTGTATATATTTTTCAATACATTAAATTACTTTTTGCAAACAGAAAGATTAAAGCTATTTTTGACTATACGGTAGGAGCAGTATTAATTGGTCTGTCGCTTAATTTATTATTTAGCAAAAGTAGTTAATCTAGATTTAACTAAAAACAGCTTGAGGAAGTTAAAACTTCCCAAGCTGTTTTTTAGTATATTTTCATGGCTATCTAATATTCAAAAATAAACGATTTATCTTAGGGGTTAAAATAAGCATTTTCAGAAATTAATACTTTGATGCCACGATAAACATTTTTAATCGTATACCAAATCGTGAGTATAATTAAAATAACTGCAAAAATAATCGTTATAACCATAATTGTTTGATGTTGTTGATTGATTAGCATACCACCTAAACTTGCAATGATAATAATAAATATTGGCCCTAAATATGTGATGATATGATAGAATAACGATTTAGCAGCATGTGTTGATGCTGGTTTGTCAGCAAAAATCCAAATGATGATGGGTAATATGATTGGTGCGAAAAATATACTAAAATAACTTACAGAAGCTAAGACACGTCCGGCTTGTGTATCTGATTTTAAAGGTTGTTCATTCATTTTGATCACCTCACATTTAAAGTAACAGAAATAAATCTTGTTTTATAGAAGTTATACCTCATCTAACAAAAATGTTACCTTATTTAAAAATGCAAAGGAGTACAAACATATGAAGTTATACTTAATTCGCCATGGTGAATCAAAATCAAATTATGATAAAAAAGAAGGGAATCATTATTTTTGTGGTCAATTAGACGTTCCATTAACTGAAAAAGGCGCTCGAGATGCACAATTATTACAACATCATTTTAATAAATTAAAAATTGATCATATCTATATGTCTGATTTAACAAGAACGCGACAGACTTATAATGCAATTTTTGATAAAGATATTCCGGCAAGTGTGACGACATTATTGAGAGAACGTTCTTTAGGTAAGTTTGAGGGCGAAAAAGTGAGTGAAATTGAACAAGATACTCAATTTGCAACATATTTTAACGGCGGTCCAAACAGTTCGTTTAGACACAGTTTTACTCAAAAAGCACCAGCAGGGGAAAGTTATGAAGATGTGTTACAACGTGTAGAATCATTTTTTAAACAAGAACTAGATACATCTTTAGATACGGTTGTAATCATTGCTCACCAAGTTGTAATTAGGTGTTGTTTCGTTTATTTAGGTTATGAAAATAAAACATCTGTGATAGATAAGAAAATTGAAAACTGTGTACCTTATGAAATTGAGCTATAGTATCGATAAAATCATGTATTAAAAAACCTGAACTGTTTATCTACTCAGTTCAGGTTAATATTTTTTTGCTGCTGTTAAGCTATCGTGAAATCCTTGGAATACAGTGTTGATATTGTCTAAGAAACTACCAACAATAACTGCGAGTATGACGTAAGTAATACTTAAAGCAATAGATTTATATGAAATTACGCCATAAGTTTCTTTTTTCTCAAAGAGATTAAAAGCTATGAAGACAGCAGCCATAGCACCTAGTAAAATTGTAATTACCATAGTGCGACCTCCTTAAAAAAGTTTTCGGCTGTGCTCCTACGTTTACTATGTTCAATCTTATAACATAGGATAACAAATACTTCTCTGAGAAAAAAAGGCATATTATATTAAAAAACCTTACAATCGTGTAAGGTTTTTTACAAACATAAGTCAATATGAATCATATAATCTTAAGTAAGCGCTTAAAAGGCTTTATAGTGCTGGAAATAGGTAATGTCATCATTTTGTAATGCATCATGTTTATTTTGATATCAATTTAAAGTGGATTTGATAATTATTCAAAAAATGTTCACAAATTCAAGTAGTTCCATAAAACTGTATTTACTTATCTATTGCATCACTTTTAATACCCTTATCTTTAAGGAATTTTTTGATTTTTTCTTGTTTTTTACCATTTACGTTACCTGCATTTTCTGCTGGTACGTCTACTACGTTTAGCTTATTTTGAGGTTGATAGTTTACTTCTTCAATTTGTTTATCAGCATCTTTAATAGTGGTATTTAACGCTGTGAAATAGTTTATGATTCGATCAACATCGTCTTTATAACCTTTAGGTAGATGATTGTCTTTGACAAATTTTTTGAAACGTACGTCATTTTTAACCGCATTGTGTGATAAATTAGATAATCTTTTTGCTTGTGCATCAGTAATTTTAGTATCTGTACCGGTTTGTTTATCTAATTTATATTGTAATAAATATTTATTGTCGAGGATATCTGAATTAACATCCAGATATTTTTTAATCGCTTTGTTCATTTCCGCCTCGCTTATATTTTCTCCCTTTTTGTTAGTATCAAAGATATCATTTTCTGTAACTTTTTTTACATTTGAAGGGGCGTGTTTCTCACTGTGTTGCTTATCACCATTTGAATCGCCATTAGCACATGCTGTGAGTATCATAGTTAGCATGAGTACTAATGTTATAAGTATACTTTTTTTCATAAAACGTATTGCTCCTTTAATAATAGTCCGATTTATATATTAATTTATGTGCTTTTGAAATTATAACCTAAGACTATCATTTCAAGCTATTGATTGATATAGATGTCGTAAAGTTAAACGCACAATCTTTTGAACAAAGTTTGAAAATTCGAGTCTATACGTTTCATAACAACGAAAAAAGTCTCTACTATCACATAGAAGCTAAAACAACAAAAATAAAAAGGAGAACCAATTTGGTCCTCCTTTATAATCTATTTGAATAGGGAAGTGATTAGTGTCGAATAATATAATCAAATGCATTTAGTGCAGCATTTGCACCTGCGCCCATTGAAATAATGATTTGTTTATTACGATCGTCTGTGACATCACCTGCAGCAAATACTCCAGGGATGCTTGTAGCATTTTTACGATCAATGATTATTTCATTTGCTTGGTTTAATTCAACGTAATTTTCTAACCATTCTGTATTTGGAAGTAGTCCGATTTGTACGAATATACCTTCCAATTCTATCGTGTGATCTTCACCAGTTGCTTTGTCTTGATATTTAAGACCAGTAACTGAAGTTTCACCTAATACTTCGGTTGTTTGTGCGTTTTTAATAATTGTAACGTTTGGTAAAGAGTTTAAACGTTCTTGTAATACGTTGTCTGCTCTAAGCGTAGCGTTACGCTCAAGTAGGGTAACATGTTCTACAATACCTGCTAAGTCTATTGCAGCTTCAACACCTGAGTTACCGCCACCAACAACAGCAACGTTTTTATTTTCAAATAGAGGTCCGTCACAGTGCGGGCAGAATGCCACCCCTTTATTAATAAGGGCTTCTTCACCAGGTACTTCTAACTTACGCCAGCGTGCACCTGTAGCAATAATAACAGTTTTACTTTGTAATTTAGCATCATTATCTAAAGTGATAACAATACCATTGTCTGTTTTTTCAATATCACTTGCTCTGACACCTGTCATGATATCCACATTATATTGTTTTACATGATCTTCAAGTGCAGATGAGAATTTAGGACCGTCTGTTTCTTTGACAGTAATAAAGTTTTCGATTGTTGCAGTATCATTGACTTGACCACCAATGCGATCAGCAACAATACCAGTGCGCAATCCTTTACGTGCAGTATAGATAGCGGCACTACCACTCGCAGGGCCACCGCCAACGATTAACACGTCATAAGGATCTTTATCGTTGAATTCTGAAGGGTCTGCTTTACTACCTAGTTCAGATAATATATCTTGTACTGTCATGCGTCCATTGCCAAATTCTTCACCATCTAAATAGATAGCTGGCACTGCCATGATATCTTCAGATTCTTCTCTGAAAATAGCACCATCAATCATTGTATGAGTAATATTTGGGTTTAATAAACTCATTAAGTTCAATGCTTGAACGACATCAGGGCATTTTTGACAAGTTAAACTAATATAAGTTTCAAAATTGAGTGGGCGATCTAAAGCTTTAATTTGATCTATTACAGATTGTTCTTCTTTAGGTGCGCGACCACTTACTTGTAATAAAGCTAATACAAGTGAATTAAATTCATGACCCATAGGTAAACCAGCGAATGTAATACCTGTATCTTCGTCAGGTTTATCCACTGTAAAACTTGGGGTGCGTTTTAAGTCTTTCTCTTCAATTGTGATATGGGATGATGCTGCAGCAACTTCATCTAGCAACTCTTTTAGTTCTTTTGATTTATCATCTGTACCAAGACTTGCGCTTAGTACAACATCACCTTCCATTAATTGAAGTAATTGTTGTAATTGTGATTTTAGCTGATCATTAAGCATTCAAATCAATGCCTCCTTAGATTTTACCTACTAAGTCAAGACCAGGTTGTAATGTTTCTGAACCTTCTTCCCATTTTGCTGGGCAAACTTCACCTGGGTGTTGACGTACATATTGCGCTGCTTTAATTTTGTGTACTAATGTACTTGCATCACGGCCAATACCGTCTGCATTAACTTCAGCTGCTTGAACTACACCATCAGGGTCAACGATAAATGTACCACGTTGAGCTAGGCCGAGTTCTTCATCTAATACGTCAAAATTACGAGTGATTGTTTGTGAAGGGTCACCAATCATTGTATATTGAATTTTGTTAATCGCTTCAGAATGATCATGCCAAGCTTTGTGCACGAAGTGTGTATCAGTTGAAACTGAATATACGTTTACACCTAATTCTTGTAATTTATCATATTGATTTTGTAAATCTTCTAATTCAGTAGGGCATACGAATGAGAAGTCTGCTGGGTAGAAGCAAACGACACTCCAAGAACCTTTTAAGTTTTCATCAGAAACTTCGAAAAACTCATCTTTCTTTGGATCGTAAGCATTAGCTGTAAATGGTAAAATTTCCTTGTTGATTAAAGACATGTGAAACATCCTCCTATTTAATAACTTAGTGTTAGTTTAAGTATTATTGAATTAGATTATCATAATTTCTTAATTATAATAATTCTAATCTTTCGTTTACTATTATTGCATGTAGCTATCGTTTCGTCAACATTAGAACCTTCAAAGCACAATAGTTATAAATCGTGCTCGTTATTTGCATTGGAAGACAATAAAGTTGATTCAACTACATTCAAAAATGAAAGCATATACATTATTTGTATTTTCTTTCACACTCAATAAATAGCCTTCCTATTCTCAACTAAACATAAGAATTGAGAAGGGAGGCTATGAAAGTTTGATATGATGGGCTTATAAAAATTGTCACAAATTTGTGAATGCAATTACTGCATTCGGAATTTGTAATGATAAGCGAATATTACATCATTCTTAATGATAATTCATAGATTTATTGTTCAACACTGTCATCGCATTTTTACATTTATTCAACGGTTTCATACTAAAAATAGATAACTGTATTTATTGAATGATTAAATTGCATAGAGTAATTATTTTAATTTTTGGAAGCATTGGTTTTTATAATCAAACAAACGACTGTACCATCCACCAAATAATAAACGCTACAGGGAAGAATAACCACCAATAGTTGGATAAAAATTCCCAACCATTCATAGGTCGATCTTTCTGATTAGAAACAGGTTGTTGATAGGTTTCAATAATCGTCTTTTTAAATGCTTTATCTCCTTTAATGAGTTCATCTAAAGATACGTCGAATAAATCGCTCATTTTAATAAGCATATCAATACTAGGATAGACTTTGTTTAGTTCCCATTTTGAAATGCTTTGGCGTGAAATATTTAATATTTCTGCAAGTTCGTCTTGTGACCAATTTTTGAGTTCACGTTGTTCTTTGATTCGTGTTCCAATTTCCATAGTTATCACTCCTTTTATTTGAAATTAACTGTATAAACATGTAATGTCACGCACTTAATCGTTTCTTAGTGTGCAACTAGTAGTTGCGATTGCATATTTGGAGGTGTTTTGGAATGAATAGAGCTTAAAATTAAATCTTTAAATATTTAATATGTATTTACCCATATATACATAAAAAAGACGAGAAAGAAATTAAATTACAATGAAAAATTTCTTTCTCGCCCTTTTGTATAATTAAATATATCATTTAATGGACAGATGATTTTAATTTTATAAGTTTATCTGTCCCAATATCTTGCGCGTTCAAATGCTTGAACAATTGTTTGAGCATCATCTGAAATAAATACACCAGGTGCGTCCAAGTCTAGTTTTGCACTTGATAGTTTTTCTGATGCGGCTTGATTAACTACTAACGGTTTGTTGTGTTTGTAAGTGAGTTCAGCAAATGCCTCTGCATCAGGTGATAATTGTGTACCATCTGAAATTACAAATACACTATCAAATAATGTAGGGTGTGCAGTATCATACGTCTCAGTTATGCCGAAATCTTTAGTGATATCCTTGGGTTGCTTACCTACAAAAGCGTAGTTGAGTTTGTTGTCGACAAATGTTTTTGCGTATGATTTTAATGTTTCCTCATTTATTTCACCATTCACTAGTACTGCTACAGAATGTCCAGGTAACGGTATATCGAATTTTTCCATTGTTAACTTACTATCTTTTGCATCAGTTTGTACTTCTTCATTTTCTTCTGGAACTTCGACACCTACATTTGCTGCGACACGCTCTGCCAAAGTACGATCAACTTTGTTCAATTGATTTACTGCATTTTGTTTAACCATAGCTGATTTACATTTACCAATTTCAAATGAAAATCCATCTACGGTATGGTCAAATTCAGGCTCTGTTAAACTGTTTAAATAAAGTTTAGCTTGACTGTAATAGTCTTTAAAGCTTTCACTACGTTTTTGTATTTTACGGCCTTCAACTTTTTCTTGATAATGTTCATAGCCGCCTTCTTCTTTAGGTGTTGTGTGAGGATCGTTATTGTTTAAAGCATTGTTGTGGTATGCTGTTTGTCCTTTGTGGATATTCATTTGATGCATAGCGTCTCTTTGATTGTTGTGTACTTCGTTAACTGGTCGATTAATTGGGATTTGATTAAAGTTTGGTCCGCCCAATCTTGATATTTGCGTATCTGTATATGAGAATAAACGTCCCTGTAATAGAGGATCGTTAGAAAAATCAATGCCAGGTACGATGTGACCAGGATGGAATGCGGCTTGTTCTGTTTCGTCAAAAACATTAGATACATTTTGATTCAACGTCATTTTGCCAACAATTTCAACTGGAACCTCATCTTCGGGCCATATTTTTGTTGGGTCTAAAATATCAAAATCAAAATCAAATTCTTGTTCTGGTCGTATGACTTGAAGACCTAATTCCCACTCAGGGTAGTCTCCCTTTTCAATTGCTTCATATAAATCTTTACGGTGGAAATCAATATCTTTACCAGATAAGATTTGTGCCTCATCCCATACCAATGATTCTAAACCTTGAACTGGCTTCCAATGGAATTTAACAAAATAGGATTGACCTTTACTATTAACTAAACGGAAAGTATGAACACCAAAGCCTTCAATTTGTCTGAAATTTTTAGGGATTCCTCTGTCACTCATAGCCCAAACAGCCGTGTGCATTGTTTCTGGGTTTTGTGCGAAAAAGTCCCAAAATGTATCGTGTGCAGTGCCACCTTGAGGCATTTCATTGTGCGGTTCAGGTTTAACAGCGTGAATTAAATCTGGAAATTTAATAGCGTCCTGTATAAAGAAAACAGGTATGTCATTACCTACTAAATCAAAAATACCTTCATCTGTATAGAATTTTGTAGCAAAACCACGCACGTCTCTTACTGTGTCTGGAGAACCTTTTGACCCTTGGACAGTAGAGAATCTGACAAACACTGGGGTAGTCTTTTCAGGATGTGTTAAAAAGTCTGCAGAAGTGTATTCAGATAAGTCTTTGTAAACTTGGAATTCACCGTGAGCGCCAAAACCACGTGCATGTACGATTCTTTCAGGAATACGTTCATGGTCAAAGTGCATAATTTTTTCTCTAAAATGAAAATCTTCTAGTAAGCTAGGACCACGTTCACCAACAGTTAAGGTGTTTTCATCCTCGTTAACTTTAACACCATTATTCGTCGTCATTGCTTTATCGTCATTGTTTTTTTCTACATTTTTTAATTGTTCCTGTTTTTTGTTACTCAAATGAATTACCCCCTTATTACTATCGTTCCACATTAATGATTTTAAAAACATTTCAATTTTTGAATTAATTTTGAACATTATTATTTTTTTAACGAGGTATTTTACAAAACGCAAAAATGTTTGTGCTTATGCGAAGTCTGAGAGAAAAATTTTTAGAAGTATGTGTTGTATATTCATTTATGACATATGTGTGTTAAGATGACTTATTTTTTGAGTCACATAAACGTTACATTAGAGCTTTATTTTGTTCATATATTTTATGAATACCTAATATTTAATAGGGGATTAACATTTAATTAGAGTGAAAAAAGGGTAAACAAATAACAAGCAATTCATTACGAGCTTTGTTAACATTTAAATACTATAAACATTTACATAAAAGAGGAGCGGATAATACATGTCTGATTATGTATACAACTTATTGAAAAACACCATTCAGTCAGAAGCTTTAAGGATGAACCTATTTCAGAAGAACATATTAAAAAATTAATTGAGGCGGGTCAAAGCGCTTCAACGTCAAGTTATTTACAAGCTTATTCAATTATAGGCATAGATGATCCTGAAATTAAAGAAGACTTGAAAGAAGTCTCAGGTCAACCTTATGTGGTAGAAAACGGTTATTTATTTGTTTTTGTCATGGATTATTACAGACATGCAATTGTAAATGAAAATACTAAAAAAGATATGGCGACATCATTTGAATCAGCAGAAGGTTTATTGGTCGGCACGATTGATGCGACATTAGTTGCTCAAAATATTGCTGCTGCAGCTGAAGATATGGGATATGGCATGGTTTATTTAGGATCACTTAGAAATGATGTTGAACGTGTGCGTGAAGTTTTAGACTTACCTAAACATACTTTCCCATTATTTGGTATGGCATTAGGTCTGCCAGCAGATGATGAAAATGGAAATCCTAAGCCACGCTTACCACTTGAAAATATCTTCCATCACAATAAATACGACAGCGATAAAGAAACGCAACGTAAAACATTGGCAGATTACGATGAAACCGTAAGTAAATATTATGCATCTCGTACAAATGGCGAACGTAATGAAACATGGTCGGAACAAATTTCTAATTTTATGAGTGCTAAGCAGAGACTAGATATGTTAGAACAATTGAATAAATCAGGTTTTATTAAAAAATAATTCACTGACAACTTCTGTTGCGTGTCATTTATGATGGATAGGCCATATCTAAGAAAGGGGTTGGTTATGTTGAGCATGTTTGATAAATTTTTTGGTAAGAAAACGCATGGAAATCATAAAGCTAATGAGCAATATATTTATTCTTCTAGCAGTAAACTAACCCCTCAAGAAGCTCAAGCTTATTGGGTGAAAATGGCCCAAAAGTTAGTTGTCGGAGCAATTAATTCCGTTGATCACACAGCAGAACGTATATTTATTCTTATTTCATTTAACGAAGATGATTCTACGATAGATATATTCTTCCAAATGGACGGCCAGTTAAGAATGTGGAATGATTTAGATAATCAAACGCATAAAAAAACCATATCTAATAGTTTAATTTCACAAGCACCGAATCTCGTGAAACATGTGAACTGTTTATACGATAGTGTTGATTTAACTCGGCTCGCATATTCACAGATTCAATATGAATTTGAAAGCAAGGCATGGTATTTACACGATATTAGTGAAGATAGTGCCGAAGCGCATCTAGACAAAAACCCTGCATTTTTAAAGTGGTTTGATGATGTATCGAATACGATTGACACCATTCCGTTAGATGGCAAACAGAAAATCACTTGGGGTCCCTTCAAACCAAGATAGCAAATATTAAAAAGTGACGATAAAATCATCCTTAATGAAATTATAGAAGAGACGTCGTTAAGAAAAATAATTAAGCATGAAACATTTTCATATTAAATAGAGTTATTAAGTTGATTAACTCAATATTGTCAATGCTTTAAGCGTTTGTAATTTCAACAGTTTGGCTTAAACAGTAAACGTCAATTTCTATTGTAACAATATAGAAATTGGCGTTTTTTTATGGAATTTTTGAGTTTGTTGCGCAATGACAGTGCTTAATATTTTATGATAATAAAGAAAATTCAAGTGTTTGTACAACTTTTAATAGCTTTTGAACGTATATCCAGGTTTAATGATTATTCGTTTTCATAAATCCATTAACTTAATATAATAATCAATTTGTTAAATTGTTTATTATATTATATAAAATTCTCTATTTTGTGAATTTATTCACAAATATTTCATAAAAGTCTGTTTTTTGCCATTGTAAGTGCTTTCACAAAGTTTTATGATGTGGTTGGAAATAAAAAAGTGATAGATATCAATGAAAATAGAAAGAGGTTTGAGGAAATGGATATTATTTTAGGTGTAGGAACGCTACTCATTGTTTTGTTAGCTATGACGCTATTTTTAAACTTTGCACCTTATGGTAAGAAAGGACTACAAGCATTATCGGGCGCTGCCTGTGCAACCTTCTTACCGCAAGCATTTTTAAGTTATGCCATTGGCGGTGTCTTTGACATTAAATTTTTGCAAGAGATTGGTGACTTAGCCGGTAGTTTAAGTGGTGTGGCAGTCGGCTTTCTTACTTGTTTAAAATTAGGTGTCTCGCCAGTTTTTGCCGTAATCGTTGGTTTAGTACTTCATGATTTTAAATTACTACCTGCTTTTTTAGCTGCTTATTTAGTTTCTTTTGCTATTAAATTTTTAGAAAAGAAAGTCCCTGAAGGCTTAGATTTAATTACTGTAATTTTATTTGCTCCTGCTGTTTCATTCCTTCTTGCAAGTATTATGAGCCCGGGTGTTATCGCATTATTAAAACAAATTGGTAGTGCCGTGACAGCTGTTGGTGATAACAATCCCTATGTCTTAGCAATTATTTTAGGTCTCATTATTCCTGTTACAGGTATGACACCACTTAGTTCTATGGTATTAACAAGTTTATTAGGACTAACTGGTTTGCCAATGGCAATTGGTGCACTGACATGTACGGGTAGCTCATTTGTCAATTTCATTATGTTTAAACAATTAAAAATAGGTAACGCTTCTAAAGCTTTTGCTGTTGCAGTTGAACCATTAACCCAAATAGATATTATTGCGAAGTATCCTTTACAACTCTATGGTACAAATGCGCTTATTGGTGTTGTAAACGCATGTATCGTCACATTTAGTGGATTAGTAATCAATGTGACAGGTATGGCGACGCCAATTGCCGGTGCTATTGTATTGTTTGGATTCAATGATCCAATTAGGTCTGTAATAACGATTGTTACGGTATCAATTACTAGTATTTTATTAAGTCTAGTTATAGGAAAAATGATTAATAAATTTAATATGACAAGCTTAAATTTCAATCTACCTAGAATGAAAAAACAGACAAATTAAGGAGAGAGAAGAATGGCAAGAAAACAAGATTATCAAAGTGCTTTTGATGTGATTGGTCCAATTATGATGGGGCCTTCTAGTTCTCACACGGCAGGTGCAGTAAAAATAGGTAATGCTGCACGCACAGTACTACAATGTGAACCTCAAAAAATTGTAATTCATTATTATGAATCATTTGCCTCCACGCACAAGGGGCATGGAACAGATTTAGCGATTATAGGTGGATCATTGGGTTTCAGTACATTTGATGAACGTATTAAAGACGCTATTTCATTTGCTGAAGCTCAAAATATTGATATAGAAATTATAGAAGAAACAAGTGCTAGCTTAGGTGAGCATCCTAACTGCGCATTAATTAAATTAGATGGCAACGAACGACATGTGGAAATTAATGGTATTTCAATCGGTGGAGGTACAATCAAGATTAAAAGTATTCACGTGGACGGTCTTTGTATCCTTATGCATCACGCATTACCTATTTTGGTTGTAGATGGAGCAGCCAATATTTCATTAATTAACCATTTGATTAATGACTTGATTGAGTATGAAGTAGATATTAATGAAGAGATAAAAACAATTAATGATGACAAGTGTTTATTGGCATTACACTTAAATAAAGCTTTAAATATAGATAGTTTAAGTAGGTTACGCGAGAAATATAAAGAATTAAATTTTTCATATATCTGTTAGAGGAGTGGCAATATGTATCATTCAATGCGAGAAATTATAGATTATGCAATGACGCACAACACAACATTTGCTGAAATGATGATTCGTGAGGAGATGGATATAAAAGGGATTTCAAGGGATGAAGTTCGTGCATTAATGAAACAAAACCTTGATGTTATGAGAGAAGCTTTAGAAAAGGGACTTTCTGGAGAAGGCGTAAAAAGTGTTACGGGCTATACAGGACAAGATGCCGTGAAACTAGATCGATATAATGAGCATTACCATGCTTTATCTGGACATGATATGGTAGAAGCTTTAAAAGGCGCAATATCGACAAATGAAGTAAATGCTGCGATGGGAATCATTTGTGCAACGCCAACTGCTGGTTCATCAGGTACAATACCAGGCATACTATTCAAGTTAGAAAAGACACATGGATTAACACAAGCACAGATGATCGACTTTTTATTTGCAGCCGCACTATGTGGCAAAATCATCGCAAACAATGCAAGTGTTGCGGGTGCCATTGGTGGTTGTCAGGCAGAGGTGGGATCAGCATCCGCAATTGCAGCAGCGGCAGCAGTTGAGATATTTGGTGGAACACCTGAAGAAAGTGGTCATGCGATGGCTTTAGCTATCAGTAATTTATTAGGATTGGTTTGTGATCCTGTGGCAGGGTTGGTTGAAATACCGTGTGTTATGCGTAATGCTATAGGTTCAGGTAACGGACTAATTTCAGCTGATTTAGCATTAGCGGGAATAAAAAGCAGAATACCAGTTGATGAAGTGATAGAGGCGATGGATAGAGTAGGACGTAACTTGCCAGCATCGTTAAGAGAAACTGGATTGGGAGGTCTAGCTGGAACGCCTACTGGAGAAGCGATAAAGAAAAAGATATTTGGAGAAACAAGTGTTGAAACTTAAATAACTAAGGACATATAAATTACTAGCATAAAAAATTGAATTGAAAAAATACATGTTTCCCACTAAACTGAATTAAAAGAGGTGGGAGACATGTTACTGAAGCTAGGGCTTATTTTTATTGTGTTTGTTATAAATAGTATCGTAACGTATTACTTAACTACAGACGGTACATGGGTCAACCTATTGTTGAAATCATTGTCGCTAAGTTTGATTATTGTCTTTATTTATAATTACGTAAAACTAATGATAACGATAAAACGACAAAAATAGTAATATGATTAAAATAGAATTGAAAATATATTGAAAGTATAGAAATGAAAAAAGGTTGGAACGACAAGCGTTCCAACCTTTAATTACATTTATAAAAGATATCCAAAGTTCATAGTATGTGTTGTCTTGTTATTATGAACTTGTGATTTCACCGTATTCTTTTGAATGATAAGTGTCAGTATCTAAGTTGTTTGTCAATTTAGCTGTACCTGTACCAGCAAGCATAGAGTCGTTAACATTTAATGCAGTACGGCCCATATCGATAAGTGGTTCTACTGAAATCAGCACACCAGCTAATGCAACAGGTAAATTTAAAGTAGATAATACAATGATAGAGGCGAATGTTGCGCCACCACCAACACCAGCAACACCAAATGAACTAATCACGACAATGCCGATGACAGATAATATAAATTGTAAATTAACTTCAACACCAGCTGCTGGTGCTACCATTATTGCTAACATTGCTGGATAAATACCAGCACAGCCGTTTTGACCAATAGAAAGACCAAACGAAGCTGAGAAGTTTGCAATACCATCCGGTACACCTAAACGATTTTTTTGAGTTTGGACATTGAGTGGTAATGAACCAGCACTTGAACGAGAAGTAAATGCAAATAACAATACTTCAGATGTTTTCTTAACAAATGTAACAGGGTTTAGTCCCATACCAGTTACAATGAGTAAGTGAATGATATACATTACAATTAATGCCGCATAAGATGCGATAACAAATTTACCTAACGTCCATATTGCACCAAAATCACTTGTCGCGATTGTATTCGCCATTATAGCTAAAATACCATATGGTGTTAGACGTAGTACAAATGTCACAATCGCCATAACGATATTATAAATTGCATCGATACCACGTTTAAGTAAATGACCGCTTTCTGGTTGTTTACGCATAACGCGTAAGAATGCAAAGCCAACAAACGCAGCAAAGATTACAACAGCGATTGTTGATGTTGTACGTTGACCAGTGAAATCTAAGAATGGGTTACTTGGTAATAATTCTAAGATTTGTTGTGGTAGCGTGTTCGCTGTCATATCCTTAGCTTGACTTGCGAGTTCACTACCTCTTGAGCTTTCGGCACTACCTAAATCAATTGTAGATGCGTCTAAACCAAAGACAAGTGCTGAGATAATACCGATAATTGCTGCAATTGCTACAGTCCCAATTAAGAAAATGAAGATATAGATGCCAATTTTAGCAAATTTTTCTCCAATATTAATTTTAGTAAATGCTGAAACGATTGAAATAAAGATTAAAGGTATAACAATCATTTGTAAGAATGAAATATAGCCATCTCCAACTATACTAAACCAATCTGTGGTTTGTTTAGTGACCTTTGAGTCCACACCGTATATTAAATGAATAGCAATTCCAAAGACAATCCCGATGCCTAATGCTGTAAAGACACGTTTAGGAAATGAAACATGTCTTCTTGCCATTACATATAATCCGATAAGGAAGGCCGCAAAAATAATGATGTTTAAAATTGTTAGTAACATAAAAACAAGACCTACACTTTCTATTATTTAATTTATTTTGTTAAATCCGATACGCATACTAAGGATAGTAGCAAAACGAATAATATTCAAGTCAATTACTCAAAAAAATTATGAAATTTACATGACTTTATTTTTGAAACAGAATTGGAGAAGCTATAAACCTAGGTAGGGTGTGGTGTCAAGGCGTTTGTGGCTAAATTAATTAGCAATACAGCAAAGATGAAATTAGGGGGAATTTTGATTTAGAAATGCTGGTGGCCATTCTTAGAAGGGATTCGATTCGAGCAATATGATAGTTAAACGAGGATTTAATAAGTCGAAGTAGCCCTGAATATTAGGAAAATAGTTACACAACAAGCTACGAGATTTCATGCAAAACAAAGAAACGTCAATTTCTATACTATTTCAATAGAAATTGACGTTTCTTTTTAACCAAAAGCTTTTATGCCTTGGAATCATCTGTCACTTATAAATTAAAGAGGCGTGCGAAAAATCCTTTACGTTCTTCTTTGTGCTCTTCTTTAGCAAGTGGCGAAGCGTATGAAGTAGCCTCTTGAGATGCATTTGATTGCTGTGAATCTGACTCATTTGTAGTAGATGACGCTGATGCGTCTTCTTTATTATTATCTGTTTGTTGCTCAACTTCAGAAGTTTCTTTGTGAGTACCTGATTCAACAGGGGCATCTGATTTATCAGCCGTGTTTGCTTTGGAAGTTTGTTTTTCAGCTTCTGAATTTGCTGATTGTGCTGTAGGTTGTTCACTAATTTGTGTGATTTCTTCATCAACAGTTTCTGCTGATACATTTTCAGAAACTTCATTTGTATGAGGATCTGTTGTGTCAGCCATTTTTTCAGGTGTTACTTTAGTATTAGCTTGTTCAGTTGTATTTTCAGTGAACGCATTTGCGTCGTTATCTGTTGAACTTTGATTTGTATACACATGCTCAGATTCGACATTAGATTTCACAAGTTCAGTTTGTTCTTTTTGAGAATCTTGAATGACACTTTGTGTAGATTTAATTTCGTCTGTAGATGATTGAATTGCTTTAAGTGATTCTGTATTTTCTTCTAATTTAGAAGTAATCTGATTTTGCATTTTATGCAATTCTTGCTGTTGTTGGTGTACTTGATTAATCATTTGTCCTAGCATTTGGCGCTCGTCACGCATATTTTGAATTTCAGTACGTAAGTCCTCTACGAGTAGAGATACATTTTGGTCTGAAGGTAGATTGTTGTCATCTTCTTTGACTAACACCTGTAGAAAATCTTTTTCCTTTTCGAGTTCTTCAAAAGCTAAATCATAGCTATTTGTCTGTTTAACTTTTTCAGCAATATCTTGGAAGAGTTCAATATCCTCTTCTTGGAAATCTGTAGCTTCGCGGCCACGATATTCAGTTTTACTAAGTTGATAACCGCGTTCTTCTAAATGTTGAACGATTTTACGGACTTGCTTTTCACTTAGCTCAACACGTTGTGCAAATTCTTTAGTTAACATAGAAATGAGTCCTTTCATAAATGATTTTATGTATACGGACGTTTGTCTTCGGTTAGTGAAACGTCAGTCTTACCTCTATGTTAGTCTAAACTGTTTTAACAGTGATTTCAAGTGGTGTACACTATGATTTACGTAAATCCATTTCTTCTAACAATGGGTAAATAATACTTCTAGAAATTCTATTTGCAAATACATACTTTAATATATAGTTTGATTTAATACATGGTCCATATATGTCTTTTGTCAGTTCTATATTAGATTTGATAAATAAATCTTTCGGTGATCCCTCTGAATATCCATTTAAATTTGGGGCTAGATAATCTAAATCATATTGCTTTTCAAAGCCATGACTAAATAAAAATTCACGTCTATTACTGAGCACTTGTTGCTCATCTTCTGAAACAAGTTCTGGTTCTTTCGGTACCTCTAGCATAATAAAGTTTACATCGTGTTCATGTAATTGATTGGATAAATAATTAATTTCCTTTTCAATACGTGCCAAAGTATTTGTAATTAATTCATCGTGATCCGGTTGATCATTTGCAATCAGATAGATTAAAAATGCAGAATTTGTCGTCGCTTCATAATGTGCAGTTGCTAAACTAACAACTTTATCTGACTGTAAGCCTACTAAAAAGATATAGTCATCTTTGGTATGTTCATTTTTTAAAGATTGTTTAAATATTTGTTCATCTTCAGATAAATCAATGTCAAATTGTCCATCGTATAGTTTTAATGCTGCTTTAAATAATGGATCATCAATTGATTTGATAGTCTTAAAATCCATGAATAGATGCACCCCCAATAATAATGCGTTTATTATAACATAGTAAATTAATGGAAATCAGTGAAAATATTGTATGTATCATTTGTAATAGAAATAAAATAGGAGCGAGACAGAAACCACAAAATACATAGTGATTTTCTGTGTTCGCTCCTGATAAAGGTTGTCTATATGTTAAGCAATAATTTGAAAGTATGTTGTGACCATTTTTAAATAATTACATTAAATCACAATTTTGATTAAGCGAAGATTAGGATTTTGGTCCGTTTGTTTCTTCTGCGTAATGCTTATCTTCAACAGTATTACGTGCATATGCAGCGTTTGCTTCTTGAACTTCTTCATGAGAAGAGTTATCTCTAGTTGCAACAACTAGAAAGTTATTATCAAGAAGTTCTTTTTTATAACGTTCTTTGTCATAATCATTAATATCGTAATAAGCTAAAACAGTTTCTTCACCGTCTTCTCCAGTTAAAATTTTTGCCATTTTGTCACTGAATGAACCACTCGTTGCTGTTAGGTTTACTTCAGAATCATGTAACTCATCAAAATGAAGTTTTGTCTTACTTAATACTGAAATTTCAGATTCAACATATCCTTCTGACAATTTTTGTTGGATAGTTGGTAGTATTTCATCTTTGCTTTGTACAATTGTAAAATCAGCCATTGTCTTGTCCCTCCGTCCACTTTTCTATTGTTTATCTAATACTTTCCCTATGAACCACTAGGTAAAACGAATATATTTTTATTATATAATGAAGTGACGTATCTGACAATCTTGATTTTAAAGTAAAGAAAACGGTTACTAGAAGCGTTGGTTATTATTAAATCTCTTTATTTAAAGCGCTTACTTATAATGTTCGTATTGAAAATCATGCTGAAATTTGCTATCATCAGTTAATAATTTATCTAACTCATATAATCTAGAGGATATGGCTCTAGAAGTTTCTACCATGTTGCCATTAACGACATGACTATGGGTAACCAATACAATACAAAAAGCATTCAACTCCAATCGTTTTAAAGCTTTATTAGGGAAATGAAGTTATACATATAATCTTCTAAAACAATTGTAGTGTTTTCAATTTTTACATAATTAGGGAAATGAATGTTGAAGACTTAATTTGCAACGTACATGTTGTAAGTTAAACATCAGTTCTTTATAGTATTGCACGTTCACTCATAGATCCTGAAACTAAGTTAGTTTAGGATTTTTTTTGTATAAAAAATGAGGAGGTTTTTTGAGTGGATTTGTTAAAACGGAAAGTTGAGGCAGACGGTGTCGTCATTGATGAGAAAATTTTGAAAGTAGATGGGTTTTTAAATCATCAAATAGACGCAAAGCTGATGCACGACGTAGGACTAACGTTTTATAATCAATTTAAAGATGAAGGGATTACTAAAGTATTAACGATTGAGGCATCTGGTATTGCACCAGCAATCATGGCAGCAATGCACTTTGATGTGCCGTGTTTATTTGCTAAAAAAGCAAAGCCTAGCACGTTAAAGAAAAATACTTATCAAGCTGATATCCATTCATTCACTAAAAATACGACGAGTACTGTAGTGGTTTCAGATGAATTTTTAGACGAAAATGATCGCGTATTAATCGTCGATGATTTCTTAGCTAATGGTGATGCATCATTAGGTTTAAATGAAATTGTTCAACAAGCCAATGCTGAAACTGTTGGCATAGGTATTGTAGTTGAAAAGAGTTTCCAACCAGGCAGAGAACGTTTAGAAACAGCAGGATTGAAAGTATCGTCTTTATGTAAAGTTGCTTCTCTAAGTGGTAACAAAGTGACATTTTTAGAGGAACAATCATGAAGACATTCATCTTAAGTTTACAACATCTATTGGCGATGTATGCAGGCGCTATACTCGTACCAATTATTGTAGGGACAAGCCTAGATTTTACTCCAGAACAAATTGCCTTCTTAGTCACTGTTGATATTTTCATGTGTGGTGTAGCCACATTTTTACAAGTTTGGAAAGGTACAGGTACTGGGTTGCCCATTGTCTTAGGCTGTACATTTACAGCCGTTGCACCGATGATTTTAATCGGGCAAACTAAAGGTATCGGTGATTTATACGGTTCCCTTTTCTTATCAGGTATATTAGTTGTCATCATTGCTCCATTTTTTTCATATTTAGTTAAATTCTTTCCACCAGTTGTGACAGGCAGTGTCGTTACAATTATAGGTATCAATTTGATGCCAGTAGCGATGAATTATTTAGCAGGTGGAGAAGGTGCTAAAAATTTTGGTGATGCCAAAAACATTTTACTTGGTGTAATTACATTAATAGTCATATTAATTGTGCAACGTTTTACAACAGGTTTCTTAAAATCAATTGCCATATTGATTGGCTTAATTGTAGGTACTGTATTAGCGTCAATATTTGGCATTGTTGATGTGAAACAAGTTGGTGAAGCACATTGGTTTTCATTACCACAACCATTCAGATTTTCAACATTCAGCTTTGATTTTGGTGCAACTTTAGTATTCTTTATTGTTGCATTAGTCAGTCTGATAGAATCAACAGGTGTTTACCATGCATTAAGTGAAATTACAGGTAAGAAATTGGAGAGAAAAGATTTTCGTAAAGGTTATACTGCTGAAGGTATCGCGATTATCTTAGGATCCATTTTTAATGCGTTCCCGTATACCGCTTATTCTCAAAATGTGGGATTAGTATCTTTATCTGGTGCTAAAAAGAACAAAGTTATCTATGGCATGGTTATCTTGCTTATTATTTGTGGATGTATCCCTAAATTGGGTGCCTTAGCAAATATGATTCCTCTACCAGTATTAGGTGGTGCAATGATAGCAATGTTTGGCATGGTTATGGCATATGGTGTTAGTATATTAGGTAATATTAATTTCAAAAATCAAAATAATTTGTTGGTAATCGCGGTATCAGTTGGACTAGGAACGGGTATAAGTGCAGTACCTCAAGCATTTCAAGCTTTAGGAGACCAATTCGCATGGCTAACTCAAAATGGTATTGTACTTGGTGCTATTTCAGCAATTGTTTTGAATTTCTTTTTTAACGGCATTAAGAATCAACAAAACATAGAAACTATGGAATAATGGAGCTATAAAACAAATATTAGGAGGCTGTATTCATATGTGGGAAAATAAGTTTGAAAAAGAATCTTTAACTTTTGATGATGTGTTATTGTTACCAGCAGAATCAGATGTATTGCCGAAAGAAGTAGACTTAAGTGTTCAATTATCAGAAGGTATTAAATTAAATATCCCTGTTATTTCAGCAGGTATGGATACTGTAACTGAATCCAAAATGGCGATCTCAATGGCTAGACAAGGTGGTCTAGGTGTTATTCATAAAAATATGAATATTGAAGATCAAGCAGATGAAGTTCAAAAAGTTAAACGCTCAGAAAACGGTGTTATTTCAAACCCATTCTTCTTAACGCCAGAAGAAAGTGTGTATGAAGCAGAAGCGTTGATGGGTAAATATCGTATTTCAGGTGTACCTATTGTAAATAATGAAGAAGAGAGAACATTAGTCGGTATTTTAACAAACCGTGATTTACGTTTTATTGAAGATTTCTCTATTAAGATTTCAGATGTTATGACTAAAGAAAACTTAATTACAGCACCTGTAGGCACTACTTTAGATGAAGCTGAAGAACTATTACAGCAACATAAAATAGAAAAATTACCGTTAGTTAAAGATGGTAAATTAGAAGGTTTAATCACAATCAAAGACATTGAAAAAGTACTTGAATTCCCCAATTCTGCTAAAGACAAACTTGGCAGATTGCTAGTAGGTGCAGCAATTGGTATCGCAAAAGATACGGATATTCGCGCTGAAAAATTAGTTGAAGCGGGTGTAGATGCCTTAGTTATTGATACAGCTCATGGACATTCTAAAGGCGTTTTAGAACAAGTTAAACACATTAAAGAAAAATTCCCACAAGTAACATTAGTTGCTGGAAACGTGGCAACTGCTGCAGGAACTAAAGCTTTATATGAAGCAGGTGCAGATGTTGTCAAAGTAGGTATCGGACCTGGCTCAATTTGTACGACTCGTGTTGTTGCTGGTGTAGGTGTACCACAAATTACAGCTGTATATGACTGTGCAACAGAAGCACGTAAGCAAGGAAAGTCTATTATTGCTGATGGTGGTATTAAATTCTCAGGAGACATTATCAAAGCGTTAGCTGCAGGTGGACATGCTGTGATGCTAGGTAGCTTACTTGCAGGTACTGAAGAAAGTCCTGGTGCTACAGAAGTATTCCAAGGTAGACAATATAAAGTATATAGAGGTATGGGCTCATTAGGTGCAATGGAAAGTGGTTCTAACGACCGTTATTTCCAAGAAGATAAAGCTCCTAAAAAATTCGTGCCTGAAGGTATTGAAGGTCGTATTGCTTACAAAGGTCCATTACAAGATACGATTTACCAACTTATGGGCGGTGTGAGATCAGGCATGGGCTACACTGGTTCAAGAAACTTAGAAGCATTAAGAGAAGAAGCACAATTTACACGTATGGGACCTGCTGGTTTAGCAGAAAGTCACCCACATGATGTGCAAATTACAAAAGAATCACCAAATTATTCATTCTAAGTTAAAGGAGATTTAAAGTTATGGAAATGGCGAAAGAGCAAGAGCTCATACTTGTTTTAGATTTTGGTAGCCAATATAACCAATTAATTACACGTCGTATACGTGAAATGGGTGTGTATAGTGAACTGCACGACCATGAAATCAGCATTGAAGAAATTAAACGCATGAATCCGAAAGGGATTATCCTTTCAGGAGGACCAAATTCAGTATATGAAGAGAACTCTTTTACGATTGACCCAGAAATTTACAATTTAGGTATTCCTATTCTAGGTATTTGTTATGGCATGCAATTAACAACTAAATTGTTAGGCGGGAAAGTTGAACGTGCCAATGAAAGAGAATACGGTAAAGCCGTGATTAATGCGAAAACTGACGAATTATTCTTCGGATTACCTGAAGAACAAAATGTTTGGATGAGTCATTCAGATAAAGTTATTGAAATCCCAGAAGGTTTTGAAGTGATTGCAGACAGTCCAAGTACGAACTATGCAGCAATTGAAGATAAATCACGCCGTATCTACGGTGTTCAATTCCATCCTGAAGTACGTCACACTGAATTTGGTAACGACTTATTACGTAACTTTGTACGTCGCGTGTGTGAATGTACTGGCGAATGGTCAATGGAAAACTTTATAGATATCGAAGTTGAAAAAATTCGCGAACTAGTTGGTGATCGCAGGGTGCTATGTGCAATGAGCGGTGGTGTAGACTCATCTGTAGTTGCAGTATTATTACACAAAGCGATCGGCGACCAATTAACATGTATCTTCGTAGACCATGGCTTATTACGTAAAGGTGAAGGCGACATGGTCATGGAACAATTTGGTGAAGGTTTCAACATGAACATCATTCGTGTCGATGCTCAAGAACGTTTTATGAATAAACTGCAAGGTGTGTCAGATCCGGAACAAAAACGTAAAATCATTGGTAATGAATTCGTTTATGTCTTTGATGATGAAGCATCTAAGCTAAAAGGTGTTGATTTCTTAGCGCAGGGCACATTGTATACAGACGTTATTGAATCAGGTACAAAAACAGCACAAACGATTAAATCACACCATAATGTAGGCGGATTACCTGAAGATATGGAATTCCAATTAATTGAACCTATTAATACATTATTCAAAGATGAGGTGCGTGAATTAGGTATCGAATTAGGTATTCCAAAACACTTAGTATGGAGACAGCCTTTCCCAGGTCCAGGTTTAGGTATTCGTGTGCTGGGTGAAATTACAGAAGATAAACTTGAAATCGTACGCGAATCAGATGCGATTTTAAGACAAGTCATTCGTGAAGAAGGTCTTGAACGTGATATATGGCAGTATTTCACAGTGTTACCTGGTATTCAATCCGTAGGTGTCATGGGAGACTACCGGACATATGACCACACTGTAGGTATTCGCGCAGTGACATCTATTGATGGTATGACAAGTGACTTTGCACGTATTGATTGGGAAGTCTTACAAAAAATTTCAAGCAGAATTGTTAATGAAGTAGACCACGTGAACCGTGTTGTTTATGATATTACATCTAAGCCCCCAAGTACCATAGAGTGGGAATAATAGAATAGAATGATGAACACCCCCTTGAGCATAGGCTTAAGGGGGTGTTTTGTGGGTTTTAGAATGTGAAAAGGGCATAGTTTGCAATTTTATGAATTTCGGGCATGACAAGAGATAATCGATAGAAGTTACCTCTCTAGTATTAAGAATTATTTGAATAATAAAACATACGCAATTCCTATAAATACACCGACTATAAATAGTATCCAAATTAAATGAGGGTTGAATCTCCAATCACTTGTAGATGTCTTTGCGATTCTCTTTGAATACCATAAATCTAAAGTTTTAAATAAAGCGAAAATCAATCCGAATAACAAAGGATAAATAATAAAATTCATGTTATCACTCTTTCTATTGTATTATAAATTATTGTATTTTTTCTAATTTATTCATCATATCTTTATCTATTTGCTCAGTTATGTGACTATATATCTGTAGTGTAGTCTTATGGTCAGTGCGACCTACACGCCCCATAATGGCTTGGAGAGCACGCCAAACTGAGATAATAATGATATGTGACTGTGACGCATAGTGTGACTTGTTATGTGCTTTGTCATGCCTACGCTAGATGCTGATTGTTGCATATTTCTATTTATGGTACTAAGCGACATAGGATTGCCACGATGATTAGTGAATATAAATCCTCTATCTTGATACATAGATTCCCATTGAATAGCCTTTTTATTCTCTAATATAGTTTTGCGTAAAATGTCACAACTACGAGAGGTTAGTGAAATTAATCTATAAGAAGCCTCAGTTTTGGTTGTATCTTTAAAGCCTACTGTATTATTTTCATTACGCCAATGAATTGTACCGTTTATTTCTAAGGTTTTATTATCAAAATCAATATTATCTGGTTGAATTGCTAATAATTCCCCTATACGCTCATTTAAGAGACTTTGAGCTTCTTTCTGCGACTACTTATCATTCTTATTTAGAACAACGCTCACACGTTTCCATTTGTAGATATATGGTCTTTATACTTCTCATAGAAACAATACTGTATTTGATTATATTTATTAGTGAATTGTTCATGCCACATACGTTATCCCTACTTAAGATATAAAATAAATAGGGTAGGCGTACTACCCATGAAGAAATTTATTTGTCTTTTAATAAATACTTGACTTGATTATAAATTATTCATCATCTTCTAATAAGTTAGCCACATTAACAATAATTTCTTTAGTTACAGGGTTAATACTTACATCTTCGTTATAACCTAAAGATTTTACTTGTATGGTATCATTATCTATTTTTAATGCTATTTCAACGTGTTGGTATCCTTGTAAAATTAATAATGTATCTTCATTAACAACAACATCATGTGAACCTTTTCCATTTACAGTGACATTCCACTCATTAAATTTAAATTGCATGATAAATTTCCCCCTTTGTTATGTATTATTTCTCTTTCTTAAAGCTAAATACTAAAAATGATAAGCTAATAACCAAAAATAAAGGCATTACAGTAATAGATAATACTAGAAATGTCATTGCGAAAACAAAGTACGTTTCATCTACTTTATACTTACCGAACTTCATAATATCCATCCTATTTACGCTCCTCAAATCCGTATATTAAGCAAATTACAAATACTACAAAAACTGCTGGTACAAATATAGATACTACTAAAAGTGGTATGGACATAATTAAATAGTTGTAATCGTATTTATATTTACCAAATTTCATGTAATCACTCCTCTACTTTCAACACTATTTAATTAAAATATTACTATGTATCTCGCAACCTTAAAATAGGGCGTACGTGTGTAAAGACATGTAGTGGGTGCTGCTAATCCTTATTTTTCTTTCTCACTTTAATAAATTCCTTAATATACAAGTAACCATCGAGCATTGTACTTAAAATGAAATTTATAACTTTAATTACTGTACCTACAATATACTCCACATTAAAGCTCCTTTGTGTAATGGTTAGTGTCGTCTTTTATGTAATTTACTAATAAGTACTGAGATTTAAATAGTCGAAATTAGTATATAAGACTTTTAAGATGTCTAAAAAATCATCATAATATGAATCAATCTATAGATATATTGAATTTTTGTTTAAGAATTCAATAGAAAATACATATGGAATGATCTTTTGATATTTAATATTATCCAATTCAAAATGATAATGAGCTTGTTATTATGTTAATAAGTTTAATAAAAGATCTGTTAAATAAGTTTCCATAAATGCTGCGATTATAATCAAAGGTAGGGCAATTAACAAATAAATTTTCAATAAATTAAGTATTGCTAATTTGATAGAAAGATTTTGTTTCTTACTCTTTCTGAAAAGGTTATTAATTTTCCTAATAAAAGATTGATTAACTTTAAATAAGGCACTAGCTATGAAGCAAAAACCCAATATTTCTACGATAGAATGAGGTGTAGAAGCTATAATCATCATACTCCCTTTATATAAATCAAAATGAAGTACGAAGCCAAACGCTATACCTAGTGGTACAGTTGTTTTTATTATATTTAAGTAATATAGAAAAGGAATTGGAATTATAGTCAGTATTAGCATTTGAAAAGGCACTTTAAAGCCATTGTTTAGTATATATTCCCAAACCTTTTTCAAACCTTGTGCCCTATCTACGGAATTATGAGTACCGTCTGTAGCACTTTTTAAAGTTTCTATAGATGGACTGAATATAATAGCCAAAATAAGGGTGATTAAAAAAATCAATAATGTTGTAAATAAGAATTTTAATGTTCTTTTGAGATAAGCATCATCTTGAATTTTAAGCATATATGCCTCCGTAAAATAAAGGGTGTGTATGTAACTAATATCACACTATCAAATATTTATTGATATTAATAGGTTATTTAAATAAATGTAGTTCTCTAAAATGTACATACCACTATAAGTTCTGTTAGGTGGTTTGGTTATAGTTACATTTATTTGTATAGAATAGACATATAAGAACTAAATTTATACAGTTAGGCAATATAAGTTTTTAAAAAATATGTTATTATATTTTTGAGTTATCCTCAATATTATTAAAAAGAAAACAAAATTTAGGGAGAAAATTATGTTAAGTGGATTGTACGATGTTCTAGTTTTTTTTATTGACCTATTTGTGGGCAAGTATTCCCGATTTTATTTAATAGTATTTATATTAATAATTGTGTTAGCTGCTATAATAGATGTGTTTATATCGATTGGTTCTAAGAAGTCAGAAAGTAAATTATTATTATTTATTAAAAGTTTAGGTATTCATTTTGTTGGTATTGTAGTTTTTTGCGGCATTCTTTTATTCATAAATAGGATGTTAACTTTTATACCCTTTTTTTACATTAACTCTCAATCAGAAGAATTGAAGGGTTTAACTGGTATTACATTATACTTATCATTACTTTTTGTATTGTTTGTAGGACTCTTTTTCATGAAAATGAGAGGGAGAAAATTATTTTGTATTGTAATACAGTTGTTTATTGCTATAGCTATTTTTTACATAGGGACTTTATTATTAAATTTCTCATTACCATTTAGCATACCAATTATACTAGCAGATATTCTTATAGTTGTTTTAATTGGGAATATACTAATGGAATATATAGAAAAGGTGGAATAGGTATGTGGATAGCAATATTTAGTATGTGGTTTTGTATAGGTATGGCATTCTTAGCTATTTATTTAAATAAGGAGAAATAGGGAGAATAAATAGTGTTAAGATACTGTAAATAGTATTGAACAATTTAATTGTGTATAAAGTTCCTCCAGAACTTCATCCCTTATTAATCCCTTAGGGGACGCTTCACAAATTAAAATATCACCTTCTTATTTATAGTTGTGTTATTTTATGAAATCACTCTAACTATTTTTATAGTTAATTCAAAACTGCTCGGGCAGGCACTTATGTGCTCGCCCTATTTTTTGTGTTAATATCAAGTTGCAAACAATAAATAATGTTTTTATTTTACATAGGAGTGTGATAGTTTTGAAAAAGAATGATGAACTAGATCAAGGATTTATAATAGCAACTATGTTAAATGTATTTCTCATGCTTGGTCTTATTTTTATTATGCATTTAGAGAATTTGTTTATATTAATACCTTATGTTCTTATAGTGATGGTAAATGCTATATACTTAGTTACGAAATCTATGAAAATTAGAAATAAGCGAAGATTATAAAAGATTTGTTTTATATAAAAGGAGTATTTTTATGAATGTTGGTTTGTTTTTGATAATTGTTATTTGTTGTGGTTTGTTGCCAATTGTTATTTCTGTAAATGAAAAAAATAAGAAGAATAAAAAGAAGTAGAACACGTATTTTTCTTGAAAAATTTATTGATCGTTAAGAATACAGAGACTCAACGTCAATAAAGCAATTGGAATAAAGCAATTATGTTAATTTAAGAATTGTGGAGGTGTAAGTATTAAGAATAAACTTTTTAAGGCAATTAAAGACGTTATTATTATTATCGTAATTATTTTTTTAGTAGCGACTGTGTTAAATTACATAGATTTGAATATTAGTTTAAATAAATATTGGAGTAAACTTGGAAATTTAGGATTAATAAATATTTACGAAAATAAAAATTTAAATGGGTTGGTAACATTAGGTTTTATATTAGCTGGATTATCTTTTGTTTACGATATGTTTTTTAAGAAAGAGTCTAAAGAGGTTAAGCAAAAATAAGAGAAGTCTAATTGGTTTTGATTTTAGGTTTTGAAACGATTTTCTTCTTGTCTTGTTATTATATATTAAACCACCCACTCAGTGACGTGTGTGGGTGGTTTGTGCGCAATACATAATTATTCGAATATATGTAAAATATATTTAAATTTTACACTATATAACGAAGGGGGTTACAATTTGAGCAACTTCATTAAGTTAGAAAATGCATTTGTATTTATTGTCACGTTATGTGTTTACTTTATGTTTGATTTCTCACTATGGATATTTCTTTTATTTCTATTGTTACCTGATATATCTATGTTTGGGTATATTATAAATAAAGAAGTGGGTAGTAAAATTTATAATATTGGTCATACATATATATTACCTATATTAATCACTTTGTGTTATTTGTTAACTAAAGAGTCTATACTGTTACAAGTATCTTTGATTTGGTTAGCACACATTAGTATGGATAGAACAATTGGTTATGGACTCAAATATGCTATTGGTTTCGATAAAACTACTATTCAAAAAGTTTAAGAAGTTGTTGTTCATTAATAATATCAAAGGAGAAAAACATGAAAAAAGCATTGTTTTTATTATTAGATGATTTTGCAGATTGGGAAGGCTCGCATCTATCTTCAATTTTAAATCAAAATGAAAAGTGGTCAGTGAAAACTATTTCTTTAAAAGAAAAAGTGATTTCAATTGGTGGATTTTCAGTATTAGTTGATTATATTATTGGTTTTGAACCTAAAGATTATGATTTGTTGATTTTGGTTGGAGGTAATTCTTGGAACATTAATGATCAAAGACTTTTTAAATTTATTGAAGAATCATTTAATAAAAACATCGTAATAGGAGCTATATGTGGTGCTGTTGATTATCTAGCTAAAAATGGTTTTCTAAATGACTATAAACATACTGGCAATTCAGTTTATTTATGGAAAAATCACGAGTTCTACACATCTGAAGATAAATTTTTGGAAATACAAGCAGTAAATGATAGGGGATTAGTTACAGCCAATGGCACGGCTCCTCTGGAATTCACTAAAGAAATTTTAAAAAAAATTAATTTTGATACACTTGAAAATATTGAAAAAACTATGTATATGAAAAGATTTGGATTTTATAAGTATTGTGAAGAATTTGGAAATCCATTTTAATTAATAATATAACCCACTACCTCTGACCTGAGAAGTGGGTTGGTTTTTCGTATAATGTAGCGTTTTAAGAAATTAATAATCGTTTGCAATAAGATAGAACAAGCCACCTATTATCATTATTATGATTAATGTACCTATAAATGGAGCCCAAGCTAATACAAGTGACCATATTATAAGAACTAATGAAATTATTATCTGTAGAAATCCAAAAAATGATGACCCCATTAGGTAAGCTAAATAAATCGTTAAAGCAAAAATTGCTACGGTTAATAACATTAGTCCTATAATTTTCAAAGTCCCTGTTGTGTAACCGTCAACAAACAAGTTTTTTACATGAATTTGATTACCGTATTGATTAACAAATTCACTAGCTTGAATATTTAAGTTGATAAATGAAATAATTCCAATTACAAGTGTAATGAAATTCCATTTAACTTTATCAATATCTTCTAAGATATCCATTTTGAATCCCCCTATGTATAATTTTGTTGTAATTATACACACAAAATCCAATATAAACCTATTTATTGCCCAACTGTTTAATTTTTATGCTTAAGTGTTGTGATATACAATATTTGTTAATATTTATATTCACTTATAAAAGTATTTCTTCCTATTCATAGTATAAAAGGCAAAAATATTTTAAGCATATAATGCCTTTTTATAATTGAAAAGCGTCAAGAGTGTTAAAAAAGTTTACTTAATGTATAATAAAGTTACAAAAAGTATTGACACTGTTACACCAATGAGTTGATAATATAAAAGTATATAATAAATAAGAAAGCACAAAATCTCGGAACTGTTTTTGTGTATTTAATCATAAATCACACGATAACAGCGTAGGGACGCTGTTATTTTTGTGTTTGAAATGCTGTGTTGATTATGGAGGAGATAAAAGTGATAGCTACAAGTATTCCAAAATATACTCAAAATGAATTAGTAACACTGATTAATGAGAGAGAAATAAATTTAGTTAGTGAAGGATACGATGATTTAGCAAGAGCTATTGAGAAGGATTTTATTTTTGATAAGGAGCTTTTTTTACAGTGTGCTGAAGTATTAAATATTGATAAAAAAGAAATTTTTAATGTGGAAAATATTTCTGATATTAGCTTTAGAGGTACAGGATCAGAAAAAGATATTGAAAACATAATTAAGTTATTTAAAACTATGGTACAACAAAGCAAGTTAAGAGGTAATATAAATGTCTAACAGATATGAGATTTCAAGTTCTAGAAAAAAAGAACTTGAAAATGAAGTTAATGAAACAGTAATAAATTTTAAAAAAGATTATCCCAATATAAAAAGTCCCATAAAAAACTCTTATTCAACAATTGAGGAAATGGGGTTTTTTATTATAGGTAAAAAATTAGATAATGACATTTCTGGCTTTCATTTAAATATAGGTGATTATAAATGCATTTTTATAAATAGAGGTCATCACTTTGCTAGACAAAATCAATCGTTATGGCACGAAGTTTATCATTGGTATACTGGTAATATAGGGCACGTAAGTACTATGAATAACATGGAACATAAAGAAATGGAATATAAAGCGGAAAATTTTGCATCTAAAATTCTTATAGATAGAAATAATTTAATAGAAATAATTTTGTCTAATAATATAAATATTGAATACATCAGAAAAAAGGATATTGTTCGATTACAAAATTATTATGGTGTTTCTTATATGAATGTAGCTAGAGCTTTATATGAAGTTTATCCAAAAAAATTTAATCCCAATAGAATGAATTTAGGTCAAAGAAAAAATCATGATAAACTAATCAAATTTTGTGAAACAGAAGGGTTAGACTATTCGATATATGATATACCTAAATCTGATTACATAACCAGTTCGTTTATTGGAAATTTAAAACAAAATTATATAGATAATAAAATAACATTAGATTACTTAGAAGATGTTCTCAACCTCATAGATGAGGAGTTGAATATTATTGAGTAATATTAAATGTGTATGTGATGCAAATATATGGATAGATGCATGTCATTGTGACGCCGAAGTAGATTATTTAAATGAATATAGTATAGTTGGTTTTGCTGAACAAGTACATAATGAAATAATGAAATTCAGAAGTAATAAAGATAAATTTTCATACATTTATACTAAGTACAATGCTAATCAAAGTTTATATAAAGTTTTACAAACTAGTGAATTAGGAGATATGGAACCTCATTTCATACACGAATTAAGTCTAAAAGGATTTGGAGATATAGATAATAGTAAAAATAAAATTAAAAACTTAGGTGAATATGCATCTTTATATTTTGCGTACTATTTGAAAATTCCTTTAATTCACAGTACGGATCTTGATTTTATACAAGAAGAAAAAGAAAGAATGCCTGATATTGAAATTATTACTTGGAATGAAATATGTGAGCAAATTTCTTACGATAATGACGAGAGGCTTAAAATGAATAAAACTGTAGAGAAAATGAAACAAGAAATGAATAAAAAGAGACAAGAAAATGAGGGGAATAAAAAACTAGCTCTTGAAAAAAGATTAGAGAAATTAGAAAGTGTGACCAACGCGCAAAGAAATAAATAATAAGATTAAAGCATTAAAGAGTTATTACATGGACAAGTTAAATATCTTGTTTTAAACGTCACTTGGTAAAGTGGCGTTTTTCTATGTTGAGAAACATCCTATACTGCAGTGATGCGTGAGTTTGTATAACTATATAAGTTGCGAACACATTTACATCGATAATTCTAAGGGCAAAAAAAAGGCATAATTTTGATAATAAGGGCGAGGGTATTAAGAAAGATTTATAGCAATAATCAAAAATAGCATTAGTAATTTATTGAAATTAGAATCAATATTAAGTTATGACCTCATCGTGATGATGGGGTTTTTATTATGTTAAATATTATGATAATCTGTAATTAAATAAAATTAAATTGACTAAAATACAAAGGGTGGTTTTGTTATGAGCTTGAAAGAAATGTGGCATTATTTGTTAAATAAAAAATGGGAATCTGATGACGTTTTGATGTTGGTTTTGTATGTGTTCATAGCTAGTATATTCGTAACGCCATTACTAGGAGTGCCAATTGGAGTTATAGCATTTTTAATTCTTAATGAAGATGTTTTAGATAAATAACCACTTTGTTAGAATGTCTGTATTGCGTCGAGGAATGATAAAGAAGTATCTCTATAGAAAGGTGCGTATGATTGTGGCAAAGTATTTTACTGCGAAAAAAATAGGGATATATTTGTTGGCTATCATAATTGTACAACCTATTGTATTTAGTGTTTTTGATCTGGATAGTTCATTTCCATTAGAGATTATTAGTCATAGTATATTTATAATTATAGGGTTAATATTTATATTTTTAAATTTTCATTTCGACAAAAAGGATAATAAAAATAAACACTAGTGATATTGAATTACAATATTGTAACTGTAAATTCAGTATCTCACGCATACGGGAATGAATACGTAATTGAATACGTAAATTTTAAAATGTTGTAAATTAATGCAAATGATGAATAGTTTAAACTATTGATTTATCAACTGTTCACAAGTGTTACAAAACTATAAAAAATCACTGCTCCATAGAGTGGGAATAATAGAATAGAATGATGAACACCCCCTTGAGCATAGGCTTAAGGGGGTGTTTTTTGTGTTTTAGGAATTGGGGGAATGGCTGAACTGGCAGTTTTACGGGTGAGTTAAATTAATTGAAAGTATTTTAGCCAAATAGGACATTTACTTATGTACTTGTCCTATTTTTTTTTATGAGTAGACATAAATGACAATTTAACACTTATGATTTTAAATATCTAAAAACTAATGATAAAATACAATTAGATTAAGCTTAATTTGATATGTAAAAAGATTAATTAATCATTATTATTGAATTTCAAAAATTATTGGAGTGATTTTCATGGCAAAACCATTATTTGAAACAACTGTAATAAGTAATGGCGGAAGAGATGGAAAAGTTTTTAGTGAAGATAATACATTTTATCAAGACTTAGCTGTTCCAAAAGAAATGGGTGGCAACGGCGTTACTGAGTCAAACCCTGAACAGTTATTTGCAGCTGGTTACAGCGCTTGTTTTAACAATGCACTAATGCATATTTTGAAAGGTGCAGACAAGGGTATGATTGAGCCAGAAGTCCGTGCGACTGCTTACTTATTGCCAGATAAATCTGATGGCGGTGTAAAATTGGCTGCTGAATTAGATGTAACACTTAAAGATCTCAGCCAAGAAGAAGCGGAGATGTTCGTTGAAAAAGCGCATAATTATTGCCCGTACTCGAAAGCACTTAAACACAGTATTGATATTGAAATTACTGTTAACGTTAATTAAAGTGATGCAAAAAGCTAAATAGAATTTTTTGGAATTTTATCAAGCAGTCATATATCTATATAACCGTATCTTAATTAGTGCGGTTATTTTTTATAAAACAATATAATCCAACTAAATGTATAAGTACTTTCATTAAGAAAAAAGTATCAATTTGATCATAAACACATTGGTATAAATCAGAAAATATTTTATGGAATTTAGTGCTGTATTTTTAGTGATGGTGATATTGTTACATCATTAAATAATGGGCCACCCTCAGTGGAAGCATCAACATTTGTAACTATAACTTTATAAATTGGAGTGCTTAATATGCCTAAATCACAACAAGTATTGGTTGGTATATGGCTAATATTATTTATTTTTAATTTCATTGCACCTATTATTGGAACAATGATGCATATTGAAATATTAGAATTTAGCTCACCTTTAATTAAAACAGTACAATTCGCATTTGTCATAATTTTTGGTATTTTTACATATAGACAAATTAAACGTAAAGGTTTCTAGCAGTGCAAGAAAAAAACTATACGATCGGAGTTTTAATATGTCTATGTCAAACATAGTCATGCTGATACTTACTATAATAATGCTGTTATTTGTATTTATTTTTGGTCTATTACTTGATAAACCAGTTATATACATGTTTATTGCATTGTTTGCTCATTCAACGTTTTTATTCATCATTCGTTACTTCTGGCAAGATAAAGAATTTGGAGAAGCTTTTACACATTCTTTTGATTTCATTACCATAACAATAGTTATTATATTTACAATTTTGAAAGTTCAAAAAGCAAAATCAGGTGAATAATACGTTTGAATATACGTATACCTACTATTGATAAAACGAAGAGTGGAACTTTTGTTTAAAAAAACAATTGGAATATACTAATAAAATTTGAAAATCAATGTTATGAAAAATTATAAACACCTGAAATGACATTTTAAAATAATATCGAATAATATTTAATCATATAAAAAGAGTTGGAAAGATTGCTAAGGTGCAGTTTCCAGCTCTTTTTATTTTGATTTTTACATTTTGACAGATTCGATATTACCGATATTTAAATTTAAAACTTGCATATTATTACTATTTTCTATCTATATTTTTACTTAAACGGAAATATTCCCCTAATAAACGACTCCTTGCAATATTATGGTAATTAGTAATCTCTCATAAATATTTGTTATTAATTTATAAAATATATTGTATACATACAACAGATAACTTCTTGGTAGTTAAGGAAAATTTTATATTACGAAAATTCACTTTAACAGTAAAAGTGAGTGAGATATTAATATTACAATAACTCCATTAGAAAGGAAGTTTCGAAATGAAAAAGTTACTATTATCTACAGCTTTATTAATGACAATTGTACAATTTAGCAGTCAAGAGGTAAATGGTGAAGAGATTCCTCATGGTATTTTGCATAAGGATGGAAGCTTTACAGAACCCAATGTGTTTCCGCACAAAGATATAGCAGAGGTTGAAAAACCGATAGAGTTAAAGGATGGTACGAAGAAAATTCCTCATGGTATTTTGCATAAGGATGGAAGTTTTACAGAACCAAATGTGTTTCCGCACAAGGATATAGCAGAGGTTGAAGAGCCGAAAGAATTAGAAGATGCTACGAAAGAATTTAATCATAAATCTAATAGTGAGACGTCATTGCACAATAATGCAGTAAATGAAAAATTAAAAGATGAAGGTGTTTTAAACTCTAAAAACCCAGGAGGAGAAAGTGATCGGTTTAATAAAAATCAGAACTTAGATATTTCAAAAAATAATGATTTCTCAAAATTTGAGACTGAAGTAAAAAATTCAAAAAATAGCGTTAATCACAATGCAATAAAAGAATTACCTAATACAGGCATGATTTCAGATAATAGAACACTAACCATTTTTTTAGCGAGTATCTCATTGATTGTGGGTGGTTTATTATTATGTAAACGTGTTAATTTTAAAGTTTTTCAAAAATAAGACATTTTAGGTATTGCTATTGTCGTAATCTTACAGTGATGTCATTCTGAATAAGATTAACAAAAATTTAAATATTATGATGTGGATGAAGTCACAAGCATTTACTTTCCATAAGATATTCAAAGCTGAAACATTATTATGTTTCAGCTTTTGTTTTTATTACAAGTATAGTTGAATTGGGATATTTTCAATTACAATAAGTTGGATTATTTACAAACAATTCACGTTTTAAAATGTATGATATTATAAAAATATAAGTCGAAGTATCTTTTGAACTTGAGCGAATAATAATAAGTTATACAGTACATTTTAGGAGAGGTAAAATGAAAACGGTTGGCATTATTTTAGGGATTTTAGTTATTCTTTCTTGGTTATTTGTAATGAAAGAATACAAAAATGGAAATCAGGGCACTCATAAAGCTCAAAATGTTATGTTATTAGCTTGTTTGTTAACTATAATTATGACCGTTTTACAATTATTTTATTAGTCATTCGTGAATTAAGTTTGTAAATGAACAAATAAGTAATGTTATATAGAAGTCTCAACATATTTCCTTTGATTTTAAACTTAGGACTGAGACTTAACTTTATTGTAAAGAATACCTACGCCACAGTTGCTATATCCTAATTGGTAATCAAATTTAATGATTTCGATATAAGGATTTTCTTCTAAGAATTCATTAACTTTCTTGTTTAAGCCTTTTTCTGTCATAGCTGTTAAATTTACAAATTTCATATGATGACTCCTTTACTATTTTTATTATATTATACAGTATTTTAGAAACATACTTTTTACAGTTCGAGTTTTAATTCAACTATATCATTTCTCATTTATGGTAAAAAGTCACCTTATTTTAAAATGTTTTAGTTAAGATGAATTTTATGACATTTTTTAATAGTAATGAGGATAAAAGAAAGTAGGAAATTGAACGATGGAAATTATATTAAAAAAAGATTATGAAAAATGGGAAGCGCAATTTGTTAAAGAAAAAGATCTATTGTTAAAAATAGTTGGTAAAGAAATCATAGAAATGCATCACATTGGCAGTACAGCTATAAAAGATATTTATGCTAAGCCTGTTATTGATATCATGGTAGTCGTAAAAAATATAATGTTTATGGATCGTTACAATAATGCGATGCGACAACTAGGCTATGAACCTCAAGGAGAAAGTGGTATCAGTGGTAGAAGGTTTTATATAAAAGGCGCGGATACTAGAACTTATCATGTCCATATATTTCAATTTGATAACTATGAAAATATTGATAGACATTTAGCGTTTAGAGATTATTTAAATGCTAATAAAGCTATTGCGAAAGAATATGAAAATTTAAAAATCAAACTCGCTAACAAGTATTCAAATAATAGAAGTGCGTATTCAAATGGCAAATCGCCTTTTATCAAACGCATAGAGAGTCAAGCATTAAAGTGGTATCAAAAGAATCAGGATGGTTAGGCTACCTACTGTCTTATTTACATAATAATTAAATCTTTCATATTATTTTGATTATTACTCAATTCAAATTTATTAAAACAAATTTGAATTGAGTAATAGTAGATAAAAGCCTGTTGCCATAACTGCAAACAAACACCACATAAAGCGGCATTGTTTACCATTCATTGCTGCCGTGCCCTCATTTTCAGCCCGTTTAATAAGCTTGATATGTAAAAGTATTGTTGAATTTGAAGCATATACAAAAACAAAAATAATACCCAAAAGGGTAAGTAAAAATAGTTGCACATTACCCCTCCAACTTTATGATATTTAATCCATAGAATTTTAAAAAAATAACCATATACAATGTTAATTATAAAATAACACACATGTTTTTAGGTTGTAATAAAAATTAAAATTTATTTCAATATTTATTCTTTAAAAAAACTTGTGGTACGATGTGGAATAAATCAGATGATATCTTGGAGGACGAACCATGGCTATTATATTGTTGAGCATTGTTTTAATCGTTAATTTTGTTGAAGCGTTGTATTTAGGAATCAAATTTATTCGGTTGAAAATGCGTAATGCACCAGATCAAGCGTATAAAGATTTAGTGAGTTCTCCGTTTTGGTTAATGTCACTCATTATTTCGATTATATTATTTGTGATTGCATACATATTGAGTTGAAAAACTCTAAGATGTGCTTAAGTGGAATTTTCCATATTTTATAAATAAAAAGTTATTGTATTTGTGACGTCAAATTTTTTAAAACTCTACAACAGACTGTTTTTATTTCTTTTTAAATGAATTTCAGTATAGGAATAATGTAAATTAATATAGCGAAAAGGGAGCAATCCAATGAAACTTTCATCTATATTAATCAGTATTATAACTGGTTTACTTATGTTTTTAGTAACGTTTTATACTAGTAATCATGCTTTGATACCGTCATTAGTTATGGGTGTTGTCGGTTTAGTAACAAATATATGGATTGGCATCGAAGCAAAAAAGCGATTATGAGCGTTAAAATGATAGAAAATATTAGAAGTAGTAAAGACTGAGGCAAATGTTGTCTCAGTCTTTACTTTATCATTCAGCGATTTTTATATTTATGGATGCTATTGTTGTGATATTGCTCTCAAAACTTATGAATCTGTTTCATGCATAGTCAATTCAATATGAAATAATGAACTGTTAGTCAATATCATCTTATATCCAAAGAATATAATGCATTATAATAGTATAAAATAATGAAATGTTTTGAAAAATTTTTAAAAGGATAGATATAAAAGAGATTCATTATAAGGGGATGAGGTATATGGTTTCGGTGTTTTTAGAGGCGATATAGAAAATCGGTGTCATATTATCGATTTTCTATATCGTTTTATTAAATTATAAGTATAAATAAGAATTATCTAAATCAAAGTTTAAAATATAATTTCAGGGTATAGATGTAATATATAACTTTTGGAGTAATTTTATTTTATTGTAGGTGGTACGACTTGATTTATTGTATTAAGTTTAGTGTCAAAAAGTTAACTTGTTAGCATATAGTCTTAATTTGAGATGGATTTGGTGAATGAAATGGGGGATCAGAATGGTTAATAATTACAATAAAGATATAAAAATAGATAGAACTGATGAAATGCGTTCAGATGAAATTTCTAAAATGATTGAAGAGGGTGGACTTGGTGCTGACCAGTATTATGTTATAGATAAGTATCAGCCCAACCATAAGAGATTAGTAGAAAATATTGATCAATTTCGACAAGAATTAGTTCAAATGAATAATGATGATTTAGTAGACATTTTGATTATTAACACTCAAGAAAATACAAGTTCTAAGTACAGCCAAGCATTAATGATTATTAAGCATGAAATAGTCAAAAGAATGAATAACTAAGTCGTAGTTGCTGAATCATTACAAACAAAGCGCGCAAGTTAGAAAGTTATATTTTGCAAATAAATATTTCTAACTTGCGCGTTTATTATATTATTAGCACATTAAAATAACATTGTTATTAAGTGGATTATTTTAAATAATCAGGTGATTATTGAAGTTGATTTAATGCTTTTTTGGGCACTTTATTTTTAGCTACTTCTTCATAACTTTGGACATGACCAAGTTCGGTATCTAATTTTAAGAAATGATCTGTTTTTAAGGGTTTTTCACCAAAACCATTGAAATCTAAGTGTTTTTTTTCACCTTTTTTATTATATCCATCTTGCTTATAATTATATGTGACAAAGGCTTCTCCATTATCATCTTTATTGTGCTCAACTTTTGTTGGCTTTTGAGTTTTTACGTAATATGTTTCATTAGTAATGAGTGGGTTTAATTTGGCAAAACTAACGATATCAGTATTGTCTGAGTTTTTTTCTGCGTAAACTTTCCAGCCAAAAAGGCCGATAAGAACAATGATAATGATAATAAAGATGCTTAGAAGTACTTTTATTAATCTGTTCATATTTATTACCTCCTTAAAGTAACTATCTATAATGTAAAAGTTATTTGATTCGTTTGCTATATTTTTAAGTTACAAAAAAGCATTTTAATATAACGATTTTGTCATTTTTTCAAATGTGATTAAATGATATATATTCACCAATGGATTATATTACTAAAAATAAAGTGCAAAATATATTTTTTTGAAAATAGGGGTATACAAAAGTCGAATTATTCGTTATACTAGGTATTAAGTAATTTAGTTCGTGAAATTGATTTGTAGTTTTATTCTTTTGAATTTACTCCTTTTGATTTTTTAGACAGATTACAAATTTTTGTGCAAAAGCACTTGGAGGATTTTTATTATGAATAACGGTACAGTTAAATGGTTTAACTCAGAAAAAGGTTTTGGTTTTATCGAAGTAGAAGGCGGAAACGATGTATTCGTACACTTCTCAGCAATTAACCAAGACGGCTACAAATCATTAGAAGAAGGACAAGCTGTTGAATTCGAAATCGTTGAAGGCGACCGCGGACCTCAAGCAGCTAACGTTATTAAATTATAATAACGCATAAAAAAAGACGAGCAACGCTCGTCTTTTTTTATTTGTCTTAAAATCAATAATTGAAATTATATGTGTGTATTCACTTTTAAAGGTGCAAATTCAAAGTCAGCTTGCTAGTTATGACTCGGGATTTGCACCTATTTTTTTGTTTTTTATTACCAATAAAATATTAACGACCTGCGAAAGGTTGTTTAGCATTAATACATCATTTGAAGCTAAACTTATAAAAGAATGGTAATAGCCACTAACAGCAACATAAAAATTAATTTTGGGTGTATGCATGTAGAATAATTTTTAACATCATTTTGGGTTGAAATAGAGCCTTGTTTTAAAGTGCTTCAATGAGAAATTACATATGAATACGTTGTATTTTGACGAGACGCTTGAGGGAACAGGACAAGCTGAAGACTATAGACTGAAGCTGTCCCCTAAGAAAGTGAGCCAACAATACGAAATATTGAATAATAAAATAGCTATGAAGAAATCTATCGTCATAGATTTCTTCATAGCTAATCTTAGTATGTTCTTTACACCGTTCAAGTTGTTGAAGCGTTGCTATTTTCACTTAAATAGATTTAATATTATACTTCATGCGTATTTTCCGCTTTATTTTTTGTTTTTATCAGTAGTGTTAATATAAAACCAATAATTAATAAAAGCGTAGTGAATGCAAATGCTGCGTCAACACCTTGTACGGTCGCTTGTTGTGCAATGTCTGTTTTGGATTGATTTTCACTTGGAACATAATTTGTACGAACAATTGCCATAATTGTAATCATAATGGCGGTACCAATCGCGCCTGCAATAATTCTTAAAGAGTTAATAATCGCAGTACCGTGTGAAATATTTTTGCTTTCTAATGCGTTAATACCAATTGTATTCAGTGGCATTATAATCAATGCTACAGCAAACATTCTTATTGCGTAAATAATGACAATATACCAATAAGGCGTTTCTGATGTTAAGAAACAATGTAGTATTGTCATAAAAATTAACAGTACAAATCCAGGAATCGCCAATACTTTCAAGCCATATTTATCATATATTTTCCCTGTATAGACGGACATGAATGCGTTGACTACTGCACCTGGTAAGATAACAAGACCTGAAAGAATTGCAGATAGACCTAAGCCTGATTGGACATAAATTGGAATCAATAATGCTGGGCCTACAATTCCGATAAATAATACCATAGATGCAAATGCAGATAGTGAAAATGTACGATTTGTAAATACGCGCATATTTAATAGCGGATTATCGATTCTAATTTGTCTTGTTACGAAAATGGTAACAATTAAGATTCCCACAATAAGTGAAATAATAACGATTGGTGATGTGAAACCTAAGTTGCCTGCGCTACTAAAGCCGTAAAGCATTAAACCAAAGCCTAATGTTGAATATATAACAGAGGTTTTGTCTAATTGTGTATGTTTGGTTTCGTTATTACTTTCTACAAATATCGCACCTACAATAAATGCGATAATCGCAATAAAAGCTACCACAATAAATGGTGCTCGCCAGCTAAATGTATCAATTAAAAACCCAGTTAAGGTTGGTCCGATTGCTGGTGCTGATTGTGCTACTATACCGGTAAGTCCCATTGCAAATCCACGTTTCTCAGAAGGGAACAGTGTGAAAACAGTGAATTGCATAAGCGGTAAGAGTATACCTGCGCCAATAGCTTGAATCACACGTGCAAACATGAGTAAGCCAAATGTAGGCGAAAGTGCTGCGATGATCGAACCAATTAGGAACGCACTCATAGAAAAAATATAGAGTGGTCTTGTATGAAATCGATCCATGAGAAAGGCTGTTAGTGGAATCATGATGCCATTCACTAACATAAAACCTGTAATTAACCATTGAGCAGTTGTATCAGTTATTTCTAATCCCGTAATAATTGCTGGTAGTGCGGTATTAAGCAATGTTTGATTTAGCATTGCTACAAAAGCACTACTTAGCATAACTAATATAATCGTATTTCTTTTTTTGTTAGATATAACATTCTCCGACATTATAAACGCATCTCCTTTTTATAACATCCCATCGATAAATTTTAATTATTTTAAGTTAGCAAAGCAAACCATTCGGTTTAAAAAATTAATATTTTTTACAAAGGATTTCTAGAAAAAAATAATGGATAGATGATATAGGTCGGAATACATCGTTTTAAAGGTGGCACAAGTCAGTGTTGTTCAATTAATGAAAAAGCTACGCTGCTTGCACAACCATGCAAACAACGTAGCTTTTTGAAATAGATTGATCACTTAATCGAAACTAATCATTTCAGATACATATAAAGCAATACGTATATTTAAAGAATGAACAGGATCTTCAATATTTGTGCCAATCATATTACTACATTTATTGATTCTATATTTCACTGTATTTCTGTGTATAAATATTTTATCTGCCGTTTTAGTTATATCGCATTGATTATCCATGTACACTTTTAAAGTTTGTTTTAATTCTAAATCTTTTTTTTGTTTTGGATAACTCAACGGGCCCAAAGTATGTTTAACGAAAGGTAATAACTTTTCTTGAGGGATAAGCTGTAATAATTCTTGGATATCTTTGGAATGATATTGTGAGATAAATGCTTTTGCGTTATTTAACAATTCATTTTCAAAGGCTTCATTTGCTTCAAAAAAGGAAGATGGTAACTGTGTGAATTCTGTTACTTCATTTCCAATGCCAAATGAAATCGTATCATCAAAGTACTCGCTATAACTTTGCTGTATTTTTTTAAGGTATTCAAAGTAATATTCGTGACGATTTTGAATGAGTATCGCAAAACGATTGTTACTAGGTAATTTATAAATACTTATATAAGAATCAATATCAGTTAATTTATGCTTTAACCAAAGGAATGTGAGATGGTGCCGTTCATTTAGGTAATAACTATTTTCTAAATTATTTTTAGTATCAATACCGCAAATGATAATTTGATAATAATCAGAAGGATAAATATAATATTGTCTTAATAAATCAGCATGCTTTTTAATCGAAAGGGTTTGATCATTTTGATTATTGACCAATGATTCGAAAAATCGATTAATATCATTTTCTTCGGCCTCTTGTATTTTGGTGTTTTTGTATAAGGCGAAACTCAACACACTGACTACTTGTTCCAGTGTTAATAAGCTAAATGGATAGGAAAGCTTATTAACTTGAGAAACCATTAAATAGTAAGGGAAGTATGTGTAGCCTAATACTTTGAAGATTACATGGTCTTTATTTTCAAAGACGAGGTTATTTTTATCATATGTTAGCGCATCTTGATAATGGTTCATGAAATATTTGGTGTGTTCAGTCATTAAGGCATTACCTTGTCTATAATGACGACTGTATGCTTCAGGTGCCTTGAATGGGTCAAATAGGATGATAGGTACGCCTAGTAATTTGCTCATGCGATCAATCATTGTATCAATACTGAAACCTTTGATTAATAATTGGTTTAATTCTTGTTGTACTTGTAATGCGTAATTTAGCTTTCCTGTTTCAGAATCTGAAATAAATGAAGAAATCTCATGTGTAATTTCACCTAGATTCCAACTTTCTGGTATTTCAATTAAAGGGAATTCAATAGCATCCGCAAAATCAATGACATCTTGATTGATTTCATGTAAAAATCTTGAAACTTTGATGCCAAGTCCAGCAGTGTGTATATCATTCAAATCTTTAATTAACTTTTTCAAGTTATCTTGATTATCTTGAAATAAGACACCAGTTGTTAAGATAAATGAATTATTTGAAGTGAAATGCTTAATATCATTATTCTCAGTAATGTCCAAATTTGTCACTTCTGCTGATAAATCTCCGTTGCTGTTTAACAATTTTAAGCCTTTAAATTGGGGAACGGATAAAATTTCGTTTAGAGTAGTCATAATTATGTCCTCCGCTTCTAATTTACACAATCACTCGTTATGAAAATGCATAAAAATATATATAATAATAAATTCTATTTGTCTGTATTTATCTTAAAAAGTAGTGTTTTTGTCGATTTGTGATAACGATTGTTCAAAGTGCTCAAAAAATTTAATGTATATCGTTAATTATACACTTATTTTGTCCGATTCCTATAATTTTATCGTATAGAAATGTCATTAATAACAAAGAAAAACGCTTACACTCATACTACACTTATAACTGAAGATTATACATTTAGTTATTAGCTTATTAAAGTAAAGGAGATATAAATAGAATGGGAAGACAGGAAAACAATGCGGCATTATCACAAGCGGTTTTCGAAAAGCGCGGTTATAATAAAGATATAATGCCAAAGACACCGGCACAAAGAAATAACTCCGCATTCAACTTTTTTACACTATGGATGGGCGCTGTACATAATATACCTAACTATACTGCAGTTGGGGGATTTTTATTAATAGGGCTATCGCCATTACAAGTAATATTTGCATTAATATTAAGTTCTTTTGTAATCGCTTTATTATTGGTAGGTAATGGTTATGCTGGCTCGAAATATGGTATTCCATTTGCTATGCAATTACGTCATACATATGGTGATGTAGGAGCGAAGCTACCTGGTATCCTACGTGGTGTTGTAGCAGGTATTGCTTGGTTTGGTCTACAAACATTTGCTGGATCACAAGCATTATTAATATTATTAAATAAAATATTCCCAGGCTTTGCTGACATTGGACAAGGTATATCAATACTTGGTATCTCTGTTCCAGGTCTCATTGCATTTTTAATATTTTGGGCTATTAGTTTTGCGATTGGATTTGGCGGTGGCGATATTTTAAATAAATTCACGGCTATATTAAATCCACTTATTTATATTGTATTTGGTGGTATGGCTATCTGGGGCGTTATGGCTGCTGGTGGCGTTGGAAATATATTAAATTATGAAATTTCTACAAAATCAAATGGTATCATTTACCCAGCGATTTTATCCTTTATTTTAATATTCAACTCGCTTTTAGGCGTGTGGGCAGGGCCAGGTGCAAGTGTCTCTGATTTTACACAAAACGCAAAATCTACTAAAACACAGGTGATTGGTCAAATTTCAGGTATCGTTGTTGCGCACATTTTATTCGCGATTGCGAGTGTGTTTATCATTATTGGTGGTTCGATTTATCTCGGGCATCAAGAATGGAACATCTTAACAATTATTAATGAGTGGAGCAACTTCTGGGCGATTCTGATATCTACTGGTGTGTTATTGATGACGACGATTTCTACAAATGCGACAAGTAATATCATTCCAGCAGCATATCAACTCACTGCACTTTTACCCAAATGGATTAATTACCGTCGCGGTGTAATTATTGCCTCAGTATTGAGTGTAGTCATTATGCCGTGGAAGATGATGGAAGAGGAGGACAGTATTTTCTTATTCCTAAACGCGATTGGTGCTATACTTGGCCCGGTAGCAGGTGTAATGATTGTTCATTTCTATATTGTGTCTAAATGTCACATTGATATAGATAAGTTGTATTTTGACTTAAAAGATAAAGAACAAAAAATACCACGTATTAATGTTTCTGCATACATCGGAACGATTGCTGGTGTCATTGTTTCAATATTAGGCTTTTTACCAGCATTCACAGTGATATCAGACTTTTCTTGGTTTATAGGCTTTATCATTGCCGGTGGTGTTTACTTAATTTTACATTATGTATTCCATGCAGATAAAAGTAAAAAAGGAGGAGCAGAATATAATGAAGTATGATTTGATTATTAAAAATGGTTTAGTCATTTTAGAAGATGGGGAGCAACAAGTTGAAGTTGGTGTTAAAAACGGTAAAATTGCCGCAATTGGTCAAGCATTGGGAGAGGCTGAGCAAGTCATTGACGCACAAAATCAAATTGTTTCACCTGGAATGGTGGATGCACATGTGCATATTACTGAACCAGGTGGTGGTTATCGTGACGGTTGGGAAGGTTATGTTACAGGAACAAATGCTGCTGCTAAAGGTGGTGTAACTTCATTTGTGGAAATGCCATTAAACCAAGTTCCAGCTACAACTGACAAAGCGTCTATCCAAGCTAAATTTGACGCTGGGAAAGATGAATTATCAGTGGATGTCGCAAGTTATGGTGGTTTAGTACCATATAACTTAAACGGCGGTATTCAAGAATTAGATGAAGCGGGTGTTGTGGCTTATAAAGCTTTCTTAGCTACTTGTGGTGACCGTTCTATCGAAGGTGACTTTGAAAATGTTGACGATTATTCATTATATGAAGGTATGAAGCAAATTGCTAAGACTGGTAAAATTTTATCAATTCATTCTGAAAATGCGACAATCACTGATCGATTAGGTGAAATCGCAAAAGAAAATGGTGAAACGACATTAAGCGCTTACGTGGATAGTCGTCCAGTATTTACAGAAGTTGAACCAATTCGCAAAATTATTTTATTTGCTAAAGAAACGGGTTGTCGTGTGCACATCGTACACGTGGCTTGTGAAGAAGGCGTTGATGAAGTCATCAAAGCACAACAAGAAGGCGTAGACATTACTTGTGAGACATGTACACACTACTTGTACTTCTACAAAGAAGAATTAGATGACATTGGACCAGTTGTTAAATGTTCTCCACCAATCCGTGAACAATCTCGCTTAGAAGGAATGTGGGATCGTGTATTAAACGGTGATATTAGTTTTGTAACATCTGATCATTCACCTTGTACGCCAGACTTAAAAGATACTGACAATGCATTTGAAGCATGGGGAGGTATCGCTGGATTACAAAACAACGTAGATATTTTATTCGATGAAGGTGTTCAAAAACGTCAAATGTCATTAACAAAATTTGCTGACATTATTGCGACAGCACCTGCTAAACGCTTTGGCTTAGATACAAAAGGCAGTATTGCAATTGGTAAAGATGCTGACTTCGTATTTATTAAACCTGACGCACCGTATACATTAAAAGCTGAAGATTTAGCTTATCGTAACAAAATGAGTCCATATATTGGGCGTGAAATTGGTGCCCAAGTAACACGTACAATTTTAAGAGGGCAAGAAATTTATAGTGATGAAGCAGGTATTTCAGATAAACGTATTGGACGCTTTATCTAAAAATTTCTTGAAAAAGCTTGAAGTTAAGGATATTGGGATATAAAAACAAGATCAAAAAGGACTAATCCATTTATTAAATGAATTAGTCTAGACTGTCGACAGAGTCTCCGACTTTGTTGGCAGTTTTTTTATGCACGCTTTCCGCGGGCATTGCTTTAGCCTGTAGTCTTCGGCTAGTGCTATTCCCGCAGGAGTCGGCATAAACCGCTGATAACATTACTGCAAAAATATTATAATATATAAATTAAATAGCAGTGGTGTTTGTTATGTTGAATAAATCAATTGATAAAAGAGATCAATATGAAATAATTTCTATCTCTGAATTAGTTCCTAATAATCATTTATTGCGTAAAGTTGTTGCGGTATTAGATTTAAATTTTGTATATGAGTTTGTTGAAGGAAAATATTGACTTGATAACGGTAGACCATCAATAGATCCAGTTGTTTTAGTGAAAATATTGCTTGTTCAAAGACTGTTTGTGATCAAATAAATGAGGCAAACGATTAAAGAAATAGAAACAAATGTAGCATACCATTATATTTAGAATATAGCTGAAGATTTAAGGTTTGTTAATACTGTGAAGAAACAAAAAAACTAATCCATTTATTAACTGGATTAATTTTTTTGTTTTCATAAACTCTAAACTCGGTTTGAGTGAGCAACTCTAGGGAATAATATTACATATTACATTTATTTAGTGTCTACATAGCTCATTTTTATAGCGTTTTGTGATTAAAGACATAAGATTTTTATCACAACAGATGGTTAGATGCTTTAAAAACAAAGGGGTTGTAATATTTGGAAAAATTAATTTCTTTTTCGGATTGGTTATGGGGGTATCCACTTGTACTTCTACTTTTGTTTGCAAGTGTATTTTTGACAGTCTATTTAAATTTTATTCAATTTCGTCATTTTTTCTATATGCTCAAACAAACATTTGGAAGTGTTAATAAAAAACCTAAAGGGGAAGGGACGATTACACCTCGTCAGGCTTTGACTTCTGCACTATCTTCAACTGTAGGTGCAGCTAATATTGTTGGGGTGCCTACAGCGATTATGATGGGTGGACCTGGCGCGGTATTTTGGATGATGGTTATTGCTTTTTTAGGCATGGCTTTAAAATTTAGTGAGAATGTCTTAGGTGTCCACTATCGTGAGAAAAATAAAAAAGATGAGTTTGTGGGCGGCCCGACTTATTACATGAAAAAAGGTTTTAAAAATAAGAAGTTAGGTACAATTTTTTCTTTGATATTTGCCTTTGCATTGATGATTGAAATTATTCCAAGTATTATGGTTCAAGGTCATTCTGCAGCGAGCACTATGAAAGATACGTTTAATGTACCTATGGCAGTTTCTGGCATTATATTAGCATTTCTTGCTGCGCTCGTCGTTTTTGGTGGTGTGAAACGTATCGCATCATTTGCTGAAAAAATTGTGCCAATCATGGTTGGTCTTTACTGTTTTTTTGGTTTTTTAATCATTTTGATGAATATTGGACATGTGCCTAACGTTATTTGGTTAGTGGTAGAACAGGCATTTAATCCTACGGCAGCTGTTGGAGGTACATTTGGTGCAGCGTTAGCTACCACAATTCGTTGGGGCTTTGCTAGAGGGATTTATTCTAATGAAGCTGGTCTCGGTACATCATCTATCGCGCACGCAGCCGCAAAAACGGATCATCCAGTTCGCCAAGCATTCTGGGGTATCAGTGAAATCGTAGTAGATACGTTAATTATTTGTAGCACGACTGGTTTTGTGGTCTTAGTTTCAGGTGTTTGGAAAGCGGGTGATGCGAAAGCGCAGTCTGCAGCACTAACAGCCAGAGCGTTTGAAAATTCTTTTGGTCAATTTGGAAGTATGATGGTCTCTATTTCAATGATGTTTTTTGTATTTTCGACCGTTGTGGTAGTTATTTTCTACGGATCGAGAATGGCAGAGTTTTTATTTGGACTTACGGCAGGTTGGGTGATGAAAACAATATATGTGCTTTCAATGATAGTGGGTGCGTTAGGTGCTGCACAACAATTGTGGGACTTGCTTGATTTGGCACTTGCTGCCGTATTGATTCCAAACGTTATCGCAGTGATAATGTTATCGCCAAAAGTGAAATCGTTAACTACAGATTTCTTTAAAAATTATAAGTAAAGTTAGTGAATATAAAAAGTACCAAACCTCATACTTGTCATTACTAAAAGGAAAATATTGAGTTTAACTTTTAGTATGATGAATCATGGATGAGTGTTATGGTACTTTTATTTGTTAGTAAATAGTTATGATTTCGGGTTCTGGGCTGGTAAGTGATGTGTCGTATTATAGTCTAGGATATGCGTGTGGTTGTTGTTAATTTCTAAAGTGCTGAAACTACCATTAGTAAGTCTAGTAACACCTGTGCCGACTGTCCCATTAGAAAAATAGTGAAATATAGCATTAATAAAAGCACCATGAGAGACAATCAAAATATTTTTATTTGTGTAATTCTGATGTACAGTACGAATCCCCTTTAAAAAACGTTCAGTAACCATTGCTTCAGTTTCTTTGTTTGGATAATCGCGATTAGGAAAACGCACATCTCGTTCGTAATAAGTAAGACCTTCTGCATCTCCAAATGCAACTTCAATAAACGACGTCATTTCATGAAGCGGTATGTTTAATTTTTGTTGAATAATTTTCCCAGTTTCTTTAGCTCTTAATAAAGGGCTTGTAATAATAAGATCCCATTCATTTTGAAGTAAGGAAACGCCACAGGCTTGTGCTTGTTTTATGCCAGATTCATTCAGTGGGATGTCTGTTCTACCTTGTAATTTACCAGCAATATTCCAGTCTGTTTCTCCATGTCTAATAAAGCATATTTTTGTCATTATATATCAACCTTTACAGTGATGTAGTGATGTGTATTCAGTAACATCTCTATTATATCGCTAACAATTTTCGATTCATATGGTATTGCATAATTTGACTTGGCATCTATCTAAAGATGAAAGTTACACACATGTTGGTGTTAAATAATAAAACGCATATCATTAAGCATTGGTCCCGAAAGCAAGTGCTTATGAAATGATAATAATGGATGTGACTATGCTAAAAGTTTTACCTTCATAATAGCAATTGATTGGTCAAAAGCCAATGTGCATTATGTGTCCAATACTGTGTCAACTTTTGCTAATTCAATCGTCGTTGCTATCATCACATTAATACCTTTTTCGATTTGGCTTTCAGTTACAGATTCTTTTGGGGAGTGACTAATGCCATTTTTACACGGGATAAAAATCATACTCGTAGGGCAAATGGGTGCGAAATTCATAGCATCATGACCAGCACCACTATACATATAGCGATATTGGTATGCTAGTGTCTTACAACTGTGTTCAGAAATCTCAGCAATTGTTTGATTGAATTTACGTGGTTGATCCTGACCTAAATCTTCTAATTCATAATCTGCTTGACGATTTGTTGTAATAGTTTCGATGTGTGCTTTTATCTCTTCGACTACTTTTTCACGAATAGCTTCATCTTTACCTCGAATATCGATGAGTAGTGTGACCTCACCAGGGATTGCATTCATTGTATTAGGATAAACGTTAGCATAACCCACAGTCGTTACTATCCCCTTATCATGGTAAGCCTGGCCTAAGGCTTCGATTTTTAAAATGATTTCAGCAGCAGTAGTCAATGCATCTGTGCGCATCGGCATAGGTGTTGACCCTGAGTGACTTGTAACGCCAGCTATTTGTAACTTGAAACGGTGTGGTGCAGCAATGTCTGTGACGATGCCAATATCCTTTTGATTATTTTCAAGAATAGGCCCCTGTTCAATATGTAACTCTAAAAATGCTTTGATTTTGTTTCTTTCAAATAATGCTATTTTACCGTTCATATCTTGAGCTAAAGGTGCAACGATATCATAAAGTACGTTGCCATCATTATCTTTGATGAATTTCATATCGTCTTTTGTCATTTTGCCAGTAAGATATTTACTACCTAAAGTTGCTTCGTTGAAACGTGTAGATTCTTCACAAGCAAAAGCAATAATAATAATTGGATGATCTGTTTCTATTTGATGTGCGTTTAAATGTTCGACAACTTCAAGTGCACCAAGGACACCTAAAAGACCATCATATTGTCCACCATCTTTTACTGTATCGATATGTGACCCCAACACAATTGGCTTTAAAGAAGGCTGCTTTCCCTCTCTACGTGCGATAACGTTACCAAAGAAATCAAAGTAAACATCTAGACCTGCCTTTTGACATAACATTGAAAATTTTAAAGCCGCGACACGTTCTGGATGACTAAAAGCAATACGGTTAATACCGCCATTCTTAGGATTTCGGGCAAAATTATTAAACGTTTGAAAATTTTCTATTACATTTTGTAAGTTCATCATTTATCCCCTTCAATATTTAGTGTAATTTGATTCAAGAATTGAATCACTTGTTCATATATTGCTTTACTAGTGGGGCTAACCTCACGATCAAAATCATGGCTGTTCTGGTCTAGACATTCAAAGTGACTCGTTTCAACTAATCTATCAATATATTCACTTTCACTATAAGGTACATCAGGGTCTCCTGTACAGTGTACAATGAACATAGGAGGGAAACATTTCAATTCTTTTGGCGAAATATTATAAGCACTTTGTGTTGATGATTCAATGCCTAAATATGATAGCCAATGCGCTTGGCCACGAGCATATAGGTAAATAGGATATCTTGTTTGCAATGGCCCAGATGTTAGTGGTTTAGGTTGAATAAGTTGATTTAATATCTTCGGCGTGATTTGTGTAGATAATGCTTGATATTGCTTATTTGGTTTCAAAAATGAAGGTACATGTACACGGGAATAACCATAGAAATCAATGATACCATCAACTTTACGATGACGTGCGACAAGCATCGCTAAAAATGAACCGGCTGAGCGTCCAAAAGTAATCAAAGGTAACGAAGGATAAAGCGATTTTAAATGATCATAATTACTAAGTGCATCCTCAATAATCGTATCAATATGACTTTCTGGAGCAAGTCGATAGGAAACCATTATTAAATGATATGATTCCGATAAAATATCAATATAATCTTGTGGTAAATCGTTTGGCTGACCAAAAATTAGCCCACCACCATGAAAATATATAATGATGCCTTTGGGGTTTTGATTTTTAGCTTTTATCATTGAATAAGGTAATGGAAATCCATCCTTTGATAGACAAGTAGCTTTTTGTTGAGTCAAAATGACCTAGCCTCCTGTTAGATATATTTTGCTAAATATAGTATCTCAAATAAAAAATACCGCGTATTTGTATAAATCGAATAAAAGTAAAGTGCATTATTGTTAGAATTGTGAATGATAAGTAATATGTAAACGCTTATAATTGTATGTGAAATGAAAAAGGAGTTGAATTACATGGACATCCGATCTTCTTTTGAGGCTCTAGACAAAAAATTCACTGCGTTTGGCGGTTTGGCAGGTGGGGGCATTACGCGTCTACTTTATTCTAAAGAATGGTCAAATGCTGTTCAAGCGTTGAAAGAAACACTAGAAAAAGATGGATTTGAAACAGAATTCGATAGCATCGGCAACTTGAAAGGACGTATTGAAGGTAGCAAATACCCTGAAGAAACAATTATGTCCGGTTCTCATATTGACACAGTTGTTGAAGGTGGTCATTTAGATGGTCAATTTGGTGTGTTAGCAGCTGTCGTTGCGATGCAGTCACTTAAGGCTGAATATGGTCAACCATTGCGTTCATTAGAAATTTTAGCTTTAGCGGAAGAGGAAGGTAGCCGTTTCCCATTTGCTTTCTGGGGAAGCAAAAACTTCTTCAACTTAGCCGGTAAAGCTGATGTAGATTCAATAGCTGATGGTGAGGGTGTTGCTTTTAAAGAAGCAATGCGTGAATGTGGTTTTGATTATCGAACAGCAGATAATGATTATAGCTACATAAAATCATTTATCGAAGTGCATATTGAACAGGGTAAAGTATTAGAAACTGAAAACAAATCAATTGGTGTCGTTAACGGTATCGTGGGTCAAAAGCGTTATACAATCAACTTAAAAGGTGAAGCAAACCATGCAGGTACAACACCGATGGGCTTGAGAAATGATGCAGTTGTAGCTTTCAGCAAAATTGCTAACCAATTAACAGATCGTGCGCGAGAAATAGGGGATCCATTAGTCATTACATTTGGCCGCGTAGATCCAGTGCCAAATACAGTTAATGTGGTTCCAGGAGAAGTTACGTTCTCTATTGATTGTCGTCATATTAATCAAGAAGAGTTAAATCAATTCGCAGAAGAAATTGATGCATGTATTAAACGTGTATCTGAAGAAGAGGGCGTTCAATGCGACATCGATCTATGGATGGATGAAGCACCAACATTGATGGATGAACGCTTGGTTAAAGAAGTCCAGAATGCTGCTGAAACTGTAGTGGGTGAATCAGAGTGGAAATTAATGCCTTCTGGTGCAGGTCACGATTCTCAAATTTTTGCTAAATATGTACCAACATCAATGTTGTTTGTACCATCCATTAACGGTGTGAGTCACAACGTTGAAGAAGAGACAAATGTAGAAGATTTAGTTAAAGGTATAGAAGTGTTAAAACAAGTATTATATAAACTTGCTTATAAAGAATAATACTTGGACATAGACAACTAGAACAACATCATTGAGCTATATAAATAAACATGGTTCAACAAACTTTTTATAGAGATAAGCATAAAAGATTTTAAATACAGATAAAGAAAAGGAGCATTTTATTTATGGGTTATATTAATCATAATCAAGGATATAGAGAAGGTTTATTAGAAACACGTTCAGTAATTAAAAAAGATAACTACGCAGTCATCACACCAGACGGTTTAGTAAATAACGTTGTACCTGGTTTTGAAGATTGTGACGTAACGATTCTAGGTTCACCGAGACTTGGTGCACGCTTTGTAGACTACCTTGTAACATTGAAAAATCAAGGTGGTAATAGACAAGGATTTGGTGGAGATGGTGTTCAGACATTCATCTATGTTGAATACGGAAACATCAATGCGTATGCAGATGATAAAAAATATGAATTGAGCGCAGGTGGTTATTTATATGTACCATCTCATCAAGTAATGACATTTGAAAATAACAACCAAAATAATGACAGTCGCGTGTTCTTATATAAAAAACGTTACCAACCTTTAGAAGGTTATACGCCAGAAGTTGTAACTGGAAATGTTAATGATATGGTACAAGAACCATACGAAGGCATGGAAGAAGTGAAAATTCTTGATTTGCTACCAAAAGAATTAGCATATGATATGAACATTCATATCTTGTCATTTAAACCAGGTGCTTCACACGGTTATATTGAAACACACGTTCAAGAACATGGGGCTTATGTATTAAGTGGACGTGGCATGTACAACTTAGACAACGAATGGCAACCAGTTGATAAAGGTGATTACATCTTTATGGGTGCTTATGCGCCACAAGCAACTTATGCTGTTGGTTTAGACGAACCATTCGCTTACATCTATTCCAAGGATGCAAATAGAGATATAGAAATTTAAGGAAGGTTGTTAGTCATGGAAGAGGGAGCATTAATATACGTCGAACGTGGTAAACTACGCCAATTATTTAAAGAGAAATTAACACATGCAGGTTTACCTGACGCGCAAGCTGAAAAAACAGCAGATCTCATGATATTTGCTGACGAGCGAGGCATTCATTCACATGGCTCAGTTCGAATGCAGTATTATGCAGAACGAATTGCTAAAAAAGGCTTTAATTTGGAACCAGATTTGAAATTTACGAAGACTGGTCCTTCAGCAGGCACATATTTCGGCGATAATGCTGTTGGCCATTATGTTGCATATCAAGCGATGGAAGAAGCGATTAATTTAGCAAAATCCAGTGGTATCGGCATGGTAGGTATTCAAGAGATGGGTCATAGTGGTGCCATTGGTTATTTTGCAGAACAAGCTGCAAAACAAGGCATGGTTGCATTAACAGTATGCCAATCTGACCCAATGGTCGTACCATTTGGTGGTACAGAGCCTTATTTTGGTACGAATCCAATCGCCTTTGCATCACCACAAAAAAATGGTGAGCCCATATTGTTTGATATGGCAACAACGGTACAAGCGTGGGGGAAAATATTAGATGCACGCTCAAAACACAAATCGATACCTAATACATGGGCAGTGGACAAACAGGGTGAACCTACTACAAATCCTTTTGAAGTAGCTGCTTTATTACCTGTAGCCGGACCAAAAGGTTACGGCTTGATGATGATGGTAGATATATTAGCAGGCAGCTTATTAGGTTTGCCATTTGGTAAGCATGTCACTTCGATGTATGAAGATTTAAGTCAATATCGTAGATTAGGACAATTTCATATCGTGATTAATCCAGCATATTTTGGTGATGAAACACAGTTTTTAACACAAGTTTCTGACATGGTAGATGAGTTACACGGTGTTAAACCAACCAAAGGTTTTGATCAAGTGTATTACCCAGGTGAGATTCAAGAAGAAGTTAAAAAGCAATATGCAGAGCATGGTATTCCAGTTGCTCAAGAAATTTATGATTATTTAATATCTAATGACATATATTAGGAAGTAATAAAAAGAAGTGAACGAGATAATTTAATGTAATAAATGGTGACTTACGACATTTAGCATGGTGCGTCTTTAGTAACTTCTTTTTTTACTGCTTGAAAACACATTTTTTAGTGAAATAAAACACAATAATAGTAATAAGGAGGTTGTAATATGCGCGTTTCTAAAAATGATTTGTTTGATTTAATGAAAAATAAACTTGTTAAAGCTGGATTAAATGAAGATGCTGCAAAGGATGTCGCTGATGTTTTGACTTTTGCAGACCATCGCGGTATTCATTCTCATGGTGCAGTCAGAGTAGAATATTATGCGGAACGTATTGCTAAGGGAGGTATTACTGCTAACCCTGAGTATCAATTTGAGCAAACGGGTCCTTCGACAGGTGTTTTTGAAGGGGATAATGGCCCTGGACATCAAGCTGCAAAACAAGCAATGGAAAAAGCTATTGAAATGGCCAAAATAAATGGCGTGGCGGTTGTAGGTGTGAAACATATTTCTCATAGTGGTGCCTTAGGTTATTTCGTGGAAATGGCATCTAAAGCAAATATGGTTGGTTTAAGTATGTGTCAATCTGATCCAATGGTTGTACCTTTTGGTGGTACAGAGCCTTATTTCGGTACAAACCCAATTGCATTTAGTGCACCGTCAAATGATGAGCGTATCATTACATTTGATATGGCTACAACAGTACAAGCGTGGGGGAAAGTACTTGATGCTAGAGCTAAACATCAATCTATTCCAGATACATGGGCAGTAGATGCAAATGGTGAGCCAACAACAAATGCCAGAGATGTTCATGCACTTGTTCCAGTGGCGGGGCCGAAAGGTTACGGTTTGATGATGATGGTAGATATCTTGTCAGGAAGTCTGCTAGGTGTGCCACATGGTGTGCATGTTTCATCTATGTACAAAGATTTAACCAAAGGCCGTGATCTTGGACAATTACACATTGTCATTAACCCTGCATTCTTTACAGACTTAGATCAATTTAAATCACGTATTTCAACGATGTTGGATGAATTGAAAGCTCAACCAGCTGCTGAAGGATATGGAGAGATATTCTATCCAGGTGAACGTGGACGCTTACGTAGTGAAAAATACGATGAAAAAGGCATTGAAATTGTTGATGAAATTTACGATTACTTAGTGTCAGAAGACGTACACTTTGATCGTTATCACGGAAAAAATAGATTTGCAGAATAATAACGGAGGAATAGTATGTTATACACAATAATTAAAGAAAACACGTACCAAGATTCGATTGTCTTAATGTTATTATCGAATAAATTATCTGCTATTGATGGTGTGAACCAAGTATCTATTATGATGGGGACGCCTGCCAATAAAGATATTTTCAAATCATCAGGATTTGATACTGCAGAATTAGACAACGCTAAACCTAACGATATTGTAGTCATCATAGATACAGATGATGAATCAAAAGTTGATGAAGTTAATGAACAAGTAGATGCAGAACTCAAAGGTAAAGGTGAAGAGGATGACAAGTCTAAAAAACAAGACGAAGCTTCAAACTGGAATCGTGCTTTAGAGTTAGCAAACAATCCAAACTTGGTATTAATTTCAATCCCTGGTCAATATGCGGCAATGGAAGCTGAAACTGCTTTAAAAAATAATTTAAACGTATTTATGTTTAGTGATAACGTTGCTAAATCAGACGAAGTGCGTTTAAAACAAATGGCGCATGAAAAAGGATTATTAGTGATGGGACCTGACTGTGGTACAGGTATTATCCATAGCTTACCACTTGCTTTCACTAACACAGTGAACGAAGGTGACATTGGTGTTATTGGTGCTTCTGGTACAGGTATCCAAGAAGTGACAACAATCATTGACCGTGAAGGCAAAGGCGTGACTAACGCAATCGGTACTGGTGGACGTGACCTATCAACTGAAGTTGGTGCAATTACGATGTTAGATAGTATTAAAGCGTTAAATGCAGATCCTAAGGTTAAAGTCATTACTGTTATTTCTAAACCACCAGCTAAAGAAGTCGAAGAAAAAGTATTAAATCTTCTACGTAATATTGAAAAACCTGTTGTTACCTTATTCTTAGGTTCTAAACCAACTTACACTGAAGAAAATATTTACCATGCATATACATTAGAAGAAGCGGCACGCGTATCTGTTCAATTGTCTAATGATGAAACGCCACAATTCAAACCAACATTTAAAGAAAATCTTGGTATTGAATTTGCTGACAATCAAGATGGCATCAAAGGATATTATTCAGGTGGTACTTTAGCTTCAGAAGCAGCTATGTTAGTTAAAGATACTTTAGGTGACGCTTCAGGCGAAGTAACACCAGAAGGTTTCTCATATAAAGGTGGAAACCATGAAATCATCGACTTGGGCGATGACATTTATACACAAGGTAGACCGCATCCAATGATTGATCCATCCAAACGTATTGAAATGTTAGAAACTTCTTCTGATGATCCGTCAACTGCTGTAATTATGTTAGATAATGTCATAGGTTATGGTAGTCATGATGATATGGCTAGCGAACTTGCACCAACAATCAAAACGATTTTAGAAAAAGTTAAAGCTAACGGTCGTTCATTAGCGGTTCTTGCTACAGTTGTTGGTACGCAACATGACCACCAGGGATATGATAGCCAAGTTAAAACGTTAACAGAAGCTGGCGCAATTGTTTGTGAAACAAACGATCAAATGGTGCGTACTGCACTTAACTTAGTTGGTAGCAATGTAGCTCAACCAAAATTAGCAACGAAATCATTTGATTCAGAACCGGTTGATTTAACTGTCGATGAAAAAGTAATGAATTTAATAAATATGAAGCCAAGTGTGATTAACATTGGATTGAAGAGCTTTACTGAAGCAATTCAAGCAAGTGATGCACCAGTCGTTCAATTCAACTGGCGCCCAATTGCAGGTGGAGATGAAAAATTAATGAAAGTACTGCAATTCTTAAACAATTATGAAGGAGAGACGGTATAAAATGGCTTATAAAACAATAGATGAAGCTAACCAAGCAGTCATTGATAAGATGATTGCAGCAGCACCATTTTTAGTAGATGTAGTGCCAGCCAAATCTAAAATTCCTGAACTCAAAGAAAATGTATTATTACATGCTGGTCCACCAATTAAATATGAAAATATGACAGATCCTATGCAAGGTTCTTGTGTCGGTGCGATCCTTTTTGAAGGATGGGCAGATAATGAACAAGATGCACGTAAATTGTTAGAAGAAGGTCAAATTACTTTCATCCCTTGTCACCATGTTAATGCAGTTGGTCCAATGGGTGGTATTACTTCAGCTAACATGCCTGTACTTGTTGTGGAAAACAGAGAGACAGGTAACGAAGCATATTGCCAAATGAACGAAGGTATCGGCGCAGTATTACGTTTCGGTGCTTATAATGATACAGTAGTCAATCGTCTACACTGGATGAAAGATGTTTTAGGACCAGTATTAAGCAAAGCATTACACAAAATGAACGATGGCTTAAATGTTAATGTATTAATCGCTAAAGCAATTGCAATGGGTGATGAATTCCACCAACGTAATATTGCAGCTTCATTAGCTTTCTTAAAAGAAGTTACGCCTATCATCTCCTCATTAGACGATGTTGAAGCAGAAAAACGTACTGAGGTGTTACAATTCTTAGCTGATACAGATCAATTCTTCTTAAACGTAGCGATGGCTACAGGTAAAGCGATGATGGATGCCGCACGTACAATCGAACACGGTACAGTTGTAACAGCTATGTGTCGTAACGGTGAAAACTTCGGTATTCGCATCGCTGGTATGGGTGATGAATGGTATACTGCACCAGTCAATACGCCTCATGGCTTATTCTTCACAGGCTATTCTGCTGAAGATGCTAATACTGATATCGGTGACTCTGCCATCACTGAAACAATCGGTGTTGGTGGTATGGCAATGATCGCTGCGCCAGCAGTAACTAGATTCGTTGGTACTGGTGGCTTTGATGATGCATTAGATATCAGTAATGAAATGACTGAAATTTGTATCGGTGAGAATCCAAACTTTGCTATTCCTACGTGGAACTTCAAAGGTGCTTGCTTAGGCATTGATGCACGTAAAGTCGTTGAAACAGGTATTACTCCAGTTATTAATACAGGTATTGCACATAAAATTGCTGGTTATGGTCAAATTGGTGCAGGTACAGTTCACCCACCGATTGAATGTTTCGAAAAAGCAATTACTGCATATGCAGAGAAATTAGGCTTTAAAGCGTGATTTTCCACGCAACAGCTATAGGCAATATTGCCAAGGAAATATTAGCAAATCATCAAACTTTTTATGTGCATAGCATATTTAATAAAGGATTCAATATTGTTAACGATGCGCAAGAACTTATATTTATAGGTACCGATGAAAATGGCATGTTTCCATTTGGTATATTAATAGACCAACAGACGAAACGTAGTTTGTTAAATGAGATTTCCTTAAACCAACAAATCACTATAGGTCCTAACACTATTTATATGAGTAAAACATGCCAACTTGTGTGGCATGTTGCATCATTGCCATTTAAAGACTTCGCTGAAAAGGTAAATAATGATGAACTAAAGCAAAATATATCGACATATGACTTTACGATGTACGATGAAGGTGACTTTGACCGCCAAACAATGAGCCGAATTATACATGCACTTAAATATGAAGATGTTGAAACCGTAGAACAATATTACCGCTACCTAATTGGTAGAGGACAAGGGCTTACGCCTTCTGGTGATGACATTCTAACTGGTATGTTGTTTATTCATTTTACCGATCCATATATTAGAAAACCAAATTTAGAAAAATTAAAATACCTACTTAATGAACCATTAACAACACTAGTAGGAGAAACCTTTTTAAAATGCGCACAACAAGGGTTGTTTAGTTCGAAAATATCAGAGTTACAACATGAACCGTCACTGGCAAACATTGATCGACTGCTTGAAGTAGGTTCGTCATCAGGAAGAGACACAGTATATGGCATGTTTGTAGCATTAACTTGAAGGAGTGAAACGTATGAGTAAGCGTGTTGTACTTGCTTTAGGTGGTAACGCTATTTTACAACCTAAACAAGAAGCGTCATACGACAATCAATATAAAAATGTGTTTGCTGCTACACGTAAAATGGCAGAGTTGAAAAAAATTGGACATAACGTTGTCATTACACATGGTAATGGACCACAAGTCGGAAATATTATTGCACAAAATGAAGCAGCAAAAGACGTTGTTGATCCACTTCCAATTAACGCTTGTAATGCTGAATCGCAAGGTTTCATCGGTTATATGATGGAAGAATCTTTGAAAAACCATTTGCATGCGTTAGACATCCAAAGTGATGTGGTAACATTATTAACAATGGTAGAAGTGGATAAAGATGATAAAGCATTTGATAATCCAACAAAACCGATTGGCGTATTTTTTGACGAAATTGAAGCAAAACGCCTAGAAGAAACGCATGGTTTTGTGATGGTAGAAGATGCAGGTAGAGGTTACCGTCGTGTTGTTCCTTCACCAGAACCACTCGTGATTCACGGCGTAAATCAAATCAAAGCATTGATTGACCAAGCAATCGTTATTTCGTCTGGTGGCGGTGGTATACCAGTTTACCGTGATGAAAATGGAAGTATTCAAGGTGTTGAAGCGGTTATTGATAAAGACCGCTCTGGTTTGAAACTTGCTCAACAAGTTGAAGCAGATACATTCATGATGTTAACAGACGTCTCAAATGTTTGTGTGAACTTTGGTAAACCGAACGAAGAGAAATTAGCAACGATTTCAGTTGACCAAGCAAAAGCTTATGTTGCAGAAGGACAATTCCCTGCAGGAAGTATGTTACCTAAGATTGAAGCTGCGATTCAATTTGCTGAAATGGGTAAAGAAGCGATTATCTGTTCATTAGATGATGCAGTCGAAGCATTAGAGGGTAAAGCAGGTACACGTATTTTATTAAATGTTGATCAATCATAGATGAGTTCCTTAGAATCAATTATTTGCGAATCGTTCAAATGGCTTTCATTTGTTCGATTCGTTGTATTATTATATTAAAAGACTTGGAAGAAAGGTGGTATAAGATGACTGAACCCTATCGCATACATAGAATCAAAGAAAATTGGGGCGTAATTTTGGCAATTGTGTTTATTGCTTCTACCTTACGTGCACCACTCACATCAGTAGGGCCTGTAGTTGATGAGATTAAGCATGTAATGGAAATTAATAACAGTGTTGCTGGCATCTTAACTACTATACCGCTCATTATTTTTGCGATTGTTTCTCCATTAGTATCGAGAGTAACATCACGTATAACAATGTCTCGTACAATTTTGTACTCCACAATATTACTGATTATTGGATTGTACTTGCGTGTAGCTGGAGATTTTAGTTTATTCATTATAGGTACATTAGTATTAGGGATAGCAATTGCATTTGGTAACGTTGTATTACCAAGTTATGTGAAATGGTATTTCCCGATGCAAATTGGTATAGCTACTGGTATTTATAGTGGGACTATGAACTTTACAGCAGGCTTAGGTGGTGGGTTGAGTTTCCCATTATCTCAAACGCCGCTTGGTTTTAGGTTGTCATTGTCATTTTGGATTATTCTAGGGATTATCGCAATTATTTTATGGATACCGAAAGCACGTAAAGGTGCAAAATTAGAAAAACAAACAATTGATGAAACACAAGTCAAACATCACAAGAAAGTTAATATTGTCAAATCTAAATTAGCTTGGATGGTGGCTTTGACGATGGGCTTCCAATCCATGGTGTTCTATACCGTTGTAGCATGGGTACCATCGATATTAGTGGATAGAGGTGTGGATCCATCTACAGCAGGCTATTTATTAATGCTCAATCAATTTTCTCAAGTACCTATGACATTTTCATTTCCAATAATAGCATCTAAATTGAAAGACCAACGAATATTGGTCGTTATTATCACAATCTTATTCTTGACTGGTTTTGGCTTGTTCTTTACACAGTCATTAGTATTACTTGTTATCGGTATGGTCATTGCTGGTTTAGCAATGGGCGCATGTTTTAGTTTATGTATGACATTCTTTTCCATTCGCGCACGGACAAGTGATGGTAGTATTTCGTTATCAGGGTTTGGCCAATCAGTAGGCTATTTAATCGCAGCAATTGGACCATTTTTAATTGGATACTTACATGATTACACGGGAAATTGGATATCAGGTATTATTGCATTATTGTTAATGTCATTACTATTCTTTATTTTTGGTTACCCAGCAGCTAAAAATAGAGTTGTAGAAGATGAATAGTAGAAAAGACTTAAATTTAAAAAGTAAAATTAAAAAAGGTACGACACCAACGGTTTAGGTTTGGAGTTGTACCTTTTTGATTTATCTAATTAAAAGATGTGTTAAAAAGTTTATGATATTTCATTGTTATCATAGTGATCCACAAGTGTTTTAATCGCAGTTTCTAGATCAAGGTTTTTTATGTTGCCTTGGGAAATAAGGTGAGTTGCAAATGCAGCTAAAAACGTTAAGATGTTTTGTTTTTGGACAGCATAACCCATGATTCCGATTCTCCATATTTTACCTTTTAACTCTCCAAAGGAACCTGCAATTTCTATGCCATAATTTTTTAATAAACCATCTCTGAATGCTATATCATCTATACCATCAGGGATATTAACGCATATCACCATTTTCATTTCGTTTGATTCATCGCCATAAATTTCTAGCCCTAGTGCTTTCAAGGCTGATTTTAAACCTTCTTGATGGAATGTATGACGTTGAGCACGTGCTTTTAGACCTTCAGATAGTGCTAACCTTAGACCAGTATGAAGCGCATATATTGAAGTTGTTGCTTCAGTGTGATGATTTAAACGTTTTGGACTCCAATAGTCTTGTAACTGTGTTAAATCTAAATAATTGCTTCTGATAAAATGATTTTGTTCCGTTGTTTCAGTAGAACGAATACCAAGTTCTACACGTTTGCGCGCATTGATGGCATCACTAAATCTATCATTGAAAGTGATTGGGGTAATACCTGAAGGAATAGATAAACATTTTTGAGCGCCACCAATGACTGCGTCTAATTCCCATTCATCTACTGGGATAACCATCCCTTGGTATGTGGCAACAGCATCTACAACAGAATATATCCCTCTTTCTTTACATGCACGACCAAGTTGATCAATTGGTTGCAATCTACCAGTCGACGTTTCACCGTGGACAATAGCAAGTACTTTCGGTTGATATTGATCTAGGGCTTCAATGATTTCTGACTGTTCAAACACCTCTCCCATTGGCTTATAAATGCTGTGGACGATACCACCAGCACGCGTAACCAGTTCAGCGAATAAATAGCCAAAACGTCCAATGACTGGAACTAAAACATCATCACCAGGCTTAACAATACTAGATATTACAGCTTCTAAGCCAGCACGACTTGTGCCATCAATAGGAAATGACCACTGGTTTTTTGTTAAAAATGATTTGCGAATTAGCTCCATCGTTTGATTCATAATGTCTACAAATTCATAGTCAAATTGACCTAAGATAGAGTTTGACATTGCTTGTGAAACGCGGGGGTCTACGCTAACAGGGCCGGGTGTCATAATTAATCTTTTGTTGATTTTTAAATCATCCATATTTATTACCTCGTTTTCTTTAAATTCCTTCATTATATATTATACTTTATTAAAGCTGATATATATTCGTCAAAATCGATAATTATTTAACGATAATTTATCTGAATATTACAAAAATAAAGAAATTTAATAGAAATTATCTTATATACTTGCATGTAGATAAAATGAATTTCCATAACTTCATTATTTATAAATGTTTGAAAGAAGATACATAAAATTGTACACTATATAAGCATGCCAAGGGCATGCACACACTATGGGTCGCTGTGAGCATGCGCTTAGGCATGTTTCCAGACTTCCTCATAGAAGCAAGCTACTTCCTTTAAGGAAGTGGCTTGTATTTTTTTACGATAATCACTTGAACGGTCTTGGTTTTTTATTAATCATATCTCTTTGTATCGTAACGATTTTCTATTACAATGTTTATGGATGTTAAAAGTTGGAGTGACAATGGATGATAAATGTAAAAGAACCTAATCCAATATTTTTGGAAAATGAATCTTCTGAACGTGCTGTATTGTTATTACATTCGTTTACAGGGACGATCAGAGATGTGAAATTATTAGCAACAAAATTAAATAAAGCGGGTTTTACCTGTTATGTTCCTGCTTATAAAGGACATGGTTTATTACTCGAATCATTGATGGCTTATGACGCAGAGGATTGGTGGCAAGATGCGTTAGAAGGGTATCAATTTTTAGAAGATAAGGGCTATTCGAATATAAGTGTATGTGGCATATCTTTAGGTGGTATTTTGTCTTTAAAATTGGCAGAAGAAAAACAAGTTAGTTCTGTTGCAGTCATGTCGACACCATTTAGTAAAGATGATGCAGGACTTGCGAGCAGGCTGGAATTTTATGGCGGACGCATGGGTAATTTAGTAGGTTTGTCTCAAGAAACAATTCAACAACAAATTGACCAAATTGAAACCTATACCACTGGGTTTGATAAATTCAAACAACTTGTTGATAATGTGATGGCGAATTTAAACCGGATTTCTGCTCCTATCGCTATAAAATTTGGCGAACAGGATGAAAAGGCTTATGAAGTTAGTGCAAATTATATTTATGATCAAATTGCACATGAGGATAAAGAAATTCAAGGTTATGCTACCTGTAAACATTTAATGACGTATGGTGAAGGTCATTTAGAAGTAGAACAAGATATTATCGCGTTTTTTGAAGATTATACATAAGCCATGAAAATATTAAAAAGGATGGTTTCTACTAAATGGAGTAGAAGTCATCCTTTTTTGTTTCAATATATTTAAAATTAAGTTCTCCAAAATGTTGTACAATCCGCTTTGTCTTCGATATTGAATTGAATAATGGACTTCAATAATGCATAGTTAACGTCTTGAGTCCATTTAATACGAAATAAATTATTGGTTTGCGAATATCCAGCTGCTTCAATTTGTTCCGTAAATTTAGCCATTCCTTTAGCTTCGGGTGCTACTGAGAAATGCTGTTTGGACTTACTAAAGGCGATTATAAACGTACCGTGATGCGTGTACATCGGTTGATTCCATTTTACAGTTGTTTCGAGTTCAGGAAAAGTTTCAGAAATCCAATTAAAGATAGCTTCCATCGTGGCTGTTTGTTTGTCATTTTCCAGTGACTGTAAAAAGTCATTAAATTCAGTCATACAATATCTCCATCCTTAAAGTGTGAATTTTATTATATAGCGTAAGCGTATTATATCAATTACATGCAAATATATCACTTTATAGGCGAGTGAATTTAATCTAAATTTCCAATTTGAGTGTATAAACAGTTTATGATAATTTCAGAAATCCCTTTTGGCATTTTGCTATTTTACATATAAAAAATACACCCCATATTTGAAGGGATGTATTGATGAGAATAGATATGTGTTGGCATATCGTTTGATTAACAGTACGCACTAACTTAAGTCATTTCAGTTTGCGATTTAGCGTAAAAGAAATCGATAATGATACCGATTAGCAGACATACCATAAATGGTATCAACCATGCTAGTTGGATATTCGCTAATGGGAAATGCGCATATACAACATTAAGTACTTTAATTAAATTAAAATCATTTAATATTTGTAATAAAGAAATAATCAATGTTGCAATCGTTGGTATGATAAAGCTATATTTCATTTCAAATGAGATAAATATACTCAATAACGAAATAAGCACTAATACGATAGATGTTGGATAAATAAATGTAAGTAATGGTACAGCAATTTCCAAAATAAGCTCTAATCCTAATGTAGAAACAATAAAACCTAATATTGAAAAGATAAGTACAAATAATTTATAAGAAATTTTTGGTAATTTTTTCATTGCAAATGCTGAACAAGCATTCACAAGTCCAATACATGTTGTTAAACAAGCTAATATCACAATTATCCCAAAAATTAAGTTTCCTAAAGCACCAAACACACGTAATGAGTTAAAAGTTAAAATATCTGTGCCATCTTTAAAGCCTGTCTGATCGGTTGTTGCGCCAACATAGGCTAAAGCAAAATAAATGATAAATAACAGTACAGCCGAAATAAAACCAGCTTTCACAACATTTTTAACTAATAATTTTGGCTCATTAACACCATGTAATTTAAAACTTTGTACAATTACTACTGAAAAAGCGAGTGCAGCAACGAGATCCATTGTGAAATAACCTTCTAAGATACCTGACACAAGTGGAGTTTGCGCAAAGTCGCCACCAGCTTTACCAATTGCACCTTCAGGATTGATAATCACTAAAATACATAAAATAGCGATAATGCATATTAAAATAGGTGTTAGGTATTTACCTAAATTATCTATGATTCGATTTGGATAAAGTGCAATCAAGTAAACAACTAAGAAAAAGACTGCTGAAAATATAATTAAAGTTAATTGATTATGTACAGGTAAAACATTTTTTGTACCAATTTCATAAGCGACATTTGCAGCACGTGGAATCCCGTATAATGCGCCAATAGACGCGTAAATACAGATTGCAAAAATCGTACCGAATACTGGATGGACTTTGTTACCAATACTTTCAACGCCACCATTCATATAAGCTACTACGATGACTGTTAAATATGGCAATAAAATACCGGTGATTGAAAATCCTATCATTGAAACCCACATATTTTCTTGAGCTGTATATCCTAACATAGGTGGAAATATTAGATTTCCGGCTCCAAAGAAAAATGAGAATAACATAAGACCGGAAATCAGTATGAGTCTATTCATTTTAATACCTCTATTATTTTTAAAGTTATTTGTTGCAAAACATACATTAATATAACACAAAAGTTATATGAATTCAATGAAATTTCAGAAAATTAAACCATGTAAGATGTTTAATTAAATTGATTTATTAATGTCATAATAGTAAAGAAAACTGTAATATCAAGTGTTTTAAACAATTAACTATTGAGCTCAATTCAAAAAAATGTTATAGTAGTTTTCTATGTTACATGAACGCTTTAACGTAATGAAGAATAATAGGGTGTAAAGGATGTATGAACGATGCACAATGAATCACAATGGAAGTCCTCGCTCGGTTTCATATTGGCAAGTGCTGGATCCGCAATAGGACTAGGCGCAATGTGGAAATTCCCATATATGGCAGGTATATATGGTGGTGGTGCTTTCTTATTAATGTTTTTAATATTCACACTGCTTGTAGGATTGCCATTATTAATGATGGAATTTACAGTAGGTAAAATGGGCAAAACGTATACTACTAAAATATATGAAAAATTAACAAATAAAAAATGGTTAAATATTATAGGTTGGAATGGTAATTTAGCTGTATTTATCTTATTTGGATTTTATAGTGTTATCGGTGGTTGGATTATCATATATATATTCAATGTATTACTTCAAATATTCTCGCTTAATGGTGATAAATTAGGCCACATAGCATTTGAATCAATTATTAGTAATCCATGGTTGACCATTACAGGTCAAGGAATATTCATCTTGTTAACGATGTTCATCGTAATGATGGGGGTTGAAAAAGGATTAGAAAAAGCATCTAAATTTATGATGCCGTTACTATTTATCTTCCTTATTATTATTGTTTTTAAATCGTTATCTTTAGATGGATCATTTGAAGGTATGAAATATATATTACAACCACGAATAGAAGATATTTCAATAGAGGGTATTTTATTTGCCCTAGGCCAATCATTTTTCACACTTTCATTAGGAACAACAGGTATGATTACATACGCTAGTTATGCACCTAAAGAAATGACGATTAAAACTTCGGCTGTTTCGATTGTAGCGATGAATATTCTAGTATCTGTGTTGGCAGGTTTAGCAATATTCCCTGCGATTTCAGCTTTTGGCTATAGTCCGACTGAAGGTCCAGGTTTACTATTTAAAGTGTTACCAAAAGTATTTGATCAAATGGCATATGGTCCAGGTTTCTATTTTATTTTCTTAATATTATTTTTATTTGCAGCACTTACTTCTTCAATTTCGTTACTTGAACTCAATGTGTCCAACTTTACTAAAAATGATAATTCGAAACGTAAATCTGTATCGTTTTATATAAGTATCCTTGTTTTTATCATAAGTATTCCCGCAACACTGTCTTTTGGAAGCTTAAGTCATATAAAATTTGCAGCAGGAACCATTTTTGATAATATGGATTTTTTAGTTTCTAATATTTTAATGCCGTTAGGTGCGTTAGGAACAACACTTGTTGTAGGACAATTGCTCGATAAACAAGCATTAAAAGAACATTTTGGAAAAGATAAATTAAGATTGTTTATACCTTGGTATTATCTCATCAAATTTATCTTGCCAATCGTTATTATATTAATATTTGTCGTACAATTTTTATAGAAATTAAATAACATTAATCATTCACCCCTTATCATATCAATGTAAAAATTGGTTGTTGATAAGGGGTTTTTTAAATAATTTGTAAAGTATAAATTAAGTTATTATATTTTTATTTATATTGTTGACTATTTTTTATTTGTTTAGTAAAGTCAAATTAAATTATTTATTTAAAAAAATTGTTGTGTTGTATCAATTGTTTTAAATAGATAATTTAATTTTTATAATTATTTGAAAACGTTTTCTGAAAGGAGTGGTAGTTTATGAAAGAAATTTTTGGTAAATTTTTCGAATTAGTGCCACGTTTTATTTTAAATTTATTCATTTAGCAAAAGGAAGTTTGTCATTTATTAAATTCTATTAACCAAGAGGTGTCTAGTATGGAACAGAAAAAAAACAAATATAGTATTCGTAAATTCACTTTTGGCGCATCATCTATATTGATTGGCTCTTTACTATTTATAGGTGTAGACAGTGCGCAAGCTGCAGAAACAGAAAAACAAACAAGTGAAATGAACTATCAAGACATTGGGGAAAATGTTGGGGAAACAAATAGTGATAACGCTACTGGGGATAGTGGTGTACCGGTTAATAAGAATGATAAACAAACTTCAGATAATCAAAGCTTACATAATGATAGATTTACGACTGAAGCAGAAAACGAAAATAATGAAAAATTAGACGTAGAAAATAATAATAATCAAACAAAAAACGAGGGATCAGAAGAAGTAAATCCGGGATATAACGAACAAGACAAAACAAAGGATGAAACATCAGAAGAAGTAGATCCAGAATACAATGAACAAGATAAAGCGAAAAATGAGACATCAGAAGAAGTAGATCCGGAATATAACGAACAAGACAAAACAAAGGATGAGACATCAGAAGAAGTAGATCCAGAATACAACGAGCAAGATAAAGCGAAAAATGAGACATCAAAAGAAGTAGATCCAGAATACAACGAGCAAGACAAAGCGAAAAATGAGACATCAGAAGAAGTAGACCCAGAATACAATGAACAAGATAAAGCGAAAAATGAGACATCAAAAGAAGTAGATCCAGAATACAATGAACAAGATAAAGCGAAAAATGAGACATCAAAAGAAGTAGATCCAGAATACAATGAGCAAGACAAAACGAAAAATGAGACATCAAAAGAAGTAGATCCAGAATACAACGAGCAAGACAAAGCGAAAAATGAGACATCAGAAGAAGTAGATCCGGAATACAATGAACAAGATAAAACAAAAGATGAAACATCAAAAGAAGTAGATCCGGAATACAATGAGCAAGATAAAGCAAAAGAGATGAAAGTAAATGCAGATTCATCGCAATCAGAAGTTCAAAATGATGTTGAATTTGGACAATTGAAAAATGATGATTTAGTTAATGAAGATCGTCAAAGCAATCAAAAGAACAACGATCAAGATAAAAGTTTAGCTTTACTTAAGAAAAATGCTGTTGCTACAACAAATAATAAAGTGAATCAACAGAACGTTGAGAAAACTCAAACACAACCTACAAAAAAAGCGAAACAAAGTCAATATAAAAACCAAGATCCCATTATCTTAGTGCATGGTTTTAATGGTTTTACAGATGATATTAAACCATCTGTTTTACCTCATTATTGGGGTGGAGACAAATTAAATATTCAACAAGACTTAGAACAAAAGGGTTACAATGCATATGAAGCAAGTATTGGTGCATTAAGTAGTAATCATGATAGAGCAGTTGAATTATATTATTACATTAAAGGTGGCACAGTAGATTACGGTGCTGCACATGCTGAAAAATATGGACATGACCGTTATGGTAAGACATATGAAGGTGTATATAAAGATTGGCAACCAGGTCAAAAAGTTCATTTAGTTGGTCATAGCATGGGTGGACAAACCATTAGACAACTAGAAGAATATTTACGAAATGGTGATCCAGAAGAAATAGAATATCAAAAACAACATGGTGGCGATATATCTCCAGTATTTCAAGGTAATAACGATAATATGATTAGTTCAATTACTACCTTAGCAACACCTCATAATGGTACACATGCAGCTGATCAACTAGGTAATGAAACGCTTATCAGACAAGTTGCATTTGATTATGCGAAACTAAAAGGTAATAAAAATTCTAAAGTTAGCTTTGGCTTGGAGCAATGGGGTTTAAAACAAAAAGACGATGAAACATATAATCAATATGTTGAACGATTGAAAGATAGTAAATTATGGACGACAGATGATAATGGATTTTACGATTTAACAAGAGCAGGCGCAACTGAATTAAATAAAAAAACATCGTTAAATCCAAATATAGTTTATAAAACATATACTGGAGAATCTACAAGAGATGGTTTATTTGGTAGACAAAAATCAGATATTAACATGTATTTACCTATGGGAATAACAGGTAATGTGATTGGAAAAGCTCCGGAAAAAGAGTGGCGTGTCAATGATGGACTTGTTTCAACAATTTCAGCATTACATCCATTTAATCAAGCATATGTAGCAGCATCGAATCAGGTTCAAAAAGGTGTTTGGCAAGTAACACCAATTATGCACGATTGGGATCATGCAGATTTTGTTGGCCAAGATAGTAATGATACGAAGCGTTCACAAGCAGAGTTAAGCCGATTTTATGAAGGCATTGCCTCGGATTTAGTAAGAACTGAAAGTGCTGAAGCATAGTTAAAACGCTACGATTATATTTTATGAAGGTGAGGGAAAATGATGAGTGGAGACTTTTTTGATTTAGTAGGTTCATTATTCAATATATTGAAAACTTTATTTTCGTAAGTAATCAGAAATTGATAAACAAGACAATAACGTTTAACTATTAATATATACTGAGTATGGTTTAAGCCAATTCAGAGCGAGGATAATTAATCAAAAGTTACACTTTGATTTTATCTTCGCTCATTTTTAGTTGAGTAAAATGCAGTGTGTTCTATTTTCTTGAAAACAATATTTGTCTAACGAAGAAGGATGAAATGTGAATGATATGATTGAAAAGGCGAAGAAAGTGAAACAAGATGCTAAATTTGGATGGGAATAATATCAATGAATCGTAATGTGCAGCTATTGATTATGTTGTATGTCAAAAAGAGACTGATACATGTTGTATCAGTCTCTTTAAAGAGGTTAGAAATTATTTGCCTGTGAATAAACCAACGATTTTTTTGATGATATCAATGATAAAGTCCATGTCCTTCACCTCACTTTAATTTGTTAACTTCACTATAAAAGAATTGTGCTAAATTTTGTTTAAAATTCCCTAAATAGTAATAAATTATTCCAAAATGGAAATTAATAAAAAAATATAACAATAGCGCATTCAAAAGTGTATGAAAAGTGGTTACATAATCATTTAAATTATAGAATTTTGCTTTCAAAGAAAAGTAACAGTTTCATTAATACAAAATTTCCGTAGAAACAAAGCAAACGTCAATTTCTATAAAATTCCATAGAAACTGACGTTTATTCATTAATTAAAGCTATTGTTGTTATAGATACACATATTTTAAAGTATTACTCCATAAAAATTGTTTGAGACTGGTAAATTTTAAAAATCTAAATAGTTGTATAAAAGTGGCAAAGTGAATGAATTCAAATAGATTTTATATTAAACAACTTAAACGAATGTTACTCATTAGTCAGTGATTGCGCCTTTTGAAGCAGATGATACGAGTTTGGCATATTTTGCTAATGTACCACGTGTTTCTTTTAGTGGCGGGGCTTGCCATGCATTACGACGACGTTCTAACTCTTCATCAGAAATATCAAAACTAATTTCTAAATTTTCAGCATCAATAGTAATGATGTCGTCTTCTTGAAGTAATGCCATTGGGCCACCTGCTTGAGATTCTGGAGCAGCATGACCTACTACTAGACCATGTGAACCACCTGAAAAACGTCCATCTGTTAACAATGCAACAGATTCACCTAATCCTTTTCCTACCAAAATAGAAGAAGCTGATAGCATTTCTGGCATACCAGGCGCTCCTTTTGGTCCAGCATAGCGAATCACCACGACATCTCCAGGTTGAATATCGTCATTGAGTATTGCTTTTGTCGCTGCAGGTTCTGAATCAAAAACTTTCGCAGGTCCTTTAATATAAGTAACACTTAAACCTGAAATTTTTGCTACTGCGCCCTCAGGTGCTAGATTACCTTTTAAAATAACAAGTGGACCTGTAGGATGTTTAGGCTGATCAAAATTAATGATTGTTTTATCATCAGAAAGACTTGGTTGTTGAGCTAAGTTTGCTGCAACGGTTTTTCCAGTAACTGTTAAACAGTCACCATGGATTAACCCTTTTTCATGTAATAGTTTCATTACGCCTGGTACGCCACCGACTTCATCAAGATGTGCCATTACATATTTGCCGCTAGGTCTTAAATCTGCAATATGCGGTACGCGTTTACGTATTTTTTCAAAATCATCAAGTGTTAAATCTACATCAATTGTATGCGCAATAGCTAGTAAATGTAAGATTGCATTTGTAGAGCCACCTAACGCCATGACAACAGTAATCGCATTTTCAAATGCTTCTTTGGTCATGATATCTTTAGGATATATACCTTGCTCTAATAAATGATAAACAGCTTTGCCCGCTGCGCGACTATCTTTTGATTTGTTTGTTGATACAGCTGGGTGAGAGGCGCTTCCAGGCAAGCTCATTCCCATAGCTTCAATAGCAGAGGACATTGTATTAGCAGTAAACATCCCACCACAAGCTCCGGCACCGGGGCAAGCAGAGCACTCTACTTTATGTAATGCTTCTTTATCTATTTCTCCATTGTTGTATTGTCCAACACCTTCAAAAGCAGATACAGCATCCAAATCTTTGCCATTCAATTTCCCAGGTAATATAGTCCCGCCATATACAAAGACAGCTGGTAAATTAAGACGAGCGATACCAATCATACAACCTGGCATGTTTTTGTCACAGCCACCGATTGCTACAACACCATCTAAATTTTCAGCACTGACTACGGACTCAATTGAATCAGCAATAATTTCACGGCTTGGCAGTGAGAAGCGCATACCGTCAGTGCCCATGGAAATGCCATCTGAAACTGTAATCGTATTAAAAATCAGTGGTGAACCTCCAGCTTCGCTTATACCGCGTTTAGATGCATGAGCGAGACCGTCGATGTGCATATTACATGGTGTAACTTCACTCCATGTACTAGCAACGCCAATCATAGGTTTTTCAAAATCTTCGTCTTCAAAACCAAGTGCACGTAAATAAGATCGGTTAGGTGTACGGCTTACACCTTCACTAATCACTTTGCTGCGGATTCGTAAATCGTTTGGTTGTTGATTTTGCGACTGTTCCTTGCTCAAATAATCCCCTCCAAAATAAAAAATCACATTATATTAAGAATAATCTGAAAATTTTAAAATAATAAGTACCTGATGTCATGACACCTAAGTGTTCGTACATTTCACGGAATCGTAAAGTGACTTCGATACTTTTGAAATATAGTAAATTAGCTATACAAATGTATAGGTATACACAATATCTATTTATTTAATTGATGTCAATATCAAAAGATTGTCTATAATCATTATTACCCTTTATCATATAAATTAACAGAACATGTTTAAGAAATTCTTGCATAACTTAAAATAGTTATATTTTTATTGTTTAAAGTGAATGAACGAGGTTGATCAGTTATAAGTTGTCACTGACAATTGCGCTAATGCATCGTGATGCGTATAGGACTTATTTTATAGCTATAGAGAAATGGAGGAGTTATATGACTGATTTTGAAATATTAGAAAATTATTTAGCGATAGATACACATACATATCATGACAATCATTTAGAAACATTGAACTATTATATTGAAAAGTATGTATTGAACGTTCCATTTGAAAATATTAATGTGCAGAATGGACAACCTATTGCTTTAGATAATCCATCAATGATAGATAAAATTGTAAACGAACATAGAGGGGGCTATTGTTATGAACAAAACAGATTGTTTTGCGCATATTTAACAAGTAAAGGGTATAACGTGTATATGGTATCTGCGACAATTTATAATGGCTCAGGTTGGGCCATGGAAGGGTCGCATATGGCATTAATCGTTACATTAAATCAGAAAAAATACTTAGTTGATGTCGGTTATGCGGATATACCTAAAGCAGCCATGCCAATCACACATGATGAGGAAATTGTTTATGATGTAAACGGTGAGTTTAAAGTAAGCAAAATAAGTGACAATACATTTGAAATGAAGAAGAAAGTTGATCATAAATGGCAGACGCAATATCAATATAGGGATGAACCTAAGGTGTTGTCAGATTTTGAACAAGGCATAGCGTTTAATCAAAATAATGAAGCATCCATTTTTGTTCAACAACTTTTAATTAGTAAAGCAACGACTTTCGGTAGAGTAACGATGTCGAACAATCATTTAACAATTACTGATCATGGTCAAAAAGAAAAGAAAAATATAACATCTGAAAACTATAAATATTTTTTGCATCGCTATTTTGGTATTAAAGATATAAATATAAAAACTTTTGACTGAAATATACAGTATTCAACGTTATGTTTCATTGAAATAACAAAAGGTTTACTTTGTAATAATAATGTCATATAAATTATATACAAAAGTATTAAATTAAATTGTATAATAGTAAACGTGATGGAAACGAAATGTATCGGATTTATATTGGGAGGTTTACATAAGTGCATAAAAAAATAATAGCAACTGTAATTGGGACAAGTGCGCTAGCAGCTATTAATTCTGCAAATGCAGATGCAGCTACAACTTACAAAGTCAAAAGTGGCGATTCTCTTTGGTCAATAGCGAATAAATATAATATTTCAATAGCAAAATTGAAATCATTAAACAATTTAACATCGAATGTGATTTTTCCAAATCAAACATTGAAAGTATCAGGGACTACAAGTTCAAGAACTTCAACAAGCAGCTCAAGTGCGACAACGTATACAGTGAAATCGGGTGATTCATTGTCATCAATTGCAGCTAAGCATGGGACGACATACCAAAAAATTATGAGTTTAAATGGACTCTCTAATTTTACAATTTATCCAGGACAGAAATTAAAAGTATCTGGCTCAACTTCAACAAGTGGTTCAACTACATCTGGTAAAACGACAACATATACAGTGAAATCAGGCGATTCATTATCTGCGATTGCTGCTAAATATGGGACGACATATCAAAAAATCATGAGCTTGAATGGTCTTAAAAATTTCAATATTTATCCAGGGCAAAAATTAAAAGTATCTGGTTCAGCATCATCAGGTGGCTCAACAGGATCAACAGGTTCAACTGGTTATAAAACGCCAGTATTTAACCATTCAAATTTGTATGACTGGGGTCAGTGTACATGGCATGTCTTTAATAAGCGTGCTCAAATTGGGAAAGGTATTAGTACTTATTGGTGGAATGCTAATAATTGGGACAATGCCGCACCAGGAGATGGATACACAGTAGATCATAGAGCTACTGTAGGGTCAATCTTACAAAGTGATCTTGGATATTATGGACACGTAGCATTTGTGGAGTCTGTCAATTCAAATGGTAGCATTACTGTTTCTGAAATGAACTACAGTGCTTCGCCTGGAATCACGACATATAGAACGATTCCAGCATCGCAAGTGAGTTCATATAAATATATCCATTAAGCGTGCCTAAGGCAAAAATATCTTTGACTAACGCATAAACGTCAATTTCTATTAAATCATATAGAAATTGACGTTTATTTTGCTTTTATGAAATTTTATAGCTCGTTGCTAGACGTTTCATGTTTATGGTTCTTGACGTAATGATTTTATACGCTTGGCAGTTGAGAATAACGTACTTGCCAAAGTGAATGTTGAAAATATTTTAGCAAACTTTTTTGGTGATTTTAAGGCAGTATAGAAATCTAAGACTGCACCTACACTTGTAATAGCCATACTTGTGTAAAGTAATTTTTTATTTTTTGATTGATATGCATACCAATTAAAACCTTCTACGGCAATGCCTATGAAGTTAATTGTATTTGAAATGCGATTAATTTTTGTTTTTTTAGCCATGAATGAAATCCTCCATTTTATAAAATCCGCTTTATTATTATAACATTAATTAGATTAAACTCTATTGTGAGAGAGAAAAAAACAAAATGTGTTCAAGGGATGGATTATGATAACATAAGCGTTGAAAGTATAAAAATAGTTTGCTTTGGGGAGTGGAGATGATAGTTATGATTAGATGTGTATGCTTGGTAGTTGAATTAGACGACAAATTATTGTTGGTGCAGGCTAGAAACAGAAAAAAATACTATTTTCCTGGTGGAAAAATAGATCAAGGAGAGTCTCTAAAACAAGCTTTGCGAAGAGAATTGCAAGAAGAATTACAGTTGGATATTTCGGAACAAACTTTTAAATATTTAGGTACTGTTGTTGGAGATGCTTATCCTCAAAAAAATACTAAGACGGAGTTGAATTGTTTTTCAACATCTTTAGATATTGATTGGTCATCGGTTAAACCAGCACAAGAAATTACTGATATAAAATGGATCACAAAAAATGAAACGGAAAAAATTGCGCCCGCTGTGCTTACATGGATTAAATATGCTAAACAACAAAGTGAGTCATCTAAACCAGTGAAATTAAGCCCGTATCACGCATCGTTATATGCTGATTTAGTGAATTTTACGCTGTCGACAGAAGACCGGAAATTCACCAAAACCCCTTTAGAAAATATTGATTTGGCCAATCGAGATCAAGAACGTCACCCTACATTAGTGTATGATGGCAAGGGGCAGTGTGTTGGCTTTTTTACGTTACATGAAGGTGAAGGAGTCAAACCTTATTCTATAAATGCAAACGCAATATTTTTCAGATCCTTTAGTGTAGATAGTCACTATAGAGGCTTCGGTTATGGTAAAAAAGTGATGCGTATTTTACCTCAATATGTCAAACAGTATTATCCCACAATCAATGAAATTTATTTAGCGGTAAATACAGACAACCATTTGGCAATGAAACTTTATAGTCAAAGTGATTATGAAATTGTAGGCGAAACGTTATTAGAAAATAAACCTGTATACATAATGAAGCAAAGTTGTTGAAATCAATGATTGCGTCGTTAAAGCTAACAAAGTTTGTTAGCTTTAATGGCGCTTTTTTTGCGTGAAGTGAACTTGATGAAAGTGGTTGTGCAATAGAAGTATCAGCTGAAAATACATATAAGCATAAATAAAATAAATATAATGAAAGTCTATGATTTTAAAAGAAAATCAAAAATATATTAGAATTATTTAAATTCAAATGAATCAATTATGTTTGTTTAAATATGAAAATCTGTTATGGTTGGATATTAAATGTTAAATATATAAATAATAAAAAAATTAAGGATATGATTATTTTGAATGTATAAGTTATTAAACTGAATTGTTGATGCATTGATTGGATTGAATAGGCAATGAGGATGGAAAATTTTTATTTGAACCATTGATGTGCAGTTTGGTTTATGAAAATAATTTTTGAATCGTTAAGAATGGCTTTTGCAGGTACTTCGCATATGAGATTGTACGTAGAGCTTAATAGATATTATGGTTGAAAGTATTTTATTAATGTTATCTGCTGTAATGAGTTTGGATGATACTTTGTAAAAGTTTAATTTTTGAAACTTTAGCATGCCATAAATAGTAGAATTATTTCATTTTTAATAATCATTAATCTTAAGTTGAAAAATAAATATCAGCTTTGGCACTTCACATTTGATGTGGGGTGTTTTTCTATGTGTGTCGGAAGCAACAATTGCGATAGCTAAATATTATGATGAATAACAATTTAATAGGAGGTTATTCCATGCTTACAAAGCGTAACAGTATGAGTCCGTTTAATATTATTTGTAAAAGTTTTTATGAGGAAATAAAACCTTTTACATATCAAAGATTAGTAGATTTTGGGGAATGTTATTATTATTTGAGAGGTACATCATTAGACTATGTTTCAACAAGTGTTATTACTAGATATGAAAATGAAGATCACCATACATTTAAATCTAGATTTGATCATTTTGGTGAAACTGAAAAGGTGTGTATTGAAAGATTAGAAGTTGCACCTCCTTTCGAAAATAAAGGTATTATGACGATTATGTTTTGTGACATAATGTTAGCGCTATTAACGAGAAGTTTAGCGAATGAAAACCATATAGAGATTAAATTTGTAAATACCTCAGATTTAATTAAAGATGGGGAAATCGTAAATGTGTATCATAGTGTGATGCCTAAATACAAATTATCCTTAGCACAACCTAGTAGTTCGAGAATCGTGTTGGAGGGTAGGCGCACGAAAGCTAATATTGATTTTTATCAAGATGTTTACTATATATTTCCACTAGAAACGCGAGCAGAGGATATCGCATATTATACAAAGTTACGAGAACGTAAAATGCAATTATTAAATGAAAAACTGAAAGAACTTTAAATGATTTAGCTTAGTTGAAAAACGTTTGGAAATTTTGAACACTCTCTTAAAATAGCGAATCATATTTCTGTTATTGTGAGATGTTAAAAATTTTGATTAAAAATTAGGTATGTATGCATCATATAATCATACAAATTCACAAAGAGAGTAGGACAGAAATCTAATTTTATTAACAAGATTTCGTCGTCCCGTCCTGACAAAGATTGTAAAAATGTAAAATGGTTACCTGAGCAGTAGCTCATGCATAAGTCCCACTATCTCAATAAATTGAGATGTGGGACTTTGATTTTTTAATGTGAAGATTGATGCGTGTGTTTTGAGTGACGCTCTTTTTGATGTTTAATTAATAGTGCTGTTATCCATGCAGTAATCGGGATGCTAATGGCAACAGCGATGCCTCCTAGCAGGATAGATATAAATTCTTGTGCAAAGATTTTAGAATTGATGATATGTCCAAAAGAATAATTCAACCTAAAAAACCAAAAGAATAATGTCAATTGTCCTCCGAAATAGGCTAGATAAATTGTGTTTGCCGAAGTAGCTAAAATTTCACGTCCTACACGCATGCCAGATTGAAATAATGCTTTGCTTGTTAAGTTCGAATTGGTTTCGTATAACTCATACATTGGTGAACTGATTGTGATTGCTAAATCAATAACCGCAGCTATGACTGCAAGTACTACTGTAAACACCATGAATTTCACCATATCAATGCCGATATTCATAGAAAAAATATACGTTTCATCTTGTTGTTCGGTTGTGAAACCTTGTAAATGTCCGATGGATACTGATAAATAAATACCAATAATCAAGCACAAAGTAGTAATGACCGTTGCACAGAATGCTGCTTTTGTTTTTGTATTGTAACTATTTAAAACAAATAAATTACATGCTGCAATAACGATACAAAATATAAGTGTTACGAGATAAATAGGTGCGCCGAGCATAATTATAATGACAGTGATTAATAATATGACAAAATTCAAAAACAGTGTTAAATATGAGATGATACCTTTTTTTCCTCCAAAAATGGCCATTAATAGGAAAAGTAGAAGACCTAAGATTGTTATGACGCTCACTGATTAACACCTCGCATTTTAAACCATAATTGCATTAATAAAATAGTGATTGGAATCGTTAAAACAATACCAATACCACCAGTAATTGCCCGGGAAATTTCTAATGACCAATTCATGGAAATGGTATAGGTTACTGTATTTGCATTTTTAAGGTAAATAAGAAACATCGGAAGACTACCAGATAAATATGAAAATAATAAGATGTTCGTCATTGTCCCCATAATATCTTGACCAATATGACGCCCTGCGAGCGCCCATCGAGTCATACTTATATTAGGTGTTCTGCGCAATATTTCTGCCATACCACTTGCTATTGTGATAGCTACATCCATGACAGCACCAAGTGTTCCAATCATAACAGAAGCAAGGAAAACATCCTTAGGAGGCAAAGTTAAGAAACTCATTGTTTCAAATTTTAAGCCCGCACCGTCTGTTAACGTAATCACTAATTGGGTGGCGCCAACACAAATAAAAGTGCCTAATAGTGTGCTTGCTATCGTAATTGACGTTCGCCATCGCCAACCGGTAACTAAGAGCAAAGTAAATACCGTAGTAAAAATGACGCCGATACTCATAAGTGCAAATAAATTTAAATCAGGAAATTTATTATGTAAATAGATAGCTAAAAGCACAACGATTGTATTGAAAACTAAAGAAAGAATCGATTGTAAACCGATTTTACGTCCTACTAGTAAAACAGTTAATAAAAATATTCCAGTTATCATAACGACGAGGCTATCTCGCTTCTTTTCTATGATATAAGCATCATCTAGATGTTTGCCGATGTGTAACAAAACTTTGTTATGTTTTGAGAATGCTTCACTATCAGCTTGTGATGCTATGTAATGATGAGGAATCTTCGTCGTTTGTCCCTCGAATTTTCCGTTCAAAATTTTAAGTGTTAGGGTTTGATTGTATTTAGTATCTTTATTATGGTTATCATCTGTAATGTGTGATGTAGATTTATTTTCGATCTTTGTAATTTGGCCGATTGGTGTATCGTAAAATCTGGCATTGAAAAATGTGAAAATAAATACAGCCACAAATAAGATGATAAATATCAAGATGACCCAATCAAAAGGGCGTTTAAATAACGTTTTAAAAGGCATTGTTTTGTTTCAGTCCTCCCTATATAGACAATGCGATTATACGCTCCTAGCGATTTGAATTCAAAAGTTTTATGCATGTGATTAATGATAAGTCGTGCTTCTACTTAATAATTTATCGATAATTTCTAATAAAAATTGTAAATCATGTTTTCGATTGTCTAGCCGAACAACTTGGCAAATGGTTCTTTTCAATGCTGTATGTTCTAATGATACTTCTCGCCATTTTTGCGGATTTTTTGAAAGCAAATGATAAGAAGGTGTGACGATGTAGCCACGCCCTTTGCTTAAGATATATTCAGCCAGTTGAGGATGTGTAATCGTTTGTATAGGTGTTTTGGTTGTTTTTACTAATGTTTGTCTAATCTTGGTTGGTAATGGATATAATTCGTAAATAGATTTATTCGAAAATTGTACTAAAGGTGGATTCGTAGCCATTGTGATCGGATCATCTTTAGGTGCATAGACATGGAATGTTTCTTCAAATAAAGGGCTTACCTTTAAAGAACGGTGCTGTTTGAGTTCATCTGACATAGCAGTGAAAGCAATATCAATTTTATCTGTGAGCAAAGCTGAAAAAATGTCTTCTTCTTCCATTAAAATGGGTTGAATGATGGATGTGCTTTCGTTTTCAAAGGATTGCATTAATAATGTAAGTACCTGTGTTATATAACTTTCAACATAACCAACACGTATAATATAATGCTCTGTTTCAGATTGGTTATGAAATAAACGTACTGTGTTATCAAGCTGTTCGATAATCTTTGTTGCTTCAGAAAATAATTGTTGCCCTTCTTCAGTAATGTGTATGTTGCGCCCTTCTCTGTTAAACAACGTCACTTGTAATTCCTTTTCCAATAGTGTGATTTGCCTACTTATAGCAGATTGAGCAATGTTAAGTTCTAGAGCAGCGTCTGATAAATGTTCTCTTTTTGCAACTTCTATAAAATATTTCAATTGTTTAATTTCCATATGACCATTCCCAACATATTAATATTATTCGAATTATTAGAATAATATCATCTATTTTATATATTGAATAGATTAATGTATTACTATATAGTTTACTATACTTATTTAATATTCAGAATTTTCGAAAAAGAGGTGAGGGTTATGTTCGAATATGGTAAGCAATTAGGATTATATGATAGTCGTGAAGAGCATGATGCATGTGGTATTGGATTTTATGCCAATATGAATAATGGGAGATCACACGATATCGTTGAAAAATCACTGGAAATGCTACGTAGGTTAGATCACCGTGGAGGAATTGGTGCAGATGGCATGACAGGTGATGGTGCCGGTATTATGACAGAAATTCCTTTTGATTATTTTTCTAAACAAACAGATTTTGAATTACCGAAAGAGGGTCATTATGCAGTAGGTATGTTTTTTTCGAACGTGAAGATAAAAAATTCAGAGCATGAAGCAACGTTCAATCGTTATTTTGAAAGCGAAGGATTAAATGTTATTGGTTATAGAGATGTGCCAGTAGATGTCAATGCCATTGCCGAACATGTAGCCCAAACGATGCCATATATACAACAAGTATTCATCGCATTAAATGATGATGTTCACATAGAAAAAGCGTTATTTTTAGCACGTAAACAAATTGAATTATATGCTAAAAAGCAGCAAGTAGATTTATATTTCACAAGTTTATCTCATAAAACAATCGTCTATAAAGGATGGTTGCGTTCTGACCAAATTAAGAAGCTCTTTCAAGATTTAAATGATGAACGCTATATATCAAAGCTAGGACTCGTGCATTCTCGTTTTAGTACAAATACATTTCCGAGCTGGAAGCGCGCACACCCTAATAGATTATTAATGCATAATGGAGAGATTAATACTATTAAGGGTAACGTTAATTGGATGCGTGCAAGACAAAATGATTTGATTGAAACTATTTTTGGTGAAGACAAACATAAAGTAGAGGAAATTATTGATGAAGACGGTAGTGACTCAGCTATTGTAGACAACGCTTTAGAATTTTTATCTTTAGCTATGGAACCAGAGAGAGCAGCAATGTTAATGATACCAGAACCTTGGCTTTATAATACGGCGAATGACAGTAACGTTCGTGCTTTTTATGAATACTATAGTTACTTGATGGAACCGTGGGATGGTCCAACAATGATTTCATTTTGTAATGGAGAAAAAATTGGCGCGCTAACTGATAGAAATGGCTTGCGACCAGGACGTTATACAATCACTAAAGATAATTACATTGTTTTTTCATCAGAAGTGGGTGTTGTAGATGTACCTGAGGAACAAGTTGCTTTTAAAGGTCAACTAAATCCAGGGAAATTACTATTAGTTGATTTTCAACAGCAAAAAGTAGTTGATAATAATGAATTAAAATCACGTATCGCTGATGAATTACCATATGAGAATTGGCTAAATCAATTTAAAGTAGACTTAGATTTAGACAATGTAAAAGTGGTCCCATCCAATTGGGATGAAGCAACTTTAGCTAGATTACAAAAGCAATTTGTTTATACGAATGAAGAAATCGACAAATATATGACAGAATTAATTGAAAGTAAGAAAGACCCAATTGGCGCTATGGGGTATGATGTTCCGATTGCTGTTTTAAATGAAAAAGATGAATCGTTATTCAATTATTTTAAACAACTTTTTGCACAAGTCACTAATCCACCGATTGATGCATATAGAGAAAAAATAGTGACAAGTGAATTGTCTTATTTAGGTTCAGAAGGTAATTTATTAAAACCTAACGAAGATGTATTGAATAGAATTCAATTGAAAAGACCGGTGTTAACTGAGGCACAATTAAAAGCGATTGACGATAGTAGGTTCAAAGTTAAGCATTTATCAACGCTATATCACGAAAACTTAGAAACGGCGTTAGACAATTTAGGGGAACAAGCAATTCAATCTGTAAAAGATGGCTATGAAATTATTGTATTAGATGATCGAGTACTAGTTGAAGCGCAAGGCTATGCATTGCCAATATTGCTTGCGGTAAGTCATGTACATCAATTATTAATTAGAGAAGGTTTGCGCATGCGTACAAGTATCATCGCACTTTCTGGTGAAACGAGAGAGGTGCACCATGTAGCGTGTTTATTAGGGTATGGTGCTAATGCAGTCGTACCATATTTAGCGCAGCATACAATAGAAAACTTAGTGGAGAAAGGACGCTTAAACGGAAATATTGCCGAAAACGTTCAAACATATACGGATACATTATCAGAAGGTGTCATAAAAGTTATGGCTAAAATGGGGATTTCTACCGTTCAAAGCTACCAAGGGGCTCAAATTTTTGAAGCGGTAGGTTTGTCACAAGAAGTTGTTGACCGGTATTTTACAGGGACACAAACAAAACTATCTGGTATCGATATAAACTTGATAGATAAAGAAAATAAAGCGAGACAGTCATCTGAGAGCGAGTACCTTGAATCTGGTAGTACGTTTCAATGGCGTAAACAAGGCCAACATCACGCATTTAACCCGACGTCAATTCACTTACTACAACATGCGTGTCGTTTAAATGATTATGAACAGTTCAAAACGTTTTCAAATGAAGTCAATCACCAACGTACAGATCATATTCGTCACTTAATGGAATTTAAAAACCAAGATTCAATTGATATCAATGAAGTAGAACCAACGAGTGAAATCGTAAAACGTTTTAATACAGGTGCAATGAGTTATGGTTCTATTTCTGAAGAAGCCCATCAAACACTTGCTGAAGCAATGAATCAAATGGGTGGTAAAAGTAATAGTGGTGAAGGTGGAGAAAATCCTGAACGATTTGTAGTGGATGACGAAGGTCGTAATCGTTCTAGTGCAATCAAACAAGTTGCTTCTGGAAGATTTGGAGTGACGAGTCATTACTTACAACATGCTAAAGAAATACAAATTAAGGTAGCACAGGGTGCTAAACCTGGGGAAGGCGGTCAGCTTCCTGGTTCTAAAGTTTATCCATGGATTGCTGAAGTCAGAGGCTCTACACCAGGTATTGGTTTGATTTCTCCACCACCACATCATGATATTTATTCAATTGAAGACCTAGCACAATTAATTCATGATTTGAAAAATGCTAATAAAAACGCAAATATCACAGTGAAGCTTGTATCTAAAACTGGCGTCGGTACAATCGCAGCAGGTGTAGCTAAAGCTTATGCTGATAAAATTGTGATTAGTGGATATGATGGCGGTACGGGTGCTTCTCCCAAAACAAGTATCCAACACGCAGGTGTACCTTGGGAAATTGGATTAGCGGAGACACATCAAACACTTATGATGAATAATTTGAGATCGAGAGTGATTGTAGAAACAGACGGCAAATTACTCACAGGTAAAGATGTGGCATATGCATGTGCATTAGGAGCGGAAGAATTTGGTTTTGCAACAGCGCCATTAGTCGTACTTGGATGTATAATGATGCGGGTTTGCCATAAAGATACATGCCCTGTAGGTATTGCTACACAAAATCAAGATTTACGCGCACTATTTAATGGTAGAGCTGATCATGTGGTCAATTTTATGCATTTTGTTGCTGAGGAATTAAGAGAGATACTAGCCGAACTTGGTTTGCGCACTGTAGATGATTTGGTGGGGCGTACAGACTTATTAAAACGAAAAGATAATTTATCTCAACGAAGACCTAAAGCTGCATCTATGAATGTTGAAGCATTATTATATCAGCACGAAGGTGAAAGATATAAAAAAATAGCGCAAAATCACCATCTTGATGAAGGATTCGATTTAACACAACTATTACCTGATGCTCAAGTAGCAATTGAACAACAGAAGTCATTTACTGGCAATTATGTAGTGAAAAATGAGCAACGAGATGTGGGCGTCATTACTGGTAGTATGATTACTGATATCTACGGTGCTGAAGGTTTGCCTGAAGATAGTATCAATGTCAATACAGTAGGTCATGCTGGTCAAAGTTTAGCTGCTTATATACCTCAAGGATTAACAGTACATCACACAGGTGATGCTAACGATTATGTAGGTAAAGGGCTTTCTGGCGGTAAAGTAATTGTGAAGGCACCGACGCAACAGCGAGAATCAGAAATTATAGTTGGTAATGTCTGTTTCTATGGTGCGTCTTATGGTAAAGCTTTTATTAATGGTAAAGCTGGTGAAAGATTCTGTATTAGAAATAGTGGTGTACAAGTTGTTGTTGAAGGTATTGGTGATCATGGTCTTGAGTATATGACAGGCGGTCGCGTCATTGTGCTTGGAGATGTCGGAAAGAACTTTGGTCAAGGCATGAGTGGTGGTGTTGCTTATATCTTCCCATCTGATATTGAAAAATTCAAAGAAGAACGTCAATTAGACAGTTTAGACTTCGACGAAATCACTGTTGCAGCAGAAAAAAATGTTGTGAGAGAGATGCTAGAAGCCCATTTACTTTATACAAATAGTACTAAAGCAAAAAATATATTAGATAATTTTGAAGAAATGGCTAATAAAGTAGTGAAAGTCATTCCGAAAGATTATAAATTGATGATGCAAAAAATTGAATTACAAAAGCGTGAATCTAACCAGCAAGATGAAGCGTTACTGAATGCTTTTAATGACAAGAGAACACATCTAGAACCAGCGCAACAATTAACGGCTGTGTATTAATTTGAAGGGGGACTAAGTATGGGAGAATTCAAAGGATTTATGAATTATGATAAACAACCTTTGCATGAATTGTCTTTAGTAGAACGTTTGAAAGGACACGCACCCTTTCAGCAAAGGTTTACAAAAGAAGAAGCCTCGGAACAAGGTGCGAGATGCATGGATTGTGGTACACCTTTTTGTCAAACAGGTGAACCATATGGTAGAGAAACAATTGGTTGTCCCATTGGGAACTATATTCCAGAATGGAATGATTTAGTGTACCAAAAAGACTTCGAAACGGCATATAAACGCTTGAATGAAACGAATAACTTCCCGGAATTTACTGGACGTGTATGTCCGGCTCCGTGTGAACAATCGTGTGTGATGAAGATAAATAGAGAATCTGTTGCGATTAAAGGTATTGAACGTACTATTATTGATGAAGCTTTTGAAAATGGCTGGGTTAAACCAACGATTCCCAATGAGCGTAAAGCAGCATCAGTAGCTATAGTAGGAAGCGGCCCAGCTGGTTTAACAGCTGCAGATGAATTAAACAAATTAGGTTATCGCATAACTGTATATGAACGTGCACATGAAGCAGGTGGATTATTAATGTATGGTATACCTAATATGAAATTAGATAAAGACGTAGTGCGACGTAGAATCAAACTAATGGAACAATCTGGTATCACCTTTATCACTGATACGGAAATAGGGATAGATGTCAGTAAAGAAAGTTTAGAGGAACAATTCGATGCCATTATTATTTGTACAGGTTCGCAAAACGCACGTGATTTACCATTAGAAGGTCGAATGGGCATGGGTATTCACTTTGCTATGGATTACTTAACAGAACAGGGCGAGTATTTAAATGGTGAAATTGAAAAGCCGTCAATATCTGCAGAAGGGAAAAACGTAATTGTCATTGGTGCTGGTGACACAGGTGCAGACTGTGTAGCGACTGCACTGAGAGAAAATTGTAAATCTATCGTTCAATTTAACAAATACACAAAACAACCTGAAGCTATCGAATTTGACGAAAATACGTATTGGCCATTAGCCATGCCTGTATTCAAAATGGATTATGCTCATAATGAATATGAGGCGCGTTTTGGTTTTGAACCACGTGCATATGGTGTTCAAACAATGCGTTACGAAGTTGATCGTATTGGTAATGTAACAGGTGTTTATACACAAATACTTGAAGAAACAGAGGATGGTATGGTTGTTGTCGATGGTACAGAACGTCATTGGCCAGCTGACTTGGTATTGTTATCAATAGGATTTATTGGTACTGAAACCACTGTGCCACATGCGTTTAATATACAAACTGAGAGAAATAAAATTGTTGCAGATAACAAAAATTTCAAAACGAATCAATCAAATATTTTTGCGGCAGGCGACGCAAGAAGAGGTCAAAGTCTTGTTGTTTGGGCAATTCAAGAAGGTAGAGCAGTCGCTAATGCTGTTGACGAATACCTAACTGAAAAAACATTGGTGTAACATTTTAATTATAATTGACTTTTTTAATGGGCTATAATATTATAATTATTGTGTTCATTTGGAGGAATACCCAAGTCCGGCTGAAGGGATCGGTCTTGAAAACCGACAGGGGCTTAACGGCCCGCGGGGGTTCGAATCCCTCTTCCTCCGCCATTATCATTAAATACCAAGACTAATAAATAATATAGTAGGCAAACGTTTATTTAATATAAAGTGTTTGTCTTTTTTTGTTGTTTACGATCAATGATAGAAAAAAGACGAGTGCTTAACATAGTTTTTGTTATTGTTTGTGGCATATATCATTAAACTTATTGCTGTGATTACGCCAAACACAAAATAATATATATTTTTATTGAAGAAGGTCATCAAGTAGAGATAGGAAATTAATGTCTACTTGATGACCTTTTTTAAGAAACTGAATGAAAGCCTTTACAAAACTTGTCTATACAAGTTATAATCTGGATAATATTAAAGTTTAAGGGAGTGAATCATCATGGCTGTTAAAAAGAAAGATGTTCAAGATATAGTCGAAGCTATTGGGGGCAGAGAAAACTTGGACACAGCAACACACTGTGTGACGCGTTTGCGACTTGTTTTGAAAGATGATGATAAGGTCGATAAAGATCGACTGAGTAACAATGATTTAGTTAAGGGACAATTCAAAGCTGATAATCAATATCAAATTGTTATTGGACCAGGTACTGTAGATGAAGTTTATAAACAATTTATTGAGGAAACCGGGGCTGAAAGTGCCTCTAAAGATGATGCGAAAGCAGCGGCAGCTAAAAAAGGGAATCCTATACAAAGATTGGTTAAGTTATTGGGAGATATCTTTATACCAATTTTACCGGCTATCGTAACTGCTGGTTTACTATTAGGGATTTATAATGTATTAACAATGGAAGACTTGTTTGGGAAGCAAGCATTGGTGGCACAATATCCACAATTAGGGGACTTTGCAGATATTATTAATGTTATTGCAAACACTGCCTTTATTTTCTTGCCAGCTTTAATTGGTTGGAGTAGTATGCGTGTGTTTGGTGGGAGTCAAATACTCGGTTTGGTATTAGGTCTAATTTTAATGAACCCACAACTCGCTTCACAATATGATATTGGGAAAGGTAATATACCAGCATGGCATATCTTTGGTTTAGAAATTAAACAACTGAACTATCAAGGTCAAGTATTACCAATCTTATTAGCATCATATGTATTAGCACAAATTGAAAAGTTCTTAAGTAAATATGTGCATGATTCAATCAAAATGTTAGTCGTTGGTCCAGTTGCCTTATTAATCACTGGTTTCTTAGCGTTTATCGTTATAGGTCCAATTGCCTTATGGTTAGGAACAGGGATTACAAATGGTGTGACATTTGTCTTTGAACATATCGGCTGGTTAGGTGGCGCAATTTATGGTTTCTTTTACGCACCTCTAGTTATTACAGGCTTACACCATATGTTCTTAGCGGTTGATTTCCAACTGATGGGAAGCAGTCTTGAAGGGACGTACTTGTGGCCAATCTTAGCAATTTCAAATATCTGTCAAGGTTCAGCTGCATTTGGTGCATGGTTCGTCTATAAACGACGCAAAATGGCCAAAGAACAAGGCTTGGCAATGACTTCTGGTGTATCAGGATTCTTAGGGGTTACTGAACCAGCATTGTTTGGTGTAAACTTACCGTTGAAATATCCTTTTGTTGCAGCGATTTTAACTTCGGGTGTTATAGGCGCTATCATAGGTGCAATTGGTGTCTTAGGTAATGTTGGCGTTGGCGGTGTGCCAGCCATCATTTCTATTAAAAAAGATTTTTGGTTAATTTACGGAATAGGTACCGTTCTAGCAATGGTAGTACCAGCGATATTAACTGTTATCTTCTCGAAGTTCAGTAAAGAAGAAGCAAAAGAAATAGTAGAAGAATAGTTAATTCGAATAGATAAGTACAACTAAACTCGCTAAGTTTGATTAGCGAGTTTCTTAATTTAAAATACAAAGATAAGGTGGTAATAATATGGTAGTCAATGATTGGAGAAAATCGGTAGTTTATCAAATTTATCCTAAGTCATTCAATGATACGACGGGTAATGGTGAAGGTGATTTAAATGGCATAATTGAAAAGTTAGACTATCTACAATATCTAGGTGTGGATTATATTTGGTTAACACCTATTTATGAATCACCTATGAATGATAATGGTTATGACATTAGCGATTATTACAAAGTGAATGAACAATTTGGCACGATTGAAGATTTAAAAACATTGATTGCTGAAGCACATCAACGTGATTTAAAAATAATGATGGATATCGTCATTAATCATACATCTACAGAACATGAATGGTTTAAACAAGCATATTCAGATAAAAGCAACCCATATAGAGACTACTATTTCTTTAGGAGGTCAGCAGATAATCAACCACCGACAAATTGGGAATCAAAGTTTGGTGGTAATGCTTGGAAATACGATGACAAAACAGATGAATATTATCTTCACTTATTTGACGTAACACAGGCAGATTTGAATTGGGATAACCCTGAAGTGCGCCGTGAACTCTATAAAGTGATTAATTATTGGATTGATTTTGGTGTAGACGGTTTTAGATTCGATGTAATTAATTTAATATCAAAAGGTGAATTTAAAAATTCAGAAAAGATAGGAAAAGAATTTTACACTGATGGACCACGTGTGCATGAATACTTACACGAAATGAATCAACAGACATTTGGAGTTAAAGATATGATGACAGTGGGCGAAATGTCTTCGACAACGATTGAAAATTGTATTCAATATACGGATCCCGAACGTCAAGAACTAAGTAGTGTGTTTAATTTTCATCATTTAAAAGTAGACTATATTAATGGAGAAAAGTGGACAAACGCAAAGTTAGACTTTCATAAATTAAAAGAAATATTAATGGAATGGCAAATAGGTATTTATAACGGTGGCGGATGGAATGCTATTTTTTGGTGTAATCATGATCAACCACGTGTAGTAACACGATTCGGTGATGATTCGACGGAGGTTTTACGTCAAAGTAGTGCTAAAATGCTAGCCATCGCTTTGCACATGCTTCAAGGCACACCATATATTTACCAAGGTGAAGAAATTGGTATGACAGACCCTCACTTCAATGATATCGACCAGTATAGAGATATAGAATCTCTAAATGCATATAAAAAGTTAAAAGCTGAAGGTTATCCAGAAACAGAGATTTTAACGATATTAGGACAAAAATCTCGTGATAACTCTCGTACACCTGTACAGTGGACAAGCGGTGAAAATGCAGGTTTTACTTCAGGCACACCTTGGATTGATATTCCTAACAACTATAAGGAAATCAATGTTGAAGCAGCCATAGAAGACGATCAATCCATTTTGCAAACATATAGAAAATTGATAAAGCTACGTCACGAACATGATATTATAACTTATGGGAATATTGAGCCACTTTACATGGACCACGATGAATTATTTGTTTATAAGCGTCATTATAAGGATGAAACATGGTTAGTGATTGCTAACTTTTCAAAAGAAAAAGTTGAAATACCACAAGACTTAAAAGTTGAAGGAGAAGTAATGTTACAAAATGGCTCGATTGTAAATGGTTTAATAGACGGATTTGGTGCCATCGTAGTTAGACAATAATTTAAATTAAAAGGCAGTGAGTGAAATCACATGAAACAGAAAAAATTTATTGCGATTTATGAAAATTTACGCACAGACATCATCGAATCAAAGCTACCATATGGTGCTCAATTGCCATCAGAAAACGAATTGGTATTCGATTACAATGCCTCTCGTGAAACTGTGCGCAAAGCGCTTAATCTACTTGTTAGAGACGGTATGATTCAGAAAATTAAAGGTAAAGGATCAGTTGTAATCTATCAAGGTGTTACAGAATTCCCGTTTGCGAATTTAACGAGTTTCAGGGAAGTTCAACAAGGATTAGGTCTGAGTCATGAGACTGAAGTTAGATTATTAGAACGCATACCTGCCAGCGAAGTACCGGAAGTAAAAAACGCTTTGGGCTTGCGGCAGAGTGAAACATTGTGGCACATTATCCGAACGCGAAAAATTGATCGTCGCGTAAAAATTATTGATGAAGATTATTTAGTAGAAAAAATTGTTCCTGATATAACAATGAACATTGCTAAAGATTCGCTGTATCATTATATAGAACAAACGCTGAAGTTAGAAATTAGCTACTCTAATAAATCTATCACCTTTGAAGCATTTGGTAATTTAGAATGTGAAATATTTGGAGATGTAACACCACCATACACTGCAACGGTTCGAGGTATCGTCCATTTAAAGGATACGACAAAATTTCAATATAACATTTCCAAACATTTAGCCACGGAGTTTAAGTTTAATGATTTTTCGAGACGTCACAAAATTTAATGAAATAAGTTATAAAATAATGAATTGTATGACTTGCAATCAGTCATTACCTTATAGTATGATATATCTTGCCGTGCTAGGTGGGGAGGTAGCGGTTCCCTGTACTCGAAATCCGCTTATGCGAGACTTAATTCCTTCGCTAAGGCTACGTTTTTGTGAAGTCTGCCCAAAGCACGTAGTGTTTGAAGATTTCGGTCCTATGCAATATGAACCCATGAACCATGTCAGGTCCTGACGGAAGCAGCATTAAGTGGATCATCGTATGTGCCGTAGGATTGCCGAGATTTAGCTGTCGACTTTGGTTACGTTTATGATACGTATTCGAAGCGAAGGTGCACGGTTTTAATTTTTAAAATAAATACAATTAACCATATATTATGAGTGACTTATCTTTTGATAGCAGTCACTCTTTTTTTATATTAAAATAATAGCGATACATTAATTTAATTGATTGAACTGTAACGATAGCATTCTGATTGTAACTGCCCAAAATTGAATTTAGTGAATTTGGAGGAACGACATATGCAAATTTATTTAAGTACATTAACTGAAAATGACTATGACGCAAGTTTAGACGAAATAAAAACTGCTTTTGAAAACGTCGCAGAGTCCAACCATGATGAACAAGATTTAGTTTTGAAAATTAGAGCATCTACAGAATATAATTCCGAATTGGAAGTTGTTGCGAAGACAGATGAAGGTGATGTCATTGGCCATGCAATGCTTTCAGAAATAGAGATTATTAACGATGAAACACGCTATACGGCGTTAGCGTTAGCACCTTTATCTGTATTGCCAGAATATAGAAGTAAAGGTATAGGTAAAGCGCTTGTTCAAGCTGTGGAAGAACGCGCAAAAGCGCAAGATTATACGACTATTATTGTACTAGGAGATCCTGAATATTATGGTATGTTAGGTTATGAAGAGGCAAGCTACTATCAAATTTATAGCCCGTTTGATGTACCATCGAAATATTTTATGGTTAAATTCTTGTGGGAACAACTTGCAGAGCAACCAAATGGTAATGTAGTTTATCCAGAGGCATTTAATTAATATTCAAAATATAAAGCACAGTGATATAATAGTTGTTGAATGTAATTGGAGGTGTGAAGGTGAATTATCAAGCTTTATATAGAATGTTCCGGCCACAGAGTTTTGAAGATGTAGTAGGCCAGGAACATGTAACTAAAACATTGCGCAATGCAATTTCAAAAGGCAAACAATCACATGCGTATATTTTTAGCGGGCCGAGAGGGACAGGCAAAACAAGTATCGCAAAAGTATTCGCGAAAGCTATTAATTGTCTCGAACGTTCCGATGGAGAACCTTGTAATGAATGTGCTATTTGTACAGGGATTACGCGAGGAACGAATTCAGATGTGATTGAAATAGATGCTGCTAGTAATAATGGTGTGGATGAAATTAGAAATATCAGAGATAAAGTTAAATACGCACCAAGTGAATCAAAATTCAAAGTATACATTATAGATGAAGTTCATATGTTAACAACAGGTGCTTTCAATGCATTGTTGAAAACTTTAGAAGAACCACCAGCACATGCAATTTTTATATTGGCGACTACAGAACCACATAAAATACCTCCGACAATTATTTCAAGAGCGCAAAGATTTGATTTCAAAGCAATTAGTCACGATGAAATTGTAGAACGTTTGCAATTCGTAGCAGACGCTCAAGATATAGAATATGATAATGCTGCCTTAGATTTTATTGCCAAAGCATCTGAAGGTGGTATGCGAGACGCGTTAAGTATTATGGACCAAGCAATTGCTTTTGGTGATGATCATCTTACATTGCAAGACGCGTTGAATGTAACTGGTAGCGTAGATGCTCAAGCATTGAATGATTTACTAAAAGAGATAGTTGAAGGAGATGTAAAAACTGCATTTTCAACTTATCACCAATTTATTGCACAAGGTAAAGAAGTAAATCGTCTGATTAATGATATGATTTATTTTGTGAGAGATACCATTATGAATAAGACATCTAATATAGAATCTGAATATGATGCACTGATGCATTTTGACTTAGAAACTTTGTATAAAATGATTGATGTGATTAATGATACGCTTGTTTCAATCAGATTTAGTGTCAATCAAAGTGTGCATTTTGAAGTATTATTAGTTAAAATAGCAGAAATGATTAAAGGCGAATCAGAAAATGTGCAAACTGTTGCTACAACGAGCGTAGCCAGTGAACCTAATAATGAAGTATTGTTACAGCGAATGGAACAGTTAGAAAATGAACTGAAAACATTAAAATCACAAGGTGTCGTAACTAATAATGCAAAACCGCAAGCTAAAAAAACAGCTAGTAAAGGCACGCAATCGAAAAATGCGTTTTCAATGCAACAAATTGCCAAAGTATTAGATAAAGCTAACAAAGAAGATATTAAACAGCTTAAAGACCACTGGCAAGAGGTTGTAGATCACGCTAAAAGTAATGATATGAAATCATTAGTAAGCTTACTTCAAAATTCAGAACCAGTGGCAGCTAGTGAAACACATGTACTGATTAAATTCGAAGAAGAAATACACTGTGAGATTGTAAATAAAGATGATGAAAAAAGAGAGAATATTGAGAACGTAGTATGTAATATTATAGATAAAACAGTTAAAGTAGTGGGCGTGCCAGCAGATCAGTGGATGAGAGTAAGAACAGAATATCTTCAAAACCGCAAACAAAGTACGAGTGCGGAAGAAAACAGAACAGCGACAACAGCGTCTCCTGAAGAAGTCGACGTCGTTCAAAAGGCTAAAGACCTATTTGGAGAAAACACAGTAAATGTAATTGATGAAGAGTGATACATGACAATGAATTAAAAGGCATGTATAATGAGACAAAAGATGAATTACAATCAGATGAGATTGAAGTTTTTAAGGAGGATAAATATATGCGCGGTGGCGGAAATATGCAACAAATGATGAAACAAATGCAGAAAATGCAAAAGAAAATGAATGAAGAACAAGAAAAATTAAAAGAAGAAAAAGTACAAGGTACAGCTGGTGGTGGCATGGTAACTGTCACAGTATCAGGTCATAAAGAAGTTCTCGATGTAGAAATCAAAGAAGAAGCAGTTGATCCAGATGACATTGAAATGTTACAAGACTTAGTTATTGCTGCTACTAACGAAGCGATGAATAAAGCTGATGAACTTACTCAAGAACGTTTAGGTAAGCATACACAAGGCTTAAATATCCCTGGAATGTGATTGTATGCACTATCCAGAACCAATATCCAAACTTATCGACAGTTTCATGAAACTGCCAGGCATTGGGCCGAAGACAGCTCAACGTCTGGCGTTTCATGTATTAGATATGAAAGAAGACGATGTCGTTCAATTTGCTAAAGCTTTAGTAGATGTAAAACGAGAACTTACCTATTGTAGTGAGTGTGGGCATATTACTGAGCAAGATCCATGCTATATTTGCCAAGATAAACAGAGAGATCGTTCAATTATTTGTGTGGTTGAGGACGATAAAGATGTTATCGCTATGGAAAAAATGCGTGAATATAAAGGCTTGTACCATGTATTACATGGTTCTATATCTCCGATGGATGGCATAGGACCAGAAGATATTAATATTCCAAGTTTAATCAATCGCTTGAAAAATGATGAAGTAAAAGAGCTCATCTTAGCAATGAACCCTAATTTGGAAGGCGAGTCAACGGCGATGTATATATCGAGACTAGTTAAACCAATAGGTTTAACAGTAACTCGATTAGCGCAAGGACTTTCTGTTGGTGGAGATTTAGAATACGCGGATGAAGTGACATTATCAAAAGCGATTATGGGCAGAACAGAGATGTAATAAGTGTTCAATTATAAATAAAATGAAACCAAGCTACCTTTTTTAAGGTAGCTTTAAATTTTTGAAAAGAAATTTAATAAACAGTAAAGTTTGTTTTATAGAGTTATTCAAACTATTTATCAATGTCAAAAATCACGAGATGAAGATAAAAACGAACGATACGAACCATTGGAAATAAAAAGTATGTAAAATGAAGAAAGATCACATTTGATCATGAAGAAAAGTGTAAATTTTACTGTTGTTCAAAGCGTTTTAAGCGTGTATAGTATTTACTTGTCGGACGAAACAAAACGACACACATAATGATATTTCAAAACAAGCTTTCAAATTAATTTTAAAAAGTTCTTGACTTTCAAAGTTAAAACC
>NZ_JAESLS010000006.1:0-658230 GCF_017892745.1 Staphylococcus sp. GDY8P45P | reverse complement strand
ATGTATAATAGTTATACATGACATTGTCTGGTGACTATAGCAAGGAGGTCACACCTGTTCCCATGCCGAACACAGAAGTTAAGCTCCTTAGCGCCGATGGTAGTCGGACTTACGTTCCGCAAGAGTAGGACGTTGCCAGGCAATTATAAATGGAGGATTAGCTCAGCTGGGAGAGCATCTGCCTTACAAGCAGAGGGTCGGCGGTTCGAACCCGTCATCCTCCACCATTTAATTTGCCGGCCTAGCTCAACTGGTAGAGCAACTGACTTGTAATCAGTAGGTTGGGGGTTCAAGTCCTCTGGCCGGCACCATGTTTAGAGCCATTAGCTCAGTTGGTAGAGCATCTGACTTTTAATCAGAGGGTCAGAGGTTCGAATCCTCTATGGCTCACCATTAAACAAATATCGCGGGTGTGGCGGAATTGGCAGACGCACTAGACTTAGGATCTAGCGCCTTACGGCGTGGGGGTTCGACTCCCTTCACCCGCATTTGCAGAAGTAGTTCAGCGGTAGAATACGACCTTGCCAAGGTCGGGGTCGCGGGTTCGAATCCCGTCTTCTGCTCCATTATTTTGCCGGGGTGGCGGAACTGGCAGACGCACAGGACTTAAAATCCTGCGATGAGAGATCATCGTACCGGTTCGATTCCGGTCCTCGGCACCATCTTTGAATTAAGCGCCCGTAGCTCAACTGGATAGAGTGCTTGACTACGGATCAAGAGGTTATGGGTTCGACTCCTATCGGGCGCGTAATTAATGCTTCATCCTATGAAAAACGGGAAGTAGCTCAGCTTGGTAGAGCACTTGGTTTGGGACCAAGGGGTCGTAGGTTCGAATCCTGTCTTCCCGATATCTGCTAAAATAAATTTTAAAATGGGGGCTTAGCTCAGCTGGGAGAGCGCCTGCTTTGCACGCAGGAGGTCAGCGGTTCGATCCCGCTAGTCTCCACCATTTATTATTGATTCAAACTAAATTACAACGGCGGTGTAGCTCAGCTGGCTAGAGCGTACGGTTCATACCCGTGAGGTCGTGGGTTCGATTCCCTCCACCGCCACTATTATTAGTTGTAAATTATACTCTGGACCTTTAGCTCAGTTGGTCAGAGCTAACGGCTCATAACCGTTCGGTCGCAGGTTCGAATCCTGCAAGGTCCATATAATTTTGGAGGAATACCCAAGTTCGGCTGAAGGGATCGGTCTTGAAAACCGACAGGGGCTTAACGGCCCGCGGGGGTTCGAATCCCTCTTCCTCCGCCATTTTATTACAATTTAATAAATTTAATTATCATATATTTATGGAGGAATACCCAAGTTCGGCTGAAGGGATCGGTCTTGAAAACCGACAGGAGCTTAACGGCTCGCGGGGGTTCGAATCCCTCTTCCTCCGCCATTAATATCATTATCGCGGGATGGAGCAGTTCGGTAGCTCGTCGGGCTCATAACCCCAAGGTCGGTGGTTCGAATCCGCCTCCCGCAATTACATAATTTGGTCTCGTAGTGTAGCGGTTAACACGCCTGCCTGTCACGCAGGAGATCGCGGGTTCGATTCCCGTCGAGACCGCCATTATTTTAATATTATGGTTCAATAGCTCAGTTGGTAGAGCAATGGATTGAAGCTCCATGTGTCGGCAGTTCGACTCTGTCTTGAACCATTTTATACAAGCCGGCCTAGCTCAACTGGTAGAGCAACTGACTTGTAATCAGTAGGTTGGGGGTTCAAGTCCTCTGGCCGGCACCATTTTCATGGAGGGGTAGCGAAGTGGCTAAACGCGGCGGACTGTAAATCCGCTCCTTCGGGTTCGGCAGTTCGAATCTGCCCCCCTCCACCATTTAATTTAATAGGGGCATAGTTCAAAGGTAGAATAAAGGTCTCCAAAACCTTCGATGTGGGTTCGATTCCTACTGCCCCTGCCATGGCGGTTGTGGCGAAGTGGTTAACGCATCGGATTGTGGTTCCGACACTCGTGGGTTCGATTCCCATCAGCCGCCCTTATTTATTAATGGGCTATAGCCAAGCGGTAAGGCAACGGACTTTGACTCCGTCACGCGCTGGTTCGAATCCAGCTAGCCCAGTTTTATTGGCGGCATAGCCAAGTGGTAAGGCAGAGGTCTGCAAAACCTTTATCACCGGTTCAAATCCGGTTGCCGCCTCCATGAATTATGCGGGAGTAGTTCAATTTCTAGAACACATTCCTTCCCGGAATGAGATATAGGTGCAAGCCCTATCTTCCGCTCCATTTAATTTAATATCATGCGGGAGTAGTTTAACTCTTAGAACACATTCCTTCCCGGAATGAGATATAGGTGTAAGTCCTATCTTCCGCTCCATTTAATTTTTATATTATGCGGGAGTAGTTTAACTCTTAGAACACATTCCTTCCCGGAATGAGATATAGGTGTAAGTCCTATCTTCCGCTCCATTATCACTTCCTGATTGGAAGTTTTTTGTTTATAACATTGAGCCAGCGTGGCGGAATTGGCAGACGCGCGGGACTCAAAATCCCGTTCCTTTTTGGAGTGTCGGTTCGATCCCGACCGCTGGTATAAATAGCGAATTAGTATTTCTCAGAAACCTCATTATTATGGGGTTTCTTTTTTTATGGATTTCATTAAATACCATTGACTTTAAATATTTTGAACATTGAATAGCTACAAAATATTGTGAAAATTATTGGCCTGCAAGGGTGTAGAAATTTTATTTTTGCTTGATAATCTAATTATCAGTTTAACAATACATACTTACTCTACTGATTTTGTAAATAATAGGAAAGTTTGTTGTACATTTATTACATTGATAGTTTTTTAGTTATTTAAACTTTTTTCGCAAAATTTAAGTTGTCAATTTGTTAGAAGTGAACTGACAATTAAAAATCATTTCTTATTCAAATGGTGAGCTGTTATATATTATAAGATACTGTTAAATATTTAAACCTTGGTTTTTAATATTAAACTTCATATTGTAGTTTAGTCGAAAATATAATATTATAAGTCTAATGTTATATTTGGAGGATACAAGAATGGTAAAATCTAGCACAGCCAAGGTTACAGGGAAAACATTTTTTAGTAATATTTTACAAGCTGTTGGAGCAGGTGTAGTCATAGCATTAATACCTAATGCATTATTAGGTGAATTATTAAAGTTTTTTAAAGAAGGCAACCAATTACTAGAAACTATTTATCAGTTAGTCGTTTTGATTCAATCATTTATGGCATTTATAATTGGTGTTTTAGCAGCGCATCAATTTAAATTTAGCGGTGCTGGTGCCACGATGATAGGAGTTTCTGCTATGATCGGTAGTGGTGCTGTTAAGATGACACCGGATGGATTTTTACTTAATGGCATTGGTGATATCATTAATACTATTTTAGTTGTAATGATATCTTGTTCTTTATATTTGTTATTACAAAATAAATTAGGGTCACTGGAAATGATTTTGTTACCTGTTATTATTCCTGTTATAAGTGGATTTATAGGTTTGTTTACGTTAGGTTATGTATCAAATGTCACTAAAGGAATTGGTCATGTAGTAAATGCATTTACAGAGTTAAATCCATTGATGATGTCTATATTGATATGTGTCACATATGCTTTGTTGATGGTTACACCTATATCTGTAGTTGCTATTGCAACGGCAATTAGCTTATCTGGTTTAGGTAGTGGTGCAGCTAATATGGGTATTGTAGCAGCTTGTGTGACTTTTTTATTTGGTTCAATTAGAGTTAACGGTGCTGGCGTCAATTTAGTATTGATTATTGGTGCAGCTAAGATGATGATTCCTGTTTATTTTAAACATTTAATTATTGCAATACCATTAATCATTAATGGCGTGATTGGTGGCTTAATAGCTTATTTTATTGGAATTAAAGGTACACCAATGTCTGCTGGTTTTGGTTATACTGGTTTGGTTGGACCTATCAATGCGTTTAATCGAATGGATGGAGATCCGACCATGAATATTATTTTATTAGTATTTGGATATTTTATAATACCATTTGTATCAGCATTCTTTGTGCATGAAATTTGTAAAAAAATGATGCGTAAATATACAGATGATATTTATAAATTTGAAATTCCTAAGCAGTAACAAAGTTTTACAATCACATAGATAATAAATAGTTAAGCGTTTTATCTATCTTTCAATATTATAATGCATGTTTATAACAGTCATTATACATATTAATTGATATAAATTTTGAAATCAGAACGACGAGCTAAAAAACACCTTCATATTAAATGGAGGTGTTTTTTTAATATATATAGAATATAGCTGTCAGTTGACGACATCAAATATACCATTTTATGTAATCATACGAACATGAACTTTTAAAATTAAGAAAAATATACAAATCTCTTATTGAATATTTTTGCGTAATTATGTATAATAATAAATATTATAGAAAGGGGATTAATAGATGAAACAAATATTGAAAGTGATTACTGTTTTTTCATTCCTTATAAGTACTTTAATTATTTACATAAATCCAGAAGTAAATGCTAGTGAAAAAGATCAATGGCATAAAATTAAAGAGCGTGGTGAATTGCGTGTTGGTTTATCAGCTGATTATGCACCATATGAGTTTGAACATAATGTTAATGGTAAATCAAAGTATGCAGGCATTGATATTGATATCGCAAAAAAGATTGCGAAAGATAATCATTTAAAATTAAAAATTGTAAATATGCAGTTTGATAGTTTATTAGGTGCGATACAAACTGGTAAAATTGATATCATTATTTCTGGAATGACACCTACACCAGAACGTTTGAAAGAGGTGGATTTTTCAAACCCTTATATGACAGTCGATCAAAAAATGATTATTAAAAAGTCTGAGGCAGATCGTTTCAAAACAATTGAAGATTTTGCGAATAAAAAAATAGGTGTACAAAAGCAAACACAACAAGAAAAAATTGCGCAAACTGAAATCGATAATGCACAAATTCAATCTTTAACACGTGTACCTGAAGTTATAATGTCATTGAAAAGCGGAAAAGTTAATGGAATGGTAATTGAAGGGCCAGTTGCAGAAGCATATTTAAAACAAAATAAAGATTTAACTTTTGCTAATGATGTTAAGTTTAATGAAGGTAGAAAAGAAACGGCAATTGCCTTACCTAAAAATTCTCCCATGCTTATGGATAAATTAAACACCTCTATCAAAGATGTTAAAAATAAAAATTTGCTGGAAGATTATAAAGCGTCAGCTGCTGATGCAATGCAAAAAGATGACGGTAATTTCTTTACGAAATATGGCAGCTTTTTCTTAAAAGGAATTAAAAACACGATTTTAATTTCTATAGTTGGAGTCGTTTTAGGTGCTGTATTTGGTGCATTTATTGCATTATTAAAATTAAGTAAAGTGAAAATATTGAGATGGATTTCTTCAGCTTATATTGAATTTTTAAGAGGCACTCCTTTATTAGTTCAAGTATTTCTAGTTTATTTTGGTACCACAGCAGTTTTAGGTCTAGATATCTCAGCTTTGATATGTGGCATGATAGCACTTGTTATAAACTGTTCAGCTTACATTGCTGAAATTATAAGAGCTGGTATTAATGCAGTTGATAAAGGACAAACTGAAGCTGCAAGAAGTTTAGGACTTACATATGGTCAAACAATGAAATCAGTTATTTTACCACAGGCTGTAAAAAACATATTACCAGCTTTAGGTAATGAGTTTGTTACTGTTATTAAAGAATCATCAATTGTATCCGTAATAGGTGTTAGTGAAATAATGTTCAATGCACAAGTTGTACAAGGAGCATCATTTGATCCATTTACACCGCTCATTGTAGCTGCAATATTATACTTTATACTTACATTTACTTTATCAAGAGTGATGTATTTCTTCGAAGGGAGATTGAAAGTTAGTGATTAATATTAAAAATTTATATAAATCTTTTGGAAAAAATGAAGTTTTAAAAGGGATAAATCTAACGGTGGATAAAGGTGATGTTGTTGCTATAATAGGTCCTTCAGGTAGTGGTAAAAGTACACTTTTACGCTGTATAAACCTTCTTGAAACCCCTTCAAGTGGTGAAGTGATATTTAAAGATCATAGTTTAACAAATGAAAAAACTAAATTAGAAACACTAAGACAACAGATGGGTATGGTTTTTCAAAATTTTAATTTATTTCCACATAAGAAGGTTATAGACAATATCATATTGGCTCCTAGTTTATTAAAAAAGGGTAATCAAAGAGATTTGAAAAAGGAAGCAATGGATTTGTTGAAAAAAGTTGGATTAGAAGATAAGGCTAATGCATATCCTGCTCAATTATCGGGTGGGCAAAAGCAAAGGGTTGCTATTGCTAGAGCTTTAGCAATGAATCCAGAAGTACTTCTGTTTGATGAGCCCACCTCAGCACTAGATCCTGAAGTGGTTGGTGATGTTTTAGAAGTAATGAAAGATTTAGCCAAAGAAGGTATGACTATGGCAGTTGTAACACACGAAATGAATTTTGCAAAAGACGTGAGTGATAAAGTTGTGTTTATGGCTGATGGTGTCATTGTGGAATCAGGTACACCACAAAATATTTTTGAGCAACCACAACATGATAGAACTAGAAACTTTTTAGCACGTGTTTTATAAATATAAAATCAACCAAGGTGTTTGGCAATGGATTATTGTAATTCATTCATAGCACCTTGGTTTTTTTAATAAATATTGAAAATTGGATTATCGAATTCTCTTATTAATAATGAATATGTTAAACTATAGAATGTATGTTTTTAAGGTGGGGTGTGAAAAATGAATGTAGATCAATTGAAACAAGATGTCATAGACTATGCTCACTCAATTGGTATTGATAGTATTGGTTTTACCACGGCTGATCCATTTGATGAATTAAAGCAAAAATTAGTTGATTATCATGAAAAGGGATATGCCTCTGGATTTGAAGAACCAGATATTGGTTTGCGTACTGAACCTAAGTTAACATTGCCTACTGCAAGATCTATTATTGCTATTGCTGTTGGTTATCCCAATAAATTAAAAGGTGCACCTAGAAGCGTGCGTGGAGACAGAAGAGGTATGTTTGCAAGGGCATCTTGGGGCCAAGATTATCATTCAATCATGAGAAAACGTTTAGATAAATTAGCTGAGTATTTAGAGGCTAGAGTCCCAGATGTGGAAATTAAATCTATGGTTGATACGGGTGTGTTGTCAGACCGAGCTGTTGCAGAACGCGCAGGATTAGGTTATGTAGGTAGAAATGGATTTGTCATAAATCCAGATCTCGGTACTTGGACTTATTTAGGAGAAATGTTAGTTAGTGTTCCTTTTCCTCCTGATGACCCAATCATTGATAGTTGTGGAGATTGTACAATTTGTGTTGACCGTTGTCCAACAGGAGCTTTAGTTGGTGATGGACAACTAAATAGTCAAAAATGTATTAGTTTTTTAACACAGACAAAAGGTTACATGCAAGATGAATATCGATATAAAATTGGTAATCGACTTTATGGCTGTGATACATGTCAACAAGTTTGTCCAAGAAATCGTGGTATTAATACACAGCATGATGATATTGTGTTAGAACCAGAAACATTAAAACCAAGGTTAGTACCATTATTACAAATGAGTAATAAAGAGTTTAAAAATACTTACGGTCATTTAGCAGGTGCTTGGAGAGGTAAAAAACCAATTCAAAGAAACGCAATTCTAGCGTTAGCACATTTTAAAGAGGAAACTGCGATACCCGAATTACAAGAAGTCGCATTAAATGACCCAAGGCCTATGATTAGAGCTACAGCTTATTGGGCAATTGGACAAATTCAGGGAGAGCAAGCAAGACCATTTATTGAAGCACACTACGACAGTGAATTAGAGGAAGTCCAACATGAGATGTTAAAAGGACTAGATATGAGGAGAGAATAAAAAGCATGACGAACCACATTGTATTATTTCAACCACAGATACCCGGAAATACGGGTAGTATCGCTAGAACCTGTGCCGGTACATATACACATTTACATCTAATAAAACCATTAGGATTTAGTACAGATGACAAGATGTTGAAAAGAGCAGGATTAGATTATTGGGATTCTGTAAATATTAGTTATTATGAAAATATAGAATCGTTTTTTGAAAGTACGGAAGGTGAATATTACTTATTAACTAAGTTTGGTGAAAAAACTTATTCTGATTTTGATTTTACTGATGAAGATGAAAATCATTATTTTATTTTTGGTAGAGAAACTACTGGCTTACCTGATTGGGTAAAGGAGAAATATAAAGATACAGCATTAAGAATCCCAATGAATGATAATATAAGATCATTAAATTTATCAAATACTGCATCTTTACTTATTTATGAAGCGTTGAGACAACAAAATTTTCCAAATTTACATTAAATTATATATTAATCGATGAAAAACGACTTTGACATTTGTATAATGAAGATAAAGCTAAAAGTAGTTTTTGAAAATTTAGTTGATTATTAAAATTATATAGTTTATGAAGATAGCTTCAAGGGTATTATTATAAATAATGCTAGAACGCGTCTTAAAAGATTAAGAGGAGTGTAATAACTATGGCAATGAACTTTAAAATTTTAGAAAACGAAAAAAGTGTGGCAGAATACGCTGCAGATATTTTAAGAAAACAGTTTAACAATAATCCAACTACTATAGCAGGCATACATCTTTCTAATGATAATGCACCAGTATTAGATGAATTAAAGAAAAATGTAGATGATCATGCAGTAGATTTTAGTCAAATTAATATATTAGATTATGATAGCAATAAGTCTTATTTTGAAGCGTTAGGCGTACCAGAAAGTCAAATATATAGTGTTTCATATGGTCAAGATACAGAATCATTTATAAGTGATAAAATCAAAACTAAAGAAAATAAAGGTAAATTGATTACACAAATACTGTCAATAGATACAAATGGTAAACTAAATGTAAGTATCAATCATGGTCTCTTTTCTGCAAGAGAAGTAATTTTAGTGATTACTGGTTCTGAGAAAAAAGATGTTGTGCATAAATTATATGAAGAAAATGGTAAAACTTCATTTGAGCCATCTGATTTGAAAGCACACCGCATGGTGAATGTTATTTTGGATGAAGCTGCTGCAGAAGGCCTTCCTGAAGATGTTCGTCACTATTTCACTGCACGTTTCGCATAAAATTAAAAATGTGAGGTGTAACTAATGACAAATGATAATGCTAATAAACAGTATTCTAACCATGAAACAGAACCCAAAAATGAAATGGTCGATGATTTTGAAGATATCGTAGAATTGGGAAAAGAAATGGAACAAATTTCTGAAGAAAATGATGAAGATAAACTAGATAAATCACATGATTCAAATGTACGTTCTGATTTAGATAATTAAAGTGTTACGTTTATTTAATAAGTGATTAAATAGTATCTATCAAAGCCTAAATGACATTCTATGAGTACTACTTACAAACAAAATCATTATTTCGTTTATAAATAATTGGAAGCGAGTAAGTGATGATCAAATATTTAAAAATTTGATGTCCTTCTCGCTTCTTTTTATATTTATTTAATCAATGTGCCAAGTTATTTGCTTATGGTTATATGAATAATAAAAAAACAATGCCAACATAAATTTGATTATGTTATTATTAAGTCATTATTTGAATTAAGGAGTTATCATTAATATGTTAAGTAACTATTGGAAATACCTCATGATAAGTGCTGTGATTGTAAATTTAATTTCTATAAAAGGCTTTCCTATGGCCATTGGAGCAATATATCTGCCAATCTTATTTAAAATTATTCAACTACAAATCAACTTGTCACATGGACTGGTAGATAAAGTAAATGCTTCTACATTTGTAAAAAGTAATCAAACTGGGATCATTATTAGTATATTATGTTGTATTGTTATAACAGTATTGTTATTTAAGCCGCTTGGAGGTTTTTATAATAGTTTAACTGGGTTTTTAGGGCTTCTTGTCACAGTTAGTCCTGTGACTATGATTATTGGCGCAATTCTTTTAGTTTTAACTGCAATAGGTATTATACAAGCAGCAAAGGTGAAATTTAACGATGTAACAATTACAAAAGAATAATGAATAGATGTATAAACCAGGAATTAAAAATTAGTTTCTGGTTTTTTCATGCTAGCAACTAATTAATTAAGCTTTGTAAATCGTTGCTATTAACCAGACATTTTTTATGTAATGAAAACGCTATATTAAGAGATTGCCCAGTTAAATTAATTAATGCTATACTAAAGTTAAATACATATTGAAGGGGAGATTTTTAAATGTCAGTTAGAATTGAACATGATACATTTGGTGAAATAGAAGTACCTGCAGATAAATACTGGGGTGCACAAACAGAAAGAAGTAAACGTAACTTTCCAGTTGGAAAAGAACAAATGCCAATTGAAGTTGTTTATGGATTTGCTCAATTAAAAAGAGGGGCAGCATTAGCCAATCATGAGTTAGGAAAACTAAGTGACGCAAAAAAAGATGCTATTGTTCATGCATGTGATCGTATATTAAACAAAGAATTGGATGAACACTTCCCATTAGTCGTTTGGCAAACAGGAAGCGGTACACAAAGCAATATGAACGTCAACGAAGTCGTGAGTTATGTTGCGAATATGTATCTCAAAGAACAAGGTAGCGATGAGTCAATACATCCAAATGATGATGTGAATAAATCTCAAAGTTCAAATGATACTTTCCCTACTGCGATGCATGTTGCACTATATAATGAAATTGAAGTAAAACTTGAACCTGCATTAAAATCATTACGTGATACTTTTAAAGAAAAAGAAGCAAAGTTTAATGATATTATAAAAATCGGACGTACTCATTTACAAGATGCTACACCTATTCGTTTAGGGCAAGAAATAAGCGGATGGCGTTATATGTTAGATAAATGTGAAACATTACTTAGTGAATCAAAAGCGCATATTTTAAATTTAGCAATCGGGGGTACTGCAGTAGGTACCGGTATTAACGCTCATCCAGAATTTGGTGATAAAGTTGCTAAATTTATTTCAAAAAATACTGGGTATCCATTTGTATCATCTGAAAATAAATTTCATGCATTAACTGCGCATGATGAGGTCGTTCAATTACATGGTTCTCTCAAAGCTTTAGCTACTGACTTAATGAAAATTGCAAATGATGTGAGATGGTTAGCGTCTGGACCACGTGCTGGGCTTGCTGAAATTTCTATACCAGAAAATGAACCTGGTTCATCTATTATGCCTGGTAAAGTCAACCCAACACAATGTGAAATGTTGACGATGGTTGCAGTTCAAGTTATGGGTAATGACACTGTGGTTGGTATAGGTAGTTCACAGGGGAATTTTGAATTAAATGTCTATAAACCTGTGATTTTGCATAATACATTGCAGTCTATATATTTATTGGCGGATGGCATGCAAACATTTAACGATAATTGTGCAGTAGGCATTGAACCAATTGAAGAAAACATTGATAATTATTTAAATCAATCACTAATGTTAGTAACAGCATTAAATCCTCATATTGGGTATGAAAAAGCTGCTAGCATAGCTAAAAAAGCCCATCGAGAAGGTTTAACATTAAAAGAATCTGCCATCCAATCTGGATATTTAACTGAAGAACAGTTTAATGAGTGGATTAAACCGGAAGATATGGTTGAACCTAAATAAATTTAAAATCTTAAGGCATATCAATATCTTTGATTAACGACGAAACGTCAATTTCTATTAAAATGAAATAGAAATTGACGTTTTTGCATTTATTTTGAGTCATTTTAACTACAATGTTGTTCGCGCGATAAAAGCTATAGAGAGAATTGAAAATTCAACCTATCTCTTTTAAATTTCATCATCTAAACTAACTGATATTTTTTCTTGTGTTAATGGGTGAATAAATTCAATTTTATAACTATTCAATTGGAGTTGTCTTAAAGTTGAATCACCGTATAGTGGATCTCCAATAACTGGATGTCCAATTTCTGCTAAATGCACACGTATTTGGTGTGTTCGACCCGTGTCTAATTTCAAATCGACTTCACATACATTTTCTTTGACCATATTCGAAGACAAAATGTGTGTAATAGCAGATTGTCCTGTAGTAGATACTCGGCGCTTGTTCGAATGAAATTTATCTTTACCAATAGGCGCATTAATGGTTTGTGGTTTAATAGGTAACAAGCTATGTACCTTTGCTTTATAGATACGGTCTATTTTATTTTCTTCTAACATACGATCTAGGATTTTTTTCATTAAAGGATTTTTAGCAACAATTAATAAGCCCACAGTTTCTTGATCTAAGCGATGTATCGGTTCTGCATAGTCACTATTGATTGTATATATCACATGATTCATTAATGTATTACTTTCTTTTAAATCATTAGGATGCGTTTTAACCCCTTTAGGCTTCATAACGATTGCTAAATCATTGTCTTCATAATAAATTTGTGCATATCGATAACTTGGTAAATAATTACTTTTTTCTTCTGGTGTTGGAATGTAAACTTGATCTCCTGTATGTACTTGTGACGTGAGTTTTGCATTTATATCATTGATTTTAATCTCTTTTGACATATTTAAATTGTGTAAATCTTTTTTTGGTAATTGTAATTGCTGGAAAATTTCTCTAAGTGTTAATTCATCATAATTTTCTGGGATTTGAAATTTCATAATATCCTCCTCTTTAATCAATTATTATCATACCATAAACACGCTGTTAAAAATATTAGACCCAGAGATTGATTTAATAATTTTTTACATTGTTTTAATTCAAGTAAAAAGGAATTATTTATCTATTTTTAAATGCTTTACAAACTTGTATAATGTATGTAAATAGTGTTGTTAAAGAATGGACTGGTTAAATGGAAAAACCGACAAGATTAGCATTATTAAAAGAAATTGCTGAATTTTTAAATGAAGAAACAGAAACATATAGTATGCTACAAGGCGCATTAAAATCGTTGATTGATGGTAGTGAATTTACTACGGGCTGGATTTTCTTCATTGATGATGTGGGGCAACATGAGCTCGTATCATATAATGGTTTACCAGGAGCATTGGAAAATAATCATTGTCAATATATGCGAAAGGGTACGTGTTGGTGTGTTCAAGCATATCAAAATAAAAAGTTAACGAAAGCTTCAAATATTATAAATTGTTCGAGAATTAATTTAGCCAATCGGGCTTATCATGAAGAAACTGACGGTATTACACACCATGCTACTGTACCGTTAAGGTCTGGCGAAGAGCAATTTGGGTTACTCAATGTTGCAACACCTTATACAAGGAGATATAGTGCAGAAAACTTAGAGTTATTAGAATCTGTTGCATTGCAAATCGGATCTGCAATAAAAAGGATTCTCTTAACCGATCAAGAAAAAGAAGCTGCGCGTATTAGTGAACGTAATAGATTAGCTAGAGATTTACATGATTCAGTAAACCAAATGCTTTTTTCTGTTAAATTGACAGCACACGCAGCATTAGGGATGACACAAGAAAAGGTTTCTCGTAAGGCATTCCAAGTGATTGAAGATACAAGCCAGCAAGCAGTAAATGAAATGAGAGCTTTAATTTGGCAATTAAAACCCGTTGGTTTAGAACAAGGATTAGTTAGTGCACTAAAACAGTATAGTGAATTACTACAGTTAGAGTTAATTGTTAAAGTGGATGGTTTAATTAAACTTCCAAGTCAAATCGAGGAAAATGTTTATAGAATTGTTCAAGAAGCAATGAATAATACGAAAAAACATAGTGAAACCACTCAAGTTCGATTAGATTTAGTTCAAGCGGACAATTATTTATTGGTAACAATCTCTGATTTTGGCAAAGGTTTTGATAAACATAAGTCAAATCTTTATCATTCGCATGGCTTGAATAATATGAAACAAAGGACTAAACAGATAAATGGTAAATTGACAATTGAAGGTGAACCAAACAAAGGTACAAAAATTCATATCTCAATACCATTATAAAGTTTCGAAAGGAAGGTCAAGATGAATCGAATCATTTTGGTAGATGATCACCATATCGTAAGACAAGGTTTAGAATTTCTATTATCAACAGTTGATGATATAGAGGTTGTTAAAGGCTTTTCAGATGGCAAATCATTTTTAAGTTATTTGGAAGAGCATGAATTACCCGATATTGTATTATTAGATTTAGTGATGCCTAATATGAATGGTATAGAAATCACTGAAATTATGAAGCGAAAATATCCCGAAGTAAAAATATTAGTGCTAACCAGTTATGTAGATGATGAACATGTGATTTCGGCAATTGATAAAGGCGCCGATGGTTATGAAATGAAAGATGTTGAACCTGAGAAGTTGATTAAAACAATTAAAAATGTATTGTCAGGTGAAAAAGTTATCCATCCACAAGCCCAAAGTGTGATGGAATCTGTGAGCAGTAAACCGCACTATACAAACAAACTATCTAAACGTGAATCTGAAGTATTGACAGAAATGGCAAAGGGTAAAACAAATAAAGAAATTGCGGAAACTTTATTTGTCTCAGAAAAAACTGTTAAAACACATGTAAGTCACATATTTGCTAAATTGCAAGTATCTGATCGCACACAAGCGGCTATTTATGCTATGCAGAATAATCTTATATAATATATTAGATGTTATGTAAATATTATTTTACATAGCATTTTTTTATTGAATATATACTTTTGTTTCAAAATGTATAATATTACTATATACTATATCTAATAAACATAAAGGGGATGTTATTATGAAGACTAAAAATCTTTCATTGAAAATTGTTATAGCGTTAATTCTCGGTATAGCAATAGGCTCCATACTTAACATGTTTGCGCAATCGAGTTTTGTAGTCAACGTTGATAAATATGTCTTCAATGTTATTGGGCAAATTTTTCTGAATTTAATTTTCATGTTAGTGGTGCCTGTTGTGTTTGTTTCAATTGTGTTAGGTGTAGTAGGTGTGGGTGATCCTAAATTACTAGGTGGTATTGGGTTGAAAACGATTAGTTTCTTTTTAACTACTACTGCAATAGCTATTATTATTGGGATTACTTTAGCTTTAGTTTTACAACCGGGTGAAGGGAAATCAGATTTATTAAAAAGTGAAGATGTTTCAAGTTATCAAAAAACATTAGATAAAGAAGATAATTCACAAAGTTCTGCTGCAAAGCAATCGTTTGATCAAACACTGATCAATCTTTTTCCTAAAAATCCATTACAAGCCATGAGTGAAGAAAATATGTTGCAAATTATTACATTTGCCATTTTCATAGGGGTTGGTTTGATAATGGTTGGTTCGAAAGCTGAAGCGGTACATCGGTTATTTGAGCAAACCAACGAAGTTTTAATGTATATTGTAACGATGATCATGAGCGTATTTGCACCTATAGGTACTTTTGGTCTTGTTGCACATGCATTTACAGGGGCAGGATTTGGAGCTATCCAACAACTTGGTATGTATTTCTTTATAGTGCTTCTAGCGCTATTTATCCATTTCTTCGTTGTATATGGTTCAGCGGTGAAATTTATGGCTAAATCAAGTCCACTAAAATTCTTTAAGGGGTTTCTTCCTGCAATAACACTAGGTTTTAGTGCTTCGAGTTCCACTGCAACCTTACCAGTATCACTTAAATGTACAAAAAATATGGGTGTTAGACCAGAAGTAGCATCTTTCGTACAACCTCTCGGTGCAACAATAAACATGGATGGAACGGCAATCATGCAAGGTGTTGCGACAATATTTATTGCACAAATCTCAGGTGTAGAGCTTTCATTTATGCAAATTATAACTGTTGTGGTCATCGCTGTTGTAGCATCTATTGGTACAGCTGGCGTACCTGGGGTTGGACTGATTATGTTAGCAATGGTTTTAAATGCCGTTGGATTAGATCCAGCAGCAATTGGTATTATTTTAGGTATTGATAGATTATTAGATATGACACGAACATCTGTCAATATTACAGGTGATGCCGCTTGTGCGCTTATCATTTCAAAAGCTGAAGATAAAAAATTAGCTGCTAGAAATGAAAGTTAATAAAATAATAGATATAAATATAAAGAATTTAAAATCTGAGAGTGGCTCTAACGTTTATACGTTTTGGCCACTCTTTTTAGTTGATATACATGAGAAGTGTTGCAAAATAGATGTTGATATATAAAAGTAGTATTTGTCTTTATAAAAAAACTAAACCATCACAATGATAGCTTAGTTTCAGATTAACCTAATGTGTTACTTATTCAGAAAGAAGTACATTATATAACTCTACAAATTTTTTGCCATCTTTTCTTGGAACCTGGTCAAAAAGCCAAGGCTCTCCGTCTGATTCCATAATAGTTATTCTAAAAGGGGTTAAGGATAGTCCAAATTTAACACTTTGAAGTTCATCAAAAGGGAATAAACTTTTGATTTCATGATTTTCAATTATTCCTTTTGCTTTAAACGTAATTTTATCATTATATAGCGTCAAAATTCCTGGAATCATTTGAGCATTAATAAATTTCATAGAAGCACTGATAGAAATTAGTTTTGTTGAAGTATGATTATCCAAAGAAACATCCCCTTAAAATTTGTTTCTGTTAATATATCATTTTGAAAAATATTATTCAATTTCATGTTCAATAGCAAAAAATAAAAGTAGTGAATGATATCTACATTTCAAATGATATCATTCACTACTTTTTTGATTTGATACATTTTAATAACCGCGATAATTTTAATGTGTCTAAATAAAGTTAAATAGGGGTGTAACCTTTAAAATTTACATATTGATATGCTTGTTTTACTTCAGCCTCAGTAGGTGCTTCTATATGCTTTAACACATAAGTTATACCTAGTGATTGCCATTTATGCACACCTAGTTGGTGATATGGCAGTATTTCAAAGCGCTTAACGTTATCGAGTGAATTTATAAATTCACCTAACCGCATCAAATCTTGTTTATTATCTGTAAGACCTGGCACCAGCACATGTCTTATCCAAACAGGCTGTCTTTTACGAGAAAGTGTTTTAGCAAAGTTTAATATATGTGTATTAGGTTGGCCAGTTAATTCCTTATGTTTAGCATTATCAATATGTTTAATATCTAATAATATTAAGTCTGTATATTTTAATAAAGCATCTAATTGTTTTTCAAAAGTGGGTGTATTTTTCGCAGTACCAGCTGATGTATCTATACAGGTATGAATATCATATTTTTTTAACGATTGAAATAGGGAGGTTAAGAATTTAATTTGTAGTAAAGGCTCACCACCACTTACTGTCACACCTCCATTTGATGCATCAAAATATGGTTTGAAAGGTATTATTTCGTTTACCATTTCATCAACTGTAACTGCGCGTGTATAGTCATTTATTTTCCAAGTGTCTGGATTATGACAGTATAAACATCTTAGTAAACAACCTTGGGTAAATAAAATATAGCGTAATCCTGGACCATCAACGGTACCCAAACTTTCAACAGAATGTAAATGTCCTTTTAACATATATAGGCCGCCTTAAATTCAAATTACATTTTTTCATGGAAAGTACGTGAAATTACATCTAATTGTTGTTCTCGTGTTAATTTAATAAAGTTAACGGCATAACCAGAAACACGAATCGTTAATTGTGGATATGCTTCAGGGTGTTCCATTGCATCTAATAGTGTTTCCCTATTAAATACATTAATGTTTAAGTGATGTCCGTGTTGCATTGCATAGCCATCCAACATACTTGTGAGATTTTTACATTGATCATTACTTTCCTTACCTAGTGATTTTGGAACGATGCTAAATGTGTTAGAAATACCATCTTTACAACAATCATAAGGTATTTTTGCTACGGTACTTAGTGAAGAAAGTGCGCCTTTTTGGTCACGTCCATGCATAGGGTTTGCACCTGGTGCAAATGGTTCTCCAGCTATACGACCATCTGGTGTATTTCCAGTCTTCTTACCATATACAACATTTGATGTTATCGTTAATACACTCATTGTATGTTCCGAATTGCGATAAGTTTTATGACTACGTAATTTTGTCATAAAGCGTTCTACAAGGTCTATTGCTAAATCATCGACACGTGCATCATTATTGCCATATTTAGGAAAATCACCTTCAATTTCAAAATCTGTAACAATACCATTTTCATCTCGAATAGGTTTTACTTTTGCATATTTGATTGCAGATAATGAATCTGCAGCAACAGAAAGACCAGCTATACCTGTAGCCATTGTTCTAATGATATTTGTATCGTGCAATGCCATTTCTATACGTTCATAACTATACTTATCATGCATATAATGAATAATATTAAGTGAATTAATATATACTCCAGCTAACCAATCCATCATTTTATCAAATTTTTCAAATACTTCATCATAATCTAGGATTTCTGTTTTTATACTTTCATAGGCAGGCCCAACTTGACGTCCTGATTTTTCATCTACGCCTCCATTAATAGCATATAATAATGTTTTTGCTAAATTAGCACGAGCGCCAAAAAATTGCATTTGTTTACCAATTGTCATAGCAGATACACAACATGCAATACCATAATCATCACCATAAGATTCTCTCATTAAGTCATCATTTTCATATTGAATTGCACTTGTTTTAATACTCATTTTTGCGCAATATGTTTTAAAATTGTCAGGTAGGCGAACTGACCATAATACTGTGAGGTTTGGTTCAGGTGCTGGACCTAAATTATCTAGTGAATGTAAGAATCGGAATGAGTTTTTAGTTACTAATGCACGTCCATCAATACCTACACCACCGATAGATTCTGTTACCCAAGTAGGATCACCAGAGAATAACTCATTATAGTCAGGTGTTCGCGCGAATTTTACGATACGTAATTTCATAATAAAGTGGTCTATGATTTCTTGCACTTCACGTTCTGTAATCAATCCATTGTTTAAATCTCTTTCAGCATAGATATCTAAAAATGTTGAAGTACGACCTAAGCTCATAGCTGCACCGTTTTGTTCTTTAATCGCTGCTAAATATGCTAAGTACAACCATTGTACTGCTTCTTTAAAGTTATAAGCTGGGCGACTTAAGTCAAATCCATAAATATTACCTAATGTTTTCAATTCATTTAATGCTCGGTATTGTTCAGACAATTCTTCGCGTAATCGAATGACATCTTCTGACATTTCTTTAGACATATTGTTGAAATCTTCCATTTTTTTCTGCATTAGGAAGTCTACACCATATAAAGCGACTCTGCGGTAATCTCCAATAATACGTCCACGACCGTACGCATCTGGAAGTCCAGTAATGATCCCAGCCTTTCTGCAATTTAGCATTTCTTTGGAGTATGCATCGAATACTCCTTGGTTATGCGTTTTACGATAGTCAGTAAATATTTTTTCAGTTTCACTATTTAAATCATAACCATACGCTTCACAAGCTGCTTTGGCCATGCGAATACCACCAAAAGGTTGCATTGAACGTTTGAATGGTTTATCGGTTTGGACACCTACTATGCTTTCTAATTCTTTATTTAGATAACCTGCCTCGTGAGAAGTGATGGTAGAAGGGATTTTTGTGTCCATGTCCCACATACCACCGCGTTCACGTTCTTCTTTAGACAATTGCATGACTTGATCCCAAAGCTTAGTTGTTGCTTCTGTAGGACTTTCTAAAAATTGATCATCACCTTCGTATAATGTGTAATTTAGTTGAATAAATTCTCTTACATCTACATGATGTTGCCAGCGACCTTTTTTAAAATCATTCCAGGCTGTGGATTGCATATTATTTTCTTTTAACATATCATTACCTCCAAAAGTATGTTATTTTTTTCACAATAATTATATCATTTGTTTTGTTAAAAAAATCACAAAGTTTTTGAATAATTTTAATCTAAAATGTGAAAGCTTTTGGAATCTGTATTAAAAAGTAATACACTTAAGGTATGTTATAGGTCTGTTATAGAACAGTTTTAAAAGTGTATAATTAATTAAGATTTAATAGAAAAAGCTAAACATAGTAGTTTTGAAAGTGATTTTCGACAATATCTATTACAATTTAATTAGAGTTATTAAGCCCGTTGTTTAATATAACGTTTCACACTTTAGCGGGGAATGGAAACATTCGATTAAGGCATTATCAGCTGGAATTCCCTGGGGGGACATGCTTCGGGTAATGATTTTTTCTTCGCATAATTTATAATATTCATATGATGTATACACACTTAATTAATTGCTATGAAATAGACATCCATTAGGTACTTTTATTTGCTTTAAGGTAAATAAGTAATATCTAAGGTATGAATACATCACAATTAATGATTGAAGATTATGAAATTAAAGTTGCTAAAGCCCACATACAGAACAACTTAAGTTTAGATAATTGCCATTTATATTAATGAAAATAATAAATATAAATGATTAGATAAATAAAAATTGAAAGGATTTTCAATAAACCTTTTTACTTTCAGACTTTTCTGATAGTGTTGTATCCAAGTTGCAATGATTTTGTAATATTATTGTGACATAATAGAAAGTGGTTTTTATTTATCATTATAGTAGGATTAGGGATAAGTAAAGATAATGTTAAATTAAGTCAGCCTACCGAAAGCGCATTGCATATTAAATAAAGTGACGGGGTTACAAGTACTCAAAATGACAATGGCGTAGTAACTTTAAAAGATCAGAATGGTAAAACTGAAAAGTTACCTACAGAAGCAAAAGATAAAGATGATAAAGACGTAGTATTAAAATAAAAAGAAACAAAAGATGGATATGATATCCAAGTTTTAGGTAAGAACCAAAAAGAAGGATGGGCTAAATGTACTCTAGGCACAGCTGGTGGAACAGGCACTGGTGGACTAGGTGGAGCAGGAGTCGGTTCAGCGGTACCTGGAATTGGTACGGTTGCTGGTGGAATAGTAGGTGGCGTTTCTGGAGCTGCTACTGGAGCTGCTGCATCTTGTTTCTAAATAATTATTAGGAGAATTGATATGGAAAATTCTATATTTTGGTCTAAAAAATTCATACCAGTTTATTTCATTGTTGCATTTTTAAGCTTTGCTTTATTTAAGTTTTATATACAAACAGATAATTATTCAGTATATATTCTTATAATTTTAGTATTTGGCTTAGGTATTGCATCATGCATATATAATTTTAAAAAAGATAATAATCAACATTCTAACTAAAGTTGATTTAGGCGCTTATATTAATTTATAAGTGCTTTTATTTATACTGTGATAAATTTGACGAATAGAGTTAATCTCTTAAGTAGTTGAATTAACTTCATCACATTTGTGTTTCTAACGATAATAAGTTGATTTTGAAATATTAAATAATTTTAATACTAGTTTAATTGAATATCTTAAGTTCAATGCTTCAACGACTTGTATAATTATTTTGGCTCAACTTCCTTTCCAATTCCTTGTACTTTTTAAAACATCAATTTCAGCTTTTTGCCTCTGTTTTATATTCTTAACTTTTCTTCATTATTTAATTATCCAATATCCTTACCATATAAATATTGTTTACCAACTTGTTGGTAGAATCTATGGGTTTTATCATTTCCACCAAGTTTTCACTTGTGAACTTTTTCTAATGTTTAATGTTTCCATAATTTCGCTTGAACTGTAACCTTCATTTTCATTTCTAATGAGTAAGCAACTCCTTTCATAGAAAAAAACACCTCCGTATTTTTCATTTTAAATGAATTCAACAGAAGTGTTTTTATTTTATTCCCACAAATTATGTTCAGCGCAAAAAGCTATTTCAGGTTTTTTATGAATATTAATTAAAAACAATTGTCTTACTATTCGCAGTCACAATCACCTTATGAAGCACATGATATTCTACAGCTTGAGCTAACACACTTGATTCAACATGCCGACCAATTTTACGTAAATCTTGTACATTGTACCGATGATTAATTCGGATAACGTCTTGATCTATGATTGGACCTTCATCCAGGTCAGAAGTAACATAATGACTTGTTGCTCCAACTAATTTGACACCGCGTTCCCATGCTTGTTTATAAGGATTTGCTCCTATAAATGACGGTAGGAATGAGTGATGAATATTGATGATTTGATTTGGATAGTGACTGACAAAATAATCGGATAGTATTTGCATATATTTTGCTAACACGATGAGTTCAACTTGATGCTCAGAACAAACATCTAGTATTTTTCTTTCTACGATTTCTTTATCTTCGTTGCTCGGTATGTAATAAAAAGGGATATGAAGTGTTTCTGCGAATTGTCTATTGTTTTCGTGATTACTAACGATACACACAATTTCGGCAGGCAATTCATTTCTGTTAACACGTAATAAAATTTCGTTGAAAGCATGATCTTCCTTAGAAACAAAAAGTGCTATTTTTGTATGTTGTTGATTGTCAAAGAGTTTAAAATCTATTTGATGTGTTTGCAACGTTGTTTCTAAATCTTCTTTCAATGATGGTACATTTTCAAATTCTAATCTCAAATATAATTGACCTGTAGATTTTGGTGAATGGTCGTATTCTGTAAAATGATCTAAATGTAGAATATTAGAATGATATTGAGCAATTTTATTAGTAATTAATGAAGTAATACCGACTTTATCTGTACAAGTTGCAAGTAAAATATATTTCTCTGTCATCTTTTACACCTCAATTATTAAAGTAACCCTGATTATAATGAAAATTCTGAAAAAAGTAAATAAATGATCATTTTCAATTGTTTAAGGCAAAGTATATGCCAAAAAGTAAAAATTAAGATATAATAATGAATAGTGTTTTTATATCAAAAGAGTAATAAGTAAAAAATATAATCACATTTCATGCTTGTTATGCGCTTACAATAAAAGTGGTATAAGTGTTTAAGTTAATTATAGGATATAAGATTGATTATTTAGATAATTTCGCAAATAACAAAAAACAACGAAAATATCATTTCGCTCTTTTATTTTATCGCAAATTGTATTAAGATGTAATTTGTGTTTCAAGAAACGTGTATTATTGCAATTTCTTGTGTCCGGATAAAATATTCTTTTATGAAAGGTAGATTAAAGTAATGGATAGACAGAGTTTTACAGATTTAATTCAAACAAAATTTAAAATGGTGCGTATTGAAGCAGGTTACACGCAAGATACAATGGCACAAACGATTGGTCTTTCAAAAAAGACACTAGTACAAATTGAAAAAGAGAGAGTATTGCCCAACTGGACAACATGTGTGTCAATTTGTGCATTATTTAGAGATTCTGATGTTCTAAATAGTACTTTCGGTTGCGATCCATTAGAAATGGTACAAACAATTTCACGTAACCATTGTGCGTATCCAAATCATTCTACAACTAGTGATATATATTGGAACACAGTTGATACTCGTAACGGCTATATTCTACAAAGCAATAAAGTAAGTGATATCTACCGTGTACTAAATCAGGAAACACAACCTATTTTTGGTACTTCTAAATTAAGAGAAGCTGAAACATATTTTGGTAGAGTTTCTAAAGAAGAATTAATGCACGTATAAATAAATGCATTTTGTGATAGAAGAATCATTATTTATAACATTAACTAATAAAGTTATAGCTTATATATTGAATGGTTTAGTCACTAAAGTTTAATTGAAATCGGTCATGAACAAATGAACTGAACTTAATAGGCAAGTTGATACAGTTTTTGACCTATGATAAAAAAGAATACATCATTGTAAGAGCGAACACGGGAAATCAAATGTTGATTGATTTCTAAATCGCTCTTTTTTTATTTTTGAATTTATACTAATACAAATTGAATATACTCATAATTATTGCTGCCAAGCAATTTTGTTTTTAAAAAATAACAAATAGTATACACATTTTTTTGATATATGTTATACAATGTAAAAATGACTGATATGAATGTACCTTCAGTTTATAACAAATTTTATTTGAAGGAGAATTAACTATGCACGCTTTTTTAATAATTATAGCGATGATGATTATTGGAGCAATAATAGGTGGCGTCACAAATGTAATTGCTGTAAGAATGTTATTTCATCCGTTTAAAACTTACTATATTTTTAATAAACGTATTCCTTTTACACCTGGGTTAATACCTAAAAGAAGAGCAGAAATTGCAGATAAAATTGGACAAGTTATTGAAGAACACCTATTGACTGAAACATTAATTAAGTCAAAATTAAATGCACCTAAATCAAGAGAAGCAATCGAATCATTAATCTTAAAACAGATTCAAAAATTAAAAACAGACCATGTGACGATTCAATCGTTGACGAAAAGTTTAGATGTTGATGTTGTACAGGTTACTAATGATAAAATGTATTCGGTTATCAATAATAAATTAGAACAATATTATGCTGAACATAAAGAAACTCCTATAAAACAAATGATTCCTTCAGATATTGAAAAAAATATTGATGCAAAGGTAGATGGAGTACCTGAATTATTGTTTGAACGTGCACGCGTCTATCTTAAATCAGAAAAAGGCACAGCTGATATAGCATCAATGTTAGATACTTTCTTTAATGAGAAAGGTAAAATCGTAGGTTTGCTACAGATGTTTATGACTAGAGAAAGCATTGCAGATCGAATACAACATGAATTGATTAGATTAACAAATCATCCTAAAGCTAAAGCAATTGCAAAGCAGATTATTGAAAATGAATACGCAACATTTAAATCAAAAACGTTAGTAGAAATCATCAATGAAGATCAATTCGATTCGCTTAAGGTAACGGTTGCTGATTTACTTATGAACTATGCAAACATAGATAATATATCGAATCGACCACTGAAAGAAGTAATGCCAGAATTTATAACATTCTTAGAAACAAAAATTTCAAAACAACTTACAGAATTGATTATTGATAAAGGTTCTAAACATATTTCTCCAATCATGAAAAAAATCAACCTAAGACAAATGGTTGAAGAACAGATAAATTCATTTGATTTAGCATATATTGAACGCTTAATCATAGATATCGCAAATAAAGAGTTGAAATTAATTATGCTTTTAGGCTTTTTATTAGGCGGCATCATAGGTTTATTACAAGGTGTGATTGCAATTTTTGTATAACATATTAAATTATGTTATTGTAATATCGATGTGGTTATAACACATATACAAATAAAGGAGTGAAGCACAGTGGCAGTAAATTTATACGATCATGCAAATCAATTAGAACAAGCTTTAAGAGAAAGTGATGAATATCAAGCAATTCAAAAAGCTTATGCTAAAGTAAAAGAAAATGATGAATCAAAAGCACTTTTTGATGAATTCCGTGAAACACAATTAAACTTCCAACAAAAACAAATGCAAGGTGAAGAAATTGGTGAAGAGGAATTACAAAAAGCTCAAGAACAAGCACAAAAAATCGAAAATGATTCTAACATTTCAGAATTAATGGCTGCTGAGCAAAACATGAGCCAAGTATTCCAAGAAATTAATCAAATCATTGTTAAACCTTTAGATGAAATTTACGCTGACTAATTAATCAGAATGTTTATTTTTAAAAATAATCTAAAGTTTTTATAAAAAGTTAAAAATATTTAATGTGTTGCTATGTAAAAATTGATTTTTGAAATCAATACATGGCCACAACCATAATTGAAAGAAATATATGAACTTTTATTCAAGCATATGTATGATAAACTCAATATATTGAGAAGTGATATACAAAAGAATTGATTCCGATAAATGAGTTCTTTAATTGCTGGATAATAGTTCATTTTTTATTCAATGAACCATGGTTAATATTGAATTTCAAGCTGAGACATTTATTTATGTTTCAGCTTTTTTGTTTTATCGACTGTACAATAGTCGGTGTGGTAAAATAAAGAGATACAAGGTATTAGCATGTACATAGGTATTAGTAGAGTTTTTTAAATCTCAAAATAAATGCCTAGTTTTCATGCTTTTTATAAAAACCTTTAAATAAAGGAGAACTATAACTATATGGTTAAATTTATTCATTGTGCAGATTTACATTTAGATAGTCCATTTAAGTCTAGAAGCTACTTAAGTCAATCGATATTTGAAGATATGCAAAAAAGCGCATATGAAAGTTTTAAAAAAATCGTGGATTTAGCGTTAAATGAAGAAGTAGATTTTATGATTATAGCAGGGGATTTATTTGATAGTCATAATAGAACACTCCGTGCTGAAGTGTTCTTAAAAGAGCAATTTGAACGACTATCAAAAGAACAAATATTTGTTTATCTTTGTCATGGTAATCATGATCCGCTTTCTTCATCTATAGGTACTGAATGGCCAGAGAACGTTTCTGTTTTTTCTGAAAATGTAGAAACATATCAAACAATTACCAAAAATGGCGAAGAAATATATTTACACGGTTTCAGCTATCAAAATGAAGCGAGTTACGAAAATAAGCTTGATGCTTATCCATCAAGCCAAGGCCAAAAAGGTATCCATATAGGTATTTTACATGGTACATATAGCAAAACGAACACAAAAGACCGTTATACGGAATTTAGATTGGAAGATTTAAACAATAAACTTTATCATTATTGGGCACTTGGTCATATACACGAGCGACAACAACTAAGTGATATGCCTCAAATTCATTATCCTGGTAATATTCAAGGTCGTCATTTCAAAGAAACTGGAGAAAAAGGCTGCCTATTAATAGAGGGAGATGATTTACATCTAAATGCTAAATTTGTGCCAACCCAGTTTATTCGTTTTGAGAAAGCTGAAATAGATACAGACATGACTTCAAAACAAGGTTTGTTTGACGCAATACAAGACTTTAAATCACAAGTTAGAGCTCACGGTAAAGCAATTTATCAATTAGTAGTACATGTCAATTCAGACGAAATTATTTCTGATCAAGATTTAATGCAAGTACATGAAATGATTAGCGAATATGAAGAAAATGAGCATAATTTTGTGTTTATAGAAGATTTAAAAATAAAGAATAAAGATGATGATAAAACGACTCTTGTTAAAGAATTTTCACCAGATTTGATTGAAGATAATTCAGTTTATGAGCAAGCTATGAATGATTTATATCTTAATCCAAAAGCTTCCAAATACCTAGAAAATTATGATGATTTTGATCGTCGTGAATTAATTAAGCGAGCGGAATTATTATTAAAATCAGATATGAGGGGGGAATAAAATGAAGATTAAATCATTAGATATATATGGTTATGGTAGATTTATTCAAAGAACCATTCAATTTGATGAACATTTCACAGAAATATATGGAGAAAATGAGTCAGGAAAGTCTACGATACAGGCATTTATACATTCTATCCTATTCGGTTTTCCAACTAAGAAAGAAAATGAACCACGACTAGAACCACGTTTAGGTAATCAATATGGCGGAAAACTTACATTGATTCAAGATGATGGTTCTTTGATAGAAATTGAACGTATCAAAGGTGCAGCAACTGGAGACGTTAAAGTTTATCTACCAAACGGCGCCATCAAAGATGAAAGCTGGTTAAAAAAAGAACTTAATTTTATCTCAAAACGTACATACCAAGGTATATTTTCATTTGATGTATTAGGTCTACAAAATATTCATAAAAATATGGATGAAACGCAATTACAAAACTATTTACTTCAGGCTGGTGCATTAGGATCAACAGAATTTACTAGCATGCGTGAAATTTTGAATGATAAAAAAGAAATGTTGTATAAGAAAAATGGTAGAAATCCAATGATTAATCAACAACTTGAAGAATTGAAGTCATTAGAGCGTCAAATTCGAGAAGAAGAAGAAAAGCTATCCTCTTATAAACGCTTAGTAGATGATAAAGATAAAGCTGATCGACGTTTAGAAAATTTGAAACAAAATTTAAATCAACTGTCTAAAATGCATGACCGTAAACAAAAAGAATTAGCTTTACATGAACAAACACAAGAGTGGAAAACGCTAGAAACGCAATTAAATATCGAACCTGTCACATTTCCTGAACAAGGTATTGATCGCTATGAATCTGCAAAAATTCAAACGCAAAATTTAAAAAGAGATATTGGTTTAAGAGAAGAGCGATTAGCACACTTGAAAAGTGAAAACGAAAAAATCAATGTCCCTAAGCAATCTGATTTAGATGCTTTTAACCATATACAGCAACAAGAAAATGAAATTAAACAAAAAGAATACGAATTAAAATCAGTTGAAAAAGAAATTCAAGATAAAGAACGTGAAAAATCAGGCTTAAAGTCTAATATTGGATGGCAAGATGTATACCATGAAGTAGACAGTTCAGAGGCAATGAAGAGTCACGTAAGTAATCAAATTAAAAATAAACAAGAACAGACTGCTTTTATTCAACAATTAGAACGCAATATTGAAGAAAATAAAATTGATAAAGAAACAAATCAAACTGAGATGGATGCATTAGAAAAAGATATTGTGTCTGATGAAAATTATGAAAAGAAAAAGCAATATAACAATCGTGTGTTTGAACTTCAAGAGAAGAATAATTTATATCAAAAAATGAAAGAAGCGTTTGATAAAGAACAACAAGAAAATGAACGCAAGCAGAATATTTTCCGATTTGCTTTGATTATATTAGCGGTTGTTGGTATTGGATTAACAGTCTTTTCATTTATTTCTGCTAATTTAGTCTTTGGTATTGTATTTGCAATACTTTCTCTTATATTTATCGTAGGAATATTTTTAGTTAAATCAAAAGAGATTGGACATAGTGAAACATTTTCTAATGAAATTGAAGATTTGCAACACCAAATAAATGATTTAGAAGCTAATTATAATTTGGATTTTGATTTAGATGATCAAAATAGGATTCGCGAACAATTTCATAATGCTATTAAAACGAAAGAAGCTTTAGATAAAAAAGCAAATTATTTATCTTCTAATTTAGAAGCGGCTCAGCACCAATATTCAAAATCAGATAATGAGATTAACCAAATTAAAGATGAATTACATTTATCTGATAAAATTTCAGACGAACTCATTATTGATAGTATTGCGACGATGAATAAAATTAAGGATTATGACAATCATACGGTTGAATTGAACGATCAAAAAATTGAGTTACAACAAGCATTAAATACATTTTATGAACATGCCAAAGCAGTAACTCAAAATCAATTTACGACTTTTAACACGCTATCTTTATTTCATGATGTAAATCAATGGTTAAAAGAAGAAACAACGAATTTAGATAAATGGAATAGGAATCAAGAACAAATCGCTTTAATAGAAAGTGAATTATCACAACTTAAACATCGTTTAAATGAGAATAGTAATGTGATTTCACAATTATTTAACTTTGTAAGTGCAAATGATGAAGAATCATATTATTATCAACATGCACAATACCGAGCTTATCACCAACAATTAAATCGTTTTAATGATTTAACAAAATATCTGGAAAACCAAAATTATAATTACGAAGCTAGTTCCATGTTAAGCCAAAAAACATATGCACAATTATCTGAAGAAGATGAAGTGTTGGAAAGACAAGTAGATAATTATAATGACCAATATTTAGAAATGCAATCAGAAGTCAGTGATTTAAACGCTAAAATCACGGATATGGAAACAGATAAGACACTAGCGGATTTACGTCATAAGTTCCATATTTTGAAAAATAGAGTGAACGATGAAGCGAAAGATTGGGCAAGTCTCAGCTACTTACAATCTTTAGTGGAAGGACATATTAAACAAATTAAAGACAAGCGTTTACCACAAGTGATAAATGAAGCAACAGAGATCTTTGCACATTTGACAAATGGAAATTATGTACAAGTTACTTATGCGAATGAAGATTTAATGGTAAAACAAGTGAATGGTCAAATGTACGAACCAATTGAATTAAGCCAGTCTACTAAAGAAATACTATATATCGCATTGCGTTTAAGTTTAATTAAAACATTAAAACCTTACTATCCATTCCCTGTAATTATTGATGATGCATTTGTACATTTTGATAAACATAGAAAAGAAACGATGATGAATTATCTAAGACAAATGCCTAATGATTATCAAATTTTATACTTTACATGTGTCAAGGATACAAGTGTGCCTTCAAAACAAATTATTACTTTGAATAAACCTGAGGAAGGCGGTAAATAATGAGAAATGTAGAAAAATTAAATCCTGGAGATTCAGTTGATCACTATTTCTTGATTCATAAAGCGACACAAGGTGTGACTGCTCAAGGGAAAGACTATATGACGATATATCTTCAAGATAAAAGTGGAGACATAGAAGCCAAATTATGGACTGCTACTAAGGAAGATATGCGCGTGCTAGAACCAGAAAAAATTGTACACGTAATTGGTGATGTTATAAATTATCGTGGGCGTAAACAGATGAAAATTAATAAAATTAAATTAGCTTCAGATGAAGCAGATTTAAACATACATGATTTCGTAGATGGCGCCCCGCTGACACCAGAAGAAATCAAAGAAGAAGTCTCACATTATATTTTGGAAATTGAAAATGCAAATTTACAACGTATTACAAGACATTTATTGCGCAAATATCAAACGGAATTTTTTACATTCCCTGCAGCAAGTACACATCATCATAATTTTTCAAGTGGGTTAAGTTATCACGTATTAACAATGTTACGTGTCGCAAAATCTATTTGTGATATATATCCACTGTTAAACCGTAGTTTGTTATATAGTTCTATTATTTTACATGACCTTGGTAAAGTTAAAGAATTAAGTGGCCCTGTTGCAACAACATATACAGTTGAAGGCAATTTATTAGGTCACATTTCTATAGCAAGTGATGAAGTAGCAGATGCTGCTCGAGAATTAAAAATAGAAGGCGAAGAGGTATTATTACTACGTCATATGATATTAGCGCATCATGGAAAAATGGAATTTGGCTCTCCAAAACTACCACATATGAAAGAAGCGGAAATTTTATATTTCATCGATAATATTGATGCAAAAATGAATATGTTTGAAAAAGCATATAAAAAAACACCAAAAGGTCAATTTACTGAACGTATATTTGGACTTGAGGGTAGACAATTTTACAATCCAACATCATTGGATTAAACAAAAAATAATATACGTTAAAAAAATAAATTCTTAAAAAGGACTAATCCAATTTTGCATGGACTAGTCCTTTTTACATGTAAACTCATTCGGTTCAGACCGTGAAAACTTACATGTAACTTATTGTAGTAGGGATGAGTCAACAGTTTTTTATTCATGGGATAATTTGGCTTAGCCTCAGTAGTTTAAACATGTATTTATCATATGTTGAATATTAATACAAAAAATAAAATACTATCGTATCAATTATGTACCTAATTAAGAAATATGAGTACGTTTCATTGAAAAAATAAGGCAAATGCTATCTATAATAGCATTTGCCTTATCTATGTTTTGAGATATGATTTTATTGTCCAGAGGTCATACCAGCTCCACCTTGTTGCATCGCTTGCTGTTGTTGTTGCTGCTGTTGTTGTTGTTTGATTTTATCTGGATCTAGAATGGAATCTTCGATAGCTTTTTTGATATCTCGATCTTTATAATCTACTTTGTATTCATCTAACAATTCTTTATAAGCGTCTGTTAATAATTTAGGACTTTTTTGTACTTTTTGTTGGATTAATTGTGATTTTAGCTTACCTTTTTCTTTATCAAAGTCATTTTCTTTATCTGCTTTAATAATATGATAACCATAATCCGTTTTAACTACTTTTGAAACGTCGCCTTCTTTAAGTTTGAATAGTGCTTTTTCAAAATCTTTTTCCATTTGTCCTTTGATAACATAGCCTAAGCTACCATCTTTTTTAGCTGAAGATTTATCCATGGATTCTTTTTTGGCAATTTCTCCAAACTTATCAGGATTTTCTGATACTTGTTTTTGGATTTTTTCTGCTTTTGCTTTCGCATCTTTATCTGATAAACCTTCTTTGTCATCTTTATTCTCTTTAACTTTAATTAAGATATGTGAACCTTTTTTCGTAGATTCTTTGATTTCTTTATCAGAAATATCCACTTTATCATTTAGTAGTGCTTTTTGATAAGATTGTAATTTTTTCTGCTCTTTATAGTCACTAAGTGACATTTTTTGTTGTTTCAACATACTTTCAAATTGATCTTTACCACCATATTGCTTCTGTTCTTTCTCAACCTCTTTATCAATATCTTTAGTATCTATTTTATCTTTATACTTATCTGCTAACAATTTATTTAATAAAATTGAAAAAGACGTATTTGCAACTTGCTCATCGCCCATTTTATTCATTACATCTTCAACTTTAACATCGCCAGCTTTTGATGAAATGATTGTATCTTCTTTAGAATCTGTAGCACTATTACCACAAGCACCTAATAGTAATGCACTGGCAGTAACAGGAATTATAACTTTTTTAAATGTTTTCATGTTTGGGAACTCCTTTTGTAAGAATAACAACGTAAATATAACATATAAAGTCGTTTTCACCAATTAGAAACCCAATATATACGACTATAGTTGTAAGCTTTTTATGTGGAAAGCGTGCATAAAAAAACTGCCAACAAAGTCGGATACTTTGACGACAGTCTGAAAAGCAAACATTGCTGTTTGCTTAATCAAGTTCATTATTCCATTGTGGGGATACTTTATTTAAAATATTAATACCTGTTTGATGTTCTTCAACATAAGCGCCTTCATTTGAAAATAATATAATTTTTAAATAAAGAAAATCCATGACCGAATAGCCTAAATTTAAAGCAATTAAAAACATCAAATAATGACCATATTGCGGAATTAAAGTACTTATATAACCACAGATAATTGTAATAAATAAAGCAGGCGTGATTAAATCAAAACAAAAGTAATATTTATTAACTGGTGTATTTACATACACATTATAAAATGGCACAGGTTTACGTTTTACTAATTTATATTTTTTAAATGATTTACGATAGGGATAGAAAAATAATAAATGGATTAATTTATGCAATGGGTACAAAAGTACCACTAAAATTAAAAATATCAAAAAGTGATCATCTGTTAACTTGGTATTTGAAAAGAAGTATAATAGTTCGTATGCAATTAAAAATGTAATAATTGTAGTAGCAAAACTAAGGAAAGCAATTCTAGGTATGCCAAAACGAGCGTTAATATCTATTTGACGTGTACATAAATACATTACGCAATCATACTCCTTTTAAAATATATTGAATATACTTTCGTATTATCTAACGTATTACTACAATCGTCAAGTTTAACTTTATGCTAGTTTTAGAGTTTGAAAGATTATTTAGAAACACACTGGTTGAACATTATAGTACTTGAGCAAAGAAACTTATGAGACTAAAAATTTAGTTATGAATTAGTATTATTTCAAATGCTTAAAGAATCTATTATAAAAAATAAAAGAGTTATAACTCTTTTGAAAACTAAGTCATAACTCTTATTTAACCAAACTTATTATTTATCTTTTTCAAAGGCTTTTGAAATTTCTTCGCCACGATTTTGTAAATTCTCAATATGAGATTGCAAATTTTCAATATTAGGATCGATATCAGATTTGAAATCGCCAATCATCGTTTTTACTTCATCACCGATAGTGCTTCCAATTTCAGTACTTTCGGACTTGATTTGAGCAATGTAATTTACAATATCATTGACGTTTTGTTTTATTGTATTGATTTCTCTATCAAATTCAGATTCAGCACCTGTAGGCTTACGCGCTTCTGTCACGTATTGGTTTGAATTTTTCTTATCACGATTCATTAATGCAACACCAATTCCAGTTGCAACACCAGCACCAAGACCTAGTAATAATTGAGCTGTTTTCATAAAAATTCTCCTCATTTCTAAAATTTCTGAGCCATTAATAATTTTAATATACCCTAAATCATATCAGCTAAGCATAATTAATTAAATTGAGCTGCAATTTCTTGTGCAATTTTTTTCTTCTGATCATCGTCTATGCTTTCTTCATGTGTTTCCCATTTATAACCAAAACCATCTACTTCATTTTCATATCTTGGTAATAAGTGGAAATGTAAATGGAAGACAGATTGATCGGCAAATTCACCATTATTTTGTATAATATTTAGACCATCAGGGTTAAATGCGTTTTTAATTGCGTTTGCTACTTTAGGTAAAGCAACACCTATATGTTTCATTGTTTCACTATCTGTTTCAAAGATATTTGCAGAGATTTTTTTAGGAACTAATAAAGTATGACCTTTAGTCACTTGAGAGATGTCTAAAAATGCATAAACATATTCATCTTCATATACTTTATAACTAGGAATCTCACCATTTATTATTTTACTAAAGATTGTTTCAGACATAAATCTTCACTCCTTGTCAGATATTTAATAACCATTATAGCATTACTGATTAATTTCCGTCATTTTTTGCAGTAACTTTATGAACAATGTTTGATTTTTGATACAATACTATTTGTGGAGGTGCCTTATGACAGTAAAAGTAGAGCATTTAACAGGTGGATATGGCAAAAGACCTGTGATTAAAGATATAAATTTTGAATTGAGAAAAGGAGAAATTGTTGGTTTGATAGGTTTAAATGGTGCTGGGAAGAGTACTACTATTAAACATATGTTAGGTTTATTAACGCCTATGGAAGGGCAGTTAACAATTTCAGATATTAATATCAAAAAAGACGTAGAAACTTATAGACGAAAATTATCATATATTCCAGAAGCACCAGTAATATACGATGAATTAACGTTACAAGAACATATTAACATGACTGCAATGGCGTATAATATTGATAAAGAAGAAGCTATGAAAAGAGCAAATCCATTATTAAAAACATTTAGGTTAGAAAATGAGTTAGATATATTTCCAAGTCATTTTTCTAAAGGTATGAAACAAAAAGTAATGATTATTTGTGCATTTATTGTAGATCCAGAACTATATATCATTGATGAACCATTTTTAGGTTTAGATCCTTTAGGTATTCAATCTATGCTTGATTTAATGGTTGAAAAAAAAGAAGAAAATAGAACTGTATTGATGAGTACACATATTTTGGCAACTGCTGAAAAATATTGTGACAGATTTTTAATAATGGACAAAGGTCAAATCGTGGCATTCGGTAATATAGATGAATTAAGAGAACAAACAGGGCTAAGTGGTAAAACTTTAGATGAAATCTATATACATGTTACTCAAGGTGGCCAGAACTCATGAGACATGAAGCTAAACAATTATTTGATTTAAGGAAACAAGAAATTACAAAGGAGAAAAGTTATTATAATAAGTTTATATTTAATGGTCATTTTTCCGTATTTCTTGTGATTTTATTAGGTGCATTTATTTTAGGCTATGGAGATTGGTTGAAATCAATACCTAAACATATTAATTATCCATTAATTGCTAGTATAATCACAGCCATTACTTCTATGTTCCCAATTAGGACTTTATTGAAAGATGCAGATAAATTATTTCTCTTGCCATTTGAAAAACATATGTTTGAATATATGAAAAAAAGTTTGATGTATAGTTTTGTTACTAGATTACCTATACAAATATTATTAATTATTATATTATTTCCATTATTTTATGTGCTTAATAACCAAACGTTTGGATTTTATATTATCTTTGCTGGACTAGCAATTATATTCCCGCTCCTAGGTTTATTATTAAAATGGCAGTGGTATAAATTTCGACTTGAACGTTGGTCATTATTTAGCATTTTGTTTGTGATATTTACATCTGGTTATTATGTAGCCTTAGATCCTAAAAATATCTCAAGTATTTTTTCAGTTATTATACTTGTTGCTCTTACTCTGTTAATAAGATATTTAAACAAAGACTATTTGTTCCCATGGGAGCATATGATTAATACAGAACAACAACATCATATGAATTATTATAAATTTGTAAATATGTTTACGGATGTAAAACAATTAGAAGAGAAAGCAGTAAGGAGAAGTTATTTAGATCCGTTATTGTGGAAACCGAAACCTAAAAAATTTAATGACAACTATATGTATCTTTATTTATTTATTAGAAGTTTTGCTAGAGGTAAAGACGCATTTAATATTATATTACGCTTGATTATTATAGCTTTAGTTATGATGATATGGTTACATCAAGTCATCGTAATTTTATTAATTGGTAGCCTGTTTATGTATATTATTTTGTTACAAATGTCTCAATTTTATACACAACAAGCATATGGTTTATGGCCTCAAGTTTGGCCGGTATCTGATAGTAAAGTGATAAAAGGGTATGAACAATTTTTAAATAGATTAATGTGTTTTATAGGCGTGGTATTTATTGTTACTTTTGCTATTATTCTCCCACAATATAGTTTCTTTGGATTGATATTCTTTCTTGTAGGGTGGTTGACGATTAGAAATATAACTAAAAAACTAAAATATCAAGAAAGTTTGCTAACAGATTAAAAAATCGCTACTCAAGTTTTAGCTTAATGCTAATTTTGAGTAGCGATTTTTATTTAATAGTCATCAATTGGGAATAAATATCTTTCAAAATAACTAGAATGTTGACCACTAGAACCAAAGAATTGACTTAGTGCAAGTTTATCAAAGTTGTCTTGGAAGACAGTAGAGGCTTTGAAATCTTCATAGTCTGTACGACTATTAAAGCCAAAATAAATTTTGTATGTTAACCCTTGATTTGGTTTTAAAAAACGATAACTTCTGTAACCTGCAAATTGTTTAAAATCAGTTGTTACATTTTCTAATTTCTTTTCTAATTGATAAGCATGATCTTCTGATGTTGGTATGAAAATAACAGAATAGAAGTAATTTTCATCTAAGTTCCCTTCAGATTTAATGATGTCATAAGCTAACGGATGTTTTAAAACAGTTTCACCTTCTGTTTCTTCTATAATGACTGAAGAGTCAGAAGCTGAAAATTGTAATAGATTATGTGTCGGATTATTTAGCTTAATTTGATTCAAATAACCAAATGTACCGTAAGATGCGTATATTTTCATAAATTTTCCCCCTTGAATTGTTTAAGAAACATTGGATAACTATTATAATTTACTATATATACTTCTAATATTTCAAATAAATGTAAAATAGACTTTAACAGTATTATAATTGATTTCTGATAGAAAACAATAGTCAAATAATTAAGATCATAAAGTGACACACTTTGTCATTTTTATGACATTTCTATACATTGAATACGGTAAATTAATGGATATGGTAATATTAATAAGAATGATTATAATGTAGGAGGATTACAAGGTGCATAATAAAAATAATACAATCCTAGATATGATTAAGGGCAAAGAAGTTAAACACACACCTGTGTGGTTTATGCGTCAAGCTGGTAGGTCTCAGCCTGAATATAGAAAATTGAAAGAGCAATACTCTTTATTTGAAATTACACATCAACCAGAATTATGTGCATATGTAACACATTTACCAGTAGATAACTATAATACGGATGCCGCGGTTTTATATAAAGACATCATGACACCGTTGCAACCGATAGGCGTTGATGTAGAAATTAAGTCTGGGATAGGTCCAGTAATTCATAATCCGATTAAAACTATTCAAGATGTTGAAAAATTAGGGGAAATTGATCCAAAACGAGACGTTCCATATGTATTAGATACAATAAAATTGTTAACTGAAGAAAAATTAAATGTGCCATTGATAGGTTTTACAGGTGCTCCATTTACATTAGCAAGCTATATGATTGAAGGTGGTCCTTCTAAGAATTATAATTTTACAAAGGCGATGATGTATAGTGATGAAGCAACATGGTTCGCACTTATGGATCATTTAGTTGATATGTCCATCACTTATACGACTGCCCAAATAGAAGCTGGTGCAGAAATTATCCAAGTATTTGATTCTTGGGTTGGTGCATTAAACGTACATGATTATAGATATTATATAAAGCCAGCAATGAAAAAGTTGATTAATGGAATTAAAGCGAAACATGATGTGCCAGTTATTTTATTTGGTGTAGGTGCAAGTCATTTAGTACATGAATGGAATGATTTACCAATAGATGTATTAGGTTTAGATTGGAGACTATCTATTAAGGAAGCTAATGATTTAAATATAACTAAAACCTTACAAGGAAATTTAGATCCTTCTTTACTGTTAGCACCTTGGGAAGTTATAGAAGCAAGATTAAAACCTATTTTAGATCAAGGTTTAGCTCATGGTAAACATATATTTAATTTAGGTCATGGTGTTTTTCCACAAGTTAAACCTGAAACTTTAAAAAGAATTACTACATTTGTTCACGAATATACACAAAGATAGTTAGACATAAATATAGTGAGCAAGATTTACAATTAATTATGTCATCTACATCTAAAAAATTTAAATAAAAGGATGATTTTAAAATGGCAAAAACAGTAGGCTTATTAGTAATGGCTTATGGTACACCTTATAAAGAAAGTGATATAGAAGCTTATTACACAGATATTAGACATGGAAAAAAACCTACAGAAGCAGAATTACAAGATTTAAAAGATAGATATAAATTTATTGGTGGTTTATCACCGCTCGCAGGCACTACGAATCGACAAGCTGAGGCTTTATGTTCAGAGCTGAATAATCAGTATACAGATGTTAATTTCAAGTTATATATAGGCTTGAAACACATACATCCATTTATCGAAGATGCTGTAAAAGCTATGAACAAAGAAGGCATAGAAGAAGCGGTTACTGTAGTACTCGCACCACATTATTCTAGTTTTTCAGTGGGCGCTTATAACAAACGTGCACAAGAAGAAGCAGATAAATATGGTATTACTTTAAAACATGTTGAACATTATTACCAACAACCTAAATTTATCCAATATTGGACTGAAAAGGTAAATGAAACTTTAGAGCAAATACCAAAAGAGGAACATGATGAGACAGTTTTAGTTGTATCAGCACACAGTTTACCCAAAGGTCTTATAGAAAAAAATAACGACCCATATCCAAACGAATTGCATGATACTGCTGAATTATTAAAAGCTAAATCAAACATCGCTCATGTAGCTGAAGGATGGCAATCGGAAGGTAATACAGGTACACCTTGGTTAGGACCTGATGTTCAAGATTTAACAAGAAATTTATACGAAAAATATAATTATAAAAACTTTATTTATACACCTGTAGGCTTTGTATGTGAACATTTGGAAGTACTATACGATAATGATTACGAATGTAAAATAATTTGTGATGAATTAGGAGTTAATTACTTCCGTCCAGCAATGCCTAATACAGATCCACTATTTATTGGTGCAATCGTTGATGAAATAAAAAATGTTTATTAAAGGAAGCGTGAATTACATTGACTAAGCGTATCGCAATTATTGGGGCAGGCATCACTGGTCTATCTAGTGCTTATTTTATAAAATCTAAACGACCTGATATCGATGTCACAATTTATGAATCTTCTAATAGAGTAGGCGGGAAAATTCAAACATACCGAAATGAAGGTTATACCATTGAATTAGGTCCAGAATCCTATTTAGGACGCAAACAAATTATGACAGATATAGCCAAAGACATAGGGCTTGAAGATCAACTCATTACTAATAAAACTGGGCAATCGTATATATATGCCAAAAACAAGCTCTATCCGATTCCTGGAGGTTCCATATTAGGAATACCGACTGACATCAAACCATTTCTAAAAACCAAATTAATTTCTCCGTTGGGTAAATTAAGAGCTGGAATGGATTTGTTTAAAAAAACAGTAGACATGAATAGCGATATGTCGGTAGGTAAGTTTTTTAGAACACGATTAGGTGACGAAGTGTTAGAAAATCTAATAGAACCATTGATGGGTGGTATTTATGGTACAAATATCGATGAGCTCAGTTTAATGAGTACTTTTCCTGAATTTAAAGAGAGAGAAGAACAATTTGGAAGCCTTATTAAAGGAATGCGATATGAGAAAGCTCAAAGAATCAAACAACGTGAACTTTATCCAGGTGCACCTAAGGGACAATTTAAACAGTTTAGACATGGATTGAGTTCATTTATAGAACATTTAAAAGACGATTTGGAAGCAAAAGGTGTTAATATTAAGTATCAAACCGCTGTTCGCGATATTACTGCTTCACAGAAAAAATATGAAATAAAAACAGACAACGAAAAGCATATTTATGATAGTGTTTTAGTTACAACGCCACATCAAAAATTCTTACAATGGTTTGGTAATGATCCTGCTTTCGATTATTTTAAAAACATGAATTCTACTACAGTAGCAACAGTTGTACTTGCATTTGACGAAACAAATATTATCAATAACTATGATGGCACAGGATTCGTTATTGCTCGTACAAGTGATACCAATATTACAGCTTGTACATGGACAAGTAAGAAATGGCCATTTACAACACCTGAAGGTAAAGTGTTAATTAGAGCTTATGTTGGTAAACCAGGTGATACTGTAGTTGACGATCACACAGACGAAGAAATCGTGAAAATCGTAAAAAAAGATTTGAGTAAAATGATGACCTTTAAAGGTGCACCTGATTTCAGTATTGTAAATCGTTTGCCAAAAAGTATGCCGCAATATCAAGTAGGACATATTGAACAAATTAAAGCGATACAATCACATATTAGAAATAATTATCCTAAATTACGTATTACCGGTGCATCATTTGAAGCTGTAGGGTTACCTGATTGCATAAAACAAGGTAAAGATGCAATGGAAGAGATTTTAAATGAAATTTAAATAAATAATAAAAAGTCATTTTCTACTTGAGAATTTTTAATTATTGTAGAAATGGCTTTTTTTATTAAGATGAAAATTACAATACATGTGAAATATATGAGATACTTTAATAGTAATATTTGTAAAGTGGGGGACTGATTTATGACAGATATAGTAATAGTACACTCAAAGTTAGGTGATTCAACGAATCACTGGTATGAATGGTTAGCAAATAATCTTACCTTGGAAGGTTATGTAGTTACACTTTTTAATATTCCTGAAGAACAAAATAGTGATATACGTAAATGGATTAATGTTATGAATGAACAAATTCATATCCGTAAACAAGATACTTATTTTGTAACTCATGGTTTTGGTACAATTGCATCACTTGAATTTATCCAAAGTAAAAACTTAAGCAATATAGAAGGCTTATTTAGTATTTCAGGGTTTAAAGAGGATGCACAAGAGATTGATGAGTCGTTAAAATTAGATGATAAAATAATCGACTATGATAAAGTTAAAGAAAAAGTGAATGAATTTTATGGTTTGTGTGCAAAAGATGATAAACATGTTTCTTACAAAGAAACAAAGCGTTTAATGGACGCGTTAGATGGCAAGTGTAAAGTCACTGATTTTGGAGGACACTTCATGGAAGATGACGGTTTCACTACATTTACAAACTTGCAAAGTAAAATGATGGGTATTATGAGTAAATAGATTGGATAGTGATAAACATCGCGCATAGAGCAAGAAAAATAATTTCCATATTTTAATTATAAAGTGAATAACTCTTTATAGCTTGCCAACAATTCTGGTGAATAAACTTCGGCAAGCTATAAAAATAAATAAATTTGTGTCATTTCTCAACTAAAATTATAATATTATAGTTATATTCCATTTTTACACAAAATACTTTAGTGAAAGCATTGACGAAAGTAATAAAAGTTTATATACTAAATAAGTATTCAGAAATGAGGTGGGCTTAACCACCAATTATGACATTTAATTTTTAATTAACAATTAATTATTTGTAAATTAATTTTAAAATAATGTTGATTTTGTAATGACATTATGGTATATTTATTTGGTAGGCGTCATTAATAATATTAACGCGGGATGGAGCAGTTCGGTAGCTCGTCGGGCTCATAACCCGAAGGTCGGTGGTTCGAATCCGCCTCCCGCAATTACATAATTTGGTCTCGTAGTGTAGCGGTTAACACGCCTGCCTGTCACGCAGGAGATCGCGGGTTCGATTCCCGTCGAGACCGCCATTATGATTTTATCATTAGGGTTCAGTAGCTCAGTTGGTAGAGCAATGGATTGAAGCTCCATGTGTCGGCAGTTCGACTCTGTCCTGAACCATTTTATTTTTGGCGGTTGTGGCGAAGTGGTTAACGCATCGGATTGTGGTTCCGACATTCGTGGGTTCGATTCCCATCAACCGCCCCATAATCGTTAACAAGCGGGTGTAGTTTAATGGCAAAACCTCAGCCTTCCAAGCTGATGTTGTGGGTTCGATTCCCATCACCCGCTCCATTCAAATTAATCCACAGTAGCTCAGTGGTAGAGCTATCGGCTGTTAACCGATCGGTCGTAGGTTCGAGTCCTACCTGTGGAGCCATGGCCCCGTGGTCAAGCGGTTAAGACACCGCCCTTTCACGGCGGTAACACGGGTTCGAGTCCCGTCGGGGTCATACAAACAGAAGTGAAATATCGCTTCTGTTTTTTTAATTCTATATTGGAGAGTTGTCCGAGTTGGCCGAAGGAGCACGCCTGGAAAGTGTGTAGGCGCCACAAGCGTCTCGAGGGTTCGAATCCCTCACTCTCCGTTAATTACATAATTTGAGTTTTTCTAAAACACCGTAACCTTTGATATATTAGGGTTACGGTGTTTTTATTTTGCATAGGCTACTAATATTTTGGCCATTTCATGGTCAAGATGACCACAAAAAATACAATACTACGCCACTAACCAAAGCGTTGACCAATAAACGCTGTATTACATGTGGCGCAAGGCCTTCTAGTATTATTATTTTGTTATTGATAGATTATAAATCGTTGTTTAGCCACGTTCTTTTTTCAAAAAGGGGAGTGCCGTTTCTTTATTAGATGATTAATGATACCAAGTATTATGGTTTATCAATTTTAATTGCAATGTCTTCTAATTTATCTTTTACTTCTTTTAGAGTATGGCTCTCTGAAAAAGTGAAATGAAACGGGGTATTTTTGTTTGTTTTTGCATATATTGTTATTAAGTCATAATATAAGCCTTGCTCAATTTCGTATTTAATAAATTTCATTTTATTTTAACTCCTTCATCATATATAAAATTAAAAACGCTTACTTTTCCTTTTCATTTAACAAGATTTAAGTAAACGGAGAGTGAGGGATTCGAACCCACAATGGATGATTGCAATAAGATATTGAAAAGTGCTTTCGTAGAGAAAGTTATGTTTAAGCATTTGTTATTATCTGAAAATGAATTCGTTTTCATTATCATATCATCATAATTTGTGGTATACAATATAAATTATCACAATTTTATACATGATTTGATATCAATTAGTGTGAATATTAGTTTTGTATTATCAGTAGGTTACAAAACACGAATTTTTGGCTTCTCATAGTCATGCACTTATTCAATTTTTAAGATTTTGCTTTTTTGTATATAGCTCAATTTTATGTTTTGTTATTTTTTTTGCTTATACGATAAAATAAGTTACTTTTTCGTTAACTTTTGTTTATGCTTTAAGCTCACTACTAAGTATTTATTTGAATTTATAAATTTTAATAGCTTATAATTCGTTCACTACAATTTAGGTTAAACACACAAGAAGATGCATCAACACTGTTAAAACAGAGTAAAAACGTTATAATAGTCAATGAGATGGAGGAATGACAGATTGGAATTTTGGTTGAAAACACAAGCAAAACAAAATGGAGATAAAATATTTATTGATGATGGTACCAATAAAATTACCTTTGCTTCAATGTATTACGAGGCAAGTAGATTAGCTTATCAAATAAAACAATTGAAAAAAAAACGTATAGGTATATATATAGAAAATCAAATTGAATCTATTACTTTGATTAATGCGTTGTGGCTAGCAGGTGTAGAAATAGTGATGCTAAACACGCGTTTAACCAAAGAAGAAATGCAAAATCAGTTATACTCTATTGAAACCGATACAGTTATTACTACTAACAATTTAATGTTACAAGATATAGCCATAATTGACTTTAATGAATTAAAAAAAGAGGTTTCTGACAACACGTATGAGGCTATATTCAATTTGGATCGAATTGCTTCAATTATGTTTACATCTGGAACAACTGGACCACAAAAAGCAGTTCCTCAAACATTTAGCAATCATTATGCAAGTGCAGTTGGCTGTAAAGAAAGTTTAGGATTTGATCAAGACACAAAATGGTTATCTGTGTTACCTATTTACCATATATCTGGTTTAAGTGTCATACTAAGAGCGCTTATGGAAGGTTTTACAGTACGTATTGCAGCGAAGTTCAATTCACAAGTAATTCTTGAAATAATCCAAAAAGAATTACCGACACATGTGTCATTGGTTCCGCAAACTTTAAAATGGTTAATTGATGAAGGTTTGGATCAACCATTTAATATACAAAAGATATTGTTGGGTGGGTCTAAACTTTCTAGTACATTAATTGAAAATGCTTTGAAATCAGAATTGCCGATTTATAATTCATTCGGAATGACTGAAACGTGCTCTCAATTTTTAACAGCATCACCAAATATGTTAGCTAAGCGATATGATACTGTCGGAAAACCAAGTGAAAATGTTTTTGTTAAAATAAAAGACCCTAACAATCAAGGACATGGAGAACTGCTTATCAAGGGTGAAAATGTTATGAATGGGTATCTATATCCTGAGAATTTAATGGATACTTTTGAAAATGGCTATTTTAAAACGGGAGATATTGCAGAAATTGATGAAGATGGTTATGTAATGATTTATGACAGACGAAAAGATTTAATCATTAGCGGTGGCGAAAATATATATCCATATCAAATAGAATCTGTGGCAAAACTTCATGCATCAATTATTGATGCAATGTGTATTGGGGAACATGACAGTACATGGGGAGAAGTACCTTATTTATATTATGTTTCAAAAACAGAATTATCAAATGAAGAATTATTGGCACATTTTAAAACGCATATAGCGAAGTATAAAATCCCCAAATATTTTAAACATGTAACAGAATTACCTTATACATCAACAGGTAAATTGCAACGAAAACATTTAAGAAATTAGGCGTGAGCAATTATGAAATTGAGCGAAATGAAACTTTATATTTGTAATAATTATTTTAAGCATGCAATCGTTACTCCTAAAGTAAAAATGGACAAGCGTAAAGCACTTTTTGTTGAGTTTATAACTGATAAACATATACATTATTTTGGAGAGTGTAACGCTTTTGAAACAGATTGGTATGCAGATGAAACGATAGAAGTAGTTTATGACCAAGCAATAAAGTGGTTTGAAACATTTAAAAACCATGAGTTTGAACGCTTTTCGGATGTACAAAATGCACTTCAATGTTTGGAGATATATCCTGCTACACGAAGTATGATTGTGATGGCCTGTTATCAGGCTTTTTACGAATTAGAAACGTTTAATGTACCCTATGGTGCAACAGTTAGTGGTCTAACATATAAGCATATTTTCAACTTAAAAGTCACACAACCACATCGCATAAAAATAAAATGGTCTGAAAATATTTTAGAAGATGTAAAACAATTGAAGAGATTGCCATTTAAACCTCAGATCGTCATTGACGCTAATGAATCGGTTAAAAATAGTGAAGTTGAGAAAGTTATCCTCCTTTCAAGCAGCGATATACTTTATTTAGAAGAACCTTTTAAAGATATAGAAAAAGTAAATGATTTTAAAGATTCTGAATTACCTCCTATAGCTATTGATGAGAAGGCAGTATCATTGAAAGCAATTTTATATTATGTTGAAAATTATAAAATTGATGTTGTGGTATTAAAACCATTCAGACTAGGTGGCATTGATAAAGTCTTGGAAATAATTGAAATATTAGAACAAAAACATGTGAAATTTGTCATTGGTGGTATGTATGAATATGGATTAAGTCGTTATTTTACAGCTTTATTAGCACGGTATGCTACTTATCCAAGCGATATTACACCACACGGATTTTATTTTGAAAATGATATTGTAGCGCATTCGGGCATATTAAAAAGAGGCTCAATTTATTTTGAACCTCCTTTTGTAAACAAGTTTAATTTAACTCAGATTAATTAATGTTTATGCTTTTTATCTTTTTTTAAAGGTACTGGATCAAATCCACCTTTATGGAGTGGATGACATTTTGAAATACGTTTAACACCTAACCAAGTACCTTTGATGGGTCCGAAAACTTCTATGGCTTCTCTAGTATATTCAGAACAAGTGGGGTAAAAACGACAAGTAGCCGGGGTCATCGGAGAAATGAAATGTTGATATATATAGATAAGTCCTAGAAAGATTTTTTTCATAAAATTTTGCCTCCAACAATTTACATAGCAATGATAGTTTAACATATATAAAGGGAGTTTGATGTTTGTGAAGTTTAAAGATAAAGAAAATGATGATGTCTATTTATCATTTAAGGATGAAAATGACATCCCAGATGGTGATCATGTCTTGGTTATTCCTATATATCAAGGACAATTGCTTTTCACCAAACATAAATTAAGGGGCATAGAATTTCCAGGAGGCAAAAGAGAAGAAGGAGAATCGAGTGAACAAGCGTGTGAAAGGGAATTGTTTGAAGAAACAGGGGCGCTTATAAATATTAAAGACAAACATTATATTGCTCAATATTGTGTTAATCGTCAAAATGGTATACCGTTCACAAAAGATGTTTTTATGGTTAAAGTAGATCGATTACAAACCAAAAATGATTATTTAGAAACTGACGGACCATTAATTTTCAATAGTATTTCAGACATTGCAGAAGAACGTAAAAGTTATTTATTGAAGGATACTGCAATCTTACAATGTTTAGAGAGAGTGATCGAGCTTGGATTTTATGCATAAAAAAAGAATGCCTATAGAAGTACCTGACCATATTTTTGAAGAAGTCACTTATAAAGTAGATGGCATTAATGTTAGAGGTTTATTAATGCAACCACATAAAAGTGTAAAGCGAATTGTTGTATATTTGCGAGGTGGTAAAGGGCAAGTCGGTAAAGTAAGAGCAGGGCGACTAATGCAATTTTCAGATGCGCAAACACTTGTATTTGGACCGTATTATAGAGGTAACAATGGTAGTGAAGGCAAAGATGAATTTTATGGTAGAGATTTAAATGATGTTACGGTTGCTATTCGAATATTAAATACACTTTATCCAGAAGCTTATATTCATATGATAGGCTTTTCTAGAGGTGGATTACAGGGGTTACTTACATTTCAGGATTTGCCTATAGCTAGTTATATTATTTGGGGTGGTGTGTCCGATATTCGTCTCATGTACGAGGAAAGAATAGATTTAAGAGGTATGTTGAGAAGGATGGTTGGACATCCAAAGAAAAAAGAAAAAGCATATAAGCAAAGAGATGCGTTAATTAATATACATGCCGATAGTCCTCCGATACTTATAGTACATGGAGGGAAAGATAAACAAGTTGGGATTCACCAAGCCTATTATTTGGAAACACAATTGAAACATATTGGCACAACTTATCAAACATTTTATCAAATGGATGAAGGCCATGTACCAAGGCCATTTGCGATGAAAAAAGCATTATCTACAGTTAAACAATGGATGGTAAAAGTGGAAAAAAATAAAACAGTCACTAATAAAGCACATGGACCACAATTGTAATGTGGTCCATGTGCTTTATTTAGTATTTTATTTAAAATCCGCCGTTTTGTGCTAAATCAGAAACTTCATCGCCAAATTTTTCGAAATTATGTTTAAATCTGTCTTTTAAATCTTGCGCTTGTTCTCTATATGCCTCTGGCTTACTCCAAGCATTTATAGGATTTAGTAATGTTTGAGGTACATCATCAACTTCCACTGGTATATTTAATCCAAACATGTCATCTTGAATATACTCTGTATCTCTTAACTGACCAGTAATTGCCTGATTAACCATTTGTCTCGTATAATTTAAGCTAATACGGCGTCCTGTGCCATATTTACCACCAGTCCAACCGGTATTTACTAAGTATACATCTACATCGTGTTTATCTATTAAGTTGCCTAGCAAGTCTGCATAAACTTTTGCGTGTAATGGTAAGAAAGGTGAACCGAAACATGTTGAGAAAGATGGTTCAGGTTCAGTTATACCTCTTTCTGTTCCTGCAAGTTTAGCTGTGAATCCACTTAAAAAGTGATACATTGCTTGATCTTTGCTGAGTTTTGAGATAGGTGGTAACACACCAAAAGCGTCAGCAGTTAAGAAAATAATCGTATTTGGATGTGCTGCTTTGGAAGGTGTAACGATATTATCTATATGATTGATTGGATAAGCGGCTCTCGTATTTTCAGTATAATAGTTATCATCAAAGTCGACATCGCCTTCTTCATCTACAACAACGTTTTCTAAAATCGTACCGTATTTAATTGCTTCATAAATTTGAGGTTCCTTTTTGTAAGAAAGGTTGATTGCTTTTGCGTAACAGCCACCTTCGATATTAAAAATACCATTTTCATTCCATCCGTGTTCATCATCACCAATTAACTTTCGAGTTGAATCTGCTGAAAGCGTGGTTTTACCTGTTCCAGAAAGTCCAAAGAATAGAGCTACGTCACCTTTTTCACCAACGTTTGCGGAGCAGTGCATACTCATAATATTATCTTTAGGTAGTAAGTAGTTCATTACGGAGAAGATACCTTTTTTCATTTCACCAGCGTATTCTGTTCCACCGATTAAAATGACTTTGTGTTTAAATGAAGTAATAATAAATGTTTCTGAATTTGTACCATCTTTACTTGGATCAGCTTTAAAATATGGTGCCGATACAATAGTAAAGTCAGATTTGATTTCTTCTGCTTCTTCTTTTGTTTCAGGACGAATAAACATATTTTGTGCGAATAGATTATGCCAAGCCAATTCATTTACAACTGTTAGTTTAAGTTGTGAATCTTGATCACTACCGGCATATCCTTTAAATACATATAATTCATCTTTTTCATTTAGATAATTTAATACCTTATCATATAACTTTAAAAATGTGTCCTCTTCAATAGGTTGATTGATATTTCCCCAATCAATGTCATCTCTGTATGATGGTTCATTAACAATAAACTTATCTTTCGGTGAACGACCAGTGTATTTACCTGTTTTAGCGTTAATTGCACCTAGTTCAGTTAATTCTCCTTCATTGTTATTAAGAATTTTCTTATACAACTGTGTTGTGGATTGTTGAAATAATGAAGACTTCTTGTCCAAAATATTTTGGACTTTTTTTGTGTAAGTGTATGTATCTACCGCCATACTAAATCCCTCCAACGCTATTAAATTAATGTAAGCCTTTACAATTACAGAGTATAACACATATGATTGATTAGTCCACACCATTTTTAAAGGAAATTAAATAAATATCAAATTGACATTACTACTTAGTTTCGGTACTATAGTGATTAACGGATTCTCTTATCCTGAGTGGCGGAGGGACATGGACCCAATGAAGCCCAGCAACCTCTTCTTACAATGAAGAAAGGTGCCAAACCGTTTGCGGACAAATAGCGTCTGAACGATAAGAGCGAATGGACGTATAAGGGCCTTCTCTCTATTCATATAGTGAAGAAGGCTTTTTTTAATGAGCTCAATCAAAGAGAATTTTCGTAATCAAAGACAAAGGAGCAAGTTAATTTATGACTTATAATAGAAGATTATTTACTTCAGAATCGGTTACAGAAGGGCATCCAGATAAAATCGCTGACCAAGTGTCTGATGCAATTTTAGATGAAATTTTGAAAGACGATCCTAATGCGCGGGTTGCTTGTGAAACAATGGTAACTACAGGTATGGCATTAATTTCCGGAGAGATTTCTACTGCTACTTATGTAGATATACCTAAAGTTGTAAGAGAAACAATTAAAAATATCGGATATACACGTGCGAAATATGGATATGATAGCCAAACGATGGCTATATTAACAGCAATTGATGAGCAATCACCTGATATTGCACAAGGTGTCGATAATGCTTTAGAATATCGTGACAATTTATCAGAAGAAGAAATTGAAGCAACTGGTGCTGGTGACCAAGGTTTAATGTTTGGTTATGCGACGAATGAAACGGATACTTATATGCCGTTACCAATATTTTTATCGCATCAATTAGCTAAACGATTATCAGATGTGCGAAAAGATAATATTTTAAAATATTTGCGCCCAGATGGAAAAGTTCAAGTAACAGTGGAATATGATGAGCAAGATAAACCACATCGTATAGATACAATTGTCGTTTCAGCTCAACATGCAGAAGATACTACTTTAGAACAAATTCAAGCTGATATCAAAGAACATGTTATATATCCAACAGTACCTGAAGGATTAATCGATGAAAATACAAGATTTTATATTAATCCGACTGGACGATTTGTAATCGGCGGACCCCAAGGTGATGTTGGTTTAACAGGTCGTAAGATTATCGTAGATACATACGGTGGTTATGCACGTCATGGAGGAGGTTGTTTTAGCGGGAAAGACCCTACAAAAGTAGATCGCTCAGCAACTTATGCTGCTCGTTACGTAGCCAAAAATATTGTTGCTGCTGATTTAGCTGATAAATGTGAAGTTCAACTCGCTTATGCAATTGGTGTAGCGGAACCAGTTTCGATTGCGATAGATACTTTTGGAACAGGAAAGGTAAGTGAAACAGAACTAGTAGAGGCTGTTAGAGAACACTTTGATTTAAGACCAGCAGGCATTATTAAAATGTTAGATTTAAAACATCCAATTTATAAACAAACGGCTGCGTATGGCCACTTTGGACGAACAGATATACTGTTACCATGGGAAAAATTAGATAAAGTTAATTTATTAAAAGATAGCGTAGAAATATAAGCGCGAAGTATTTATTTTTTAACTTTACTATCGAATGATGAGCTCATATCTATTATAATTAAGTTACTGAACACATAAAGGAGCGTTGTTGTTATGAATTCATTTGGCCCGATAGAAATAGGTTTAATCGTGGCAATAGTCGTAGCAGTTATTTGTTTAATCCTATTTTTAGTTGCTTTGAAAAGTAAGAAAAAAGCACAGCAAACCATCGAGGAGCAATATAAATCAAGAGAACAAAAACTTAGCGATGAACATGATGAAGAGTTAGAAAAAGAAAGAATTGAAAATAAAAAGCAAGTTACTAAACAAAAAGAGGACTACGAAGCTACAGTAAATGCGAAAGATCAAGAAATAGATGCATTGAAACTTTTCTCTAAAAATAAAAGTGAGTACGTAACGGATATGAGATTAATTGGTATTCGTGAGCGTCTAGTTAATGAGAAACGCATTCGACCAGAAGATATGCATATCATGGCAAATATTTTCTTACCTAAAAATAACTTCAGTGATATACGTCGTATAAGTCATTTAGTACTTACGCGTACAGGACTATATCTCATTGATTCTCAGTTGTTAAAAGGTCATGTGTTTAATGGCATTAATGCTAACCAATTCAAAGAACAACCGATGATGGAACAAGTGTTTGACACGTTAAACCTTGATAAACAAACGGCACAAACATTAGTAATGGATCAAAATGATGATAAAGATTCTTTATCATTTGTGAATTATACAAATTATTTAAATGAAATTGAAAAACTAGCTGGTGAATTACAAACAGAGTTAAACTTGAAGTTCACACCGACATCAATCCTATATTTCAACCCTAAAGATGAAGGTGCTGTGACTATTTCAAATTATGCACAAAGTACCAATTCTAAAGTGTTAGTTGGACCAGAACAACTTGATGAATACTTTAATAAGTTTGTTTTTCATGGTCGTATCCAGTACAATGTTGAAGATTTACAACGTGTGATGGATGAAATTGAAACATTTAACTAATAAAGTATCAAGAATATAAATCTAGATACAATAGGCTCATAAATGAATTTTTTGAAAATTTATTTATGGGCTTTTTTTATATCAAAATTTCATACGTATTAGCTTGTATTTCTTTAACACAAGCTTCAATTTATCGTGTTTCAGTTTTACTTGCGTAACAGTAGTAGTGTATCCAATACACTATTTATTAATGTTATTCTAATTATGTACAACACCATAGAGGCATGAATCTTAGAATAAATGTGCTTAAACTAAATTTTTAAGGTGTTTTTGTTTAAGTAAAGTGATTAAAGATATTTTAGTCTTTTAAGTCTATATTTTTTAAGTTTTAGTCGAAAATTAATGACATAAATAACTATTTTAAACAAATTAATTAAAATTTAGGCATTTTAATTTAATAGTTTGCCAATTTTGATTATTATTATAGTTAGTTTAATAGTAAAGGGGAGCTCAAATTTGGAATTTGTAACTTTTTATAATGGTAATGAAATGCCTATCATAGGTTTAGGTACTTTCCGAGTTGAAAATAATGATGAATGTAAGAAGGCAGTTAAACATGCAATTGAAAATGGATATAGACATATTGATACTGCAATGATATACGAAAATGAAGAAATGGTTGGACAGGGTATTGCAGAAGGATTAGCTTCTACAGGTTTAGATAGAAGCGATCTTTTTATTACATCTAAATTATGGCTCGATGATTACGGTCGTAATAATGTAGCTGAAGCTTATGAGACTAGTTTAAGTAAACTTGGATTAGATTATTTAGATTTATATTTAATGCATTGGCCAGGTCTAGATGAAGCATTAATGATAGATACTTGGCAAGGTATGGAAGATTTGTATAAAAATGATAAAGTTAAAAATATTGGTGTTAGTAATTTCAATGCAGAACATTTAGAAGCATTATTAGCTCAAGTTTCGATTAAGCCTGTAATTAATCAAGTTGAATTTCATCCTTATCTCACTCAGTCAGAATTGAGAAGATATTTAGAAGTTCAGAATATACATGCAGAATCATGGTCACCATTAATGAATGCACAGATTTTAGAAGATGATACAGTTAAGGCGATAGCATCAGAAATTAATAAAACACCTGCACAAGTTATAATTAGATGGAATATTGAACATGATGTAGTGGTGATACCTAAATCTGTCACACCAACTAGAATTGAAGAAAATTTAAATGTATTTGATTTTGAGTTAACTAAAGCACACATAGAGCGATTAGATAGTTTAAACGAAGATAAAAGAATAGGCCCAAATCCTTCAGAATATAGTGGCCATTAAAATCAGAAATAAAATATTGAAAAAGACCGTAAGTATAGTGGTTTATACCTATATCTACGGTCTTTTGTTATGTAAGTATGTGAGTTAAATCATTAAATATCCTAATAAACATGCGACGAAGGACACTACATATTGTAAAATTGAATAAACAATAAAGTGAAATACGTGCTTGTTTACTGTTAACATTTGAACTAACTCTGATGACAAAGTTGAAAAAGTTGTTAGTCCACCTAGAACGCCAACAATTAAAAATGCGTTAATCCAAGAAATATTTAAAGTAAGTCCCATGAGCAAACCAATCAAAAAACTACCTAAAATATTTACGACAGGTGTTGCAATAGGTAATGTACTATCAATTTTATTGTTAAAGAAGTTAGTAACAACAGCACGAATAACTGCGCCTATTCCGCCACCTAACATAATTAAAAATATTTGACTCATGATAAACGTTCCCCCATTTTAACTCCGACATAACAAACCCATATACCTATGATGTAACTGAGTAAAGCATAGGTTATGAACATTACATATGCTTGTTGTTGTAATATGCCGACAAGCTCGAATTGAAACGTTGAAAAAGTGGTAAGCGCACCAAGAAACCCAGAAGTCATTCCTTTTTTAAGTAGTGGACTGTTTCTAAAATACTGTATCGCTAAGGAACCTAACAAGCCCATTAAAAATGCACCTATAATATTTGCAATAAACGTGCCAGATGGAAATCCATTAGTAGTATTTAAAAAAGATAATAGATAACGAATGAATGCACCAAGGGCACCGCCAATAAAAATATATAAATATTGCACGATGATTTCTTCCTTTCAAAAAAATAAACTACAAAAGTAGTATAACTTTTGTAGTAAAAATTAGAAAATAATACCAAATGTTGAAAGAGAAGCTATAATATGAATTGCGATCACAATTAATATGATATAAGGTAAAATTTTACTAACTGGTCGAATCCAGCCTGAATCTTCATGTAAATGCTTAATAGATTTATCAGAAAAGATAATAGCAATTATTAAAATAATAGCATTGATAATACTACAAACAAAAATAAGTTTAATCATTGAATTAAAGTGCATATTTAATAGAGGGTTTCTAGTATTAAAATAAAAGCTAATAATAATTAAAATGCATGATAAATAAAAATAAAGTTTTGAACGTGCCATAATAACCTCCTAATGCAATTCATTATGTAATAATACCATAAATTAACTTAAAGTTAACTAAATTTACAATAAGAAAAAAAATTAATGAATAATAATATAGCTTATAAGGCCTGTCTATAGTGAATCTAGAGAAATTATCAATTATTGTATTTTTAATAAGCCATCATCTATAAGCAGAAAAATAGAATTTATGAAATAAAGGTGGTATAAATAAAGTGTATGGTTTAAACCGTTAAAAAAATAATTCTTTATAGAATTATTTATTTTAGTCAGGAGGAATTAGTAATGGCAAATTTAAATGTTGAAGTGTTTGCAGATGGTGCAGATATTGAAGAAATGAAAGCTGCTTATAAAAATAAACAAGTAGATGGGTTTACTACAAACCCAAGTTTAATGGCAAAAGCAGGTGTAACAGATTATAAAGCATTTGCTGAAGAAGCTGTGCGTGAAATTCCTGATGCTTCAATTTCATTTGAAGTATTTGCAGATGATTTAGAAACAATGGAAAAAGAAGCAGAAATTTTAAAACAATATGGAGATAATGTTTTTGTTAAAATTCCAATTGTAAACACTAAAGGCGAATCAACTATTTCTCTAATTAAAAAATTATCAGCAAACAATGTTCGTTTAAACATTACTGCTGTTTATACATTAGATCAAGTTAAAGAAATTACTGACGCTGTAACTGAAGGTGTGCCAACTTATGTTTCTGTATTTGCTGGACGTATTGCAGATACAGGTGTAGACCCAATTCCATTGATGAAAGAAGCGGTTGAGGTTACACACAGTAAAAAAGGTGTGAAATTATTATGGGCAAGTTGTCGTGAAGTCATCAACGTTATCCAAGCTGATGAAATTGGTGCTGATATTATTACATGTCCTGCAGATGTAGTTAAAAAAGTGAATAATAATTTAGGACGTGACGTTAACGAATTATCAGTAGATACAGTCAAAGGCTTTGCGAAAGACATCCAAAGTTCTGGACTTTCTATTTTATAATCGTAAGCTCAGTAAGTTCATTTCTGGGTTAATGCTAATCTAAGAGAAAAACACTTTCGTAGAATTCATCGCTTAATGAATTGATACGGAAGTGTTTTAATTTTTATCAACATTGCTGACACACTGTAAAATTTAAAGTCCGTTTGTTGAAATAATGACGATGAGTGCACAGAAAAGTTGTATTAAATAATACATTGTTGAGTTGATTTGAGTTAATTGAGTTTTCTGGTCACAATGGAAACAAAAATTATTGGATAGTCCACTTAGATTAAGAAAATGTAATTTGATTAAAAAAATTTTATAATTTCATTGAAACCATGAGATAAATAACTTATCCTTTATAATGATAGTATAAGTGTTATACATTTAAGGAGAAACTTTAATGAAGGCAAATATTTTTAAACAGAAAGTTAAAAAGCATTTATGGTTTTTAAATAAAAAAGAAAAACATCAACTAGACCAAGTATTAACAAATGTCTTGGATAAACACCATGAAGAAGAACTCAATCGACCGATTGCGTTTTCCAATCAATTTTTGAAAAATTATATCTTTGAAGAAAAAGTAGTGTCATCAACGTATTTCTTCATGTTATTAATTAGTATTTTATTTACATATATTATTTTATTAGGATTATTCTTATTTGCTTTATTGACAAGTTTGTCATCAGTCCAATTTTTTATTAAACCAGAAGTTGATTTATCTAGTGTTATAGTTATATTGACACTTATTGGTGCAGTATTATTATTGATAATTAGTCTGTATTTAATTAAGGTAGTAACAGGTTATTTTACGAAAAAACTATTAGAATATAAACACAATAGGGCATTATGATGCGTTAAATTAAAAGGTGAGAAAGTGTAATACTTTCTTGCCATTTTTTATATACAAAAGTGTAGGGAGCATCAACGATGATGAATGTAGCATTTTCAAAATAAATCGTTGTTTGATCATTATTTGATTTAATGCCAACAATCGCATTTGCATTAATGTAGTATTGCAAGGGCGCACGCCTCGCTTTAAGAGGAAATAAAGTGATTTGTGGAGTAATAAATATGGGGACCATCTTTCTTATTTTTAAAATTTGTTTAGCCTGTTTTGTTTGATAAGAAAGAGATAAGCCATAGGTTTCAAGTAGATAAGTAATTGTAGGCATTATTGAAGTAGGATAGTGAAATTGATGTGTGGTATATTGTCCTATTGTTATGATTTCATTTCCAGCAACTGATTTTAAGTATAATAATTTTGTAAACTGTGTCATTTTCCAACTCCTATTTTTGATTTAGTCCGTAATATTTAATGTATTTTACTTGAACCTTTTTTCGATAATTTTTTATTGTAGAAATAGAGCAGTTTAACATCGAAGCAATCTCAAATTGTTTATAACCAAGCAATTTTAATCTAAGCCAGTTTTTTTCGTTAGTAGTTAATAGTTGTAAAAACTGTTCATACATGAGTTGATAGTTACTATGATCAATCACATTAATTTGCTGTTCTATTAAATATTGAGAATGTATTGTGATTTCTGTTTGTTTTTGACTGCGAAACAAATCAATCAAATAGAAATTTAAACGAAAGAATAGAAATTGTTGTAGCGTTGTAGAATGATGTGGTGAATATTTCTGTGTTAATTCCCACATTTTGATAGTGAGTAATTGAGTATATTCTTCTCGATTATATTCAATACGATATTTTTTTAATAACACAAAAATAATATGTTTGAATTGAAAATAAGTTTGTTCGAAAGACATGCTGTAGCTCCAATGTTATATATATAACTTTGATTTCCGGATGAAATCATTTTATTTTAAATTATAGTAATTTTCATTTGCTAAATAATGATAATAGGTGTTAAATAGAGTTAATAAGATAGATAAAATTTAAGTTTTATAACATCAACGCGTATTCAACTTAAAGATATAACACTTTAGAGTTTTAGTATTATCTTCGGACAACAAATCAGGAGGTTTATATGGATTACGCACATTTAAATTTAGAACATTTTTTTGCAAGACATGATGATTTAGATATGATTAAAGATAAATCAGATTTTGTTATGATAAATAATCTAACAAAAGAAATGATGTACCGTGATGGTGAAATTGAAGGAACAATTGATTTAAATCGTTATTATTATAAAAACAGATCTCAAGCAGTAAGCTTTGTAATGATGGAATATAATAAAAGTCAAGAGTAATGAAATTAAAATTTCATTACTTTTTTTATGAATATGTAACAACAAACATATTAAATTGTACGTTAAACTATTTAGTGTTAGAATTTAAATTTAGATAGTCTCTTATAATATATTTGTATAAATAGAGAACTTAATATTCTTATTATTACCTATGAGGTGTGGACATGACGAAGCATAAGAAAGGCTCAATACTATCGATTATTGGCTTATTGGTAGTGTTAGTGATAGCTGTTATCGTTGTATTTTCAATGATTTCAGATCAAATCTTTTTTAAAAAAGTTAATCAACAAGAAAAAGTAGAACAGCTCAATATTTCTTTAAATAAAGCATCAAAAAAACAAATCGATAATTATACTAGCCAACAAATTTCAAATAAAAATAATGATTCGTGGAGAGATGCATCTTCAACAGAGATTAAAGCAGCGATGGATAGTAAAGAATTTATCGAAAGTGATACGCAAAAATACCAATTTTTAGAATTAGATAAATATCAAGGTATTGATGAAAATAGAATAAAAAGAATGTTAATTGATAATCCAATATTATTAGAACATTCAGATGATTTCATAAAAGCAGCGAAAGAAAAGCATGTAAACGAAGTATACTTAATATCACATGCATTACTTGAAACAGGCTCAGCTAAAAGTGAGTTATCTAGTGGTGTTGAAATTGATGGTAAGAAATATTATAACTTTTTTGGAGTTGGCGCACTAGATGAAGATCCAGTGAAAACTGGTGCCGAATATGCTAAAAAACACGGTTGGGATACGCCAGAAAAAGCAATTACTGGTGGCGCTAATTTTATACATGAACATTTTTTATCAAATAAAGATCAGAACACATTGTATAGCATGCGCTGGAATCCTAAAAATCCTGGTGAACATCAATATGCTACAGATATTAAATGGGCTGAAAGTAACGCAAGTCTAATGTCAAACTTTTATAAAGATATGAAAACAGAAGGTAAATATTATAAATATTTTGTATATAAAGATGACAATAAACATAAAAAATAATAATTAAAGATTAATTTTGTTATTCAAACAAATGAAGGACTAATCCGTTGAAAAATGGATTAGTCCTTTTTGAATGCTTTAATTATTGATTTAGATATTGGATTAATAGCGCAGTTATATTTTAAAAATATATAAGTATACTTAAGCACAATGTGAATGCATTATTCATTGAGGACATAGACCACTAGAGTGCTTAACATTATTTTGCTTTGTTTTTCTGTCCATATAATATAAAAAGTAAGATTGTCGATAATATGACTTTTAAAATGAATTTCATTTAATCACTTCCTTAACTATGTAACTATAGTAACATTAATTGATTAATATCACATAAAAAGCAATGTTTAAATTTAGTTTTCATCTTCGAAATAATTATGTTTTTCTAAAAATCTTTTGGCTACAATTGCTGGTTCTTTACCCTCTCCATCTGCTTCATAGTTGAGCTTTTGCATTTGTTCAGTACTAATTTTACCATTTAACTTAGCAATGGATTTTTTAATTTGTGGATTTTTTTGTAGTAATTCATTTGGTGCAACGGCGCTAGCATCATATGGTGGGAAAAAGTTTTTATCATCTTTAAGTACAACTAAATCATATGCTGCAATTCTTCCATCTGTTGTGTAACCAAGTGCAACATCAAGTTTGTTATTTTTTAATGCGTCATAAACAAGTCCAATTTGCATAGGTTTTAAATCATTAAATCCAAACCCATAATGTTCACGGAATGGTGCATAACCATCGCCGCCTCGCTTAATCCATGTAGTATCCGTACCAACTCTAACTTTGTCTTTTACTTTTTTTAAATCTGAAACAGTATGTAAATCATATTTTTTTGCGGTTTCTTTAGTAACCATAAAAGCAAAAGTATTTTCAAATCCATAAGAGTCGAAAAACGTTTGGTTAAATTTTTGGTTAAATAATTTTTGAGTAACAGACATTGCTTTTTTAGTATCTGTAATGGGTTGTTGTTCTAAAGCTCCAACCAAATCAGTGCCAGTATAGCGAGTGCTTGATATATCAGCATCTCCACGGAGCAATGCATTATGCTGAATTGTAGCTGAACCTAAATTGTTAATAATGGAGCCAGTAGTTTTCCCTTTTGTATCATGTTCAATTAAATCTTTGAGCATATAAGCCATGATTTGAGATTCACTCGTAGCTAAAGCAGAAATTTTAACTGAGTTTTTAGATTGACCGCCACCTAAACCAGGTAAATCACAACTTGCTAATAAAAGTGAACTTGCAATCAATAAATAGATTATTCTTTTAAAAAATTTCATATTTTAACCCCTTATATGTTTTAGAAATATTTTTTGATACAACATTTTTATATTAACATATTTATTAATTTTGTATAATGGTGGCATAATCCATTAATATGTAATATTAATTCGATACTTGATATACTAAGTATAAATTAATTAAAGTAAGGATGAGTGAAATGCGTTTAGCTATCATTGGTATGGGCACTGCAGGTGTTAGTTTGTTGAAAGAATTGGTAAAATATAAGGAATTCAAACAAATGGAAGTAGACGTTTATGATAATCCTAAAAATATGGGACAAGGCGTGCCGTTTCAAAATGACAGCGACCAATTATTAATCAATTTGCCCGCAAGTCAAATGTCCTTAAATTTGAATAATGAACGGGAATTTTATGAATGGTATCAAGAACAATCCATATTTAAATTTTCTAACCCAGAGTATCTACCTAGATTTATTTTTGGACATTATATGAAAGACTATTTGGAAACTTATCATAATCGCTATAATAATATTCATATGATCAAAGAAGAGGTTTTGGAAGTGTTTATAGAATCTAATATTGGTGATACGCATGTTAAATATGTTGTTTGTACTTCTGAAAATCTAGAGAAACGCCGACGTTATGATATCGTATTTTTAACGATTGGTACGATGTCTTATCATGACCCATATCATTTAAAAGGAACACCAGGTTACATAAAAACACCTTACCCAACATATGACACATTAAATGAGGTTGATAGTACTGATAGAATTGCTATCATTGGAACAGGACTAGCAAGTTTAGATGTAATTCGATTTGTAACGGCACATCATCCAAATTTACCTATTACTGTGACGAGTCGTAAAGGTCATTTACCTAGTGTTAGGGGAGATATGCCAGAAATTCAATTTAAATATCTTACACCAGAAAATTTTAATGAAATCAAAAAAGAATATTTTGGGAATGTACCTTTGGAGGAAGCATTAGCATTATTTAAAAAGGACTGTGAATATTATGATATTCCAGTAGAGAAATTAGTCCACAGAAGACAAGGTGATCCAATTTTAGATTTAACATATGATTTACAACATGCCGATGAGCTAGGGAAATTTCAAAGTATTTTAGAATTAACAAAAGAAAATCTTAATTGGATTTGGAATAGTTTCAGTAGACAGGATCAGAAGATATTTTTAGAAAAATACCAATCTATATTAAAAGAAAATTCAAATCCAATGCCCCCACGTACAGCAAAACTAATTATCGACCATATTGAAAATGGGCAAATTGAAATCAAAAAAGGGTTGGAAGATGTAAAACATGACGGACAGCAGTTTTGTTTTAAATATGAGGATGATTTTAAAGCGATCGATAAATTTGATATTGTTATTAATGCTACTGGTTCAAAATCACATTTATCAGATTTAGATCAAGATGATCAACTAATTCTAAATTTAGAAAATAGACAAGTTGTCCAAGCACACCCACTTGGTGGTATTCAAATCATTCCAGAAACAAATCAAATTATAAGTCCGCGTTACGGTACTTTACAGAACATGTTTGCTTTAGGCCAAGTTACAAATGGGATTAACCAATCACGTAACGGCGTTATGATGATAGTAAAACAAGCCGTTAGTGTAGTAGAAAAATTATTAAACACTAAGCATGATTAATTTTGTAGTGTAGCATTCAAACGAACATTGCTTACATAATTAAGCCGTAAGTGAAATATGTTTTTAAGTGAATATAAATATGCATACATTATGAAGTAAGACTATCGATTTTATATAGCTGGATAAGCGGTTATTTTTATAATTCAAACTAAAAACGAAATCATTTAAATTGTTTTAACGGTTAATTATTTAGGAAATCATTTGGAAAAATATATTTTAAAAATGGTTTTGTAAAAATTGCTTATAAGCATTGCTAATCAAAGGATATAAGAAAGTGGTTGTTTATAAATAAAGCCGACTTAGATAATATGAATTGTTTTTTGTATAAATATATAGTACGATAACGATGTAACTTTCATAAAGTTACTTTGACTCAATCATCAATTACAATTTCATAAATATTCTTTCGGGGCAGGGTGAAATTCCCAACCGGCAGTAAATTAAGCCTGCGACCTGCATTTGTTTTTGACAAGTGTGGCTGATCTAGTGAAATTCTAGAGCCGACAGTATAGTCTGGATGGGAGAAAGAATGAAGTATAACAAAAAAAGCACTTTTTTAGTGTTTATTTAACATACATTTTTCTGAAAATTGGAGAAGTGTATTCAAATTTAAGTAATTTATGTTATATCTAAATACATCCCACACCTGAAATCAATTTCAGGTGTTTTTTTATTATTAAGAGGTGATTATATGAGTCAATATTTAAACTATGCAATCCAATTGGCACAAATGGTTGATGGCCAGACAGGTGTAAATCCGCCAGTAGGTGCAGTTGTAGTAAATCAAGGTAGAATCGTTGGCATCGGTGCACATTTACGAAAAGGTGATAAACATGCTGAAGTGCAAGCTTTAGATATGGCTAAAGAAGCTGCAAATGGAGCAACAATTTATATATCTTTAGAACCTTGCTCACATTATGGTTCAACACCACCATGTGTAAACAAAATTATTGAATTTGGTATTTCAAAAGTTGTTTATGCTGTTAAAGATACGACATTATCGACTAAAGGTGACGATATTTTGCACAATGCTGGAATAAAAGTTGAGTTTCATCATAAGCCAGAGGCTGAAGCATTGTATAAAGACTTTTTTATTACTAAACGACAAGGCGTCCCTGAAGTTACTGTAAAAGTTTCTTGTAGTTTAGATGGTAAACAAGCTACTGATCATGGTGAAAGTAAATGGATTACTAACAAAACTGTTAAACAAGATGTATTTATGCTCAGACATAAACATGATGCAGTTATCACTGGTACTGGTACTTTAAATGCAGACAATCCGCAATATACTACAAGGATTGAAGAAGGTAAGCAACCGATACGTGTGATACTTTCAAAATCTGGCCAGGTAGATTTTACCTTAGACATATTTAAACAACCGGTGACACCAATATGGATTTTTACAGAAAATAAAAATTTAAAAAGTGAAGATACAAATATAGAAATTATATATTGTTCGAATTGCACGATTGAAAATATTTTAAAACAGTTATATCAATATGGGATTGGAAGTGCTTTGGTTGAAGCAGGCCCTACGATTACTTCAGAATTTCTTCAATCTAACTATACGAATGAACTCATCTTATATTATGCCCCGAAAATAATAGGTGGTTCTGGTGATTATCAATTTTTCAAAACAGAAAATGTCTTTAATTTATCAGACGTACCTCAATTTGAAATTGTAAATTCCAAAATGCTTGAGCAAAATATTAAATTAGAATTGCGAAAGAAGTGAATAACTATGTTTACTGGTATTGTCGAAGAAATAGGCACTATAAAAAAAGTTGCAACACAACAATCCGTTGTTAATTTAACAATTGATTGTAAGACAATTTTATCTGACATGCATATTGGTGATTCTATTAGTGTAAACGGTGTATGTTTAACTGTAATACAATTTGATAATCAGTCATTTTCAGTCCAAGTAATTAAAGGCACTGAGAATAAAACCTATCTGAATCAATTAAATCAAGCTACTGAGGTAAATTTAGAACGAGCAATGAGTGGTACGGGAAGATTTGGTGGCCATTTTGTACTCGGCCACACAGATGAAGTAGCTAGAATCACTAAAATACAAAACTCAGATAATTCTAAAATTGTAACTATTAAACCATCTACTTCTATTATAAATCAAATGGTACAACAAGGTTCAATTACTGTAGATGGCGTAAGTTTGACAGTGTTTCAATTAAGAGATACAGAATTTGATATTCATCTTATACCAGAAACAAGAAGATCAACTATTTTAAATCAAAAACGTGTGGGTGATCCTGTACATATTGAGACAGACATGTTGTTTAAATATGTGGAAAAAATAGTTGGCAATAGCGAAAAAGGTTTAAGTTTAGAAAAACTAAGCGCTTTTGGATTCTAGGAGGGGTAAAATGCAATTAGATAGTATAGAATTAGCACTTGAATCACTTAAAGAAGGTAAAAGTATCATTGTAGTAGATGATGAAAATAGAGAAAATGAAGGCGATTTAGTAGCAGTTACAGAATGGATGTATGATAATACAGTTAATTTTATGGCTAAATATGGTAGAGGGTTAATTTGTGCGCCTATTAGTAAAAAAATAGCTGAAGATTTAGAACTTCATTCAATGGTTAATCATAATTCAGATGTTTATGGTACTCAATTTACTGTAAGTATCGATCATGTTAAAACAACAACAGGTATCAGTGCTGATGAAAGAATGCTCACTGCGAAGGCGTTAATCGATGATAGTACAACAGCAGAAGATTTTAATAAGCCAGGCCATCTATTTCCATTAATAGCTCAAGATGATGGTGTGTTGGCTAGACGTGGTCATACTGAAGCCTCTGTCGACTTAGCTAATCTAACTGGCGCACAACCTGCAGCACTCATTTGTGAAATAATGAATGATGATGGCACAATGGCAAAAGGTGACGATTTAGAAGCATTTAAAAGTAAACATAATTTGGTAATGATATCTATCGAAGATTTAGAAAAATATAGAAAGCAATCTGTTTCGTCTATTGAAGCTAAAGCGAAAATAAAGATGCCTACTGAATTTGGCGATTTTGACATGTATGGTTTTAGAACGAATGATAACGAGGAAATTGTAGCAATCGCGAATGGTGAAATTAATGAAACAGAGAATGTACGCATACATTCTGCTTGTTTAACTGGAGATATATTCCATAGTCAAAGATGTGATTGCGGTGAACAGCTTGCTGCATCTATGGAATATATTAATGAACATGGAGGCGTTATCCTTTATTTGCCACAAGAAGGTAGAGGAATCGGCTTAATTAATAAATTAAGAGCCTATGAATTGATAGAACAAGGTTATGATACTGTTACAGCAAATATTGCGCTCGGTTTTGATGAAGACTTAAGAGAGTATCGATATGCTGCAGAAATTTTAAAATATTTAGGTATCAAACGTGTAAATTTATTAAGTAATAATCCTAAAAAATTTGGAAGTTTAGAAAATTACGGTATTGATATCGCTAAAAGAATTGAATTAGTGATACCTACAAATCAATATAACCAAGCGTATATGCAAACAAAAAAAGAGAAAATGGGTCATTTAATATAGGAGGAAAAAACATGAATTTTGAAGGTAAATTAATAGGATCAGATTTAAAAGTAGCGATTGTAGTAAGTAGATTTAACGATTTCATTACGAATCGTTTGTTAGACGGTGCTAAAGATACCTTAGTTAGACATGAAGTACCAGCAGAAAATATTGATGTTGCATATGTTCCTGGTGCTTTTGAAATTCCATTAGTAGCTAAAAAATTAGCTCAAAAAAGTGATTATGATGCAGTAATTACTTTAGGATGTGTGATAAGAGGTTCAACGTCACATTATGATTATGTATGTAATGAAGTTGCAAAGGGTGTTTCAAAAGCGAATGATGTTTCGGATACACCAGTTATTTTTGGAATTTTAACTACTGAGAATATCGAGCAAGCTGTAGAACGTGCAGGTACAAAAGCAGGCAACAAAGGTTCTGAAGCAGCGGTAAGTGCTATAGAAATGGCGAATTTATTGAAAGAAATTTAATGTTTGCAGTAGTTATAGAAATAGTACAATTTAAAATTTTAAAAATATGACATAGTATGAAATATAATTATTTATGCTCAAAATAAGAGAGCTTACCTCTACGGGTGAGCTCTCTTTTAGCTTAATATTTTATGTTTTTGTTCTTATATGCATTTCTGTGGATAAGATTTACTTAGTACGTGTTTGTAATCTTTTATTCACAGTCTTGGTGTTACATTTCATTAATCTAAAATAATGTTTAAAACGATTTTAATTACATACTTTTTAATTTGAAAATTTGTTAGTTTTTAAATTTTTTGTATAACAATCCACTAATTGCTCCAATAGTTGATAATGCTCCAACTACTATCCCAGCTTTTTTCAACACTTCAGGTTTCATAAGTTCTAAAAACATCAGATTTAAATTTTGAGGACGCTCTGCTAATCTTCTCATAAAATAACTAAACCAATCATCACCATATGGCACATAGATACAGAAATGGTTGCCTTCTCGCGCTAATGATTCTGCTAATTCTGAGCGGAAACCATATAACATTTGAAATTCATAGCTATCCTTTTCAATATTGTTGTCTTTAATGAATTGTTTAATATGTGTGATGATAGCATCATCATGTGTAGCAATAGAAGTGACATTTTTCGCATTTAACAGTCGCTTTTTAATTAAGCGTATGTAATTATCGTCAATTTCTTCTTTAGTTTGATAAGCGATGTTTTCATTTTCTTTGTATGCACCTTTAACCATACGTAATCGTAATTCTGGATATTTATCAACGAGTGCATCTGCTTTATATAAATATCCTTGTATAACAGTTCCCACATTTTTAAATTCGCCTTTTAATCGGTCTAAAACTTGAGTAATATCAAATAAGCTATCATATTTTTCAGTGTCTATATTAATATGCATATTACCAAATTCGTTAGCTTTAAGTAATATTTCACGTAAATTGCGATAAGCAAGATCAAGGTCAAATTCAGAACCTAATTGGCTGATTTTAATAGACATGTGACCATCTAAATTATGATTGTAGATAGCATACATCACTTCTAATATTTGATCTTTTGATTGTATTGCTTCACCTTCATTTAAAACAAATTCACCGAGACAATCTACTGTGACAGTAATTCCTTTGTTATTTAAACGTTCAATTGTGTCAACTAATTCTGGAATAGTATTCCCTGCGACTACTTTTCTAGCGCCGAACATAGGTCCTATTTCCTTAGCTGTTTTATTTAAAAAAGGATTGTTAGATAATCCTATAAAAAAATTTTTCACAATTGGCATATTAATTCCTCCCATTCTGCTAATAGCTGTTCTTTCAATAATAGTGTAGCATGAATCGAATAGTAATGAAATCGTTTACAATAAAATTTATTACACTAAATATTATATACTACACGATAACATTGACTCACGCTTTAGATACGACATTTAATGATAAAGTTGAAGTAACATATAACGGTAAGATTTATACGTTAAAAATGGAAAAAGTACATCATATTTTGATACAATGTAGTTATTGAAATTATTGTAGAAGGGGAAGTATGGAATATGTGGAAATGGGAAACAGAAAATGAAGCAAAGGGCGTCATTGTAATTGCCCATAACATGCTCGAACATACAGGTAGGTATGCATATGTTATAACAATGCTACGTAGAAATGGTTATCATGTAATCATGGGTGATTTGCCTGGTCAAGGTCAAACGACGCGTGCGAATAAAGGACAAATATCAAACTTTGAAGTATATCATGAGCATGTCCTTGAGTGGATTAGAATAGCTAATGAGTATAAACTGCCGACTTATGTTTTAGGTGTGGGCCTTGGTGGGCTTATCATTTTAAATTTACTTGAAAAAGTGGATGTGCCTATTGAAGGAATAATGTTGATTTCTCCATTGTTAGAATTTAAGAAAAGTAATAAAACTAGAAAAGATAAAATTGTATCGAATGTCGGGAAATTAACAAAAGATACAAGGTTTAAAATAGGTATTACGATTGAAGATTTAACACGAAATGAAGAAGTTATTGAAGAAGCAAAAGAGGATCAACTGATGCTGCAGAAAGTTACTTATCATTGGTATAAACAAGTCATAGAAATCATGAAAGAGACCGTTACACATTTAAAAGATATTAAACCACTTCCTTTATTATTAATGTATGGACTTGAAGATAAAGTTTCAGATGTTTCTACGATGTATTTAATTAAAGAAAAAATTGCAACAGAAGAACTGTATTTTAAAGCCTGGAAAGGATTAAATCATGAAATACATAATGAACCTGAAAGAGATGAAGTAATGCGCTATATTCTAGCATTTCTTAATAATAGTGCCAGTAACATTGGTTTTATTGTACATGATGAAAATGAACCGTCATAATTCGTTTAATAAATGATGAATATCATTTTATGGAAACAAGTAAGTTAACTTAAATCTAATTTATTCAAATTATGACTAAATAATTGCTTATAAAAAGAGTGTATAAATGTGATCTAACGTTGATTTTATTCACACTCTTTTTATTATTAAGAAATAATGTGAAAAAAATCACAATAAACATTGATTTTTAAAATAATAATTGTTATATTTATATTGTGAAAAAAATCACATTAAATTTTAGAAATATTTACTTTGAAATAAAAGGAGCGATTTAACATGAAATTTGAAAAAGGGAATAAAGTAGTTTTAATAGGTGATGGAGCAGTTGGATCAAGTTATGCATTTGCATTAGTTGCACAAGGCTTAGCTGATGAATTAGTAATTATTGATTTAGATGAAGCGAAAGTTAAAGGCGATGTTGCAGATTTAAATCATAGTGCACCATATGGTGATTCACCTGTTAAAGTAAAAGCTGGTAATTATGAAGATTGTGGTAATGCTGATTTAATTGTTATTACTGCAGGAGCTGCGCAAAAGCCAGGTGAAACTAGATTAGATTTAGTAGAAAAAAACACAAAAATATTTAAAGACATTGTCACAAAAATTATGAACACAGGATTTAATGGTATTTTTCTTATAGCAACTAATCCAGTAGATGTATTATCATATGTAACACAAAAAGTTTCAGGCTTACCGAAATCACAAGTTATTGGATCTGGTACGATACTAGATACTGCACGATTTAAATTTGAACTAGCACAAGAATTTGGTGTGTCACCTTGGAGTGTGGACGCACAAATTATTGGTGAACATGGCGATTCTGAATTAGCAGTATGGTCACAAGCTAATATTGCTGGTCAACCAATATACCATGCATTGAAAGATAACCCTGATAAACAACATAGAATAGATGAAATATTTACTAACACAAGAGATGCTGCATATGATATTATCCAATCAAAAGGTGCAACGTATTATGGTATAGCAATGGGCTTAGTTCGTATAACACAAGCTATTTTAAAAAACCAAAATGTAGTATTACCTGTTTCAAGTTACTTAGAAGGTGAGTATAATCAAAATGATATTTATATTGGAGTTCCAACATTAATTAATAGAAATGGCGCAATTAAAGTATATGAAACGCAATTAAATAGTGAAGAAAGTGAAAAGTTTGAAAATTCTGCCATAATTTTGAAAGATATGCAAAATAAAATCAAACAACTAATTGCATAATTCATAATTTAATTTTAAACTGTATATAAGATTAATTTTATTGAAAATATCAAAATTTATTCTGATATGAATAAATTTTGCTTTGAATGATTTTTTGGTAAATTAATTTTACATGTTTAACTTTATATTATGATTGGGGGATATTTCTATGGGGAAGACAATTGCTGATATGGTAGATAGTGTCCTTAGATTGGAACATGTACTTAAAGATATTGAAGATATCTTTGGAAAAGTACAGAAACAATATAAAATGTCAAAAGAAGAAATATTAATTCTTTTAACACTTTGGGAAGAAGGATCAATGACGCTTAAAGAAATGGATAATTATGTGAAAATTAAATCATATAAACGTACAAGAACATATAACGATTTAGTTGAGAAAGCATGGATTATTAAAGAAAGACCCGTTAATGACGAACGTACAGTAATTATACATTTCAATGAGGATTTAAAAGATCAAAGGGAAGAACTTTTAAATTGTTTTAAAGCGGAAATAAACGAAAAATCATCTACTATACAATCTAGTCTTAAATCTATCTTAAAATTATAGGGAATAATTATAGTTACAAAATGACAAGTTAGACTCAAAATAGTAATAGGTAGTTAATATCTATACTAAAATAAAAATGCATCTCCGCTTAAAAGGAGATGCATTTTTATTATATATATTATCTTTTTTCAATTGCACAGATAAATGGTGCATTGTTTTTTTGGTTAATAAATTGATATTGTAATATGTGCGCTTTGTTTTGGTCAAAATGTTGTAGATAATTTAATAATGCATCACGTTCGATTTTACCTTCATCATGCCCATGATATATAACTAGTACTATAATACCTTCTGTCGCTAATATATCAAATATTTCGTCTATCGCTGCTAATGTACTACTAGAGTTTGTTACAATTGATTTGTCACCCTTAGGCAAATACCCTAAATTAAAAATGGCTGCATCAATTTGTCCAATTTCGTTACTTTGTATATATTGCTTTACTTTAGCATGACTATCTTGAATTAAGCGTACATTTTTAAATGCGTCTGTCTTTTTGCTTGTATTTTGAATTGCAATTTCTTGAATATCAAAAGCGTAGACTTTACCATTTGGTACTTGTTGTGCTAGAAATTCGGTATCATTACCATTACCACATGTGGCATCAATAACAATACTATCCTTGTTGATGTGTTGCTGTAGTAGCGTTTTGGAAAATGGTAAAATACGTTCTAGTTTCATGATTTAACCGTCGTTTCATAGTATTTTCCTTGATAAGAATTTCTTCGTGCTAATTCCTCATCAATTTCGTTAAGCACTTCCCATTTGTTGACACTCCACATTGGTCCAACCATCAAGTCAATCGGACCATCACCAGTAATTCGATGAACGATCATTTCTTTTGGTAAAATTTCTAGCTGATCACAAACTAAATTTGTATAATCATCTTGTGACATGAATTCTAGCATACCTTTTTCGTATTGTTTTACCATTGGTGTGCCTTTAAGGAGATGCAATAAGTGTATTTTAATACCTTGGACGTCCATTTGTGCTACTTCTTTAGCTGTTTCCATCATCATGTCATAATCTTCTTCAGGAAGCCCATTAATAATATGTGTACATACATTTATATTATGTTTTCGTAGCTTGGCCACTCCTTCATAATACGTTTTCATGTCATGTGCACGATTGATCAAATCTGAAGTTTTTTGGTGTACTGTCTGTAGACCTAATTCAACCCATAAATAAGTACGTTCATTTAATTCAGCTAAATATTCTACAACATCATCCGGTAAGCAATCAGGCCGCGTTCCAATAGATAATCCGACAACGCCGGGTTCTTTTAATGCAGTTTCGTATTTTTCTCTTAATACTTCTACTGGTGCATGTGTATTAGTAAATGCTTGGAAATAAGCAATATACTGACCTTCATGCCATTTTTCATGCATTCTATCTTTGATTTGTTGAAATTGAACATCTATCGGATCTACACGATTTCCTGCAAAATCTCCACTTCCTGCTGCAGAACAAAATGTACAGCCACCATGTGCAACCGTGCCATCTCTATTTGGACAATCAAATCCTCCGTCAATTGCAACTTTAAAGATTTTTTGTCCAAATTTATTTTTTAAATGATAATTCCAAGTATGATATCGTTTATTCTCGAATGCGTAAGGGAAGAATTGTCCCATATAACATTTTCCTTTCTAAATTCATTCTAGTTAAAGATTTTAACATATTTTAATGATATAGTGTTTAGAGTAAAAACAGAAATTTAAAAAAAGAAGGGAGCTTATGGTTATGAATATGCCAAAATCAGTGTGGTGGTTGGTTATTGGTATGGCATTAAATATCACAGGCTCAAGTTTTTTATGGCCATTAAATACAATATATATGAATGAAGAATTAGATAAAAGTTTAACTATGGCCGGGTTAGTTTTGATGATTAATTCATTTGGCATGGTCATAGGGAATTTACTAGGTGGTAATCTATTTGATAAATTGGGTGGCTATCGAACAATTATGATTGGTACAGTGATCTGCTTAAGTAGTACTACCTTGTTAAATTTTTTTCACGGATGGCCATGGTATGCAGTTTGGTTGGTTTGTCTTGGCTTTGGTGGTGGCATGATTGTACCAGCAATTTACGCACTAGCCGGTGCAATTTGGCCGCAAGGTGGTAGACAAACTTTTAATGCGATATATTTAGCTCAAAATCTAGGGGTGGCGATTGGCGCAGCTTCTGGCGGTTTTGTGGCGGAATTAAGTTTTAATTATATATTTATTGCTAATTTGCTCATGTATATTGCATTTGGCATAGTTGCAATTAGTCAATTTAATATTAAATTGGACGTTAAAGTAAAATCAAATGATGCCATGAGTTTATTAGATAAAGCGTATAGACCTCAATTCATTGCATTAACATTGTTATGCGTGATGTTTAGTATTTGCTGGATTGCTTATATTCAATGGGAAAGTACAATAGCTTCATTTACACAAGAGCTAAATATCTCTATGAGCCAATACAGTTTATTATGGACTGTCAATGGTATCATGATATTAGTAGCACAACCATTAATCATTCCGATAATCAGATTATTAAAAGGTAATCTGAAACATCAAATGTATGTTGGAATAGGTATTTTTATCATATCTTTTTTTGTCACAAGTTTTGCTGAACAATTTTCTGTATTTATGGTAGGTATGATTATATTAACATTGGGAGAAATGTTTGTTTGGCCAGCTGTTCCAACTATCGCAAATCAACTTGCGCCTAATGGGAAAGAAGGTTCATTTCAAGGTTATGTAAATTCTGCAGCGACAGTAGGTAAAGCATTCGGACCACTTATTGGTGGCGTAGTTGTTGATATGTTTAACATGCAAATTATGTTTTTAAGCATGATTTCATTGTTAGTTTTATCACTCGTATTTTTAACATTCTATGATCACAAATTACCAAAAGATATTTAGCATAAAATTGTGGCAATATTGTAGTCAACAATAGTAGATTTAGTTAACTTTTAAACCCAGATAATTGTTGTTATATGATAAAAAGGACAAGTATTGTTAATTCAGCAAGTGATGCTTATTGAATTAACAATATTTTTACGTATTATTTTAATAAATTTATATATGCATTAAGATGAAGCTTGAAAATCAACTTTATACTTGAAATAAAGGGCTTTTTCAAATATCATAAGAAGAGTATAGGAGTAGTAACTTGAAAGCTTTTCCACAGAGAGCTAAGGTTGGTGGAACTTAGCGTGAAGCATCTAGTGAACTTACCAGGACTTAAAATGAATGAATGACATCTCTTACTATTAATTAAAATGAGTGCACATTAAGTGAAACAGGGTGGTACCGCGGTGAAAAATCGTCCCTATTATATAATAGTTTGAGGTGTCTTTTTATTATTGAACAGGAGGAAATGAAGTGAATTACAATCATAATGAAGTTGAAAAAAAATGGCAGGATTATTGGGAAGACTATAAAACATTTAAAACTGAAGATAATTTAGGCCAAAAAAAATTTTATGCACTTGATATGTTCCCTTATCCATCTGGAGCAGGATTACATGTAGGACACCCTGAGGGTTACACAGCTACTGATATTATTTCAAGATACAAACGTATGCAAGGATATAATGTATTACATCCTATGGGTTGGGACGCATTTGGTTTACCAGCTGAACAATATGCGCTAGATACAGGGAATGATCCTCGTGAATTCACTAAACAAAATATCCAAACGTTTAAACGTCAAATTAAAGAGTTAGGATTTAGTTATGATTGGGATCGAGAAGTTAATACAACAGACCCAGAATATTATAAATGGACACAATGGATATTTATCCAATTATATAATAAAGGGCTTGCTTATATAGATGAAGTAGCAGTGAACTGGTGTCCTGCCTTAGGCACTGTATTGTCAAATGAAGAAGTTGTCGACGGTGTTTCTGAACGTGGCGGACACCCTGTTTATAGAAGACCGATGAAACAATGGGTACTTAGAATTACTGAATATGCTGACAGATTACTTGAAGATTTAGATGACTTAGATTGGCCTGAATCTTTAAAAGATATGCAACGAAATTGGATTGGACGTTCAGAAGGTGCATCTATAACATTTAATGTAGAAGATATTAATGATCAAATAGAAGTGTTTACAACACGTCCTGATACTATTTATGGTACTACATTCCTAGTGTTGAGCCCTGAACATGAACTCGTTAACAAAATCACTACATCAGAACATCAAGAAAGTATTGAGAAATACCAACAAGAAGCGGCGATGAAATCAGATTTAGAACGTACTGGACTAGCTAAAGAAAAATCTGGAGTTTTTACTGGAGCGTATGCAATTAATCCTTTATCTGGTGAGAAAACGCCAATTTGGATAGCAGATTATGTCTTATCTTCTTATGGCACAGGAGCAGTTATGGCTGTCCCTAGTGGAGACCAAAGAGACTATGAATTTGCAAAAACTTTTGATTTACCAATTATAGAAATCATTGAAGGTGGAGACATATCTGAAGCAGCTTATGACGGCGATGGACCTCATATTAATTCAGGAGAGTTAAATGGTCTATATAATAATGAAGCGATTGAAAAAGCAATTACATTATTAGAACAAAACAATGCTGGAACTAGAAAAGTTAATTATAAACTGAGAGATTGGTTATTTAGTCGTCAACGTTATTGGGGTGAACCTATTCCTGTAATTCATTGGGAAGATGGGACTATGACGACTGTTCCCGAAGATGAATTGCCATTACTCCTACCGGAAACTGACGAAATTAAGCCTTCAGGTACAGGTGAATCACCATTAGCTAATATAGATGCATTTGTTAATGTCGTGGATAAAGAAACTGGAATGAAAGGTCGTCGTGAAACAAATACAATGCCACAATGGGCAGGCAGTTGTTGGTATTATTTACGCTTTATTGATCCAGATAATGAACAGATGTTAGCTGACCCAGAAAAGTTAAAACATTGGTTGCCTGTAGATTTATATATTGGTGGCGTTGAACATGCAGTGTTACACTTGTTATACGCTAGATTTTGGCACAAAGTCTTGTATGATTTAGGTGTAGTACCTACCAAAGAACCATTCCAAAAATTATTTAACCAAGGTATGATTTTAGGTGAAGGTAATGAAAAAATGAGTAAATCTAAAGGTAATGTTATCAATCCAGATGATATTATCAAATCGCATGGTGCTGACACTTTAAGACTATATGAAATGTTCATGGGTCCTCTAGATGCTGCAATTGCTTGGAGTGATAAAGGATTAGATGGTTCAAGACGTTTCTTAGATAGAATTTGGAGACTTTTAATTACAGAAGACGGTTTAATCACAGATAAAGTAGTCAATACTAATAATAAAGCTTTAGATAAAAGTTACCACCAAACTGTGAAAAAAGTTTCGGAAGACTTTGAAACATTAAACTTCAATACGGCAATTAGTCAATTGATGGTCTTCATTAATGATTGTTATAAAGTTGATGAGATTTATAAACCATATATTGAAGGGTTTATTAAAATGTTAGCGCCAATTGCACCACATATAGGTGAAGAATTATGGGCGCGCTTAGGACATGAAGAGACAATTACTTATCAACCTTGGCCATCATATGATGAAACATTATTAGTCGATGATGAAGTGGAAATTGTCGTTCAAGTAAATGGCAAAGTGCGTGCCAAAATCAATGTTTCTAAAGATATTTCAAAAGAAGAAATGGAAACAGCAGCATTAGGTAATGAAAATATTAAAGCTGAAATAGAAGGCAAAGATATTAAAAAAGTGATTGCGGTACCTCAAAAACTTGTTAATATTGTTGCCAAATAACACAAAAGGGGCGTTTATATTATGGAAACTATTACTATAGATGAATTGAAATCAAAAATTTTAAATTCTAATCCTATTCATATCGTAGATGTGAGAACCGATGAAGAAACAGCAATGGGCGTGATACCAGAAGCGGAAACGATACCTATGGATAAAATTCCTGATAATTTAAATCACTTCAACTCAGAAGATACGTATTATATTATTTGTAAAGTTGGTGGCAGAAGTGCACAAGTCGTTCAGTATTTAGAACGTAATGGCGTTCATGCAGTCAATGTTGAAGGTGGCATGGATGCATGGGGAGATGAAGGTTTAGAAATTAAAAGTATTTAATCTTTAGACAGAGTGAAAATAAGCCGATGATTTTGCATTTTATGCAAATATAGTGTTATAATACGTTTAACAAAGATATCAATACAGATACACCAAACCCCCTCACTATTGCGAGTAGTGAGGGGGTTTTTTGGTGTTAGCTAAGTGTCGCCTATTTTACTTGTCATTACGATTGCGCAGCCAGTACGCAAATAACGTAACGATACAACCACTGATGACAGTAGTCATAATATGAACAAAGATATCAATCACAAAATACACCTCCTCCCTACGTCTATTGACGCCTGAGAGTAGGCGACTTAAATATTATAACATTACGTGTGTCACTCGCATAGAAAGTATCAATCATTAAAATTGATAAATAGTGAATTTGTTTTAAACGTAAGTAGTGGATCTAATAGGTGACAAATTATATAAATTGATATGTTTAACGTTGAAATTTACTTGCATTTGTTCCTGATATATGACCTGTAACTAAAGCACTGGTAATATTATAGCCACCAGTATAACCATGGATATCTAGCAGTTCGCCACACATAAATAATCCCGGAGTTAATTTTGACATCATCGTTTTGGGTTCGATTTCTTTAAGAGAAACGCCTCCTCCAGTTACGAAAGCTTTTTCAATTGATAAAGTTCCATTAACTGTAAACGTAAAGCCTTTAAATAAAGTAATCAATTTATTAAATTGTTCATTAGACATATGATGTGCTGTTAATGTTTCTGAAATATTTGCTAATTCTAACATATATAATAAATAACGTTCTTCGATTAAACCATGTAAGCTATTTTTTACATATTTATCTGGTGTATTCTTTAATAATTCACTTACTTTATCTTCTAATTGTGCAAAGCTTAGTTCTGGAAAAGCGTCTAATTGCATATCAATATCTTGGCGTTTTTGATTTTTTTGTTCCTTATATACAAATTGGCTACATCTTAAAGCGGCAGGGCCACTGATTCCGAAATGAGTGAATATCATATCCATTTGATGTGTAACACGTTTTTTACCATTTTTCTTTAATACAGATAGTGCAACATTTTTTAAGCTCAATCCTTTTAATCTTTTATTATTTATAAAAGGTTCGGATGACGTAATTGGGACTTCAGTCGGGAAAAGTTCTGTAATTGTATGTCCCAAGTGTTCAGCAAATTTGTAACCATCACCAGTTGATCCAGTCTTTGGCACACTCGTACCACCTGTAGCGATAATCAAACTATGACCTTCAACAGTTTGTTGATTATCTAAAAATACTTTGAAAGTCTGTTGTGGTGTATGTTCAATAGCATGCACTGAAGTTTCTTGTTTTACAGTTACATTATTCTTATCAATTGTACGAATTAATGCATCTACAACATCCTGTGCTTTATTAGAAACAGGAAACATACGTCCATGGTCTTCTTCTTTAAGTGCAACACCACGTGATTCAAAAAAGCGAATAATAGATTCATTATCAAATACGGAAAAAGGACTATATAAAAATTTTCCATTTCCTGGTATATTTTTAATTATCTCTTCATATGGTAAACGGTTTGTGACGTTGCAACGTCCGCCACCAGAGATTTTTAATTTGCGACCGAGTCCTTTTTTCTTTTCTATGAGAAGGACTTTATCGCTATGTTGACTTGCGGCAGCAGCCGCCATTAAACCGCTAGGGCCACCGCCAATAATAATTGTTTGGTACATTTGATTGCCTCACTTTACTAAATAGTGTTATTTTATAGTTTATAGTAATATAGTTTTGAAAAAAAGTGTTTATAACGTTATGATTAAAGTTATGATTGTAAAAATTTAATTTGAGATAGGAAGATCTGAATGAGTGAAAGTAAAGAATTAGTTAGGGGTACCTTTTTAATCACCCTTAGTATATTGATTACTAAAGTCTTGGGTGTTATATATATTATTCCTTTTTACTCCATTATTGGTGGAGAAGAAAAATTGGCACCTTTTAACTATGCATATACGCCGTATAATATTGCCATTGCAGTCGCAACTGCTGGTGTGCCATTAGCGGCGTCTAAATATGTGTCTAAATATAATGCTTTAGGCGCTTATAAAGTAAGTGAAAAGTTATATAAATCTAGCTTTATAGTTATGACTATAACAGGATTTATTGGATTTTTCATTTTATATTTATTAGCACCAAGTATCGCCACAATTACTTTAGCACATGAATCTGGTACTAAAGGTGGTTGGTCAGTAGCTGATATTACATGGATTATTAGAATAATCAGTATGGTGGTCATATTCATACCATTACTTGCTACGTGGCGTGGTGTGTTCCAAGGTTATAAATCAATGGGGCCAACTGCGGTCTCAGAAGTCATAGAACAAATCGCACGTATATTATTTATTTTAGTAGGAAGTTATTTAGTACTTAATGTCTTTGGTGGAAGTGTGCTACAAGCCAACGGTATAGCAACATTTGCTGCTGCAATAGGTGCGATAGCAGGGATATTTACATTATGGTATTACTGGAGAAAGAGAAAACCTAACATTGAAAAAATGGTAGCAACGGATACTTCAGATATCACAGTTTCCTATGGAAAAATGTATAAAGAAATTATTTCTTATAGTATCCCATTTGTAATTGTTAGTTTGAATTTCCCACTGTTTAATCTAGTAGATCAGTTTACACATAACGGTGCCTTAGATTTGGCTGGTGTACCAAGCCGTTTACATGACTATTTCTTTACCATTTTAAACATGACGACAAATAAAATAGTGATGATTCCAACGTCTTTATCTGCTGGTTTTGCAGTGAGTTTAATCCCATTTATCACTAAGACGTATGAATCGGGTGAATTAAAAGAAATGCACAGACAAATCAGAACATCTTTAGGGGTTCTAATGTATATTACAGTCCCAGCAAGTCTGGGTATTATGGCCTTAGCTTTACCATTATATACTGTCTTTTATAGTTACAATGTCGATGGTAGTCAATTGTTATTTTATTATGCACCTGTGGCAATTTTAATAGGATTATTGAGTGTGACAGCATCTATGCTACAAGGCATTGATAAACAAAAATTAACAGTGTTTGTAATTTTAGCGGCAGTAGTATTAAAAGTAATACTAAACACGCCATTGATTATGGCTTTCCATACTGCCGGAGCAATTTTAAGTACGGCAATAGCATTGCTATTTGCTGTTATCTGTAATTTTTATATACTTAAAAAATATGCTAATTTTGATTTCTCAGAAACATGGCTACATTTTGGTAAAATTTTCTTATACGGCTTCTTAATGATGGTCGTAGTTGAATTATCATCATTTTTATTACAAATGGTTATTTCACCACAAACTAAATTTGGCGCTTTAGCAATTTTAATTATTAGTGTCATTATAGGTATGATTGTTTACGGTGGAATTACGATGAAGACAAAACTGGCCGATCAATTTTTAGGAGATATTCCAAATAAACTTAGACGTAAATTAGGTCTTATAAAATGAGATTAGATAAATTTTTAGCTAATATGGGTGTCGGAACGCGTACAGAAGTTAAACAGTTATTGAAAAAAGGTACGATTACAGTTAATAATAAAATAGAAAAATCTCCTAAAAAGCAAATAGACCCAGAAAATGATGTAGTTCAAAAAAACAATGAAACGATTCATTATATAGATAAAGTCTATCTAATGTTAAATAAGCCTAAAGGCTATGTATCTGCAACAGAGGATGACCAACATCAAACAGTTGTAGACTTGGTTGAACCATATCGGTTTTTAGAAGTTTTTCCAGTGGGGCGATTAGATAAAGACACTGAGGGTTTGTTATTAATTACGAATGATGGAACTTTTAATCATGAACTAATGAGCCCTGCTAAGCATGTTTCTAAAACATATGAGGTAATTTCTAAAAAAAATATTACAAATAATGATATAAAATCATTTAAAATGGGTATTGAATTCAATGAGGGTTTGGCGAAGCCTGCAACTTTAGTAAAAAGTGATGAGGCATATAAATCATTTGTCACAATTTATGAAGGAAGATATCATCAAGTTAAGCGTATGTTTCATGCTATAGATAATGAAGTTCTGGAATTGAAACGTATTAGCATTGGTGAACTAAAACTGGATGAATCTTTAGAACCGGGTGAATATCGCCACTTAACTCAAATAGATTTTAAACAATTAGGATTAAAATAATAAAGAGGTGTTATTATGTCAAAATTATTAAAAGCAATTATAGGTGTTGGAGGCGCAGCTGCTGCAGTTGTTCTTTCTAAAAAAGAGAATAGAGATAAATTAAAGGATGAATATAGTAAATATAAATCAAATCCTGAGTCCTATAAGCAAAACGCAAAAGACATCGCTAGTCAAATCAGTTCAAAAGCCAATGAAACTTATAATGAAGTAAAACAAGACCCTAAAGGTTATGCTTCAAAAGTAAAACAAGATCCTAAAGGTTTCATTAACGAACAAAAAGATCGTTTTAAAGGCGAATCTGAAGAAGAAGAACATGTTGAAGAAGCGAGATTTACTGATGAAGGTGCAGCTGATCCTTCAAATAATCTTCGCGTCGTTACTGAAGAAGAACTCAAAAACAATAAAAACAAATAAGCAATTATTAATTTAGTTTTTTAACCTAGTTCATAGTTTTGAACTAGGTTTTTTTATATTAATACAGATTTTGAAAGACATGTATGTGAAAGGCTTCAATCTGTTTTTCAATTAATTATACAGTGAATTTTTTTAAAATAATAATCACATCTCACTGTAGTTTCTGTACTACTTCATGTAAAATATTAAATATATAAGTATTAAAAAGGAAGTTGATGCTAAATGTGGAAAGATAAAGTGAAAGAATACGAAACAGATATTATAAACGATTTAAATGGCTTATTATCTATTGAAAGTGTGAGAGACGATAATAAAATTTCTTCAGAAAATCCGGTTGGACCTGGACCACGTAAGGCATTAGATTATATGTATGGTATTGCTGAACGTGATGGATTTAACACGCATGATGTTGAACATATTGCAGGACGTATTGAAGTTGGTGAAGGCGAAGATGTTATGGGAATTTTATGTCATGTTGATGTAGTGCCGGCTGGCGATGGTTGGGTTTCTAATCCTTTCGATCCTGTTGTAACTGAAGATAAGATTATTGCAAGAGGTACCCTTGATGATAAAGGGCCAACAATAGCAGCATATTATGCAGTGAAAATATTGAACGATATGAAGGTCAATTGGAAAAAACGTATACATATCATTATAGGCACTGATGAAGAGTCAGATTGGCAATGTACAGAGCGTTATTTTAAAACTGAAGAAATGCCAACTTTAGGCTTTGCACCTGATGCTGAATTCCCAGCAATACATGGTGAAAAAGGTATAAGTACATTTGATGTGGTTCAAAATGACAAAGCAGAGGATAAAGATGAGCCAGAATACGAACTTATTTCTTTTGCATCCGGTCAGCGCTATAACATGGTGCCTGATGAAGCAATTGCTAAACTTGCAGTTAAAGAAAACATGACTGACGTCATTCAAAAATTTGAACAGTTTTTATCTGATAATAATATTGATGGTGAAAGTATCGTTGATAGCGGTGTATTAGTACTTAAGGTTTATGGTAAAGCTGTACATGGTATGGATCCATCTATTGGTGTGAATGCAGGGTTATACTTATTGAATTTCTTAGCCAAATTAAATTTAGATAAAACTGCTGAAAATTTCACTCAATTTAGTGAACAGTATTTATTCAACTCTCATTTCGGTGAAAAAATGGGGATGAAATTCCATACAGATGTCATGGGAGATGTAACTACAAATATTGGTATCATTTCATACGATAATCAAAATGGTGGCCGATTTGGTATTAACTTAAGATATCCGCAAGGTTTTGAATTTGAAGAAGCCATGACTCGTTTTAAAGGTGAGATTCAACAACTTGGATTTTCTATTGAATTAGGTAAAAACCAAACACCTCACTATGTGGATAAAAATGATCCTTTCGTGCAAACGTTAGTGACAGCATATCGTAATCAAACTGGTGACCAAACCGAACCTTACACAATAGGTGGTGGAACATACGCACGTAATTTAGATAAAGGTGTTGCCTTTGGAGCTATGTTTAATGACTCCGAAGATTTAATGCATCAAAAAAATGAGTATATTACGAAAAAGCAATTATTTAATGCAACTAGTATTTATTTAGAAGCTTTATATGCACTATGCGTGGAGGAATGATGATGACAAAAGTACTTATTAATGAACATTTAGTAGATGAACAAGATGCAAAAGTACCATACAATGATCGAGGTTACGTATTTGGTGACGGGATATATGAATATATTAGAACATATAATAATAATATTTTTACTGCTAAACCCCATTTTGAAAGGCTTATAAGAAGTGCTAAAGAAATAGGTTTAGAATTGAAATACAATGTGGATGAACTTACTGAATTAATTCAAGAATTATTAGCAGCGAATGGCGTTGTTAATGGCGGCGTTTATATTCAAGTTACGCGTGGAGCAGCACCTCGTGACCATGCTTTTCCAACACCATCAGTAGAAGCTAATGTGATGGCATTTACCAAAACTTATGAACGTCCATACAAGTTATTAGAAGAAGGTATTAATGCGATAACAACTGAGGATATTCGTTGGTTAAGATGTGATATTAAAAGCTTGAATTTACTTGGAAATGTATTGGCTAAAGAGCGTGCAGTAAAATATAATGCGCAAGAAGCTATTCAACACAGAGGTGACATTGTTACTGAGGGATCATCAAGCAATGTATATGCTATTAAAGCAGGCGAAATCTATACACATCCAGTAAACAATTATATATTGAATGGTATTACGCGAATGGTTATAAAAGATATTGCCGAAGAAAAAGGTATACCATTTAATGAAGGTACATTTACTGTAGACTTTTTAAGAAACGCGGATGAAATTATTGTGTCTAGTACTTCTATTGAAGTGATGCCAGTCGTTAAATTAGATGGCGAACAAGTAGGAGACGGAGCAGTCGGTCCAGTAACGAAATCATTACAAGAAGGATTTAATAGTTACATTGACACAGATAGTTAATATTTTCCATAAAAGGAAATAAAATGTAACATCTATAAAAGCTAAATTATGTTATAATGCTAACTGAGCCGATTTAAAAAATTACAGAAAAATACTGTAGTAAAATGTGACTTTTTGTTTCTCATTATTGGTTGAAATAAATCTCTAAACATTATAAAATCTTCTATGAGACTTGAAATTGAGACTTGAAATTTCATAAAAAACTAAAGGAATTTTTCAAAAAAATACTGTTACGAGATCATGTATGATATGATGTTAAAGTTATTATTAATCTCGATACAGTATTTCATATTTAAATATGAAAACTTGATTCTATGGGACAAAATGATAGTCATAATTAAATGACTGTGATATAGAGTTTAAAGTTTATAAGTGTATTAGAAAATGATTATATTTGGCTCTCGAAATCTGTTTTCTTGAGCCATTTTCTAATTGAAAGTGAGGTGAACGTGTTGGAGCAGTTTTATCAATTAGGATGGACACTTGATTCAGCAGGTGGTGCATCTGGAGAAGCATATATGGCTGAACAAGATGGGCAGAAATTGTTTTTAAAACGAAATTCAAACCCATTTATTGCAGCCTTGTCTGCTGAAGGTATTGTACCTAAGCTTGTATGGACGAAACGAATAGAGACTGGGGAAGTCGTAACAGCGCAACATTGGAAAAATGGCAGAGAGCTAACTTTCGATGAGATGTATGAACAACGAGTGGCTAATTTATTGAAAAAAATACATAGTTCAAAAACACTTTTGAATATGTTGAAACGTATGGAAATGTATCCTATTACGCCTGATATTTTGTTAAATAAAATAAATGCCTCATTATCTAGAGAAGTGTTAACGCATCATGTAGTGCGAAAAGCATTAACTTATTTAGAAGATCATATGCCAAGTCTTGACCCTAGATTTTTTACAGTTGTCCATGGAGATGTCAATCACAATAATTGGTTGTTGTCTGACCACGATGAATTATTTTTAGTGGATTGGGAAGGTGCAATGATTGCGGATCCAGCAATTGATTTAGGCATGCTGCTATACAATTACGTTCCTGAAAATAAATGGCCTCAGTGGTTAAATGATTACGGTACGAAAGATTCTATAGACTTGCAAAAGAGGATGAAGTGGTATACTGCTGTCCAGTCTATTGGAATGGTACAGTGGTATGAAGAACAAAAACGCTATAAAGATATGAATATGTGGCTGAAGTTCTTAAATGAAGTAATGAATAACAATGCATTTATATAAGGAGTTATCAAGAAAATGAGAATGCGTTACAAGCCATGGGCTGAAGATTATTTAAAATCGCATCCTGATATTGTAGACACGGATGGCAGTCATGCGGGACATATTAGTGAATGGTTTGATAAAGATCAACCAATTTATATTGAAATTGGTTCTGGCATGGGACAATTTATAACAACACTTGCTGCACAAAGACCTGAAATTAATTTTATATCTATGGAACGTGAAAAAAATGTTATGGTCAAAGTGTTAGATAAAGTGAGAGAGCAAAATCTAACAAATATTAAATTGATATGTAATGATGCGATAGAACTCAATGAATACTTTAAAGATGGAGAAATTTCACGTATTTATTTAAATTTTTCTGACCCTTGGCCGAAAAAAAGACATACTAAGCGTAGATTAACGTATCACACGTTTTTATCCTTGTATAAACAAGTGTTAAAAACAGATGGAGAAATTCATTTTAAAACAGATAATAGAGGATTATTTGCTTATAGCTTAGAAAGTATGTCCCAATTTGGTATGTATTTTACAAAAATAAATTTAAATTTACATCAAGAAGAAAAAGAGAATAATATTGAAACAGAATATGAGCGAAAGTTTTCTGACAGAGGTTCAAGAATTTATAGAATGGAAGCCAAATTCCATAATAATTAAATATTTGTTATGACTCAGTTATAACGCTCATGTTCAAAATAAAGGGCTAATCCATAAGAAAGACGGATTAGTCCTTTTTTATATTAACGATCTTGTGATTTTGACCGTACGTGCTTGCCTGGGGATATGGCTCGAGCCTGTAGTCTCTCACACATACGAATGCATGAACGTCAATATGTTACAAAATCGCAATGAAATGACTATAGCAGGAGGACTAACAAATTTCGTTATTTTACGTGTAACAAGTATTATATTACTATATTAAGTGATTAGTAATTAAATTAAGAAATGGGGATTGGTTATGAAATTAGGAAAGTTCAAGATACATTACCTTAATGGTGGTATTACGAACATTGATGGGGGAGCGATGTTTGGTGTAGTACCCAAAGTTTTATGGACAAAAAAGTATGAACTGAGTGAGGACAATCGGATTCCATTACCCACACATCCAATATTAATACAAACGGAAGAATTTAACTTCATCATTGATACTGGTATAGGTAATCAAAAGCTTACGGAAAAAGAGCGTAAAATATTTGGTGTGCATTATGAAAGTAAAATAGATGAAGAGTTAAAATTATTTAATTTGACGACGAATGATATTGATTATGTACTAATGTCACATCTACATTTTGACCATGCGTCAGGATTAACTGATAGTGAAGGACGTGCGGTTTTTAAAAATGCGATTCATATTATTCAACAAGATGAATGGCATGAGTTTATTAGTCCTAATATACGTAGTAAATCAACGTATTGGCAGAAAAATAATGGTGATTTCTCCAATAATTTATTGTTATTTGAAAATGAAATTGAAATAGTCAAGGGGATTAATATGTACCATACTGGAGGTCATAGTTACGGTCATTCAATTATTACAATTGAAAGTGAAGGAGAAAAAGCAGTGCATATGGGAGATATTTTTCCCACAGTCGCTCACAAAAACCCGCTATGGGTTACTGCCTACGATGATTATCCAATGCAGTCAATAAGAGAAAAAGAACGCATGATACCTAGATTTATTTTAGAAAATTACTGGTTCTTATATTATCATGATGTGAATTACTTTGCTGTAAAATTTAACCAAAAAGAACTCTCTGAAATCGAACATTATATTACAAGAGAATAAAGTAAAAGGTTAAAGTTTTGAACATTTGAAATAGCACTATATCTTTAACAAGAAATACAATCTATGTCTTCTTGGCTTGAGCAGTGATATAGTTTATTTCTTTCAATGTAGTCGATAATCGTTGACTACATGATACAAACATGTTCATAACTTTAACCATTTATCATTTGCATTCAACGATGTTTATCACTTCACCGGTTTTAGCATTAGCATAAAAATCATAATAAGTGCGTTTGCCATTATGAAGGGTAGTGATACCACCTTGAAAGACTTCTAATTGATCGCCAGCATTTTGATACATTATCGTTTCGTTTAATATGTAAGAACCTACAACATTCATAAAATAAGTTTTTACATCTGAAATAATAGTTTCAGGATTACGATTTTGTAGTTGCTTTTGGCGAGTATAAAAATAAATTGATCCAACAATAGTTGTTATTAAGATTAAGCCGATGAAGAACCAACTTTTTTTATTCAACATATTACAATCTACCCCCAATAAATTCATATTTATAGTTTACCATAATGAAGATGATATAATAAATATTAAGGAGTGAAAGACATTGAGTATAGACAAAAGTAAAACATTATCAAGAATGAAAATATTAACAGAATTACATGGCGCGCCAGGATTTGAAGATGACGTTAAAGCATATTTGAAAGATGAGATGTCACCCTATGTAGATGACTTTGTTTATAATCGTATGGGTGGTTTTTATGGGGTTAAACGATCTAAATCTAAAGATCCTAAAAGAATAATGGTTGCCGCTCATATGGATGAAGTAGGTTTTTTAATAACGAACATCACAGATAATGGGCTTTTACAATTCACTAATTTAGGTGGAGTAGCAACTGATATTTGGCAAGGCCAAAGGTTAAAGGTAAAATCAAGAAACAACGAAGAAATTGTCGGGGTCGTTGCAAATATACCGAAACATTTTAGAACAGGTAACGAAGGCGCACCAAAAATTGAAGACTTATTATTAGATATAGGTTGTGAAAACGAACAAGATGTCATAAATCGAGGCATTCAAATAGGTGATACTATAGTTCCAGACACACCATTCACACAATTATCAGAGCATAGGTTTGCTAGTAAAGCGTGGGATAATCGCTATGGTTGTTTAATAGGCATAGAATTATTAGAATTATTAAAAGATGTAGAGTTAGATTTTGATTTATATGTCGGAGCAAATGTCCAAGAAGAGGTTGGTTTAAGAGGTGCAAAAGCCTCTGCTGAATTAATTGATCCAGATGTTGCTTTTATAGTAGATTGTTCACCAGCAAATGATATGAAAGGAAAGCAAAATCTTTCCGGTGAACTGGGAAAAGGGACTTTAATTCGTATAAAAGATGGAACAATGATATTAAAACCAACGTTTAGAGATTTTCTGTTAGATTTAGCAAACAAATTTAAAATTCCACATCAATATTATATGTCTCCAGGTGGTACAGATGGAGGAGAAATTCACAAAGCAAACATAGGTATACCAACCGCGGTTATTGGTGTTTGTGCACGCTATATTCACAGTACAAATGCAGTATTTGATTTTCGCGATTATGATGCTGCAAGAAGCTTAATATTACAATCAGTTAAAAATTTAGATAATGAAGTAATAAATACTTTACAGTATAAATAACGTTTTGGAGTGATTAGATGGAACAATTAGAAAATGAACAACAATTTTTAGAATTAAAAAAAGGACACACAGTATTTTTATTTACTGCTGATTGGTGTCCGGATTGTAAAGTAATTGAACCAGACCTACCACAACTTGAAGCGAAGTATACAAATTATAAATTCATATCAGTGGATAGAGATAAATTTATAGATATTTGTATTGAACATGGTATTATGGGCATTCCTAGTTTTTTAGTATTTAGTAATGGACAACAAATTGGAAGTTATATTGGCAAAGAACGTAAATCCATTGAACAGATAGATGAATTTTTAGCTTCTTTATAAAAATAAAGTAAATCAAATGTATTAATGTGTACGCTAAAAATATACCCTTAGAACTTACTTTTTTTCTGTTCCTAAGGGTATATTTATTGTAAACTGTATTAAGACACGTAAATAGGAGTGTTAACGATGAATGTCTTTCAAATGAGAGATAAATTAAAAGATAGATTGAAACATTTAGATGTTAAATTTAGTTTTAATCGTGATGAAGAAACGCTACGCGTATCTAGAAATGATAATGGCAAAGGTGTTACTGTCAAAATTTCTACAATTGTAGCGAAATATAAAGAACAAAAAGAAAACATTGTAGATGAAATTGTATATTATGTTGAAGAAGCGATTGAACAAATGAAAGGGGAGGCTTTATCTGAAGCAGAGAACATTGAGATAATGCCTGTACTGAGATCGCCTAGTTTTGATAAAAAAGATAAAGAAGGTAATTCATTTGTTATAGATAAACATACTGCAGAAACAAATATTTATTATGCAGTAGATTTAGGAAAATCTTATCGATTAATAGATGAACAAATGTTAGAAAAATTAAATCTTACTAAACAACAAGTGAAAGAAATGGCATTATTTAATGTCAGAAAACTTGAAAACAAATATAAAACTGATGAAGTTAAAGGTAATATTTTCTATTTTGTAAATTCAAATGATGGCTACGATGCAAGTAGAATTTTAAATAATACCTTTTTGAATGACATACAAGCTCAATGTGAAGGTGAAATGTTGGTAGCAGTACCACATCAAGATGTGTTAATTATTGCCGATATACGAAATAAAACAGGTTATGATGTCATGGCACATTTAACGATGGAATTCTTCACGAAAGGTTTAGTTCCAATCACGTCATTATCATTAGCTTATGATAACGGACATTTTGAACCAATATTTATATTAGGTAAAAATAATAAGCAAAAAAGAAACCCAAATGTCATCCAAAGATTAGAAGCAACTAGAAAACAATATGAAAATAAAGATAAGAAATAAGGAGTTAAAAAAATGAATTTATTTTACAATAAAGAAGCTGTTGGAGATGTAGCTTTTTTACAAATTGAACCCACAACAGGTGAATTTACTTATGAAACAAAGAATGATGTAGTGGAAATTCGTCAAGATAATAAGGTTGTAGGTTTTAATATATTCAATGCATCAAAGGTCTCAAATATTACTGGAAAAGGTCATATAAAATTGGATGAAAATTTGATTCATGACTTACAACAAGCAATTAATAATGCTGGTTTCACATTTGAATTGAACGCAGATTTATCACCAAAATTTGTTGTCGGTTATGTTGAAACTAAAGAAAAACACCCAGATGCAGATAAATTAAGTGTTTTAAATGTAGATGTAGAAACAGAAAAGCTACAAATCGTTTGTGGAGCGCCGAATGTTGAAGCAGGACAAAAGGTCGTTGTAGCAAAAGTAGGAGCTGTGATGCCAAGTGGCATGGTTATTAAAGATGCAGCATTACGTGGTGTAGATTCAAGTGGAATGATTTGTTCTATGAAAGAATTAAATTTACCAAATGCTCCACAGGAAAAAGGTATTATGGTATTGTCTGATGAATACAAAGTTGGACAGGCATTTTTTGAAGAATAGAAGGAGGTAATGTCCGAATGAGCTGGTTCGACAAATTATTTGGAGAAGAAAATGATCCTAATAAAGATTATCTAAATAAAAGAAACCAACGACGCCAAAAGAATATGCAGCAAGAACATCAAGACACATTACTTCCTCAAAATAACGATGTTTATGAGAGACCCAAAGGGAAATTTAGATTTCCAATGCGTGTTTTAGAAGAAAATAGTGACACTGAGGACGCTAATAAAGAATCATCAGAAAATGAATTTAAAAATTCCAATCATAAGTCATCTAATCCTCATACTGAGAATCACCACTATAGAAGACGGAGACAAATGGCTGATGAAACAACTACAGATAAATTTGATCAACCATCTACAGAATCTTATCCATCATCACGTAGTAAAACAAATGCGTCATTAGATAATGAAGTTCGTAAAGAAAAGAAACAACACAAAGGAAAAAGAACAAGAATTCAAACAGATGTTTTAGGCGGTACTGGACACGGAAGTGGACATAGTACAAAAAAACATGAGCCTACTACACCTCAATATCATAAAAGTGAATTTAAAGCGAGCGAAGTTCCTTCAGCTATTTTTGGAACTAAAAAACCACATCCTTTAGAAAATGGTGTGATAAAACCTAATAATCGTTTTACAGATGATAATGAGAGTGAAATGCAAGGAGAACAAAAATTAAATTCTAACAATGACCAAAGCGTCACTGATGAATCAACGTTTGATCAATTTTCTCAAGTTGATAGCGAACAACCATCATCTAAAAAGAGCAAAGAACAAACGCAAAATAAATCTATGCAACAAGATCATGTATCACAATCAACAACTACACCTAAAAAGAACAATACAATCAATATAGAAAATATCTATGCGTCTCAAATTGTTGAAGAAATTCGTAGAGAACGTGAGCGTAAAGTGCTTCAAAAACGTCAGTTTAAGAAAGCATTGCAACAGAAGCGACAAGAAAATCAACAAAATGACGAAGATACAATTCAAAAAGCAATTGATGAAATGTATGCACAACAAGCAAAACAATATATTGGAGAAAGTTCATTAGACGGATCAGAAAATAATAATAGTGATACAGACTACGCAAAAAAATTGTCAGATAAAGATACAAATGAACAAAATGATGCTGATAACCAAAGTGATACGTCACAATACAAGTATCAAGAAATTAATTTAGATCATATAAGTGATGTACATAACATTGACAATAACCAATCAGATGTTGAGTCAGATGAAAGTGAGAATCAAACTGTCAATGTAGAAAATGAACCAAGTATTACAGAAACATCAACGAGTCAAGCTAATGACGAGTCAAATCTTTTTCAAGATAGTAATCATGTAGAAATAGATAATGTTCTGCAACACGACGATGAAAACTCAACAGAATCAATCGATAATACTGAAATTTCGGATGCAACTTATAGAGAAATTTCAGATGTTCAAAAAGATATGTCACAAAATACGCTTGATTCGACTCAACAAGCGCACAAAAATGAAGTAAAAACATCGAAAAATGAAAATGATTATTCTGTGGATGATACATCAATGTATACAAACCATCATTTTGAAAAAGAAGATGAGCAAAATATAGATGACACTGATGATTTAAATCAAAATGCTTCACGATATCAAAAAGATTCATCGGTTAATACTGAAGCGGATAGAACTGGTGAAAATACATTTGTTAGTGACGCACAGATTTCAGAGAATAAAGATGATGAAACACAACAAGTTCATGATAAGCCAGCAGCTAAAGTTAATAGTGATGAACAAAGGAATCAACAACATAAAAATACAACTAGATTGAAAGGGAGCAAACCTTTCAATGTAGTGATGACACCATCTGACAAAAAACGAATGCTTGATGCTAAAAAAAATCTTAACAACACGAATACTTCTGTCAAATCTAATGAGGTTAAATTACAACAATCAGATGAAAATATAGATAAACCAACACAGACAAAAAAAGCTGAATCAACTGCTTCTTATCATCAACAAATGCAAACCGAAAATAACGTGGAAGTATATGCTTCAGACGATAATAAGTCAAAAATTACGGATATGCATGCGCAATCTGAAACATTGACTGAGGATGTACAGTCCAGTAAAGGTCTGAAAGATGAAGGTATAGAAAACGAGCATGATGAAAAAACACAAAAACTTGAATCCAAACATATAGACAATCAATCAGTTAATGATACGACGTCTCAGAATTCAAATACTGTGAGTCAGCCAAGTCAAAATACGCCACCATATCAAGAAAGTAAAACGTCAATAAGAAAAGGTCCGAATATTAAACTTCCAAGTATTGATTTACTTGATGAACCTAAAGTGCATGAAATAGATAATCAATGGATTGAAGAAAAGAAACAAGAATTAAATGAAGCATTCTATTATTTCAATGTACCTGCGGAAGTTCAAACTGTTACGGAAGGACCAAGTGTGACTCGTTTTGAACTGTCTGTTGAAAAAGGTGTGAAAGTATCTAGAATCACTAACTTACAAGATGATATTAAAATGGCATTGGCAGCAAAAGATATACGTATTGAAGCACCTATTCCAGGCACGAGTCTAGTAGGTATTGAAGTGCCAAATCAGTCTTCCACACCTGTTAATTTACGTTCTATCATAGAAGATAATACATTTAAAAATGCTGAATCTAAATTAACAGTAGCTATGGGGCTTAGAATTAACAATGAGCCATTGGTTATGGATATAGCAAAAACACCTCATGCTTTAATTGCTGGTGCTACAGGCTCAGGTAAATCTGTATCTATTAACAGCATTTTAATGTCATTATTGTATAAAAATCATCCTGAAGAACTAAGGTTATTACTTATCGATCCTAAGATGGTTGAGTTGGCACCATATAATGGCTTGCCACATTTGGTATCTCCTGTTATTACTGATGTTAAAGCTGCTACACAAAGTTTAAAATGGGCAGTTGAAGAAATGGAACGTCGATATAAAGTATTTGCCAAATACCATGTTAGAAATATAACTGCTTTTAATAAAAAAGCAAATTATGAAGATAGAATGCCAAAAATTGTTATAGTAATAGATGAATTAGCTGATTTAATGATGATGGCACCACAAGAGGTTGAACAATCAATTGCACGAATTGCACAAAAAGCACGCGCATGTGGGATTCATATGTTAGTTGCAACACAAAGACCATCCGTAAACGTAATTACAGGATTAATCAAAGCGAATATACCAACACGTATTGCCTTTATGGTATCTTCAAGTGTAGATTCACGTACGATTTTAGATAGTGGTGGAGCAGAGCGCTTATTAGGTTATGGGGATATGCTATACCTAGGAAGTGGAATGAACAAACCCATACGTGTACAAGGAACATTCGTTTCTGATGAAGAAATTGATGATGTAGTTGATTTTATTAAACAACAACGTGAACCTGATTATCTTTTTGAAGAAAAAGAATTGTTGAAAAAAGTAGAAAGTCATCCACAAGATGATTTATTCGACGACGTATGTCGATTTATGGTACAAGAAGGACATATTTCTACTTCACTGATACAAAGACATTTCCAAATCGGTTATAATCGCGCTGCGAGAATTGTAGACCAACTAGAACAGTTAGGTTATGTTTCGGAAGCAAACGGTTCGAAACCTAGAGATGTGTATATCACAGAGTCTGATTTGAATGATAATTAATATAGAGATAAAGGAGTGTTACAATGACACATTACCATTTTGTCGGCATTAAAGGTGCCGGTATGAGTTCATTAGCACAAATCATGCATGATCTTGGAAATGAAGTACAAGGATCAGATATAAAGAATTATGTTTTCACAGAAGTAGCATTAAAAAATAAAGGTATAAAAATCCTGCCCTTTGATGCAGATAATATAAAGGCAGATATGGTCATTGTTCAAGGTAATGCCTTTCCTGATACGCATGAAGAAGTAGTCCGCGCACATGAATTAAATTTAGAAGTTATTCGTTATCATGATTTTTTAGGTCATGTTATTAACCAATACACTTCTGTTGCTGTAACAGGTGCACATGGTAAAACATCTACAACTGGCTTACTATCACATGTTATGAACGGAGATAAAAAGACATCTTTCCTAATTGGAGACGGTACAGGTTTAGGTATTCCGGCTAGTGATTACTTTGCTTTTGAAGCGTGTGAATACCGTAGACATTTTTTAAGTTATCACCCGGATTATACTATTATGACAAATATTGATTTTGATCATCCAGATTATTTTAAAGATGTACATGATGTTTTTAATGCTTTTCAAGAAATGGCACATAACATAAAAAAAGCAATTATAGCTTGGGGAGATGATCCATATCTTCGTGATTTAAAAGCAGATGTACCTATTTATTATTATGGATTCTCTAAAAATGATGATATATATGCAGATAATATTCAATTTAGTGAAAAGGGTACGCAATTTGATGTTTATATTAATAATAAATATTATGATACTTTCTTATCTCCACAATTTGGGGATCATAATATTTTAAATGGACTTGCTGTAATAGCAATAAGTTATTTAGAAGGATTAAACGTTGATAATATTAAAGAAGCGTTAGAAACATTTGGTGGTGTAAAACGTAGATTTAATGAAACTAAGGCGGGTAAACAAATATTAGTGGATGATTATGCTCACCATCCGAGAGAAATTAGTGCTACAATTGAGACAGCACGAAAAAAATATCCTAATAAAGAAGTTATAGCTGTTTTCCAACCACATACTTTCAGTAGAACACAGGCTTTTTTAGAAGAATTTGCTGAATGTTTGAATCTTGCTGATAAAACATTTTTATGTGAAATTTTTGGATCAATAAGAGAAAATAATGGTGAACTAACCATTCAAGACCTAGTTAAAAGGGTGGATGGTTCCACGCTTATTGATGAGCATAGTGTAAATGCTTTAGAACAGTATAAAGATGCAGTTATCTTATTTATGGGTGCAGGCGATATACAAAAAATCCAACGTGCATATATGGAAAATATCGGTGTAACTACCTCATTTTAATATGTTTATGTTAAAATGATGTGGGTATTTATATTAAATAACAACATATGTTTTTTTAGGAGGCGTTTTAAATGGAATGGATTTTACCTATAGCTGGAATAATTGCAGCGATTGCTTTTTTAGTATTATGTATAGGAATCGTTGTTGTATTACTTTCAGTTAAGAAAAATTTAGATCACGTTGCTAAAACTCTTGATGGAGTTGAAGGACAAATTCAAGGGATTACACGTGAATCTACTGACTTACTTCATAAAGCGAATCGCTTAACTGAAGATATTCAAGATAAATCAGAACGTTTAAACTCTGTCGTTGATGCTGTGAAAGGTATCGGTGATTCAGTTCAAACATTAAATGGTTCTGTTGATCGAGTAACTAACTCAATCACGCACAATATTTCTCAAAATGAAGATAAAATTTCTCAAGTTGTACAATGGTCAAACGTTGCAATGGAAGTTGCTGACAAATGGCAAAACAGAAGAAATCGTAGAGAAAGTGCAAATTATAAAACAAGTAGCGTAGCAGACGATGCAAATCATAGCTATACTACACGTGTTGACCATTAATCATTTATATACTTAAAAAACAAATGCACTTAAATGAGGTATAAACTTATTTAAGTGCATTTGTTATAGGAGGCATTCAAATATGAAGTACTATAATCGAGATGATTTCGAAAGAAATTTAGAAAGCTATGAAGTTCCAGAATATTTTACATCTGGCGCTAGGAATGTGTTTGTTTATGGATTTATAGTGGGTGCAGTGATAGGTTCGGCAGTAGGGTTGGTTTCTATTAGTAAATCACGTCAAAGTGATAAATCCGTTCCTAAAAATAATAAAGCATTCAAATCAAATGTAGTTAAAGAAGCTGAAAATGATAAAGCAGAAGCAGAACGTCAAGTTGCGCACATTAAAGAAAAAGCAATTACAAACAATGAATTAGATGCGCAAAAAGTTGCAATTCAACAAGAGACGGCTTCACACAACTTATCTAATACGTCACCTCAAGCACAAGAAACATTAACTGAACAACAATCGAGTGAAGCATCAGATGATAGTTTGAACAATATTGATGTACAAGCACAACCAACAGAAAGTGAAAAAAATGCTCAAAAAAATGCAATTAAGCAAGAGTCAGAAACACATCATTTATCTGATTCTACAGTTGCATCATCTTCTGACGAATCATCAAAAAATGGTACAGTATCGGCTACAAAATTAGCGAATGCTGCTGAAGAGAAAAATAAAGCTTTAAAAAATGACACGACAGTTAAGAAAAACACAACTGCACTTGTAGCTGAAGAAAATGTAAAATCTAATTCTAAAAAGGCAGTTCCTAATTTAGTTACTAAAAGTACTGAAGCTGAATCAACAAACAGTTTAAAATCAGCAACAGTTGCAGGTAGTATTACTGCTGCAGGATTAGCATTAGCAGCGAGTCAAAAACGTGATGCAATGTCCAAAGATCCTAAAGTAGCTGAAAAGACAGTTGATTTATTAAAACCTGAAACGCTAACAGCTAAAGGTAATCAAAAAGTACCTAATTTAGTTACAAAGAAATTAGATAATGCAGTAGAAAATAATAATAAAGTAGAAAATTCTGCAGATAAACATGGTCAAGCTTCAAATAATAATGCATCTCAAGCTGCAGAGCAACGTGTTAAGCAAACACATAAAAGTGTGTCTTTTAAAGATGGTATGATTGTTCATGATAATGCTGAACAAGGTATAAGTAAGCAATCTTCTAGTGATAACAATACTGTTTCAGCTAATTCTGACCAAGAAGTGCCAACATATTCAAAAAATAGATTACAAAACAAGAAGTCTGAAAAAGCGAAAAGTAAAATAGATAAAAGAACATTTAACGACTAAAAGCTGTTATCTGATTTTGGTATAAATTCTATAATCAAAAAGAGTTTCGGGCATAAATCCCCATCTCAAAATAAGAGGGCCAATCCATAATATGGATTGGTCCTCTTTATATTTAAAATCTTACGATTTTGATCGTGCATGCTTGCCTGGGGATATGGCTAGAGCCTGTAGTCTCTCGCTCATATCATTTCCCCGGGCGTCAGCACGATGCAAAATCTCTATAAGTGATGTGCTTTAATACAATAGAAAAAAGCTTCGTCTTATTTAACTTATACAACTAATAGAAAGTCGTATTTTTAATTAACCAAAGATATAACTTAATATGAATACACATGATGGATAGGTCTTCTTTATATTTAAAATCTTACGATTTTGACTTTGCATGCTTGCCTGGGGATATGATTAGAGCCTGTAGTCTCTCATTCATATGAATCCCAGGGCGTCAGCACATTACAAAATCGTACAATTTATATTTTGTTATTCAAAAATAAGCTATTTTGCATAATTTAATAAATAGCACTAAACTAAATCTACTTGCATACGTTGTAACGAGTCGTTGAAATAAAATTATATTTTAAGTAATAGTGTAAAAATACGACTAGCAAATAACAGAAAATTCAGTTATCATTAAACGTATTCACTTTAAAAAGTGATTTTTTACGTTTGAGACTTGAACTTATATGTAGTTATTGTTAGAATTACGTTTAACAAATATTTTATCGCTTTAAAGCAGAATAAAATATCGCTGTAAAATTTTCATAGAGGTGAATAAAATGACAGACAAATTACAAGAATACAGAGATGAAATTGTTGGAATTAATGAACAAATATTAGACCTTTTATCTAAAAGAGGGAAAATCGCACAAAAAATAGGTGAAGAAAAACGCAAACAGGGTACAATGGTTTATGACCCTCAACGTGAAAAAGAAATGATTAACCAACTTTTAGATAAAAATGAAGGTCCGTTTAATGATAATGTGATTAAACAACTATTTAAAGAAATTTTTAAAGCCTCTACTGACTTGCAAAAATCAGAGAATGAAAAACACTTATATGTGTCTAGAAAATTGAAACCAGAAGATACGATTGTTCAATTTGATAATGGAGGCATTATTGGTGATGGTAATAAATCATTTGTTTTTGGTCCATGCTCAGTTGAGTCACAAGAACAAGTAGATGCAGTTGCTGCAAATTTACAAGCTAAAGGTGAGAAATTCATTAGAGGTGGTGCATTTAAACCTCGTACATCACCTTATGATTTCCAAGGATTAGGTGAAGAAGGACTTAAAATACTTAAAAATACAAAAGATAAATATGGTTTGAATGTTGTAAGTGAAATTGTAAATCCAGCAGATTTTGAAATTGCTGATCAATATTTAGATGTCTTTCAAATCGGTGCACGTAATATGCAGAATTTCGAATTATTAAAAGAGGCAGGGCGTTCTAATAAGCCAGTATTATTAAAACGTGGATTGGCCGCTACAATTGAAGAATTTATTTTTGCAGCTGAGTATATTGCGTCGCAAGGTAATGAAAATATAATTTTATGTGAACGTGGTATACGTACATATGAAAAAGCTACTAGAAATACATTAGACATTTCCGCAGTGCCAATTTTAAAACAGGGTACACATTTACCAGTTTTAGTAGATGTTACACATAGTACTGGACGTAAAGATATCATGTTACCTACTGCAAAAGCAGGTTTAGCTGTTGGTGCTGATGGTATTATGGCAGAAGTTCACCCAGATCCTTCTGTTGCATTAAGTGATAGTGGTCAACAAATGGATTTAAATGAATTTGAAAAATTCTACAATGAATTAAAACCATTAGCTGATATGTATAACAGCAAACAATTAAAATAATGTATATGATATTATGATTTTATAACCTCTATTTTGCACACTAACTATTTAGGTGCATATAGAGGTTTTTATATTGCTTTATAATAACTATTTATACGAAAAATAAATACTGCTTTTAAAATTTATTGTTAATGAAATAAAAAATATACTCAAATAAGATTTGATAAATTATTATGAAATTGACATAATTATGACATTCAAATCAAAATGATTTTACATTTACGAAAAATATGGTAAACTTTGAAAATGTTATGAAAACAGAGTATAATGATAAAGAAATCGCTTTCAAGGAGGAAGTTTATGACTGTAACAATTTATGATGTAGCTAGAGAAGCTAGAGTATCTATGGCTACTGTTTCGCGTGTCGTAAATGGTAACCAAAATGTAAAACCAGAAACCCGAGACAAAGTGAACGAAGTAATAAAAAAATTGAGTTATCGTCCTAACGCAGTAGCAAGAGGATTAGCGAGTAAACGTACGACGACTGTTGGAGTAATTATCCCAGATATTTCAAATGTGTATTATTCACAACTCGCACGTGGTTTAGAAGACATTGCTACGATGTATAAGTATCATTCAATCATCTCTAATTCTGATAATGATCCAAGCAAAGAGAAAGAAATTTTTAATAATTTATTAAGCAAACAAGTAGATGGCATTATCTTTTTAGGTGGTACCATATCAGAAGAAATTAAAGAGTTGATTAATAAATCATCTGTACCAGTGGTTGTGTCAGGTACGAATGGTAAAGATGAAGGAATTTCATCTGTTAATATTGATTTCCAAACTGCTGCAAAAGAAATAACTGCACACCTGATCGAAAAAGGGGCAAAGCGTTTTGCTTTTGTAGGTGGAGATTATTCCAAGAAGGCACAAGATGATGTGTTAGAAGGATTAAAAGAAGTCTTATCAGAAAATCAATTAACATTAGATGAACAATTAATCTTCAATGGTAATGAAACATATAAAGATGGTTTACGTGCATTTGGTGCATTAAAATCTACTAAACCAGATGCTATTTTATCAATTAGTGATGAACAAGCAATTGGTTTAGTTCATGCAGCACAAGATGAGGGTGTAACTGTTCCGGATGATTTACAAATTGTTAGTTTTAATAATACACGATTAGTAGAAATGGTTAGACCACAATTATCAAGTGTGATTCAGCCATTGTATGATATTGGTGCAGTGGGAATGAGATTATTAACCAAATATATGAACGAAGAAGAAATTGATGAACCTAATGTGATTTTACCGCATAGAATTGAATATAGAGGTACAACAAAATAAATTTAATAAAACACAGATGTTATGACCAAAATCCATGTTTAAAATGATTTTGCTGTACTAGTTTAGCAAGAATACACTGGTTTTAAGTTTTACCTGAACTGAAATTCATGCATAAGCCCCACTAATCTCAATGAGCTGAGTAGTGGGGCTTTATCACGCTTTGTGTTTTTTATGTAGTAAAACTATAAAAATAAGGGTTATTTAAACCAGCTTAATACTTGAGTTGCATGTTTCATATTGATCTCTGTAATTTCTTTACGTCTGGGTATCAATTGATAATCTAATTTTTGGTCTTTCCAAGTCTTTGGTAATTCACAAGTAGCATAAGGTGTCCACTTAGCAACCCATTTTTCAGGCAATTCACCTTGTTGTTGTTGTTCACCAATTAATGCTAAAAAAACATGCGTCCATGCACGAGGTACAACTTTCCAAATATTGTAACCACCGCCACCAAACATAATCACTTTTCCATCAGTATATTTATCTGCTAATGCTTTAATTTTATAGGGGATTTCATATAGTGTATTTAGTGTACAACTCATATGTGTGAGTGGATCTAAATAATGAATATCTACACCATGCACACTCACAATGATATCAGGTTTGAAAGAGGCAACAACAGGTTCTAATGTTTCATTTAAGACCTCGAGATAAGAATCATCTTCTGTGTACGGTTCAAGTGGTATATTGACGGTATAACCGAAGCCTTGTTCATTGCCGCGTTCTGTATAGTTTCCCGACCCAGGGAATAAAAATTTACCTGTTTCATGTATAGAATAAATTAATGCATCGTTGTTAGTATAAAAACTCCATTGTGTTCCATCCCCATGATGTGCATCTGTATCTATACACATTACTCGTAAATCATAATGCTTGATGAGGTAAGCAATGGTAATTGCCACATCATTGTATATGCAGAAACCATTGGCACGACCTGGCAAACTATGATGCAATCCACCACCTAAATGGCAACCATTGGTGAATGTACCGTCCATAATTTTATCAGCTAAATTAAGGGCACCACCCACAATGCGTGCACTGTGTTTATGCATCATTCTAAATTGCAGTGTATCGCTTCCATCTAAGCCATATTTCTTGGCTTCATTGTCATTTAAAATGCCATGTGATGCACGTCTAATAGATTGTATATAATCATAGCTATGAATCAAATTTAATTCGTCATCTGTTGCAATCCGTGGTCTAACAATGTGTTCAGGTTTTAAATAACCTAAATCACTTAATAGTTCAGTTGTCAGTTTCAATCTCATTTGATTGAAAGGATGTTGATTACTAAAACGATATTGTAAGATTTCGTTTGAATAAACAAAACCAGTATTTTGGGTATTGCTCATATTGATTTAACTCCCCTTTAAAAGAAAAAGCGATTCTTGTATCTTAAATCATCGAATGCTTGTAACTGATCAATGGAAATGCGTGCACCTATTCTTGCCATTAAACAATTAGCTGGATGGCTAGTGATTTCAGGATCATCTGTAGCAAAAATCTCTAGGCCCCCATAACCCATTAATTTTTGCATTAGTTTTTTATACGCGTAAACATCCAGACTTGCATTTTTTAAATCCCAATGCCAATAATACTCAGTGGTTAATACGATATAATCTTCATATTCATCAGCAGTCAAACTTAAACGAATGAGTTTACTGCCTAAATGTAAATGTCGATAAGGTAAACTGATTTCTATGGCACCCAGTTCTATTAAGTACTCAAGGTTACCATCCGACCAACGTTCTAATGGATCAGGATAATGATAGGTGACATAACCAATAATATGTTTATGTTCTCGTATCACAAAAATTCTACCTTCTGCTAATTCACTAATTTCTTTTATAGCTATAAATTGATCGTCGGGTTGTCGAAAAGCAGAAAGTCCATCATCAAAAGTCATAAGTTCAAGATTTTCTCTAGAAACAGGACCTTCTATAATAAATGTACCTTCGTCCAAATGAAATGTTTGAAATTGATACGTTTTTATATGTTCCATTTTTTCACTCCAAACGACTGTAGATGAATATCATATTCATCCTTTAATACTTTTAGTATAAGGGATTTTAGAAAAAATTAACACGATAATGTATCCGTTTACACCGATTATTTTGAAAATTGCGAATTTGTTAGTTATAATATGCATTAAGCATTCGATTTCATTAAGAGGGGGATTTAGAATGAAAGTAGAAGTATATAAAGGGGAAGAAGGAAATTTTAACCTTCAAAACTATGAGAAACAATACAACAACTTTGATTGGAAAGAGGTCGAAAAAGCATTTTCATGGTATGACACTGGTAAAGTGAATATGGCGCATGAATGTATCGATCGTCATGTGGATGAAGGTAAAGGAGAAAAAGTTGCACTTCATTATAAAGATGATCAGCGACAAGAAAGTTATACTTTCAGTGAAATGAAATCAAAATCGAATAAAGCTGCAAATGTTTTAAAGGATAAGGCAAATGTTGAAAAAGGTGATCGTGTATTTATTTTCATGCCACGAACACCTGAACTTTATTTTGCATTATTTGGTATTTTGAAAATAGGTGCAATTGTCGGCCCATTATTTGAAGCATTTATGGAAAAAGCTGTTGGAGATAGACTAGAAAATAGTGAGGCGAAAGTGATTGTTACTACTAATAGCTTATTACCAAGAATACCTGTAGATAAATTACCAAATTTAGAAACAATCATTGTAGTTGATAATGATGTAGATCGTGCATATGTAGATTTCAATAGTGAGTTTGAACAAGCAAGTGATCAATTTGATACAGAATGGTTAGATTTAGATGATGGTTTGATTTTACATTATACATCAGGATCAACTGGTCAACCTAAAGGTGTACTACATGCGCAAAGATCAATGTTGGTACATTATATTTCAGGTAAATATGTACTTGATTTTAAAGATGATGATGTGTATTGGTGTACAGCAGATCCAGGATGGGTCACTGGTACATCGTACGGTATATTTAGTCCTTGGTTAAATGGCATTACGAATTGTATTGCGGGAGGTAGATTTTCTCCTGAAGCATGGTATGGCATGATAGAAGAATTTAAAGTGACTATCTGGTATACAGCACCAACAGCGTTAAGAATGTTAATGAGTGCTGGTGACGATATCGTCGAAAAATATGACTTGTCATCATTGAAGAGTATTTTATCTGTCGGTGAACCTTTAAACCCTGAAGTCATTAAATGGGCAAAAGATGTATTTGGATTGCGTGTATTAGACACTTGGTGGATGACTGAAACAGGTGGTCATATGATTGTAAATTATCCTTCGATGGACGTGAAATTAGGCTCAATGGGTAAACCTTTACCAGGCATTGAGGCATCAATCGTAGATGACCAAGGTAATGAATTACCCCCTAATCGCATGGGTAATTTAGCAATTAAAAAAGGTTGGCCATCCATGATGATTTCCATTTGGAATAATCCTGAAAAATATGAATCGTATTTTATCGGCGACTGGTATGTTTCTGGAGATTCCGCTTATAAAGATGAAGACGGATATTTCTGGTTCCAAGGTCGTGTTGATGATGTAATCATGACAGCAGGAGAACGCGTAGGTCCATTTGAAGTAGAATCAAAATTAGTGGAACATGAAGCAGTTGCTGAAGCAGGAGTTATTGGTAAACCTGATCCTGTACGTGGTGAAATTATCAAAGCATTTGTTGCCCTACGTCCTGAATTCGAAGAAAGTGATGAGTTGAAAGAAGAAATTCGTAAATTTGTTAAAGAAGGATTAGCTGCACATGCTGCACCACGCGAAATAGAATTTAAAGAAAAATTACCTAAAACACGTTCAGGTAAAATTATGCGTCGTGTATTAAAAGCATGGGAACTTGACTTGCCAGAAGGGGACTTAAGTACGATGGAAGATTAATTAAATACAAAGTATTTTACGATTATTCAGTAAGCAAAACTAGCTAAAAACACTCCTTTATTGATAAGTTTTAACACAGCTTAAAATTTTGAAATAAAGGAGTTTTTAGTGTAATAAAACAATATAAGTAGAAATGTATATCATATCTTTACAAAAGACGCTTATTATTTTGAAAGCGTTATCTCTATTAATCGACAACACAACATTATTTAGTTATTATGAATATGTAAGGAATTTTGACTCACTGATTGAAATTTGATTTTTAAAAGTGATTAAAATTTATATAAGAAGGGGCGAATTAATTTGGCACATTTATCAGACTTAGATATTGCTAATCAATCAACATTACAACCAATTGGAGATATTGCTGAAAAAGTGGGTATTCCTGCAGATGCTTTAGAACCATATGGACACTATAAGGCTAAGATAGATATCAACCAAGTTAAACAAAAAGAGAACAAAGGGAAAGTTGTGTTGGTAACAGCAATGAGCCCAACACCAGCTGGTGAAGGGAAATCAACAGTTACAGTGGGATTGTCAGACGCATTTAACCAATTGAAGCAAAGTGTAATGGTTGCTTTACGTGAACCTGCTTTAGGACCAACGTTTGGTATTAAAGGTGGAGCGACAGGTGGTGGTTATGCTCAAGTGTTACCAATGGAAGATATTAACTTGCATTTTAATGGTGACTTTCATGCGATTACTACAGCGAACAATGCTTTATCAGCATTTATTGATAATCACATTCATCAAGGAAATGACTTAGGTATAGATCAAAGAAGAATTGAGTGGAAACGCGTTTTAGACATGAATGATCGTGCCCTAAGAAATGTGATTGTAGGATTAGGTGGCCCAACACAAGGTGTACCTCGAGAAGATGGCTTCAATATTACAGTGGCTTCAGAAATTATGGCGATTTTATGTTTAGCTAACGATATTCAAGATTTGAAATCTAAAATCAGCAAAATTACGGTAGGTTATACAAGAGAGCGTAAACCAGTCACTGTTGCGGATTTAAAAGTTGAAGGTGCTTTAGCGATGATACTTAAAGACGCAATCAAACCGAATTTAGTACAAACGATAGAAGGAACGCCTGCATTAGTACATGGTGGTCCATTTGCAAATATTGCACATGGTTGTAACTCAATTCTTGCTACACAAACTGCTAGAGAATTAGCTGATATTGTCGTAACAGAAGCAGGATTTGGCTCAGATTTAGGTGCTGAGAAATTTATTGATATCAAAGCGCGTGAAGCAGGATTTGAACCATCAGCAGTTGTAGTAGTGGCTACAATTCGGGCGATTAAAATGCATGGTGGCGTTGCAAAAGACAACCTTAAAGAAGAAAACGTTGAAGCATTAAAAGCAGGAATTGTAAACTTAGAACGCCATGTAAATAATGTGAAAAAATATGGATTAGAACCAGTGATTGCATTAAATGCATTTATACATGATACAGAAGCAGAAACAAAATTTGTTCAAGAATGGGCAAAAGAAAATGGTGTTCGACTAGCTTTAACAGAAGTTTGGGAAAAAGGTGGTAAAGGCGGTATCGATTTAGCTAACGAAGTGTTAGAAGTAATCGAACAACCACAAGATTTCAAACATTTATATGAACTAGAACAGCCATTAGAAGATAAAATTGAAACAATCGTAAAAGAAATTTACGGCGGTACCAAAGTAACATTTAGTAGTAAAGCTCAAAAACAATTAAAACAATTTAAGGAAAATGGTTGGGACCATTACCCTGTATGTATGGCCAAAACGCAATATTCATTTTCAGATGATGCTACATTGTTAGGTGCACCTGAAGGTTTTGAAATTACAATCCGGGAATTAGAAGCTAAAACAGGTGCTGGATTTATTGTAGCACTGACTGGTGCAATAATGACAATGCCTGGATTACCTAAACAACCCGCCGCATTAAAAATGGATGTTACAGATGATGGACATGCAGTAGGTTTATTCTAAATAATTGTACAAAAAAGAGTCTTGGATATAACCTCTTTTTTTAATACAAACGTCAATTTCTATCGAATCACATAAAAACTAATCTTAATTAGTGAGACTAAAATAAAAACACTTTCGTTGAGTTCATTTAAAATGAATAATACGAAAGTGTTTTTCTATGCATAGACTTGCTAACTTAATAGAAATTAAAAACATGTATATGATTAATTTTATTTAGTCATTAAATGAGCTTTAATGTCATAATTTTCTGCACGTCTATAATCATAAAGGGTAATTTCATCTTCTACTAACATACGTTTTAACACATAATGTTGTCTATTTAAACTGACTTGAATTTGATCGCTAGATTTAAGTGAGCCATCCTCATTATAGGGTGTGTAATAGTATGGGCTTTGTAATAACCCAACTAAATAAGCAGATTCAGCAATATTCAAATCCTCAGCAGGTTTGCCAAAAATACTATAAGCAGCTGAACCAATGCCAGAAATATTTGTGCCATTATAATCACGACCAAAGGGAACAATATTTAAGTATGTATATAAAATTTCGTCTTTAGTCAGTATTTTTTCTGCGCGCATTGAGAGTACCAGTTCATTTGCTTTTCGGTTATATGTTTTTTTATTGGTTAAAACTTGGTTTTTAACAAGTTGTTGCGTAATTGTACTACCTCCAGTAGCATCAACTGAATTAAATATATCCTGTCCAATTGCTCTTAAAACCGCTTTAGGTAATATACCATTATGACGAAAGAACAAACTGTCTTCTGAAGCTGTTAATGCTTTAATCACATTGCTATCAACATGTTTTGGACCAACAATAAGTGTATTAATAGAATTGTTATATTCTGATAAAATATTGTCACTTTTATAATCAATATCTTCATTACCAGACACATTTAATAATTTATGTTTTAATTCATTATCTGACATATGCGTTGCTTCTTCTGTTAAATTTTGAAAATAAAGCACAGATATTGCTAGTAAAATAAGCAAAGTACAGCCAAATATGAAAAACAAACCTACGAAAAAGTGTTTGATTTTTTTATAAATAAATTCAAACTGTTCCAGTCTGGTATGTTGTTTATTTTTACGAATGTCTGTATCAAACGTTTGTTTTTCCATTGTGGTCCTCCTTAGCTAAACAGTATTATAACATAAGATAGACTGTTGACTTTTAAAATAGAATTAAATATAATAAATATCAATTCGATATCGTTTTTGGATAGAGGAGAAGTATTATATTGTATCATCTTCAGAGAGTTAGTGGTTGCTGTGAACTAACGTTGATCTTTATATGAATACACCTTTATAACGCAATTATCCAAACGTTTTAGTTAATGAACGTATCATTAATAAAGTTGTTTGACTTAAAGTATGGTGGTACCGTGCACTTGCGCCCTTACATAAATATGTAAGGGCGCTTTTTTGCATTTTCTAATATTATTTTTCTTGAATGATGGAAGCGATGCAAATAAAGCCTATTCAAAACTTTATCAATATTTAATTAGGAGGTTGATATCATGACAAATGCATTAATTGAAGAATTAAAATGGAGAGGCTTAATTTATCAACAAACGGATGAAACAGGTATTGAAAATTTATTAAATAAAGAACAAGTTACGTTATACTGTGGTGCCGATCCAACAGCAGATAGTTTACACATTGGTCATTTATTACCATTCTTAACTTTACGTCGCTTTCAAGAGCATGGTCATCGACCGCTTGTGTTAATTGGTGGCGGTACTGGAATGATAGGCGACCCATCTGGTAAATCAGAAGAAAGAAAGTTACAAACTGAAGAACAAGTTGAAATCAATGTTCAAGGTATTAGTAAACAAATGCATAAAATTTTTGAGTTTGACACAAATAAAGGTGCAAAACTAGTTAATAATAAAGATTGGCTTGGACAAATATCATTAATTGAATTTTTACGAGATTATGGTAAACATGTCGGTGTAAATTACATGTTAGGCAAAGATTCTATTCAAACGCGTTTAGAACATGGCATTTCGTTTACTGAATTTACTTACACAATTTTACAAGCAATTGATTTTGGACACCTTAATCAATCATACAATTGTAAAATTCAAGTGGGCGGTTCAGACCAATGGGGCAATATCACTAGTGGTATTGAACTCATGCGTCGTATGTATGGGGAAAATGAAGCTTTTGGTCTGACGATTCCGTTAGTAGTTAAATCTGATGGTAAAAAATTTGGTAAAACAGAAGGTGGAGCAGTATGGTTAGATGCTGACAAAACAAGCCCTTATGAATTCTACCAATTTTGGATTAATTCAACTGATGAAGATGTTATTAAATTTTTAAAATACTTCACATTTTTAAGTAAATCAGAAATAAATGATTTAGAAAAATCATTGCAAGAAGCACCACATTTACGAGAAGCACAAAAAGCATTAGCTGAAAATGTTACTAGATTTATTCATGGCCAAGATGCATTAGATGATGCAATTAGAATTTCACAAGCTTTATTTTCAGGTGATTTGAAATCACTTTCAGCTAAAGAATTAAAAGAAGGATTTAAAGATGTACCGCAAGTTGACTTAAACCACACGACTTCGAACATTGTTGAAGCCATCGTTGAAACTGGCATATCTTCATCTAAGAGACAAGCACGTGAAGATATAAATAATGGTGCAATTTATATAAATGGTGAAAGACAACAAGATGTAAATTATGAATTGTCAGACGAAGATAAAATCGATAATGCATTTACAATTGTACGTAGAGGTAAGAAAAAATACTTTATGATCAATTATAAATAAGATTTGAAATATAAAAGGTGAGCGGAACTGAAATTTAATTTTATTAAAATCATTTTGTCGTCCCACCACTAGTAGCGATGACTACATTTGAAAAAAGTAGAACTAAAGTTCATGCATAAATCCCACTACTCAATTTATTGAGTAGTGGGACTTTAACATCTACTGACAATATAAAGGAGTCTGGGACATGATTGATGTCCCAGACTCCTTTTTTTAAAGATTAAGTTTTGTATCCTGTTTTCTTAACATATTACCATATTTTATTAATTAAAAGGGACGGCTTCCTCTTTAGATGAGTCTGTGGTATTAGACTTTTGTTCTGTTAATTTTACATCTACACTTTGTGTTTTACCTTTTCTTTCAATTGTTAATTTAACATTATCTCCTGGTTTTTTATGTTCATATAAATAAGAGCGTAGTTCTGTATCTTCTGTGACTTTTTCATCATCAATTTTTGTAATAATATCGCCTTCTTTTAATCCACTATCAGCATATACTTTTGCTACATATATACCTTGTTTTCTATCCGTATTTAATTGTTTTTTATACTCATCTGGTATTTCACTTAAATTTAGTAAACCAATACCGATAGAAGGGCGATCGATTTTTCCGTTTTTAACGAGTTCTTTAATTGTAACTTTCACTTCGTTACTAGGTATTGCGAAACCAATACCTTCAACTTGTTCATTCGCTATTTTCATAGAATTTATACCTACTAAATTCCCATTTAAATCTACTAACGCACCACCAGAGTTACCAGGGTTAATGGCTGCATCTGTTTGTAGTACATTTACTTTGTTCGCACCTGCTGATGTTTGTGTATCAATTGTACGTTCACTTGCTGAAATGATACCTGATGTTACAGAATTTGCGAATTCTAAACCAAGTGGGTTGCCCATTGCAAATACACTGTCACCTGTTTTAACTTTAGAGGAGTTGGCAAAATCTATCGCTTTTGTACCTTTGGTATCATCAATTTTTAATACAGCAATATCAGTAAGTGCATCTTTACCTATTAATTTGGCATCTACTTGTTTAGAATTATGTAATTGTACTTTAATTTCGCTTGCGCCATCAATTACGTGATTATTCGTAACAATATATGCTGATCCATTATTCTTTTGATAAATCACACCAGAACCCACGCCAGCTTCTTCAGATTTAGCAGATTTCCCTTTAAGCAAATCATCTAAATTTTGGGCTTTTTGCATATTGATGACACCGACAATTGCAGGTGATACATCTGTAATCATTTGATTGACAGAATCATATTTATCATTTTTGCCATCTAATGAATTACCAGCATTACTATTATTATTCGCTTCTTTGACGGTTGAACCATTATCATTTAAAACAGTATTCTCCATCAATTTGCCAATACCTAAGACGATGAGTGCACCTATGATACCAGCTATTAGTGCAACAAGAACAGTTTTAAACCAAGGGAATTTTGGTTTTGTTCGTTTACTAAATGTCGTCTGAGTGTTATTTGATGTTTGCGCGTCAGGTTGTTTATTATTTATATTTTGATCGTTGTTAAATTCTGACATATTATACCTCCGATTTATTCTATAAAACCTATTATGAAAGGTTTGTCCAACTTTTTCTAGTATATCACTATACAACTTTAGACTGAAATATAAATTATCTTGTTCATTAATGCACTAAATGATAGAATCAATAGGGTAATATAAGGTAAAAAAAGTAGGTGGAAAAATGTATAGAATTGTTAGCGGTATATTAAATTTTATTTTACGTAAAATATGTAAATCATTAGAAGTACAAGGAAAAGAAAACATCCCTCAATTACATAGATACGTCGTCACTTGTACCCACGAAAGTTACAATGAAGTCATTATGCTAGGTATGGCTATTTATCCAAACCAAATTCATTATATGGCCAAAAAAGAGTTGTTTAATAGCAAATGGTTCGGTGGATTTTTAAGTTCACTTAATGCTTTTCCAGTTGACAGAGAAAACCCTGGACCAAGCACGTTGAAAAAGCCAATTAAATTATTAAAAGAAAATAAAACAGTCGGTATTTTTCCAACTGGACATCGTATGAAATATGATGAAGGCTCACCGATGAAACGTGGCGCAGTTACAATCGCTATGATGGCTCAAGCACCAATTTTACCAGCGGCATATATTGGACCCAAAAAAATCAAAGGTTTAATCACGGGTAAAGCAATTATTAAATTTGGTGAACCCATCGAAACAAAAAACTTGCCTAAAGATATGAAACGAAATGAAAAATTAGAATATTTAACAAAAGAATTGGAAAAAAGAACAATTCAATTACAAAATGAATTAAATACGTATGCAGCACATAAATAGTTAATTTTACTCATTTTGAATCTTATTTTATATACGAAATTTATAGAACTTGTGTTATTATGGAATTGTACAATGACAACAAGTAAAACGCTTTCATTCACCACGTGGACATTTTGTACATGTGGTGATTTTTTAGGTAATTTATTGGGAAATGGGGAATGATTATGTATAGTTTCTTTCAACGTTTGGGAAGATCGCTCATGTTGCCAGTTGCAGTGTTACCAGCAGCAGCAATTATCGTTGGTATTGGTAATGCATTAACAGCACTCGGTATATTGCCAACTATAGCTGCGTTCTTTTCTACAGCAGGCTCAACGATTCTAGAACAACTAGGAATATTATTTGCAATTGGGGTCGCTTTAGGTATGGCGAAAAAAAATGACGGTGCAGTGGCGCTTGCTGCAGCTGTTGGTTTCTTCTTAACAACCGTCGTGCTTAGTCCTGAAAAATTAGCACCATTATTGGGTGTAAAAGAAACAGGAGTAAATGAAGCGTTCGAACAAATGAATAATCAAAACGTCTTAATCGGTTTGATTATTGGTTTAGTTGCTGCATATACGTATAACAGATTTAGTAAAACAGAGTTGCCAACAGCGTTATCGTTCTTTAGTGGTAAACGTTTGGTACCTATTTTAACTGCATTCTTTAGTATATTTATAGCAGTTATTATGTTATTTGTTTGGCCGGTTGTGTATTCAGCAATTGTTACATTTGGAACATGGATATTGGATTTAGGACCTGGCGGCGCATTTTTATATGGCTTTTTCAACCGTTTGTTAATACCTACCGGGTTGCACCATGCATTGAATACAGTGTTCTGGCTTGATTTAGTAGGTATTAATGATATCGCTAAATTCCAAACAGGTGATGGTGCCGTTAAAGGTATTACAGGACGCTATATGGCTGGTTTCTTCCCAGTAATGATGTTTGGAATTCCAGCAGCAGCATTAGCGATGTATCATACTGCTGAGACAAAACAGAAAAAAAGAGTTTATGGTTTAATGTTTGGTGGAGCTATTTCAGCATTTTTCGTTGGCGTGACTGAGCCAATCGAATTTTCATTTATGTTTGTAGCACCAATACTATTTGTCATTCATGCACTATTAACTGGTTTATCTCTGTTTATTGCAGCGCTATTCCACTGGACAGCAGGGTTCTCATTTAGTGCAGGATTAATTGACTTTTTACTATCTCTGATTAATCCAGTAGCAAATCATCCACTGATGTTAATGGTTCAAGGTGTAGTGTTCTTTGTGATTTATTATGTTGTATTTAGATTAGCAATAAAATGGTTGAAACTTAATACACCTGGTCGTGGTGATAACTTACTACCTGATCCGACATCTGAAGAAGCTACAACAGGTGACACTGCAGATTCAGCTGAGTCTGAAGGGGAGTTACAGACAAATAAGTATTCAAAAACGGCTAGTCAAATTTTAGAAGGTCTTGGTGGCAAAGAAAACATTACTTCTTTAACAAACTGTGCTACACGTTTACGTATGGAACTCAATGATAATAGCATTATTGATGAAACTAAGATTAAAGGTGCTGGTGCAGTAGGTGTTACAACAAGTGGTAAGCACAACACCCAAGTTATCATTGGTACGCAAGTACAACAAGTAGCAGACGAAATGGAAGCACAATTAGAAGATCATAATTAGATAGCATCCTTTGAAAGATTTATTATAAAGATACAGCAATTCATAAAATCACGTTTGGAAATAATCGATAAGTACATGTTATCGTTTCATTTTCAAGCGTGATTTTATTTTCAAATTAATTCTATGAAATTAATAATATTTTTCTATATATGTCTTTTGGAAATACATTGCTCTTTTCACATGTAAATAGTACGATATACTAGTATCAGAATTTTCTGATTAAAGGAGAGGAACTAAGATGAAGTCGGTATTATTTGATGTTGATGGTGTGTTTTTAAGTGAAGAAAGGTGCTTTGATGTATCTGCATTAACTGTTTATGAAATGTTAATGAGTAAAGATTATATTGGTATTGACCCGTCTATAGATTTTCATGAACTGGATGATGAGCAAATTTCTGAAATAAGAGATATTGTCTTCTACCATGATGAAATTTTAACAAAGTTAAAATCTTTAGGTTTGAATTCAAACTGGGATATGTTATTTATCGTTATTGCATTACATTACATTGATTTATGCAAATCACTTTCTCAAGAGGAATTATCTATTGCATTGAATACTGAAAGCTTTAGTGAACAAACGCTACAATTTCTCGGTGATCATATTTCAAATATTGAGCTTAATTTTGAATTACCACTTTCATTTTTAGATGGTTTAAGTTCTGGTAAAGAAAATATATACCAAGCATTAATTGAACATGCAAAAGTACAGTTAAATACAGAAGATGCTGAATTATTTGAGTTGAAAAGTCCATTCTGGACGCTAGCACAAGAAATTTATCAGGAATGGTATTTAGGTTACCAATTATATAATGAAGTAGAACAGAAACAACAACGCACTGACTTTAAAAAGGGCTATATATATCAAGAGGTAGTGCTTAGACCTGTTAGTGAAATCAAGCAATTGTTAGAAGATTTGAAAGAGGCTGGTTACCAAATAGCTATTGCAACAGGTCGACCACGAACTGAGACAATTGTTCCATTTGAGACATTAGGCATTAAATCTTTGTTTGATGATTTACATATTGTAACAGCTAGTGACGTATTGAATGCAGAAGAGCATTTTCCTGAATTAAAGCCGCTAGGGAAACCAAACCCGTTTAGCTATTTAGCAACGCTTGATGGTAATATTATGGAACATTATAAAAAATATGCAACAAATCAAGAAAATCGTGTAAATCCAGATGAAGTATTTATTGTTGGTGATTCATTAGCTGATTTATTAAGTGCGAAAAAGATAGGCGCAACTTTTATCGGTCCTTTAACAGGTTTGAAAGGCCAAAATGCACGTGAGGAATTAGAAAGTTATGATGCAGAATATATCGTTAATCATGTAGGTGAAATTCGAGATATTTTATTATAATACAAACGTTGACGATTGAGGAATATAAGAAATATTAATGTATATAAGCACATCTTGATAAAGATGATTACGATTAATGAGTTACAGGTTTTACTTGTACTAAAGCGCATATATAAACATTTTGGATGATATGAGTAGCACCACGATGATGTTTGAATGTATCGATTACAATTTCAGAGATTGTTTCAACGATTTCATTCACATGTCGTGACATATCATTTGAGGGAATAAGAACTGAAGTTTCCATTGGTAGAGTGTTGAGTCATGTTGTAATCTTTATACATAAGGCACTTCGTTAATTTAGTTTAGTGGGATTTATTAAATTATACGAAAGGCCTTATTTTTTTGAATAACAAAATATAAATTGTAGCGATTTTGTAATGTGCTGACACCGGGTGAATAGTATGAGTGAGTGAGAGACTACAGGCTCGAGCCATATCCCCAGGCAAGCATGCACGATCAAAACTGTAATATTTTTAATATAAAGAGGACCAATCCATATTAAGGATTGGTCCTCTTATTTTGAGCATGTGCATTTATGTCCTAGACTCTGAAATAGTATTAACATGAATAGGGCGGTTAATAATAGTTTGAAATATAAGTACTTTGATTAAAAAAACTGAAAGGACAATCATTTTGTTGTCCTTTCAGCTTATTATTGTTAAATATTATAATTTTCACTTACTGCAACATCTAATTCTACACTTCTTATTAAATTAAATCCTTCAATTTCATATAAAGCATCGATGACATCTTGTGTAACAGGATGATCAATTGATAAAATCATCAACGCATTACCACCTTGGTTTGTGCGTCCTAAATGCATAGAAGCGATATTGATATTGTATTCACCTAATATTTGACCTGTACGACCTACGATACCTGGTCTATCGTTATGATTGATAACCAGTTGATGTTTTTCGGGTTTGAAATCAACAGGGTATTCATTAATACGCACGATTCTTGGGCCATAGCCATTTAGTACAGTGGCACCAATTTTAATTTGTGTGTCTTTATTAATTAAAGTTAATTCAATATAATTACTAAATCCACGATGTTTAGTATCTTTTTCTATATTATATGATACACCTTGCTCATTTAGTAACACTAAGGCATTTATTAAATTGACACGTTCCGCTAAATCTTGGCGTAATACACCTGATACAAGGGTTCTAGTAAGTAAACTTGTATCATCCAGTGCGATATCCCCTTTATATTTAATTTGTAACTCACGTGGGGCTTTTTCCAATAATTGAATACCTACTTCACCAGTTAATTTACTTAATTCAATATATGGCTTTAATTCATCATTAATTTCATTGAAGGACATTTTTGGTGCGTTAATCGCATTAACGACATTACCGTGTTCAAATATGTCTATGATTTCATTGGCAACGGAGACTGCAACTTTTTCTTGTGCTTCAACAGTAGATGCACCTAAGTGTGGTGTGACAATTATTTTATCATGCGCAACAAGTGGTGATTCAGTTGCAGGTTCGCTTTCAAATACATCAATTGCAGCGCCCTGAATTTGATTGGTATCTAATGCTTCGACAAGCGCATCTTCATCAATGATACCTCCGCGCGCAACATTGATAATTTGAAGGGTCGGTTTTGCTTTTTCAAAAAATGCTTTATCTACAATACCTCTTGTTTTTGGTGTTAGTGGGGTATGCACTGTTACAAAATCTGCTTGTTCAGCAATTTCATCAACTGTAGCACGTGTCACATTAAGTTCTTTAGCTTTGTCTTCTGACAGATAAGGATCAAAAGCAAGTATGTTCATACCAAAGCTTTGTGCACGTTTTGCTACACCAATTCCAATTCTCCCAGCACCAATGACACCTAATGTTTTGTTATAAAGTTCAGTTCCTCTATAAGCTTTACGATCCCATTTTCCGTTTTTCAATGATTGGTGGGCTTGAGGGACGTTACGTGCCATGGATAAAATCATTGCCATCGAATGTTCAGTAGCTGAAATTGTATTCCCATCAGGTGCATTAATAACGATAACACCATGTTTAGTAGCAGCTTCTACATCAATATTATCCACACCAACGCCTGCACGTGCGATGACTTTTAAGTTTGGTGCAGCAGCAATGATATTAGAAGTGACTTGGGTTTGGCTTCGTACAATTAGACCCTCATAGTTAGGAATGATTTCAGCTAATTCTGTTTCATTCAAATCAGTTTGAATGTCGACATTAAAATCGCTATGATCTGTTAAATTTTTTAAACCATCTGGTGAAATTGGATCTGAAACTAAAATTTTATACATATGCTTTTACGACCTCCATATATTGTGTGATAGCTTTACCAACATAAGATTCATTTCTAAATTCTGACAATAGTATTTCTAACGCTGATACAACTTGTAAAATATCAAAAGGCGATATTTGACCCATATGGCCAATACGTAATATTTGACCTTTTAAATGACCCTGGCCACCAGCAATCGTAATGGCAAATCTATTTTTTAATTCATTTTTAATATAGTTCAGTTCATCTTTAGATTTTGGAATAAACGCAGTGACAGTAGGAGATGCATAAGCATCTTGGACCAATAACTCTAAATCTAATGCTTTCAAAGCTTGTCTTAGTCCATCTCTTATTGCATAGTGTCTATCTATCACTTGATCTAATCCTTCTGAATTAACTAGTTCGGCGTATGCGTTTACACCTCTAAATAAAGAAACATTAGGTGTGAAAGGTGTTGAATGTTCAGACAATGATTTTAAATATTTATTTAAATCTAAATAAAATCTAGGCGTTATTACTTCGTTAAATCGTTCTTTTGCACGATTATTATAAGCTACAAATCCAAGACCAGGTGGAAGCATAATTGCCTTTTGACTACCTGAAACAAGGACATCGATATAATCTCGATCTAAATCTACATCAACGGCTCCAATACAACTGACACCATCAACCACAAAATAAATCGATGAATCAAAGTCGCTTAATGCTTTACCTAGTTCATGTACAGGATGTAATACAGCTGTAGAAGTCTCACAATATTGGCTGAAGACTGCTGTGATATCAGTGTTTAAAGATTTTAAAAAGTCGATAAAATCAGGAACATTAACTGCTTGACCCCATTCAACTTCAAATATATGTACATTATCGTAATAAGTCTCTGCAATTTGTTTAAATCTATTGCCAAATGCACCAGAAACAATAATAACAATGTCATCATCTGGGTTTGCTATATTCAACATACTCGCTTCAAGTACGCTTGTACCACTTGAAGTAAGTATCATAACCTCATTTTTAGAGCCAAAGATAGGTTTAAGTGATTTAAAAGCTTGTTCTGCGATTGATTCAAAATCACTTGATCGATGTCCGACCATTGGTAATTGTGTAGCGTGTAATATATGTTCTGGTACAGGTGTAGGTCCTGGTGTAAGTAACAAAGGATGATAATATTTCATGTGTAATTCCCCCAATGCTTATGATTGTCAAGTTTAGCAAATTTTCAGAAAATATAAAAGTGTAAAAATTTAAAATTATTAAATATATTCAAATTTCAAATAATATGTAAGGGCATACATTGTTATTATAATCATATTCCGTCATACATAAAATGATTGCAAAATTATTTTAATATTGGTTCTATTTTGACGTCGACATTGCCTCTTATAGAATTTGAAATCATGCAATTATTGTCTGCAATCTTTAGTAACTTTGGTAGTTTCTTTTTTAATTGTTCTTTCTGTGTTGTATCCACTTTTATTTCTGGATAATGTGTAATCGTGTCCATTTTAAATTTGGCATTTTCAAATATAGCTAATCCAATTGTTGATTGTTGGATATCTATCTGCGTAAAACCTGAGCGTTCTAATACAGCTGCAAGGGAAATGATATAACAAGATGATGCTGCAGAAACTAGTAACTCATCAGGATTCGTACCAGTTCCATTTCCTCCTAAACCTGCTGGGATAGATATTTGTTCATCTAAAACATCACCAGATAGTTTACCGACTGATTCACGTCCATCTGCCCATTTTGTAGTTACTTTAAATTGATGTTGGACCATTGCTTTGACCTCCAATGTTTTTATGATAACTTAAGTTTAGATGATTCTACTTTATATTGAAAGGGGAGGGCACTTTTTATGTCATTTGAATTCGAAAATCATCACATAATGTTAGTTGCGCATCGTGGCTTGGCAATGGATTATCCAGAAAATACTATCATTGCAATTCAAGCTGCCCTTCAAAGCAATGCAGATATATTAGAGATAGATTTACATAAAACGCGGGATGGTCAGTTAGTTGTGTTACATGATGATTCTATTGACAGAACATCCGATGGTAGTGGGAAGGTTAAAGAACAAACACTTAATGATTTAAGAAGATTTGATTATGGCATAAATAGTAGTCCAAGATATACAAAACAAACATTGCCTACATTAGATGAAGTATTAACATTAATCAAAGCATCGCCCAAGTTATTATTAATAGAAATGAAACAACCTAAAAACTATCCTGGCATTGAAAATGATTTAATAGATAAACTAAAGCAATATGAGCTAGATAAGAAGCAAGTGATCATTCAATCATTTGATCAAAAATTTATAAAGCAACTATATCTGAAGCATTATGGTTATCGATTAGGTATTTTAATCAGCAAAAAACGATATTGGTATAAAATGCCATCTTTTAAAAAAATAGCTGAATATGCAGACTATGTTAATCCGCACTACGCATTAGTGACGGAAGCGTTTATGAAGAAGGCACATGACTATGGATTGAAAGTAATGCCTTATACTGTTAATGAAAAAAGGCAAGCGATAAAACTGATACGTATTGGTGTAGATGGCCTTATTTCTGACAAACCACATCACTTATTTTGTTAAGTCAATGATTAGTTTTAAATAAAAGTTTGAGGTATCACTTTATCTGCTCTGTTAATGTATAGATTTAAATTGGAATATATTATCAAAATTGACATGGTATAGACATCGAAGTAACTTTTTTAACATGCAGTCTGACAAGGGAAGATAATTTAGATTTCAAGATTAGTTAAGCTAAAGCTCATGGATAAGTCCCACTAACTCAATAAATTGAGAAGTGGGACTTATGCATGTTATTTAGCGAATATTTTCTATAATTTTGTTGTTTAAATGTAGATTCTATTTACATTACAAAAGTAAGTTTCATTTACAGTTATACGTTTATTTTTGTTGGTTAATCCAATCATCTCTTAAAAGTCCCATTACATGGCAATCATTATATTTTCCCCGTGTATAGAAATGTTCTTGTAAGGTACCTTCAATTTTAAAGTTTTGTTTTTGGTAAATATGTACAGCTTTTTCGTTCGTAACGTCTACAAATAAATATATTTTATGAAGGTTTAACACTAAAAAGGCATAATCTATAGCCATTTTAAATGCTTGAGAGGCGTATCCTTTACCACCATATCCTTCATCCACGATAATTTGTATTTCGCAATTGCTATGTATAAAATCAATTTCTACTAATTCAACGACTCCGATACGTTCAGAATCATTTTCAATAATAAATCTTCTTTCAGATTCATCTAATAGATGTTTTTTGTAGAGTGATTGTAATTCACTTAGAGACTGATAAGGTTCTTCAAACCAATAAGACATAATGGAATATTCATTATTTAAATGATGTACAAAGTCTAAATCTGTTTCTTCTAAAGCTCTGATTTTCAATGATAACACTCCTTTTTACTAAATATAAACAAAGTGAAGTAAAAAGTAAAATTGAAAGGGCGTGCAGAGGGGATGTTATATCTTTCTTTAACATTTAGTGAATGCAATGGCAAACATGAAGAAGAGCTTTAATATAGCATAAAGGTTCATTGCATATGAATTAGAATGGAGAAATAAAAAAACACCGACAAAAAATTGTCGGTGTTTGAGTATGAAACTTATTATCTTGAGTAGTACTCAACGATAAGTTGTTCATTGATTTCAGCTGGTAATTCACTACGTTCAGGAATGCGAATGAATTTACCTTTTAAGTTGTCTGCATCAAATTCTAAGTAATCAGGTACAAAGTTGTTGATTTCAACAGATTCAGCAATGATATCTAATTTAGCAGATTTTTCACGTACTGAAACTTCTTGACCAGGTTTAAGTGTGTATGACGGAATGTCAACACGTTTACCATCAACTTCGATATGACCGTGGTTAACGATTTGACGTGCTTGACGACGTGTACGAGCTAAACCTAATGAATATACAACTGCATCTAAACGTGCAGCAAGTAATTGCATGAAGTTTTCACCGTGTACACCATGTTGGTTACCAGCGATTTCGAATGTGTTACGGAATTGTCTTTCAGTCATGCCATATAAATAACGTAATTTTTGTTTTTCACGTAATTGTAAACCATACTCTGACATTTTTTTACGTTGGTTAGGACCGTGTTGTCCTGGTGCGTATGGACGTTTTTCTAATTCTTTACCTGTGCCACTTAAAGAAATACCTAAGCGACGAGATTTTTTCCAGTTTGAACCTCTGAATCGAGCCATAAATTGACTCCTCCTTTTTCTCTTTTATTGTTATGAAAAAACAAAAAAGAGTGTTGTATGCTTAATTGGATATATTGTTTTATGTGTCCTCGCCTCATAGCTACGGTTACACGGCACGCCCACTTTGGGAACAACATAGCGCCAATTAATATACAACTGCTAATTTCGTTTATTCACACAAAGAACATTGTACCATGATATATTAATCTGTCAATAGTCGACTTTGCGTTTTGTTTGTTTGTGACAGATAAACATACAATTTATGATAATTGTTGTTCAATGATTTTTACAATTGCTTCTAATCCTTGTTTATCTTCATTATTAAAACGGTTTGTGATAGGTGCATCTATATCTAAAACACCTATTACATTATTATCTTTATGAATCGGTACTACAATTTCAGATTTACTGTTAGCATCGCAGGCAATATGACCAGGAAACGCATTGACATCTTCTACTAATTGCGTTTTATCTTGGGCAACAGCAGTACCACATACCCCTTTACCAATAGCGATATGTACACAAGCAGGGTGCCCTTGAAATGGTCCGAGAATCAATTCGTTATCTTCTACTAAATAAAAGCCAATCCAGTTAATTTGATCTATTGAGTCATTTAATAATGCAGATACGTTACTTAGGATAGCAATCATATTTGACTCATCTTCAATTAAACTTGAAACTTGTTTTTGTAATAAATCATAATTTGTTTCAGTGACCTCTAGCATAAAAAAACCTCACTTTTTACTTTTCATTTATTATAAAGACTGTTTTAATAGTAATCAATCAATAGATTTTAGAAGTTTTTCAAAATATCGTTATACATATGATTTAGGTGAGAATGAACTTATGATTAATTTTAAATAATTGAGATGATTCACTCATTTTCTCTTTAATGGGTAGGTATCTTACGTTATAATGAATAGTGATAAAATAGGAGGAGAAAACATATGGTATTGTATGTCATTTTAGCAATTATTGTCATTATACTGATTATTGTCGGTGTATTATTCTATATGCGTTCCAACAAAAGCCAAATGATTGAAAAGGCTGAAACGCGTAAATCAAAAGTAGAACAATTACCCTATGATGAAAGTCTATCTCAATTATCTGAGCTAACTTTAACTGGGGAAACAAAAACGACTTATAACGGTTTAAAACAAAATGCATTAGATAGTAAAAATCAATATTTATTGCCAGTAGAAGAAAAAATTCATCAAGCGGAAGGATTACTTGATAAATTTAAGTTTTCACAAGCTCAAACTGAGATTGATGAAGCACATGAACTAATGGATAAATATGAAGAAAACTACAACGAACTTAATTCAAATATTGAAAACATTTTAAATCTACATAAAGAAAGTGACCACTTATATGAAGAATGTAAGGTGGATTATCGTGAAATGAAGCGTGATGTGTTAGCCAATAGACACCAATTCGGTGAAGCGGCTGCTCCATTGGAACAAGAAATTGAAACTTTTGTTCCAGAGATGGAAACATACGAAACATTAAAAGAAGACGGCAACTATAACCAAGCGTATGATCACATCAAAACACTAAATGAAGATATGAATTATCTTAAAAAAGATATGGATGAAATTCCTGAATTAATTAGAGAAGCACAAAAGGAATTACCAGGTCAATTCCAAGATTTAAAATATGGATGTCGAGATTTGAAAGTCGAAGGTTATGATTTAGACCATGTCAAAATTGATAGCTCATTACAGACGCTTAAAACAGAATTGAGTTTTGTAGAACCGATGATTAGCAGGTTAGAATTAGACGAAGCAAATGATAAATTAAATAGTATCAATGATCGTCTTGATGAAATGTATGAATTAATCGAACATGAAGTGAAAGCAAAAAATGAAGTAGAAGAAACAAAAGAAGTCATCACAGATAATTTATTTAGAGCTAAAGAAATGAATTATACATTACAAACTGAAATTGAATATGTGCGTGAAAATTATTATATAAATGAAAGTGATGTTCAAAATGTCAGACAGTTTGAAAATGAAATTCAGAGTATGATTTCAGTTTATGATGAAATTCTACAAGAAATGGCAAAGTCAGCTGTAAGATATAGCGAAGTTCAAGATAACTTGAAATATATCGCAGAACATGTTGATGTTATCAATGAAAAACAAGAAAAATTACAAAATCATTTAATTCAACTTCGCGAAGATGAAGCAGAAGCAGAAGAAAATATCTTGCGTGTACAAAGTAAAAAAGAAGAAGTTTATAGAAAACTCTTGGCGTCAAATTTACCAAGTGTACCTGAAAGATTCATCATTATGAAAAATGAAATAGACTACGAAGTACGTGAAGTAAATAAAAAATTCAGTGTAAGACCGATTCATGTAAAACAACTTAAAGATAAAGTATCTAAAGTAGTCTTACAAATGAATAAATTTGAAGATGAAGCTACAGATGTCCTCGTTAATGCAGTTTATGCTGAAAAATTAATCGAATATGGGAACCGTTATCGTAAAGAAAGTTCAAATATTGATAAAAGTCTTAACGAAGCGGAACGTTTATTTAAAAACAATCGTTACAAACGCTCAATTGAAATATCTGAACAAGCGCTTGAAAGTGTAGAACCGGGCGTTACAAAACAAATTGAAACACAAGTTATTAACTAAATAATAGTAATCTTATTTGAGGCTGGAACATTTTTATGTTCCAGCCTCGAATAATTTGTTGGACGTAGATGTTCGCATTAATAGATTATTAATATTTAATGGTCATTCAAAAATTTATTTCGATAGTGATGAAGAAATTATATTTTAAAAATCAATTTCTGTTTCACTCTTTTTTCTTTTTAATAAAAGCGAGTATAATGCTAAAAGGGAAACTTTAAAATATGAAATGAAATGTTGACATAAAATATAAATATGAAGCGTTTAAAAATATAAAATGATATACAATTGGAGTGAAAACATTGATTTATCTTGATAATGCAGCGACAACAAAACCAAGACAAGATGTATTAGATACCTATTTAAAAGTAAATGAGTCGTTATATTTTAATCCTAATAGCCCACATAAAGCAGGTATACAAGCAGAGCAATTATTACAACAATCAAAAGATCAAATCAAAGAGCTATTTAAATTAGAAAAAGATTTTGATATTGTATTTACAAGTGGTGCAACTGAATCGAATAATATTGCGATTAAAGGAATTGCATACAAGAAAAAGGCATTTGCAAATGTCATAATTACCTCTGTTTTAGAACATCCTTCTGTTTTAGAGGTAGTACGTTCATTGGAAACTGAAGGGTTCGAAATAAGATATGTAAATATTACAAAGGATGGACAAATTGATTTAGAACATTTGGAATCGTTAATGTCAGACAAAGTAGCACTCGTGACTTGTATGCATGTCAATAATATTATGGGACAAATTCAACCTGTCGAAGCAGTGTCAAAAATAGTCCATCAATACCCTAGAGCACATTTGCATGTCGATGCAGTACAAGCAGTAGGTAAAATTGCTTTAAATTTTGAAGCTGCTGACACACTGAGTTTAAGTGGTCACAAATTTCATGGTTTAAAAGGGCAAGGTCTTTTATTTGTTCGTAATTTACATCAAATTGAGCCAATTGTGCATGGTGGCGGTCAAGAGTATGGACTTAGAAGTGGCACAGTCAATCTTCCTATTGATATAGCTATCATAAAAGCTTTAAAGATCGCTGCTAAAGAAAGTACGCAACTGTATGAAAAACTAAGTGAGTTCAATCAAGAAATTATACGATTTTTAAATGAATTTACTGGCGTGAAAGTTAATTCTCCTAGCGGTGCATCACCACATATTTTGAATGTTGGCTTTCCGGGTGTGAAAGGTGAGGTTTTAGTAAATGCATTTTCAAAATATGATATTATGCTTTCTACTACAAGTGCGTGTTCATCCAAAAAAGCTTCATTGAACGAGGTGCTTTTAGCAATGGATATTCCAAAAAAGCAAATAGAAGGCAGTATTAGAATATCGATGGGTGCCAACACTACCGTAGAAGATATTCGTGATTTTAAAGAGAAATTTAAGCTTGTATATGAAGAAGTGAAGGAGTTGTTAATATGATTTATGATCACATTTTAGTGAGATATGGTGAGTTGACTTTAAAAGGTGCTAACCGTAAAATGTTTGTTAATAAATTACGTTCGAATGTCAAGCGTGCATTAATGCCACTGCAAGGATATAACGTCAAAGCCAATAGAGATAGAATGTACATTGAATTGTATGAAGATGCAGATATTGAAGAAATGTGTCGTCGACTAGAAAAAGTATTTGGTATTTATTCTATTAGTCCTGTATTGAAAATTGATAAAACAATAGAAGCAGTACGTGATTTAGCAGTAAAATTTGCACAAGGTTATGCACATGGAGATACATTTAAGATTGATGTCAAACGTTCAGATAAAAACTTTCCGTTTGATACATATCAATTGCAAAAAGAACTCGGTGGTACAGTGCTAAACGCTACTGATAATCTTACAGTAGACGTACATAACCCGAACCATACGATTAAAGTAGAGGTTCGATTAGACGCTATTTATGTATATGATAAAGTAATTGCTGGATCTGGTGGATTACCAGTCGGTACAGGCGGTAAGACATTACTTATGTTATCAGGAGGTATAGATTCTCCAGTAGCTGGTATTGAAGTTATGAGAAGAGGCGTTACTGTAGAAGCCATTCATTTTCATAGTCCACCATTTACGAGTGAAAAGGCTAAGGACAAAGTAATTGAACTTACAAGAATCATGTCCTCTCATGTAGGTCCTATAAAATTGCATATCGTGCCATTCACTGCTTTACAAAAACAAATAAACAAAGTGGTACATGAGCGCTATACGATGACTTCAACACGTAGAATGATGATGAGAGTAGCGGACAAGCTTGTGCATGATATTGAAGGACATGCCATAGTAAATGGAGAGAATTTAGGGCAGGTTGCAAGTCAAACCCTTAAGAGTATGTATGCTATCAATCATGTGACGTCTACACCAATTTTACGACCGCTTTTAACATTAGATAAAGAAGACATTGTGAAGAAAGCTAAAGAAATTGGCACATTTGACGTATCTATCCAACCATATGAAGATTGTTGTACAATCTTTACACCTAAAAATCCTGTGACGGAGCCAGATATTGAAAAGGTGGAAAAATTTGAAACAGTGTATGATTTTGAACCACTTGTACAGGAAGCATTTGAACAAATAGAAACATTAATAATTACGCCAGACTATCAAAGTGAAAAAGATACTGAAACGCAAGCACTGGCAGATGATTTATTTTAACTTTTATTATGAATATTCAATTCCATACAAACAACATTAGCTAATCAGACATAAGAATAAAACAGACAGGGGATGGAATTATGCTAGATTGGGATATTTCGATCGTTCTTATAATTATACTTCTAGGGTTTTTAGCAGCGTTTATTGATGCTGTTGTAGGTGGCGGCGGTTTAATTTCTATTCCGGCATTATTAGCTGTTGGTATGCCACCAGCCGTTGCTTTGGGTACAAATAAATTAGCAAGTTCATTTGGTTCACTCACAAGTGCATTTCGTTTCTTGAGATCGGGTAATGTCGATTTGAAGATAGTAGGAAAGTTATTTCCATTTGTATTTATTTTAGCAATTTGTGGCGCGAGTGTAGCCACATTTCTGCCAGCCGAGCTTTTAAAACCACTGGTTATCATTATTTTGACCTTAGTCATGATTTATACATTGGTGAAAAAAGATTGGGGCAATGTACGTACATATACAAAATTGACATTTGGTAAAGCAATTTTATTTGTAAGTATTATGTCGCTTATTGGATTTTATGATGGTTTTTTAGGTGGTGGCACTGGCTCATTTATGCTTTTTATTCTACTTATGTTCGGTTTTGATTTTTTAGGCGCTGCTGGCAATGCAAAAGTATTAAATTTTGCTTCTAACTTAGGCGCTTTAATTTTGTTTATGATATTAGATCAAGTTGACTATTTTTATGGTTTGATTATGGCAGTAAGTATGATTTGCGGATCGTATGTTGGGGCGACATTCGCAATTAAAAAAGGTGTCAGTTATGTAAAAACTTTATTTATTGTAGTAACTGCTGTTTTGATTATTAAAAATGCTTACGATTATATTATGCAATTAATCAATTGATCATGTTGAAAATTAAACTGTAATACTTCAATGGTATTCGGGTGTGCGCATGTGGCTGAGACAAAAAAATGTCTCAGCTTTTTTCATTTTAAAACGATTTGTTTTCTATATCACTCAGATCTTCCTCTTATTTTATTTTTCTTATAAAGGTATACATTGTTTAATTGATTATGTTTAAATTGTATTTGGAACGATTGAAAAAATATTCTGGGAGTGAATACGTTATGTCGAAAAAAAGAATAATAGCAATAGTACTTGCCGTAATAATCGTGCTTGGTGGTATTGTTATGAGTTCGATATCTACTGTGATATCTTCGCTTTTTAGTGAAGATGGCATGTCGGAAATGGATCCTTTTACTGAAACGGTAGAATCAGAAGGTGACAGTTCAAAACGCATTGTACACCTAACTTTAAATGGTGAAATTAGTGAAGGTACTGGTGAAGGAATGTTTGGAAGTTCTGGTTATAATCATGAAGCATTTCTTAAACAGTTGGATAAAGTGAAAAAAGATAGCTCGATAAAAGGTGTTTTATTAACCGTTAATACACCTGGCGGAGGTACATACCCAAGTGATGAAATTTATAAAAAAATTGAAGAAATAAAACAAAAACATAAAAAAGTTTATGTACATATGGATGCGATGGCTGCGTCTGGTGGATATTATATTTCTGCTCCTGCCGATAAAATATATGCTGGCCCTCAATCTACTACTGGATCCATTGGCGTTATTATGTCAAACGTTGATTATTCTGGATTACAAGAAAAACTAGGCATTAAGGAAAATGTCATTAAATCTGGTGAACATAAAGATATTATGAGTAGCTCTCGAGAAATGACTAATGAGGAAAAAGATATTTTGCAATCTGTATTAGATGATAGTTATGAAAGATTTATTAATATTGTTGCAGAAGGTAGAGATATGCCAAAGAAAAAGGTTGAAAAGTTAGCTGATGGACGTATTTATAGTGCGCAACAAGCCGAAAAGAACGGTTTGATTGATGAAATTGGTTATAACGATAATGCGTTAAAAGCACTTAAAAATGACATAAAAGCAAAGGATGCAGAAGTGTTTAAATATAGTGCAGATGAAGGCTGGTTTAGTTCTATCTATTCAACTAAATCAACACTAGATCAATTCAAAAATGAATTAAGTGATTTGAAATCAATTATAAGCAATGATACAGAAGCTGAACCTATGTATCTATATAAAGGTTAGGTGTATAAAATGGAGCAGTATACAAATGAACAAACTTTACAGACAACTCCAGAAAATGATAAATCTGATATAGAAGCAATGTATCATAAACAATTAGCACAGTCTGTATATGCAGGTTTTGGTATAAGGTTTTGGAGTTTTATTATTGATTTACTCATTATATTTGGTATACAGGGTCTGATATTGAAACCGATATATCATTTTACGCATATTGATGAACTTAAGTTATGGATTGAATATTTTAGCCTAGGACACATTTTAGATGCGGTTGTATTTTATCTATACTTTGTATTATTAACTAAATTTTTCAAACAAACGATAGGTAAAATGATTTGTAACATTCGGGTAGAAAGGATAGATCGTCAATCACTTACATGGGCAGATGTGTTATTTAGGGAGTGGATTGGACGTATTATAAGTGGCGTGTTATTTAATTTACCTTACTTAGTTATTTTGTTTACAAATAAACACAGAGGTATTCATGATATCTTCGCTGACACGGTCGTAATCAGAAATAAATACGAAAAATTATTTTATTTAAAAAAATAAAAGTAAACTTTAGTTATCTATGAGTTTATTTTGAGACGATAGATGGGTATACTATGGTAGTAAGAACTATTTAATAGGAGGGCGTGCAACATGGCACAAATTACATTCAAACAAGAACCAGTAACACTATATGGTTCACAAGTAAAAAAAGGAGAATATGCGCCAGATTTTACTGTTTTAGATAATGATTTAAATGAAGTTAATTTAGAAACTTATGACGGACAAAAAAAATTAATTAGCGTTGTTCCGTCTATAGATACAGGTGTTTGTGATCAACAAACACGTAAATTTAATGAAGAAGCTGCTAAAGAAGATGGTGTAGTTTTAACAATTTCTGCAGACTTACCATTTGCACAAAAAAGATGGTGTGCATCAAATGGCTTAGAAAATGTAATCACATTGAGCGATCATAGAAACTTATCTTTCGGTAAAACGTACGGTGTTGTTATGGAAGAATTACGTTTATTAGCACGTTCTGTTTTCGTTTTAGATAAAAACAATAAAGTAGTTTATACTGAAATTGTTTCTGAAGGCACAAATTTCCCAGACTTTGATGCTGCATTAGAAGCTTATCGTAGTCTATAAATTATATAATATTGTCACATGATTATACTAGTAAAACTCATAAAACAGTATCGTTGACATTATAAATTAAACTGTCCATAATTATTTGGTAATATAAGTTAGGGTACTGACTTAATTTCAATTAAATTATGGACAGTTTTTTTAGAAAGGACTTTTAAATGGCACAAGAAGAAACAGTAATGGAACAATTATTTAAGGCACTTGATGAAAAAACCAAATCTTTAAATGAAGAGAATGGTCAAAGTTTCATAGAAAATTTAGGTCTTGCAATGGAAAATGTTTATACTAATCAAAGATCATTGCTGGAACAAGCTACATTACAAGATAGACGTAAGGCATTTCAATTTGCTTATTTAAATCTAATGCAAAAAGAAGATATTCAAGCAAACCATCAAATTACACCTGATTCAATTGGAATGATTCTAGGATTCCTTGCCGAGCGTTTTTTAAAAAATAAAGAAGCATTTCATGTCGCAGATATTGCAAGTGGGGCTGGACATTTGAGCGCTTCTGTACATGAAGTATTAACTGAACATACAGTTATGCATCATCTTGTTGAAGTTGATCCAGTATTATCTCGTGTGAGTGTACATTTAGCAAACTTTTTAGAAATCCCATTTGATGTTTATCCTCAAGATGCTATCATGCCACTTCCTTTTGAAGACGCAGATGTTGTTATTGGTGATTTACCAATAGGATATTATCCAGTGGATGATAGAAGTAAAGAAATGGACTTAGGTTTTGAAGAAGGACATAGTTTTTCTCACTATTTATTAATTGAACAAGCAGTAACAGCATTAAAAGCATCAGGATATGCGTTTTTAGTAGTACCTAGTAATTTATTCGAGGGTACGAATGTGAAACAGTTACAAAATTTCATTGCAACAGAAACAGAAATGCAAGCTTTTCTAAACTTGCCATCTACACTGTTTAAAAATGAAAAAGCGCGTAAGTCGATACTCATTCTACAGAAAAAAGAAACTAATGTAACAAAGCCTGTAGAGGTTCTGTTAGCTAATATACCTGATTTCAAAAGCCCTCAACAATTCCAAGCTTTTTTACAAGATTTAAATGCTTGGATGATGGAAAATCATCCTGAAAATTAAACTGTAATATTCTTGAATTCTTACTGTATTAATGATTAAATAGATATGGATATAAAAAAACTTAATTTAAATTGGAGGCATTATGCTATGTCAAAATTAATTTTGGCTATTAACGCTGGTAGTTCATCATTGAAATTTCAACTTATTGAAATGCCGGAAGAAAAGATTATTACTAAAGGACTTATTGAACGTATTGGATTAAAAGATTCTGTATTTACTATTGAAGTAGGCGGAGAAAAACACAAATCAACATTAGATATTACAGACCACGAACAAGCGGTTAATATTATGTTGGAAAGCTTCAAACAACATGGTGTAATTGATAGCATTTATGATATCGATGGAACAGGTCATCGTGTCGTACATGGTGGTGAATTATTCCCAAATTCAGTATATGTTACAGATGAAGTTGAGGAACAAATTGAGTCATTAAGTGAACTAGCACCATTACACAATCCTGCAAATTTAATGGGCATCCGTGCTTTTCGCAAATTATTACCAGAAATTCCACATGTAGCTATCTTTGATACTTCATTCCATCAAACAATGCCAGAGAAATCTTATCTATACAGCTTGCCATATCAATATTATGAAGATTATGGTATTCGTAAATACGGATTCCATGGAACAAGTCATAAATATGTATCACAACGCGCAGCTGAAATTTTAGGCAAACCGATCGAAGAATTGCGCATGATTTCATGTCATATCGGTAACGGAGCATCCATTGCTGCAATTGATGGTGGAGAATCTGTTGATACTTCAATGGGATTCACACCATTAGCTGGTGTTACTATGGGTACACGTTCAGGGAATATTGACCCTGCCTTAATACCATTTATTATGGAAAAAACAGGAAAAAATGCAGAAGAAGTTCTGAATACTTTAAATAAAGAATCTGGTTTATTAGGTATTTCTGGCACTTCAAGTGATTTAAGAGATATTATTGATGAGGCAAAAGCAGGTAAAGAGCGTGCTCAATTAGCATTAGATGTGTTTGCATCAAGAATTCATAAATATATTGGTTCTTATGCGACACGTATGCACGGTGTAGATGTAATCATCTTTACTGCAGGCGTAGGTGAAAATTCTGATCCTGTTAGAGCAAAAGTTTTAGAAGGTTTAGAATTCATGGGTGTTTATTGGGATGCTAAGAAAAATGAAGCGATTCATGGCGAAGAAGGTTTCATAAACTATCCACATTCTCCTGTGAAAGTTATTGTTATCCCTACAAATGAAGAGGTAATGATTGCACGTGATGTAGTTAAATTTGGTAATCTTGAATAAATTTGATATCAAAAGTATGATAGATTAAAATGCACGATAGTTTTTTGACACAGTTTAAGAAATAAAACAATGTTTAAAAATTAAAATCTATGATATAAATGTCTAGCTTATAAATAAGAGGGCCAATCCTTAATGTGGATTGGTCCTCTTATATTTAAAATATTATGATTTTGATCGTGCATGCTTGCCTGGGGATATGGCTCGAGCCTGTAGTCTCTCACTCACTCATACAATTCACCCGGTGTCAGCACATTACAAAATCGCTACAATTTATATTTTAACTACCTATTTACCTTTAATTTAAATAGACATATATGAATTCCAAAAATAAAAGCTGTTTTTTTGCAATTCTTAAGGTTTTATTTCGAATGCAGTAAGGTTTGTTTGTTGTTTTTGATTAAAGTTATTATCTGATATAAGGACTAAACTGTCGTGACCATTTGGCAATTTTGGACCAAAAGACATACCTTCTATATTGTCAATATGTCCGATGTCTTGCTCATTAAGATTTGCAATTAATTGTTTTTTAACTGGTGTTACATGTTTTTTTTGCAGTGATTTGATATTTTTAATATTTGTTCCACTTGTGCTATCAATTTTATAAATACGTATATAATTTTTGAAATTGTTATTTTTATCTTGAACACTGGCACGCTCAAGTACAAGTAATTCCTTTTTATTCAATGTTAAAATTTCAGAAATTCCATTTTCAGCATCTTTATTTTTTCCTGGTTTTTTTGGAATTGGATCTAGATTATAAGGCTTTTCTGAAATAACATCGCCTTGACGATTATATTTTGTTAAGCGTGTTTTAGCGCCTGATTTTATAGTTGGTAATTGATCATCTTGAAGTAAAGGTGCTTCCATAGAAGTCCAAATATACTTACCATCTTCGGAAAAACTGCTACCTTCTAATGCGAGGTTATTTCTAAATCCATGTTTATTCTGAGGTTCCATTTTAATAGGATTATGGATTTGAAGATTACTAATAAATGTGCCATTTCTAGTAGCTGTCCTTATAAACGGATTGAAACCAAGTTCGCGATCGCCTTCACTAGTATAAAGCAGACGTTTATTATTTAAAGGGTCAATTCTTATCGACTCAGGGTCAGCAACAACATCATGTTGCCGCTTCTTATATGATGACTTACTTGGATATTTTGTGCCATTTGGTTGTGTTAAATAGTGCATTTGTGTGAATTTCATTTTGTTAAATTTATGTTTATTGTAATTGATTTGGGCCTCATAAAACCTAGTTGGATTTTCTTCTGAGCGATCGTCACTGATCATTAGCCACTTTTTGGACTTAGCATCATAAGAAATACCAGAAAGACCGCCTATTTTTGTATTTTTAAATGATTTATTATATGGGATGGTTTCTGTATCAATATATTTTAATTGAGAAGCTGTTTTTTCATTTTTTACATTATCGGTATAAGCATATGTATGTGTTGACGAAGATATAAAATAAGTACTTATAAATAAACTAAGCATCATCATTCTCTTAAATTGGTTCATATCATTAACTCCTTTATGGCATTTCTTAATCCTATTTTACATGCTTGATATGAAGCTCATTTGAAGATGATATAACAATTTCTTAACAACTAAACAGGCGATGTTAAGATGATTAAGAAAAAAAGATAGTTTATCACGATATACAGTGTAAACTATCTTTTTTCTATAGCTGAATGTTTTATTAAATAAGTTGAACTTTATCGTTAATGTGCTTGATACTTGGATCTGAATTCATCTGTAGCTACTTGTGGTTGGAAATCTTCAGGAAGTTCTTCTGTACGTACCACCAACACGTCACAAGGAGAGTGACGCACAATTGCTTCTGATACAGAACCTACGATAAATCTTTCAACTGCGTTTAAACCTGATGTACCACACATAATTAAATCTGCATCAACATCAGCAGCCAATTTTTTAGGTATGATTGCTTTAGGTGAACCAAATTCTAGTCTTGTTTCAACTTCAGTAACACCAGCATTCGTTGCCACTTCTTTATAACCTTTTAATAAATCATCAGAGAAGTTTTTTGACTTTTCAGTAAATTGTGCATCATAAACTTCATAAGAAGAGTAAGTTCTTGAATCAATAACATTTACGATTGTTAGTTTTGAATCATTACGTTTTGCAACTTCTACAGCTTTATTAAATGCCCATTCAGCTTCATGTGATCCATCGACTGCGATTAAAATATTTTTATACGTTAGCATCACAATTACCTCCTTCATCTTCTTGCTTATATTATACCACTATTTACAGAATATTAACATAATTCGCCTTAATACATGTTGTAAAAATACTCTAAACTATGATTGCGCTTTCATATAATACGCGTTACTATAAATTTGGAGGTGGATAAAATGATAATAGGTATTCCGAAAGAGATTAAAAACAATGAAAATAGGGTGAGCTTATCACCAAGTGGTGTACATGCATTAGTAGAACAAGGCCACTCAGTTATTGTTGAAAAATCTGCTGGTTTAGGTTCATATTTTGAAGACGATGATTATATTACAGCTGGGGCTAAAATTGGTGATGGAGCGGCTGAAGTATGGAACGTTGATATGGTTATGAAAGTTAAAGAACCATTAGAAGAAGAGTTCCAATTCTTTAAGGAAGGGTTAATACTATTTACTTATTTACATTTAGCAAATGAAAAGAAACTCACACAAGCTTTATTAGATAATAAAGTAATAGGCATTGCTTATGAAACAGTTCAATTGCCAGATAAATCATTACCATTATTAACGCCGATGAGTGAAGTAGCAGGGCGTATGTCTGCACAAATTGGTGCTGAATTTTTACAAAAATATAAAGGCGGCATGGGCATTTTACTTGGTGGTGTACCTGGTGTAGCTAAAGGTCGCGTAACGATCATCGGCGGCGGTCAGGCTGGTACAAATGCTGCTAAAATTGCATTAGGTTTAGGTGCCGATGTAACGATTTTGGATGTTAACCCTAAGCGTTTACAAGAGCTTGAAGATTTATTTGATGGCCGTGTACACACAATTATGTCTAATCCATTAAATATTGAAGAATGTGTTAAAAATAGTGACTTAGTCATCGGTGCGGTATTAATTCCAGGTGCCAAAGCACCAAACCTAGTTACTGAAGACATGGTAAAATCTATGAAAGACGGTTCGGTAATCGTTGATATTGCTATAGACCAAGGTGGTATTTTCGAAACGACTGATCGTATTTCAACACATGACGATCCAACATATAAAAAACATGGTGTTGTACATTATGCTGTGGCTAATATGCCTGGTGCAGTACCACGTACTTCTACTATTGCATTAAATAATGCAACGTTACCTTATGCATTACAAATTGCGGGAAAAGGTTATTTAAAAGCATTACAAGATAATGAACCTTTATCATTAGGTTTAAATACAATTAATGGGGTATTAACCAATAAAGGTGTAGGTGAAGCTTTGAATTTACCATATTCTAATGTGGAAAGTACTCTAAAATAATAAAAAATAACAAACAAAAACTGGTAATCTCTTCTATATAGCAGAGGTTACCAGTTTTTAATTTCAGGTTTAATACGATTTATTATAATTTAGTGCCGAGTAAATTTGTTATGTCATACAATTTTTGTACCGTGTACCTCTTGAAAAGGGAATGCACTAATGAGTTCTTGAACATTAGATTTTGTTAAACCGCCACCGGGCATGATTTCAATCTTTCCTCCAGAATTCACGACCAACTTACCAAGCTGATTTAAATTGTCAAAAATATTAGTATCAGCTGGACCCCCATGTGTCAATAATCTACTAAAACCAAGTTCAATTAATTTGTGTAATGCTTTTACCTGACCTTCTAAATGTATTTCATCAAACGCCATATGGCAAACAACAGGTATCGGTGATGCTAGTTGTTTTAAAGTTTTCATTTGCCATTCATTCAATGTGTTATCATCTGTTAAACAACCGAATACAAAATAATCAATATCAAATGATTTAATTGCTTTAATATCTCGCTGCATAATTTCAAAGTCATATAGGCTATATACAAAATCACCGCCGCGTGGACGAATCATGACAGCAATTTCTATGTTGTTTGCTTTGCAAATTTCAGTAGCAATTTCAATCATTCCTATACTTGGAGTGGTTCCTCCGACATGTAAGTGATCACACAATTCAACACGATCTGCGCCATTTTCAATCGCATATTCAACTTGTTGGATTGTTTCGACTACGGCTTCTTTAATCATTTTTCGTAACCTGTCAAACTTTCGTTTCCATTTTCAGTTACGAGAATATCATCTTCTATACGGACACCAGCTACACCAGGCACATAGATGCCAGGTTCTACAGTTACAACCATTCCTGGTACAAATTCATTTGTATTTGTACTAGAAACATCTTGATATTCATGTTCTTCTAATCCAAGACCATGTCCTAATCGATGAGGGAAATAGTCTCCGTACCCAGCATCTGTAATAATACCTCGAGCAATAGCGTCTATATCTTTAATTTGTACACCAGGTTTAATTGCAGCGATTGCCTCTTGTTCGGCTTTTAATACGATATCGTATATGTTTTGAGCATCTGAGCTAGGTTGTCCAAATCTAATTGTTCTTGTCATATCACTACAATAGTTATCATAAATGACACCTAAATCAAATAATACAAATTCATTATTTTGTAATTGACGGTCACCAGGTATACCATGTGGTGACGCTGCATGGTCGCCGAATAGGACCATCGTATCAAAGCTCATTTCATTAACGCCATAAGCTTTGATTTCATATTCAATGTGATTAACAACTTGTCGTTCTGTCACACCTTCTTTTAAGAAACTTGCCCCAATTTCAATACATTTATCTGCAAGTTCACAAGCTTTACGAATTTTAGCAATTTCAGAATCGCTTTTAACATTACGTAATGATTTTATTGTTTGATCAATATCACCGAACGCTTTTACATCAAAAGCTTCGATTAATTCACGTTGACGTTGCACAGTTAAGTGTGCCGCTTCAACTAACATTTTATTGAAAGTAAAAGGATATTTATCTAATGCATTTTCTGTATCAAGGTAACCAATGATTTCACCATCAAATGGTGAAGCCTTTACTTCTTCGACTTCTAATTGTGGACAAAATAGGACTTGATCGCCATTTTCTTTGATTAATAAAGCTAGTAAACGTTCATGAGGATCACTTAAATAGCCAGTGAAATAAAAGATGTTCAATGGGGTAGTAATCCATGCTGCGTCAGCTTGTTGTGATTTTAATGATTCTTTAACTTGTTGTAACTTCATTTTTACTGCCTCCTAAATATATGATTATATTAATTTTATGTTAGTTGTGTAAGGAATTCAAAAATAATATGTTGAAATAAGGTATATTGCTAAAATTATTAAAGAATTATCAAATATAAGCGCGTATTTTGATATAAGCGTGTTATAACTGTTAATAATTGTGGTATATATAAAACAAACAGTTTTATGGGAGGAATTATCGATATGAAATTATCTTTTCACGGACAATCAACGATTTATTTTGAAGCGAATGGCAAAAAAGTAATTGTTGATCCATTTATTACGGGCAACGATTTATCCGATTTAGATGCTGAAACTTTAGAAGTTGATTATATTATTTTAACACATGGTCATGGAGACCATTTTGGTGATACGATTGAATTAGCAAATAGAAATCACGCAACAGTTATTGGTTCAGCAGAATTAGGTGATTATTTAACGACTACTAAAAATGTTGAAAATGTTAGACCTATGAATATTGGTGGTAAAGCAGAATTTGATTTTGGAACGGTTAAGTTTGTACAAGCGTTTCACAGTTCTAGCTTGACTGATGACAATGGTATTCCCGTATATTTAGGAATGCCGATGGGGCTAATTTTAGAAATAGAAGGCAAGACGATTTATCATACTGGTGATACAGGATTATTTGGTGACATGAAATTAATTGCTGAACGTCATCCGGTTGACATTTGTTTTATTCCAATTGGTGATAATTTCACAATGGGCATTGATGATGCTAGTTTTGCAATTAATCAGTTCATTAAACCTAAAATTACAGTACCAATTCACTACAATACATTTGACTTAATCAAACAAAATCCAGATGACTTCAAGTCAGCTGTTTCAGAAGGTGAAGTACAGATATTAAACCCAGGTGACGCAGTTCAACTTTAGAGTGATAGCGATATCAACAGTTTATACTAAAATATAAACGCCAATTTCACTAACATCATAGTAGAAATTGGCGTTTTCTTTGTTTTTATGGGATTGCACCATTTGTTGCAATGAGATGATTATCCCAGTCATTACATCGCTATACTATTTTACAATAAGCACAGGGATGCTTGCTCTTTTAGCAACTTTGTGACTCACGCTACCTAGTACGAATTTTTTCTTTTCTTCGGCACGACGGTTACTGAGGACAACTATTTCATATTTGCCACTATTTGCTTCTTTTACCAATTGTTCTTTGGCATTACCACGCACAATGATTTCATCATATTTGATGCCATACTCATCGAGTGTATTTCGAGTGCTTTCTAACCCTTTACTACGTTTTTCAACGAGTTTATCTAAATGAACACCAGATTTAATCGATGCTTGTGCATCTTGCTCACTGATTGCATTAAGAATTGTTACAACAGTGTCTTCACCAGCTAACTTAGAAACTTCTTTAAGTGCTTTTTCATTTTTAAGTGTTGTATCAACACCAAGTAAAATATTTTTAAACATTATTCCATCCCTCCTTAATTCTATTCTAATTAGAGTTTATCACAAATCAAATTAAAAATTATATGTTTTCATATTAACAGAGTAAAAAGTTTTATAGATATTAATATCTTAGTGAATATATGTCATAATTAAAGTTAAAATATATTTTTTAAGTGATTAAATCGCAATTTTAGTTATAAAAAGTTATAATATCATAGAAAATGTCCAAAAATGAGGTTATTACAATGACAAAGCATGAGCAAATTTTATCTTATATCGAATCTTTAGCAGTAGGGCAAAAAATTTCTGTTAGAAAAATAGCGAAAGATTTAAATGTCTCTGAAGGGACAGCTTATCGTGCGATCAAAGATGCCGGTAGAATTGGTTTAGTAGCAACAATCGATAGAGTTGGTACTGTCCGAATAGAAAAGAAAACACGTGAACAAATTGAACAACTTACATTTGGAGAAATTGTAAAAATAATTGATGGACAAGTATTAGGAGGAAGAAATGGCCTCATCAAGACATTAACAAAATTTGCTATTGGCGCAATGGAAATTGAAGATGTGGTAAAGTATTTAAGTCCACATACATTGTTGATTGTAGGAAATCGAAAAGATGTCCAACTAGCCGCTTTGAAAAGAGGAAGTGCAGTATTGATTACTGGTGGTTTTAGAACGTCCAATGAAATAATCAAATATGCTGATGAACATGATTTACCAATACTATCATCTAATTATGATACATATTTAGTTGCGAATATTATTAACAGAGCGATGTATAATCAAATGATTCGGAAAGAAATATTAGTCGTCGAAGATATAGTGAAATCTGTGAATGAAGATACTGTGGTTTTTGATAATATGACTTTGCACGATTATAAAGAAAAAGCAAAACGCACAGGTCACTCCAGATTCCCAGTTATTGATGAACATTGGCGCTTAGTTGGTATCATTACGAGTAAAGAAATAATTAAAATGGAAGACAAGGATACTTTAGCACATTTTATGACTAAGTCTCCGCTTAATGTACAACTATCAACTACAGTAGCAAATTGTGCGCACATGATGATTTGGGAAGGCATCGAATTATTACCAGTGATTTCACCAAGCAAAAAATTAATTGGTGTAATTACAAGAAAAGATGTATTGACAGCAATGCAATTACTGAGTCGTCAGCCCCAGGTAGGCGAAACCATTAATGATCAAGTAGCTAAACATATTACAATTGCAAATGATGATATTCAAGTACAAACTTCGCCTTTACTTACAAATCAGTTTGGTACACTGAGTAAAGCGGTGTTTGTAGCTATTATTGAAGAAACTGTGCGTTATGAAATGCGAAAATTAAAGAAACTTGAAGTAATGATTGAAAGTTTAAATATCATTTACATTAAGACTGTGCAAATTGAATCTGAAATTAATGTACATTATGATATGTTAGATGTAGGAAGAAATTTTGCAAAATTAGAAGTAACGATGACAAGTGATGGTAAACAAGTTGCAAAAGCAATGATTATTTGTCAAATGATAGATTAAAAGGCACATATATAACTTTAAAAAAGGAAGATAAAAATGACGATAGAATTTAATCAAATTATGGATGAAATAAAAGCGGTTCAAACAGTAATCATACATAGACATGTAAGACCAGATCCAGATGCTTATGGGTCACAACTTGGAATGAAAAATTATTTGAAACTTAAATTTCCAGAAAAGAATATTTATGCAGTAGGAGAAGGAGAACCGTCACTTGATTTTATCGGTACTTTTGATGATATTAGTGATGACCAATATAACGAAGCATTGGTTATCGTATGTGATACTGCTAATTCTCCTAGAATCAGTGACCATAGATTCAATGCTGGCAAGCGTCTTGTTAAAATAGATCATCATCCAGCAGTTGACCAATACGGAGATATTAACTATGTGAATGATCAAGCATCATCAACGAGTGAGATTATTTTTGATTTTATAAGTCATTTTAACGATCAATCACTAATTGATGATTCTGTAGCAAGAGTATTATATTTAGGTATTGTAGGAGATACTGGACGGTTTTTATTTAATAATACAACACCACATACTATGGAAGTCGCAAGCCAATTATTAAAATATTCATTTAACCATCAACAAGAATTGAATAAATTAGGGGAAAAAGATCCAAAACTATTACCTTTTCAAGGCCATGTTTTACAGAATTTTGATTTAAATGAAAAAGGTTTTTGTAAAGTGAAAATCACCAAAGATGTACTTGAGGAATTTGATATTGTAGCGAATGAAGCTTCGCTTTTTGTCAATGCGATTGCTGATATTCAAGGATTGAAAATATGGGTGTTTGCGGTAGATGAAGGTTCCGAAATTAGATGTCGCATTCGTTCTAAAGGTATCGTCATTAATGATATTGCTAATGCATTTGGTGGTGGAGGTCATCCGAATGCATCTGGTGTTTCAGTTGCAGATTGGCAGCAATTTGAAGAATTAGCACAAGCATTAAATAATAAATTGTAAGATTAAGGAGGTATTTGCTGATGGTTGCGCATTTAAACGTTCATACATCGTATGACTTATTGAATTCAAGTATTAAAATTAAAGATGTCATTGCGAAAGCAACGAAAGAAGGTTATACATCGTTAGCAATTACAGATACAAACGTTTTATATGGTTATCCTCAATTTTATGACGCGTGTATTGCAGCAAATATCCATCCTTTATTTGGAATGACGATTTATCTTACAGATGGTTTATCATCAATTGAAACTATAGTACTTGCTAAAAATAATCAAGGTCTAAAAGATTTATTTAAATTATCTTCTGCCATAAAAATGAAAGAGAAGACTGAAACACCAATAGAGTGGCTGAATAAATATATTAATCATTTGGTTATCATATTTAAAAATGTTACGGAAGCACACCAAAGTATATTACAAAATTTCACTGATAAAGAAGATATATTTGTAAATCACAATAGCCAACAACGATTAGATTTTCCAGTTGTATGGGCGCAAAGTACAAATTATTTAAATGAAGATGATGCGGATACTTTAACGGCTTTAGCTGCTATAAAAAATAATGAGAAATTAGATTTGGTTAAAGAAGTTCATAATTATAATGCACATATGTATAGTCGGACCGATTTGGATGCGTTTAATTTAAATGAGCAAATTTGGCAAAATACAAATTACATCGCGTCCATCTGTAATGCTGAACTACAATATCATCAATCGTTATTACCTAAATTCAAGACACCGAATAACCAACCGTCTAAAGATTACCTTTATCAAATTCTCCAACAAAATTTGAAACAACTAAATTTACCTAAAGCATCATTACAAAAATACGATGACAGGCTTAATCATGAATATGAGATTATTACACGCATGGGTTTTGAAGATTATTTTTTAATTGTTAGTGATTTAATCCATTATGCCAAAACTCATGATGTATTAGTCGGTCCGGGTCGTGGTTCATCTGCTGGCTCCTTAGTCAGTTATCTATTAGATATTACGACGATTGATCCCATTAAATATAACTTGTTATTTGAGCGCTTTTTAAATCCTGAACGTGTTACTATGCCAGATATTGATATCGATTTTGAAGATACGCATAGAGAAAAAGTGATTAGATACGTACAAGAAAAATATGGTGATAACCACGTTGCTGGCATTGTGACGTTTGGTCATTTATTAGCGAGGGCAGTTTCAAGAGATGTAGGTCGAATTATGGGTTTTGATGAAATAACATTAAATGAGATCTCATCTTTAATCCCTCATAAATTAGGTATTACATTAGATGAGGCATATGAGAAAACTGAATTTAAACAATTTGTGCATAGAAATCATCGGCATGAACGCTGGTTTGAAATTTGTAAAAAGTTAGAAGGATTGCCACGACATACGTCAACACATGCAGCAGGGATCATTATAAACGATCATCCTTTATATGAATATACACCATTAACCTTAGGAGATACGGGGTTATTGACGCAGTGGACCATGACTGAAGCTGAACGTATTGGCCTTTTAAAAATTGATTTTCTAGGTTTACGAAACTTATCCATTATTCATCAAATAGTTAAACAAGTAAAAAGAGATATGAATATTGATATAGATATTGAATCCATTCCTTTTAATGATCCAAAAGTATTTCAGTTACTCTCGCAGGGTGACACAACAGGTGTATTCCAATTAGAATCTGATGGCATACGAAATGTATTGAAAAAATTACAGCCAGAACAATTTGAAGATATTGTGGCAGTAACTTCTTTGTATAGACCAGGACCTATGGAAGAAATTCCAACCTATATTACAAGAAGACACTTCCCTGAAAAAGTACAATATTTGCATAAAGATTTAGAACCCATATTAAAAACTACTTACGGTGTAATTATTTATCAAGAACAAATTATGCAAATCGCGAGTAAGTTTGCTCATTTTAGTTATGGTGAAGCAGATATATTAAGACGTGCTATGAGTAAAAAAAATCGTGCAGTATTAGAGAGTGAGCGACAACATTTTGTGGAAGGTGCTTTAAGTAACGGATATGATGAACGATTAAGCAAGCAGATTTTTGATTTGATTTTAAAATTTGCAGACTATGGCTTTGCACGTGCACATGCAGTGAGCTATTCCAAAATAGCTTATATTATGAGTTATTTAAAAGTGCACTATGCTAATTATTTTTATGCCAATATTTTAAGTAATTCAATTGGTAGCGAAAAAAAGACGGCACAAATGATCGATGAAGCGAAACATCAGCAATTAAATATATTAGCACCTAATATTAATGAAAGTCATTGGTTTTATAAAGCAAGTAATAAAGGTATATATTTATCTTTAGGTGCGATTAAAGGCATAGGTTATCAAAGTGTTAAACTCATTGTAGATGAAAGAAAAAGTAATGGTGCATATAAAGATTTCTTTGACTTTACACGTCGTATACCTAAAAGAATAAAGAGTAGGAAATTACTTGAGGCATTAATATTAGTCGGCGCTTTTGATACATTTGGTAAAAATAGAGCGACTTTATTACAGTCTATTGACCAAGTGTTAGATGACGTCTCCGATGTTGAACAAGATGGTTTTATTTTCGATGTGTTGACACCTAAAACAACATATGAAGAAAAAGAAGAGCTACCAGATCAAGTGTTAAGTGATTATGAAAAAGAATATTTAGGGTTTTATGTATCTACACATCCTGTAGAAAAAGCATTTGAAGAAAAACAATATCTTGGTATTTATAAACTTAATAATGCCAGAGATAATCAACCAATCTTTGTTCAAATCGACCAGTTAAAACGTATTCGTACTAAAAATGGACAAAACATGGCATTTATTACATTAAATGATGGTCTTAACAATTTAGATGGTGTGGTGTTCCCAGACGCATATAAAAAATTTGAAGTATATTTAAACAGTACAGATACGCTTATCGTGAAAGGAAAATTTGAAAATAGAAATAATAAAAAGCAACTTATTATTAACCAAATAGAAAATGTTGCGTCATTTGAGAGCAATAAATTAGCAAATGCGAAACAAGTAATCATAAGAAATATTGAAAGTTTATCGGAAATAAAACAATGGTTAAATTCACAAGAAACTGCAGACGATATCCCAGTGAAATATTTTCAAGAAAAACAAAATCAATTTAAAATTATAGGTTTTATCTCGCGTGAAAAAGAAAAAATTGAAGTGCTTATATCTAAGTTCTCACCGTGGGATATAAGGATAATTTAACTTTATCAAGTCCATAAACTATGATATAGTAAACTGATGGTTAAGTTGAAACTTACCATCAGTTTATATTAAATGATGGCATCAATCCTTCATGTAAAATATATGTTTTTATTACAAAAGTTAACATACAACTTATGCTTGGGATTTAATACTAACGATAACATTTGTAATTTATGTTAGATTGTAATAAAAATATATATGACTGATTAAAATTATTGAATGTAAGGGGTAGGTTTACATGACATTAAGAGACGACGCACTAGAAATGCATAGAATAAATCAAGGTAAATTAGAAGTTACACCAAAAGTTCAAGTGACCAATAAAGAAGAGTTGAGTTTAGCGTATTCACCTGGTGTAGCTGAGCCATGTAAAGAAATACACGAAGACCCTAGAAAAGTATTTGAATATACAATGAAAGCAAATACAGTCGCAGTTGTTACAGATGGTACAGCTGTACTTGGATTAGGTGACATAGGTCCAGAAGCTAGTATTCCAGTAATGGAAGGTAAAGCAGTTTTGTTTAAAAGTTTTTCAGGTATAGATGGTGTACCAATTGCACTAAATACTACGGATACAGATGAAATTGTTAATACAGTGAAGTTATTAGAACCTAACTACGGCGGCATTAATCTTGAAGATATTTCTGCTCCACGTTGTTTTGAAATAGAAGAGCGTTTGAAAAAAGAAACAAAAATACCTGTTTTTCATGATGACCAACATGGGACAGCAATTGTTACAGTTGCAGGTATGATAAATGCGCTGCGCATTATAGATAAAGAATTATCGGATATAAAAGTGGTGCTTAACGGAGCTGGTGCAGCAGGTATGGCAATTGTTCAATTACTGTATTCATATGGTGTTAGAGATATGATTATGTGTGATTCCAAAGGTGCAATTTATGAAGGTCGTTCCCATGGAATGAATGATACAAAATCATTTGTAGCTAAATGGACAAACAGAGATAGAGTCGAAGGTTCGTTAAATGATGTAATTAAAGATGCTGACGTATTTATTGGTGTTTCTGTAGCTGATTTATTAACAAAAGAAATGGTTGAGTCAATGGCTAAAGATCCAATTATATTTGCAATGGCGAATCCTAACCCTGAAATCAACCCTGATGTAGCAAAAGAAGCAGGCGCTAAAGTAATTGGAACTGGTCGTTCTGATTACCCAAATCAAATCAATAACGTACTTGCATTTCCTGGTATATTCAGAGGTGCATTAGATGTAGAAGCTACACACATTAATGAAGAGATGAAACAAGCTGCAGTAGAAGCAATTGCAGACTTAATTAAACCGGAAGAATTAAATCCAGATTACTGTATTCCAGGTCCATTTGATAAACGTGTTGCACCTTCTGTTGCTAGAGAGGTTGCAAAGGCAGCAATGGAAACAGGAGTAGCAAGAACAGATATGGATCCAGAAGAAATTTATAATAAAACAATGAAATTAACAGACTTAGATAAATAATATTCATGAATACTGATCTCAAAATATTGAGTTTATAATATTGGAAAGACAGTAATGGTTAAGTGGAGGTTTAAAATGTTTAAAGATTTTTTCAATAGAAGTAGTAAAAAGAAAAAGTATGTGACTGTTTCCGATTCAAAACAAAGTGATGTTCCAGCGGGAATTATGACGAAATGCCCGAAATGTAAAAAGATTATGTATACCAAAGAATTAGCTGAAAATTTAAACGTATGTTTCAATTGTGATCATCACATCGCTTTAACAGCGTATAAAAGAATTGAAGCCATTTCTGATGAAGGTACATTCACAGAATTTGACAAAGGAATGACCTCTGCGAATCCATTGGATTTTCCAAGTTATGAAGAAAAAATTCAAAAAGACCAACAAAAAACAGAGTTAAATGAAGCTGTTGTTACTGGTACAGCGTATTTAGACGGCATTGAATTTGGTGTAGCTGTGATGGATGCTCGATTTAGAATGGGGAGCATGGGATCAGTTGTTGGTGAAAAGATTTGCAGAATTATAGAACACTGCACTGAGCACCGTTTACCATTCATCCTATTTTCTGCTAGTGGTGGTGCTAGAATGCAAGAAGGTATCATATCATTAATGCAGATGGGTAAAACAAGTGTTACATTAAAAAGACATATGGATCATGGATTGCTATATATTTCATATATTACAAACCCAACAACAGGTGGCGTATCGGCAAGTTTTGCTTCAGTTGGTGATATTAATTTAAGTGAACCCAAAGCACTCATTGGTTTTGCTGGCAGACGTGTAATCGAACAAACGATTAATGAAAAGCTACCTGACGACTTCCAAACTGCTGAATTTTTATTAGAACATGGACAACTAGATAAGGTTGTACATAGAAAAGAAATGAAAGTAACACTTTCTAATATTCTAAAAATGCACCAAGAGGTGAAAACGAATGCTTGACTTTGAAAAGCCGCTTTTTGAAATAAAAAATAAAATTGAATCGTTGAAAGAATCACAAGAAAAAAATGATGTGGACTTACAGGAAGAAATTGATATGCTTGAGGCGTCTTTAGAACGTGAAACAAAAAAAGTATATACTCATTTAAAGCCTTGGGATCGTGTACAATTAGCGCGCTTACAAGAAAGACCTACATCATTAGATTATATACCACATATTTTTGACTCCTTTATTGAGTTACACGGTGATCGTAATTTTCGAGATGATCCAGCTATGATTGGTGGTATTGGATATTTAAATGGCCAAGCAGTAACAGTAGTTGGCCAACAGCGGGGAAAAGATACCAAAGATAATATTTATCGTAACTTTGGTATGGCACACCCTGAGGGGTATAGAAAAGCATTACGTTTAATGAAACAAGCTGAAAAATTCAACCGACCTATTTTCACTTTTATTGATACAAAAGGTGCTTACCCAGGAAAAGCAGCAGAAGAACGTGGTCAAAGTGAGTCTATAGCTAAAAATCTCATTGAAATGGCAGCACTTAAAGTGCCAGTCATTGCAGTTGTAATAGGTGAAGGCGGAAGCGGTGGGGCTTTAGGTCTCGGTATTTCAAATCGTTTATTAATGCTTGAAAATAGTACTTATTCTGTTATTTCACCAGAAGGTGCATCTGCATTACTATGGAAAGATAGTAATTTAGCACAAATAGCTGCCGAAACAATGAAGATTACGGCAGAAGATTTATATGAGTTGAAAATTGCCGATGAGGTTTTAAAAGAACCACTTGGTGGTGCTCATCATGATATTGAAACGCAAGCACAAAGTATTAAAAAAGCATTTTTAAATCATTTGAGTGAATTAAATGCATTTAATGAACAGCAAATCATAGATGATCGTTATGATAAATTTAGAAATATTGGATCTTTTAATGAATAACTAAAAAGCACTTAATGTTTACATCAACAAAACATTTTTTAGTACACATAGTAGCTATGAAGCATTAATAGTCTAAGGTTTTCAAAGAGCATGAAATTGGAGTCAGGTTTTCAATACTTGATTTCATATTAGTGCTCTTATTTTTATTGAATAAAGCAATGTAAAATGGAAAATTGAGATGTCTGTTTAATAAAGTGAAGTTAAAGGTATGATAAAGTATAGTTGTTTTGACAATATGAGATAAAGTAAAAGGAAACGCTTTCGTATTGTAAAATGTTTTTTTACTATAATTAAAAACGTTTACATGAGTTACTAAGCCTTATTTTAATGGCACCTTCTATGATTTTATGGTATTTTTAGAATAAGAAATACATGTTAGAAAGGTATGTCGTCATGAAAAAAATTGCAGTGTTGACTAGCGGTGGAGATTCACCAGGCATGAACGCGGCTATTAGAGCTGTTGTTAGAAAAGCGATTTATAATAATATTGAAGTTTATGGTGTTTACCAAGGCTATCAAGGATTATTAAACGATGATATCGAGAAGTTAGAGCTCGGTTCTGTTGGTGATACAATCCAACGTGGCGGAACTTTTCTGTATTCAGCGAGATGTCCTGAATTTAAAGAAGCAGAAGTTCGGAAAAAAGCTATAGATAACTTACGTAAAAGAGGAATTGAAGGACTAGTAGTTATCGGCGGAGATGGTAGCTATAGAGGTGCTCAACGTATAAGTGAAGAATGTAAAGAAATTCAAACGATAGGAGTACCAGGTACAATTGATAATGATATCAATGGTTCAGATTTTACAATAGGATTTGATACTGCTTTAAATACCATTATAGATTGTGTTGATAAAATTCGTGATACGGCCTCAAGTCACGCAAGAACATTTATCATTGAAGTTATGGGTCGTGATTGTGGAGACTTAGCTCTATGGGCTGGACTTTCAGTTGGGGCAGAAACAATTATTGTCCCAGAAGTAGAAACGGATATTAAAGATGTAGCAGAGAAAATTGATAATGGGATAAGACGTGGAAAAAAACATTCCATTGTTATGGTTGCAGAAGGTTGTATGTCTGGAGAAGATTGCGCAAAAGAATTGACAAAGTACATTAATGTTGATGCGCGTGTATCTGTACTTGGCCATATCCAACGTGGTGGCAGTCCAAGTGGCGCAGATAGAGTACTTGCTTCACGATTAGGTGGACATGCTGTAGAGTTATTGCTAGAAGGAAAAACAGCAATTGGTGTTGGTATCCGCAACAATGAATTAACAGACACATCATTTGAAGAAATATTCAGATCAAATGAACACAAGTTTGATTTTGAAACTTTTGCTTTAGCAAATGAATTATCGATATAAAATACTGGGAGGCATTAATAATGAGAAAAACTAAAATTGTTTGTACAATAGGACCTGCATCAGAGTCTGAAGAAATGCTAGAGAAATTAATTAAGGCTGGAATGAATGTTGCGAGATTGAATTTCTCACATGGTGATCATGCAGAACATAAAGCTAGAATTGATAGAATTCGTGAAGTATCTCATAGATTGGGCAAAACAGTCGCTATATTATTAGATACTAAAGGTCCTGAAATCCGTACTCACAACATGAAAGATGGTGCTATTGAACTTGAAAAAGGTACGGAAGTCATCGTAAGTATGACTGAAGTTGAAGGTACACCAGAAAAATTCTCAGTAACTTACGATAATCTAATAAATGATGTTCAAGAAGGTTCATATATTTTATTAGATGATGGTCTTATTGAATTACAAGTAAAACAAATAGACAAAGCTAACGGTGAAGTTGTTTGTGATGTTTTAAATACTGGAGAGTTAAAAAATAAAAAAGGTGTAAACTTACCGGGTGTTAAAGTAAGTTTACCTGGCATTACAGATAAAGATGCTGAAGATATTAAATTCGGTATAAGTGAAAATATTGACTTTATCGCTGCAAGTTTTGTTCGTCGCCCAAGTGATGTATTAGATATTCGTAGATTACTTGAAGATGGTAAAAATACAAACATTAACATTATTCCTAAAATTGAAAATCAAGAAGGTATAGATAACATTAAAGAGATACTTGAAGTTTCAGACGGTTTAATGGTTGCACGTGGTGATATGGGTGTTGAAATACCACCTGAATCAGTACCAATGGTGCAAAAAGATTTAATCAGACAATGTAATAAATTAGGTAAACCAGTTATCACAGCGACGCAAATGTTAGATTCAATGCAACGTAACCCTCGTGCGACACGTGCTGAAGCAAGTGACGTTGCGAATGCCATCTATGACGGTACAGACGCAGTTATGCTTTCAGGCGAAACTGCTGCTGGATTATATCCAGAAGAAGCAGTTAAAACAATGCGTAATATTGCAATTTCAGCTGAAGCTGCACAAGATTATAAACGATTATTATCAGATCGTACTAAATTAGTGCAAACTTCATTAGTTAATGCAATTGGTGTTTCAGTAGCGCATACTGCTTTAAATTTAAATGTAAAAGCGATAGTCGCAGCAACTGAGAGTGGGTCAACTGCTAGAACAATTTCTAAATATCGTCCTAAATCAGATATTATTGCAGTTACGCCTCATGCTGAAACTGCGCGTCAATGTGCATTAGTTTGGGGTATACATCCTGTTGTTAAAGAAGGACGTAAAACAACAGATGCTATGCTGAACACAGCAGTTGCTACAGCGGTTGAAACTGAAAAAGTTCAAAATGGTGATTTAATCATTATTACAGCAGGCGTACCTACTGGTGAAAAAGGTACTACGAATATGATGAAATTACATTTAGTAGGTGATGAGTTAGCTAAAGGTCAAGGTATCGGTAGAAACTCAGTAGTTGGAAATACTTTAGTAGTTAATGATGCGAGTGAACTTGAAGGCAAAGATTTAAGTGAAACGGTCATTGTAACAACTTCTGTGGATGAAACGCTCGTCCCTTATATTGAAAAAGCAAGTGGCTTAATTGCTGAAGAAAGTGGTATTACGTCACCAAGTGCAATTATAGGCCTAGAAAAAGGTATTCCAACAATTGTAGGTGTTGAAAATGCGACTAAAGAGATACAAAATGACATCTTGATTACTGTAGATGCAAATCAAGGTAAAGTATTCGAAGGATATGCGAACGTTCTTTAATCAGATTGGCGTTTCCATTAGTCTTTATCCATGCATTAAGCAGCATAAATGACGATATAAGTAAAATGAGAGGTTAGGACATAAATCCTCATTCTCAAAATAAGAGGACCAATCCATACTAAGGATTGGTCCTCTTTATATTTAAAAGCTTACGATTTTGATCGTGCATGCTTGCCTGGGGATATGGCTCGAGCCTGTAGTCTCTCATTCATATCATTCCCCGGGCGTCCACACGATGCAAAATTTCTATAAGTGATGTGTTTTAATACAATAGAAAAAAGCTTCGTATTATTTAACTAATACAACTAATAGAAAGTCATATTTTTAATTAACCAAAAGATATAACTTAATATGAATACATATGATTCTTATATTTAAAATATTACGCTTTTGATTGTGTAAGCTTGTCTGGGGATGTGCCTCGAGCCTGTAGTCTCTCGCTCATATTATTTCTCCAGGCGTCAGCACATTACAAAATCGGTACAATTTATATTTTGTTATTCAAAAAAATAAGGCCTTTCGTATAATTTAATAAATCCCACTAAATTAAATTAACGAAGTGCCTTATGTATAAAAATTATTACATGACTCAACATACACTACCAATGGAAACTTCCGTTCTTTCTTACATAAAAAGATTGCGCTTATGGAGAGAGTATAAAACGTATAAATAACTCGAAATTGAATGTACATTTTAACAATCTTGTTATGATATATACAACGAAAATTAAAATACACAAACATTATAGTTCTAGACAAAACATATTGATTGTCTTTCATTCACTTTGTATAAAGCAAAGCCCAAGACTATTTTTATGTCTTGGGCGTTTGTATCAACTAGTTGAAATAGTAAAGTCGTTATGCAAGATTAATGATGCAGTTATTTTACTTCTGAACTTGCGATTTTTTTGTATCTTAGATACATAAGACTCAAGATGATAAACCAAATAGGTGTTAAATAGACTGCTCTTCTTGTTTCTACATTTACAAAAAGTAAGCAAAACACTAAAAAGAAGAAAGCCAAAATGATATATCCTATATATTTACCACCAAATAATTTATATGTAGCATTTTTGTGCATTTCTGGATTTTGGCGATGATAATTAATATAAGCAACTATGATTAGAGCCCAAACGACTAAAAACAACACTGTAGAAACGGTTGTAATATACGTGAATACTAAAGTTGCATTTGGAATAATGTAATTTAATAATGCTGAAATTAATAATAATGCACATGATACTAAGATAGCTATATGAGGTACTCCATTTTTGTTTGTTTTTTCAAAAATAGGCGGTGCTTGCTTTTGATTTGAAAGTCCAAATAACATACGACTGTTTGAAAATATACCGCTATTACAAGAAGAAGCAGCAGCTGTTAATACTACAAAGTTAATGATTCCTGCTGCAAATGGAATACCGATTAAAGCAAATAATCTGACAAAGGGACTTTCTTCAGGATTAATATTGTTCCAAGGGATGATGGACATAATTACAGTCAATGCACCGACATAAAAGATTAAGATTCTAATCGGAACACTATTGATTGCTTTTGGAATGGTTTTAGTTGGATCTTTTGTTTCACCAGCCGTTACTCCGATTAATTCAATTCCTACAAAAGAAAAGAGTGCCATTTGGAATGACATTAAAAATCCATTAATTCCTTTAGGAAAAATACCATGTTGATATAAATTGGTTAATGAAGTATGTCCAAATTGTGTGTCGTATGCCATGATAATCATTACCACACCAACGACGATAAGTGCCAAGATTGTAACTACTTTAATGATTGAGAACCAGAACTCTAGTTCACCGAAAAGTTTAGCACTCAGTAAATTTAATGACATTAAAATTAATACACAAAATAGAGCACTTATCCAATTAGGTATATGTGGAAACCAGAAACTAACATATTTTGCAACTGCTGTTACCTCGGCCATACCTGTGATAATCCAGCACAACCAATACGTCCATCCGGTAACAAACCCAGCAAATGAACCTATATATTGATTTGTCACATCAGCAAAGGATTTAAAATCTGTATTTGTTACAAGAATTTCTCCTAAGCCACGCATAAACATAAACAACATAAATCCTATAATGATATATGTAAGTAAAATAGAAGGACCTGTTAATGCTATGGTTTGACCGGCACCTAAGAAAAGTCCTGTACCGATTGCGCCTCCAATTGCAATTAACTGTATATGTCTATTGCTGAGTTCTCTTTGTAGCTGTTGTTTTGCCATAAGTTTTAACTCCTTTATTAAGTTATTTATTATTATGATACGCAATCTAAAATAAAACAATACTTTTTTATAGTTGTATCTCAAAAAAGTCAGTGTAATATTATATTAATAATTTGTTATTAATCATGATAACCAATTAAAAACTTTGATAAATTGAAGAAAGGGTAATTACATATTAGAATGATGATATAACAACGTTCATTAATTATGACGTGTTTATGGGCATATAAACAAATTATCGTTTCTTAATGATTAATCAGGACTTTAAACGGAAATATTCACAAAAACGTAAATATTGGCTATAATAGTTTATGAAAGCCGTTTCATTATGAAATAGAAAAGGGGAATATATATGGCAGAGTTACAAAAAGGTTTAGAAGGGGTAATTGCAGCAGAAACAAAAGTGAGCTCAATCATTGATAGTCAACTTACATATGCTGGCTATGAAATTGATGATTTAGCCGAAAATGCTGAATTTGAAGAAGTTGTCTTTTTATTATGGCATTACAGATTACCTAGTAAAGAAGAACTACAAACATTTAAAGAAAAACTCTTTAAGTATATGACATTAAATCCTAGAGTGTATAATCATTTTAAAGAATATGCTACTAGTAATGTACATCCAATGACAGCGCTAAGAACATCAGTGTCTTACGTTGCACACTTTGATGAACATGCTGAGGATGAAAGTGAAGATCAAACAATGGAACGTGCAGTGCGTATCCAAGCTAAAATCGCCTCACTTGTTACAGCGTATGCTAGAGTTAGAGAAGGTAAAGAACCTGTCAAACCTAATAGTGATTTAAATTATGCCGGGAACTTCTTATATATGTTACGTGGTGAATTGCCAACAGATATAGAAGTTGAAGCATTTAATAAAGCATTGGTACTACATGCAGATCACGAGTTGAATGCGTCTACCTTTACTGCTAGATGTGCAGTGTCCTCATTATCAGATATGTATTCAGGTATTGTAGCAGCTGTCGGATCTTTAAAAGGTCCATTACACGGTGGGGCAAATGAACGTGTGATGAGCATGCTATCAGAAGTTAAATCTATTGATGATGTAGACGAATACATCGATAATAAAATTAAAAATAAAGAAAAAATAATGGGATTCGGTCACCGTGTATATAAAAATGGTGATCCAAGAGCGAAATTCCTGAAAGAGATGAGTAGAAAAATCACATCAGAAACAGGTCAAAGTCAGTTATTTGATATATCTGTAAAAATAGCTGATAAAATGAAAGAAGAAAAAGGCCTTATCGCCAATGTGGACTTCTATAGTGCAACTGTATATCACAGTATGAATATTGAACATGATTTATTCACACCTATTTTTGCAGTTAGCAGAACTTCAGGTTGGATTGCACATATTCTTGAACAATACAGAGACAATAGAATTATGCGTCCAAGAGCACAATATATTGGTGAAACTAATAGAACATATGAACCAATTGAAGAAAGATAATTACGAATTAGCATTTTGAAAAATATTACAAATGACGGAGGTATTTTTACATGGCAGGAGAAAAAGTAGTAAAATCAGCAGAAGGGTTAACTGTACCAAATAACCCTATCATTCCTTATATTATTGGTGACGGTATCGGTCCAGATATTTGGTCAGCTGCTAGCAGAGTCATCGACGCAGCTGTAGAACAAGCTTATAATGGTGAAAAGAAAATTGAATGGAAAGAAGTACTTGCTGGTCAAAAAGCTTATGATGAAACAGGCGAATGGTTACCGCAAGAAACTTTAGATACAATTAATGAATATTTAATCGCAATTAAAGGACCACTAACTACACCAATCGGTGGGGGTATTCGTTCATTAAACGTTGCACTACGTCAAGAACTTGATTTGTTTACTTGTTTAAGACCAGTTCGTTGGTTCCAAGGCGTTCCATCACCAGTTAAACGTCCGGAAGATACTGATATGGTTATTTTCCGTGAAAACACAGAAGATATCTATGCTGGTATTGAGTTTAAAGAAGGTACTCCAGAAGTTAAAAAATTAATTGAATTCTTACAAGATGAAATGGGCGCTAAAAATATCAGATTCCCTGAAACATCAGGAATTGGTGTAAAACCAGTATCTAAAGAAGGCACAGAGCGTTTAGTACGCGCAGCAATTCAATATGCTCTAGATAATAATCGTAAATCTGTAACTTTAGTTCATAAAGGTAATATCATGAAATTTACAGAGGGTGCTTTCAAACAATGGGGTTATGATTTAGCACATAATGAATTTGGTGATAAAGTATTTACTTGGCAACAATATGACGAAATTGTTGAAAAAGACGGTAAAGAAAAAGCAAATGAAATTCAAGAACAAGCTGAAAAAGACGGTAAAATTATTATTAAAGATTCTATTGCAGACATTTTCTTACAACAAATATTGACACGCCCTGCAGATCACGATGTTGTTGCTACGATGAATCTTAATGGTGACTATGTGTCAGACGCCTTAGCAGCACAAGTTGGCGGCATTGGAATTGCACCAGGAGCAAATATTAACTATGAAACAGGCCATGCGATATTTGAAGCAACGCACGGTACTGCTCCAAAATATGCTGGTTTAAATAAAGTTAACCCATCTTCTGAAATTTTAAGTGCTTCATTAATGCTTGAACACTTAGGTTGGCAAGAAGCTGCTGATAAGATTACTGAGTCTATTGAAAAAACAATTGCTTCAAAAGTTGTTACTTATGACTTTGCACGTTTAATGGACGGTGCAAAAGAAGTATCTACTTCTGAATTCGCTGATGAATTAATCAAAAATATTAAATAAATTAACAACAAATAGTATAACGAAGCATTTTTCAAATGAAGATGCATCATTTTACTTAAGAGCGAGAATAAGAAATCACTTTTATAATGATTTCTATCTCGCTCTTTTTTATTTTGCTTGAATTCACGTTACTAACTAGCAACGCTTGGCCTTAATATGGTTAAATTAAAACAATTATTAGTTTTAATATAAAGTTAATGTTAAGTTAGTATTAACATAAACAATATTATTTATTTGAAATGCTGGAGATAGATTCATTGAAGAATTGTTTAAGAAGACGATACAAATTCTTTGTTCATTCTTTACAAATAACTAATTATTTTCTATTTATTAAGTTTATGTAAAAAAACTTTTAAGTATGTTATTTTTATTAAAATTTACGTTATAATTAATTTGTAATCATAAAATTGGAGGTATACTATGTCACAAAAAGTACTTGTAGTAGATGATGAGCAATCAATTGTAACCTTGTTAAAATATAATTTAGAGCAAGCTGGATACATAGTGGATGTTGCCTATGATGGTGAAGAAGCATTAGAAAAAGTGAATACTGTAAATCCGGAATTGGTTGTATTAGATGTTATGCTTCCTAAAAAAGATGGTATCGAAGTTTGTAAAACAATTCGATCTGATAAAAATTTAGTACCAATTTTGATGTTAACTGCTAAAGATGATGAATTTGATCGTGTGTTAGGTTTAGAGCTTGGTGCAGACGATTATATGACTAAACCGTTTTCACCGAGAGAGGTTGTTGCAAGAGTTAAAGCTATTTTAAGACGCTCTGCAATGATCAATGAAGCAGTACCAGTTGAAAATGATGAGGATGATATTTTAATTGGTTCTATAAGAATTAGACCAGAATATTTTGAAGTTTATCGCGAAGATGAATTATTAGAACTCACACCTAAAGAGTTTGAACTGTTACTTTACCTTATTGAAAGACAAGGCAGAGTAATCACGCGAGAACATATGTTAAATTCTGTTTGGAATTATGAATTTGCAGGTGATTCAAGAATTGTGGATGTACATATAAGTCATTTAAGAGATAAATTAGAAGAGAATCCAAAACAACCTAAATTGATAAAAACAGTTAGAGGTTTAGGTTATAAATTGGAAAGACCTAAAGTCTAATGCTAAAGTTTCATCAAAGACTCTTATTTTTATTATGTACCATCGTTATCATCAGTTTTGTTGCATTAGGTGCAATAATTACACATGTCATTTATAATACTGTCATTTCAAGCCAACAAGGTGATTTAGAGCATCAAGCACAACATTTAGTCAGTTTATATAATCATGATAAAACAGATGAAATCAAAGATATTGCAAAAAACGAAAATTTTACATTTATACTCACGAAAGATAACGATGAAGTGTTTTCCACAAAAGAAAGAACCCAATTTAACGACGACATTAATAATGAAGCGAATCCTTCTAAAATAATTTACGATAAATTTGGGGATGATCGGAGATACACTTTTAAAACATCGATAAGAGATAAAGATGTGATTATCAGTGGTATTAATAATCAAATCCTCGAATTACAAATAGGTATATGGAAATATGTTGGCTTAATTGGATTATTTGTTTTGGTTATTATTTTCTTTGTCGTCAGAAGCATTAATAGAACATACATTAGACCCATTAATGAAGTGACATATGCTACCAATCTTTTAGCTGAAGGTTATTATCATGTAAGAGTTCCAGAAAGTAATGTAAAAGAAACAAGGGAACTATTCGTCACTACTAATGAGCTAGCCAGAAGATTACAACGCTTAAATCATAAGCAAAAGTTGCAATCTAATCGCTTGAAAACAACGATAGAAAATATACCTAGTTCAATTTTAATGATTGATAAATATGGAGAAATTGTAATTGCAAATAAATCATATTACGATGTGTTTAGTCCAGACAATGTTGTAGAACATAAAAGTTATATTGATTTTATAGATCCAGAGATACAAAAGTTAATCGCTGCAGCATTTAAAGTTGAAAAACCAACATATGATCAAATCGAGTTGACGATTGACCAAGTCCATCAAAAATATTTTGACACAGCATGTATTCCAATTTTATCTAAAAATAAAAAGAATCTTTACGGTATGGTTGTTGTACTACATGATATTACGAATTTGAAAAAGTTGGAAAATTTAAGACGTGAATTTGTGGCTAATGTATCCCATGAATTGAAAACACCAATCACATCTATAAAAGGTTTTGCTGAAACACTGTTAGATGGTGCAAAAGATGATGAGCAAACATTAAATGACTTTTTAAAAATTATTTCTAAAGAATCAAATCGTATTGAAACATTAGTATATGACTTGTTAGATTTATCTCATGTTGAACAACAAACGCAATTGGAAACAGAGCCAACAAGTTTGTCTGAAATTGCTGAATCAACAATGAGGCATATGCAAAATATCGCAGAAAGTAAAAATATAACAATCGTTAATGAAATTGAACCAGATATTATTATTGAAGCGAATAAAGATAAAGTTTCGCAAGTTGCACTTAATTTACTTTCGAACGCGATAAGTTATTCTAAAGTATCTGGAGAAGTCATCGTGCGCGTTTTCAAAGAAGGTAATAAGCGCATGCTTGAAGTTCAAGATTTTGGTATTGGCATTAGCCAGCAAGATCAAAAACATATATTTGAACGCTTTTATCGTGTAGATAAAGCACGTAGTAGAGATTCTGGAGGTACTGGTTTAGGTTTATCTATTACGAAACATATTATGGAAGCGCATCAAGGTAGAATTAATGTGTTTAGTGAGCCGGAAAAAGGATCTACCTTTAGAGTCACATTTTTTGAATAAAATAATAACTACAATCGATTTAACCATAAATGGTCAAGGTTAAATCGATTGTTTTATTTTGTTAATGTAAAATACGATAGAAATAGATATTTAATCAATTTGATGATGCTTGTGTTGTCTTGTGCATGTGTAAAGATGCACAGGGATGAATAATAGGATAGAGCATTAATTGAGCTGAAATGCATACGCTTGCATCAGTCGTACAAGTACATAAAATTAAAAAGTAGGCCTTTATCAGTAACTAACAATATAATGGTGATTAACTGAGATGCTCAATTTGACGCAACCTCATCGAATGAATACGGATTGTCCTATAATTTATGATAAAATGAAAAGTAAATATGTGTTGGAGGTTAAAATATTGAACAAATTAATTTTAATTGATGGAAACAGTTTGAGCTTTAGAGCTTTTTATGCGTTACCATTATTACAAAATAAAGCTGGTATTCATACGAACGCCGTTTATGGTTTTGCAATGTTGTTGGAAAAGATAATTAAAGAAGAACAGCCCACACATTTTTTAGTCGCTTTTGATGCTGGGAAAACAACATTTAGGCACGCGCAATATAGTGAATATAAAGGTGGACGACAATCCACTCCTCCAGAACTTAGTGAGCAATTTCCATACGTGAGACAACTATTGGATGCTTATCGTATCAAACGTTACGAATTAGAAAACTATGAAGCAGATGATATTATAGGTACATTAAGTAAACAAGCTAATCAGGAAAACTTCCAAACAATAATCATTACAGGAGATCGTGATTTAACTCAATTAGCAACAGATGATGTAACGATTTATTATACTAAAAAAGGTGTTACAGACGTCGATCATTATACACCAGCGTTTATAGCTGAAAAGTATAGTGGTCTAACACCGAAACAAATTATCGACATGAAAGGTTTAATGGGTGACACTTCAGATAATATTCCTGGAGTAGCTGGTGTCGGAGAAAAAACAGCAATTAAGCTATTGAAGCAATTTTCAACTGTTGAAAATGTATACGATCATCTAGATGAAGTATCAGGAAAAAAACTGAAAGAAAAACTTGAAAATAGTAAAGATGATGCTTTAATGAGTAAAACATTAGCAACAATCAATTGTGATAGCCCGATTGATGTATCGTTAGAGGATACAAAATTACCGGATCATTCAGAAACTGAGGATAAAATTGAACTATTTAAAAAGTTAGAATTCAATCAACTCTTAGATCAGATGGATGCTTCAAATAATGTATCTGAAGTTCAAGACATGGATATTGAAATAGAAGACGATTTTACAAACATTGATTTCAACTCATTAGAAGCAGCTACCATCCATTTTGAATTGGATGGTGCCAACTACTTAAAGGATAATATTTTGAAATTTGGCTTGTTTGATGGCCAACATTATATCGTAGTTAATGCAGAACAATTAGCACAGAATCAATCATTAATTGCTTGGCTTGAAGACGATAAGACTGAAAAGATCGTTTATGATGCCAAAAAATCTTATATTGTAGCACATCGACTCGGTATTAGTATTAAGCATATTGTGTTTGATGTGATGTTAGCAAGTTACATTATTGATCCTTCACGCACAATAGATGACGTGAATTCTGTGGTGTCAAACTACGGTCAACATTATGTCCAATCAAGTGTAACGATATATGGAAAAGGCAAGAAAAAACAGATACCTACAGATGATGTATTAAATCCTTATGTGGGTTCTATTATCAATGCTATCAGTCAAGTTAAACCAAAGATTCAACAACAATTGGATGAATATAATCAAACCGATTTACTGTATGATTTAGAATTACCATTAGCACAAATATTAAGTGAAATGGAAGAAACTGGAATTTATACAGAAATCAGTGAATTGCAACAAATGGAAACAGAAATTCAAAGCAAATTAGATGTATTAATTGATAATATCTATGATGCTGCTGGTGAAAAGTTTAATATTAACTCACCAAAACAATTAGGTGTCGTATTATTTGAAACATTAAAATTACCTGTGATTAAAAAGACTAAGACAGGATACTCTACTGCAGTTGATGTGTTAGAACAGTTGCAAGGGGAACATCCAATCATAGAATATATTTTAGAATATAGACAATTAGCGAAATTACAATCTACGTATGTTGAAGGGTTACAAAAAGTGATTGCTGAAGATAATCGTATTCATACTCGTTTCAATCAAACATTGGCTCAAACAGGACGTTTATCATCAATTGATCCAAATCTTCAAAACATACCAGTACGTTTAGAAGAAGGTCGAAAAATTAGAAAAGCATTTAAATCAAGTGATAAAAATAATGTTATATTTTCAGCCGATTACTCACAAATTGAATTAAGAGTATTGGCACATATAACGCAAGATGAAAGTTTGAAACAAGCGTTCATCAATGATGAAGATATCCACACAGCCACAGCGGTAAAAGTATTTGATGTAGATCCTGAAAATGTAGATAGTTTAATGCGTAGACAAGCAAAAGCCGTGAATTTTGGTATCGTATATGGTATAAGTGACTATGGTTTAAGCCAAAGTTTAGGTATAACTAGAAAACAAGCTAAAAAATTCATAGATGATTATCTAGATAGTTTCCCTGGCGTCAAACAATATATGGAAGACATAGTTAAAGACTGTAAAGCACAAGGCTATGTAGAAACACTACTTCATAGAAGACGCTATATTCCAGATATCACTAGTAGAAACTTTAATTTAAGAGGTTTTGCTGAAAGAACAGCGATGAACACACCTATACAGGGTAGCGCAGCAGATATTATCAAACTTGCGATGGTACATTTTGCTAATGAGGTTAAACATACAGATTTTCATGCTCAGCTATTATTACAAGTTCACGATGAATTGATTTTTGAATTACCAGAAGAAGAAGTAGATGACTTTGAAAAATTCATTGAAAAAATAATGGATAATGCATTGAAGTTAGATGTTCCATTGAAAGTTGAATCTAGTTATGGACAAACATGGTATGACGCGAAATAGAAAGAGGGGAATATAGTGCCTGAACTACCTGAAGTTGAACATGTTACAAGAGGAATAAGACCTTTTGTACAAGGGCAAAAAATTGAGGATGTTATTTTCTCTGATAAAGTGATAGAAGGAAAAAATAGTCAAAAAGAAACGATTATTAAAGGTCTATCATTAGATACATTCAAAAAGTTTACTGAGGGCTACACGATTAATAATATTGAAAGACGTAGTAAGTATATTGTCTTTTATATTCAAAATAATTCAACACAAAGAATTCTTATTAGTCATTTAGGTATGGCTGGTGGTTTTTTTGTTGTAGATCATATAGAAGACATCAGTACTCCTAATTATCGTAAACATTGGCATGTTATTTTTAAATTAGATAATGACAAACTATTAGTTTATTCAGATATTCGCAGATTTGGAGAGATTAGAAATGTTGCTTCATTTGAAGGATATCCATCATTTTTAGAAATCGCACCAGAACCTTTTGAGCAAGAAGCACTACCACATTATATGTCTTGGTTAGATAAGAAATTATATCTAAACAAACCAATCAAACAAATGATATTAGATCATAGAGTGATTTCAGGTTGTGGTAACATCTATGCTTGTGAAGCATTGTTTCGAGCTGGCATTCACCCAGCACGTATATCTAAAGATTTAAATCATCAAGAAAAAGAAATATTATTTTATTATGTTCGAGAAGTACTAGAAGCGGGTATAAAATATGGTGGTACCAGTATTTCAGATTATCGTCATGCGGATGGAAGTACTGGTACAATGCAACAATATTTAAATGTATATAAACAAAAGACATGTAAAGTGTGCGGAAATGATATTGAGACACAAATTATTGCAACACGCAATAGTCATTTCTGTCCTGTATGTCAAAAATGAAGGAAGAGTGAAATTATGCCTAAAGTTATTGGATTAACTGGTGGTATCGCATCAGGAAAATCAACTGTTTCAGAATTGTTAACAGCACATGGTTTTAAAATTGTAGATGCAGATATTGCATCACGTAAAGCTGTTGAAAAAGGTTCTGAAGGACTTGAGCAAGTTCGTGCAACATTCGGAGAAGAAGCAATTGATGAAGATGGTAATATGGACCGTGGATATGTAGGAGATATCGTCTTCAACTACCCCGAAAAAAGATTAGAATTAAATGAAATCGTCCATCCGATTGTTAGAAACATTATGGAACAAGAAAAAGAAGCGTTTTTAAAAGATGGCTATAATGTAATTATGGACATTCCGTTACTTTATGAAAATGAATTACAAGATACAGTAGATGAAGTATGGCTTGTTTATACTTCAGAAAGTATTCAAATAGATAGATTAATGCAACGCAATGATATTTCTATGGAGGATGCAAAGGCACGGGTTTATAGTCAAATATCCATAGACAAAAAACGCAGAATGGCAGACCATGTCATCGATAATCGAGATTCTAAATTAGATTTAAAACAAAATTTAGAACAATTATTGACCGATGAAGGCTATATTGAAAGTGAAACAGGTCATTCGCAAGAAATATAAATATCAAATGTGTGTATTAAAAACATACGCACTTAATTCCTTCAAAGTGGACATTTAATAAATGAAAACTTTGGAGGGATTTTTTTATACATTTATAGAGATTTTGTAACGTGCAGATTATGGAGGAATAATAAGAATCAGAGGCTACAGGATTGAACCATACCATCAGGCAAGCATGCATGAAAAATCACAGGTTTGAAATATCAAAGAAATAAATGATGATTTTATAAAAAATTAATCGTTTAGAAAACTATAATTTTAACTGTTTTAAGATTTTTAAATTTTTATTCAAGAAAACGCTTTCGCATTTATCGATTTATGTTATACTAATTCCATAAAGTATAACACTAAAACGAGGGGTGCTTCGAATGACGACAAATATTGCAATTAATGGAATGGGTAGGATAGGTAGAATGGTATTAAGAATAGCGCTTAAAAACGAAAATATGAATGTAGTCGCGATTAATGCCAGCTATCCACCGGAAACAATTGCTCACCTAATCAATTATGATACGACACATGGTAACTACGATTTAAAAGTAGAACCTATTGAGAATGGTATAAAAGTCGATGAACAAGAAATTAAACTTGTAGCTGACAGAAATCCAGAAAATTTACCGTGGGCTGAACTTGATGTAGATATTGTAATTGAAGCTACTGGTAAGTTTAATCATGGAGATAAAGCAGTGGCTCATATTACTGCTGGAGCTAAAAAAGTATTGTTAACAGGACCATCAAAAGGTGGAGATGTTCAAATGATTGTTAAAGGTGTGAATAACGATCAATTGGACATTGAAAAATATGATATCTTTAGTAATGCTTCTTGTACAACGAATTGTATTGGACCTGTAGCTAAAGTGCTTAATGACCAATTTGGTATTCAAAATGGTTTAATGACAACAGTACATGCTATTACCAATGATCAAAATAATATCGATAACCCACATAAAGATTTACGACGTGCACGTTCATGCAATGAAAGTATTATTCCTACTTCGACAGGCGCTGCTAAAGCACTAAAAGAAGTTTTACCTGAACTAGAAGGAAAACTTCACGGTATGGCTTTAAGAGTGCCAACTAAAAATGTATCATTAGTTGATTTAGTAGTTGATTTAGATACTAATGTGACAGTAGAACAAGTTAATGATGCTTTCAGAAATAACACATTAGAAGATGTGATTGCTACTGAAGATGCGCCACTTGTATCTATGGATTTTAACACAAATCCACATTCAGCCATTATCGATACGCAAAGTACAATGATTATGGGTGATAATAAAGTGAAAGTGATAGCTTGGTATGATAACGAATGGGGTTATTCAAATAGAGTTGTTGATGTCGCTGAAGAAATTGGTCAATTACTAAAAAGTAATGTATCAACTGTTGTTAATTAATAGTGTAATTACTGTTAGAGTTTTACATGATTATTGCTTTGTAATTGCTTAATCAAGAAAAATAATTTATTGTTAACTTATATCTAAACCTCTCGTTAAAGTGAAATAATATTTTCACTTTAACGAGAGGTTTTAACTTTAAATATGAAGAACAAGTGAATCTAAATAAATAAATGAAATTATTGTGTAATACCATTCTTTTGTGGCTTAAGGATTTATAGTATAATGAATGGTAATCAAATTGAGAGGGTGGTAATTCGATGAAATGCCCGAAATGTAGTTCAACGCACTCTCGCGTTGTAGATTCACGACATGCTGATGAAGTAAATGCGATTAGACGTAGAAGAGAATGTGAACAATGCGGCACAAGGTTTACTACGTTTGAACATATTGAAAAAAGACCGTTAATCGTTGTGAAAAAAGATGGTACACGTGAGCAATTTTTGCGTGAAAAAATACTCAATGGCTTGGTGCGCTCTTGTGAAAAAAGACCTGTGCGTTATCAACAATTAGAAGATATTACTAATAATGTGGAGTGGAAACTAAGAGATGAAGGACGTGCTGAAATATCTTCAAGAGAAATTGGGGAACACGTCATGAATTTATTAATGCATGTAGATCAAGTTTCTTATGTGCGTTTTGCATCTGTTTACAAAGAATTTAAAGATGTTGATCAATTATTACAATCAATGCAAGGGATTTTAGCAGAAAACAAACGGAGTGATTCTTAAATGGGATTACAATCCTATGATTATGGTTTAAGACCACAAGATGACTTTCATGTGTTACGTCATTTTTATTTAAACCATAAGCATTTAGAAATTCTAAATAGATTATTTACGCCGATGATTGGATCAAATGCAATCGGTTTGTATCATTATTTGAATCAATTTGTAGAATTTAAACAAGATGTTGTCTTGACTCATTATATTATTATGAATGAATTGAAAATAAATCTACTTGAATTCAGGAAAGAAATGGATTTGTTAGAAGGCATAGGTTTATTAAAATCTTTTGCTCATCATTCTAAGCAACACTCTTCTTTCGTTTACAAACTCATACAACCACCATCAGCACAACAATTTTTTAATGATCCTATGCTATCTGTATATCTATATAGCCAAGTAAGCAAGCAACGTTACTTACAATTGAAATTACATTTTGAGGATCAAATGTCTATTGATTTAAATCAGTACCAAGATGTTACACGCACATTTACTGATGTGTTTAAAGTTCCTAACCAAGCACTCACTGAGGATGAACAGATGATTGAAGGTGAAGAAACTTATGGTGGCATGGATTTGTCTAATGTGAATTTTGATTTTGAAGTACTTTATGATTTATTACAAAATCATTTTATTAGCACTAAAATGATTGATGGTGAAGCTAAAGCGCTGATCACACAAATTGCGACTTTATATGGTTTGACACCAGAAGCAATGAAACGCATTATTTTAAAATCAATCACTAGTGCACAAGAACTTTCTTTTGAAGAGATGCGTAAACATGCTAGAACGTATTATCTTATAGAGCATGAGCAACAGCTTCCCAAATTAAATGCTAAAAAATCAAATTATATCAATGATGATAACACGGAAAATAAAAATCATATTAAAGATGATTCAAAAAATTGGTTAAAGCAATTGGATGAAACCAGTCCTATTGATATGCTTGCTTCGTGGTCAGAATCTGAACCGACGACTCAACAAAAATATATGGTCGAAGAATTAATAGAGAGAGAACAATTACCGTTTGGTGTGATTAACATACTTTTACAATTTGTAATGCTAAAAGAAGATATGAAACTCCCTAAAACCTATATCTTTGAGATTGCATCAAATTGGAAAAAAAAAGGCATCAAAACTGCAGAGGAAGCATATCATTATGCTAAAAAGGTAAATCAACCTACATCCAATCAATCAAATCAAACTAAAAGTGGTAGTTATAAACCTAAGCAACTCGTTTCTAGAGAAATGACGCCTAAGTGGCTAGAAGAAAGGGATAGTAAAGACACGAAAAGCCAAAGTTTAGAAAATCATACTAATCCAGATGAGGATGAAGCATTAAAACGAGACCGTGAAGCATTGTTAAAACGATTAAATAGCAAGCGAGAGGAGGAGTAATATATGAAGTCTTTCAATCATATTATGGGTGATTCTAAGGATTTAAGTAAGCGAATTGAAAAGATAAAAAAAGATGTTATCAATGATCCTGACGTTAAGACGTTTCTAGAATCGCATCAATCTGAAGTGACGAATGCGATGATTGATGAAGATTTGAATATTTTACAAGAATATAAGGATCAAGAAAAACATTATGATGGACATGCTTTTAAAGATTGCCCTAATTTTGTTAAAGGTCATGTACCTGAATTATATGTAGAAAATCAACACATTAAGATTCGTTACTTGCCTTGCCCATGTAAAATTAAACATGATGAAGAAAAATTCGATGCACATTTAATTGCCTCACATCATATGCAACGAGATACATTAAATGCCAAATTAAGCGATATTTATATGGATAAGAGAGACCGCATAGATGTCGCAATGGCAGCAACGGATATTTGTGAAAAAATAGTAGAAAAAGCACCCCAAGTTAAAGGTTTATATATACACGGTCCTTTTGGTACAGGCAAGTCATTTATCTTAGGTGCAATTGCCAATGAATTAAAAGTTGAAAAAGTACCTTCTACGATTGTATATTTACCAGAATTTATTCGCTCTTTAAAAGGCGGGTTTAAAGATGGTAGTTTCGAATCAAGACTTGCGAAAGTACGTGAATCACATGTATTAATGTTGGATGATATTGGTGCTGAAGAAATTACACCTTGGGCGAGAGATGAAGTGATTGGTCCATTATTACATTATAGAATGGTTCAAGAGTTACCAACGTTCTTTAGCTCCAACCTAAGTTTTGAAGAATTAGAATATCATCTTTCTGTTACGCGTAATGGTACAGAAAAAACAAAAGCAGCTAGAATTATGGAAAGAATTAAATCTTTAGCAACACCATATTTTTTGGAAGGCAAAAATTATCGTAACGATTGAATTTAAAAAAAATTGTTGTATAATATAATTAAATCTAAATCAAGCGAAATAAAATGAAGACACGATAGGTAAATGGTTACTTCACAGAGAACCAATGTGTGATGAGAATTTGGTAAGTATCATTATCTGTTACTACTTCATTATAGATGTTTTAATCAATATCCGGCTCAAGACCGTTAACTTATGTAGAGTAAAGTTGTTTCATTCTTACAGAAATAACTTTAATTAGGGTGGTACCACGAAGACCTCGTCCCTTTTAGGGATGGGGTCTTTTTGTTTTACATTTGTAATTATGTCCTTTTCGCTATGATTTAAGGCAAGTATAAATAGGAGGAATTTAAATGGCTCAAATAAATATAACTTTTCCAGATGGTAATGCGAAAGCATTTGAAAAAGGAATTACTACTGAAGAAATTGCGCATTCAATCAGTCCAGGTTTAAGAAAAAAGGCAGTTGCAGGTAAATTAAACGGACAACTCATTGATTTAACAAGACCCATTGAAACAGATGGTGAAATTGAAATTGTAACACCTGGTAGTGATGAAGCTTTAGAAGTTTTACGCCATTCTACTGCACATTTAATGGCACAAGCATTAAAACGTTTATACGGAGATGTGAAATTTGGTGTAGGTCCAGTAATTGATGGTGGTTTTTATTATGACTTTGATATGACTGAAAGTGTGTCATCCGATGATTTTGAAAAAATTGAAAAAACAATGAAACAAATTGTTAATGAAAACTATCCTATAGAGCGAAAAGTAGTTTCGAGAGATGAAGCTAAAACATTTTTTGCAGATGATCCATATAAGCTAGAATTAATAGATGCCATTCCAGAAGATGAAAATGTTACTTTATATTCGCAAGGTGAATTTACTGATTTATGTCGTGGTGTTCATGTACCGTCTACTTCCAAAATTAAAGAATTTAAGCTTTTATCAACTGCAGGTGCATATTGGCGCGGAGACAGCGATAATAAAATGCTTCAACGTATATACGGTACTGCTTTCTTCGATAAAAAAGATTTAAAAGCACATCTACAAATGTTAGAAGAACGTAAAGAACGCGATCACCGTAAAATTGGTAAAGAGCTAGAATTATTCTCAAATAATCAATTAGTAGGTGCTGGGTTACCATTATGGTTGCCAAACGGTGCAACAATTCGCCGTGAAATTGAACGATATATTGTAGATAAAGAAGTGAGCATGGGTTATGATCATGTTTATACACCAGTGATGGCTAATGTAGATTTATATAAAACATCAGGGCATTGGGATCATTATCAAGAAGACATGTTTCCAACTATGAAATTAGATGAAAATGAAGAAATGGTGTTAAGACCTATGAACTGTCCTCATCATATGATGATCTATGCTAATAAACCACATTCATATCGCGAATTACCAATTCGAATTGCTGAATTAGGTACAATGCATCGTTATGAAGCAAGTGGTGCTGTTTCTGGGTTACAACGTGTTAGAGGAATGACTTTAAATGATGCACATATTTTTGTAAGACCAGACCAAATAAAAGAAGAGTTCAAACGGGTTGTTAATTTAATCGTCGATGTTTATGAGGACTTTGGGTTTGAAAATTATAAATTCCGCTTAAGTTACAGAGATCCAGAGGATAAAGAAAAGTACTTTGATGATGAAGAAATGTGGAATAAAGCAGAAAGTATGTTGAAAGAAGCGGCTGATGAACTTGGTTTAGAATACGAAGAAGCTATTGGTGAAGCGGCATTTTATGGTCCTAAGTTAGATGTCCAAGTTCAAACAGCTATGGGTAAAGAAGAAACATTATCAACAGCACAATTAGACTTTTTACTACCTGAAAAATTTGAATTATCATATATAGGAAAAGACGGTGAGCAACATAGACCTGTAGTCATCCATCGTGGCGTTGTTTCGACAATGGAACGCTTTGTTGCATTTTTAACAGAAGAAACTAAAGGCGCTTTCCCTACATGGTTAGCGCCAAAACAAGTTGAAATTATCCCTGTAAATGTGGACTTGCATTATGATTACGCTAGACATTTGCAAGATGAACTTAAATCACAAGGCGTAAGAGTCGAGATAGACGATAGAAATGAGAAAATGGGATACAAAATTAGAGAAGCTCAAATGCAAAAAATCCCTTATCAACTTGTAGTTGGAGATAAAGAAATGGAAAATAATGAAGTGAATGTTAGAAAATATGGTTCTCAAGATCAAGAAACGGTTGAAAAAGAGTCATTTATTTGGGACTTGGTAGATGAAATCAGACTTAAAAAACAAAGATAACCTTGAAAGTAATCTTGAAATCATGTATATTAAATCTTAGTGAAATAAAAAAATAAAAAAAATTGAGTTAGAGGTTGCGTTTTTAATCAGTAACAATCCGGAAGCTATTTGGAGCGTATGTAGGATTTGTGAAAGGTGAAAATGCCGAAACCAAAAGTGACCATTTGCGCTATTGGTTGGGTCAGTTTTCGAAAGGGACTGGACTGTCACATATGTGATGTGCTACCTATATAAATGCTATTACTAAAATGGTTGCATATCTAATAGGTATGTAACCATTTTATTTTAGGTTAAAGATTATTATTCATACTAAAACGGGAAATTTAAAGCAAATTGTTTAAATAACATGTATATTACAATATTAACGTTATTAATAACTATAAAAGTATAATTATAATCGCATAGTAAGTTGGCCTCTAAGTTTAAAGGAAAGGGAGCATCTATGGCAAAAGAAGGAAATCAAAATAATGGAGTTAAAAGAGGACTAAAAGATCGTCATATATCCATGATAGCAATTGGTGGTTGTATTGGTACTGGTTTGTTTATGACTTCTGGTGGTGCAATTCATGATGCAGGCGCCTTGGGTGCATTACTTGCATATGCAATTATTGGTGCAATGGTATTTTTCCTTATGACATCTTTAGGAGAAATGGCTACTTATTTACCTGTTTCTGGGTCATTTAGTACATATGCTACGCGTTTCGTTGACCCATCACTTGGTTTTGCATTGGGATGGAATTATTGGTTCAACTGGGTTATTACAGTTGCTGCAGACGTTACAATTGCTGCACAAGTGATTCAATATTGGACACCACTTTCAGGTATACCAGCATGGAGTTGGAGCTGTTTGTTCTTAATGATTATATTTGGACTAAACGCATTGTCCGTTAGGGTATATGGCGAAAGTGAATACTGGTTTGCATTAATTAAAGTTGTTACAGTTATTATCTTTATCGGAATTGGTCTACTTACTATTCTAGGTATTATGGGTGGAGAATTCGTAGGTTTTGACACATTTACTAAAGGTGGAGGGCCAATTCTTGGTGACGGATTAGATGGTAGCCTACTAACAATCCTTGGGGTATTCTTAGTTGCAGGATTCTCATTCCAAGGTACTGAATTAATCGGTATTACAGCTGGTGAATCAGAAAACCCAGAACGAGCAGTGCCTAAAGCAATTAAACAAGTGTTTTGGAGAATATTAATTTTTTATATATTAGCAATTTTTGTAATCGGTATGTTAATACCATATGATAGCTCGGCGTTAATGGGCGGTGGAGATGATATTTCAACTTCGCCATTTACATTAGTATTCCAAAATGCAGGATTGGCTTTCGCTGCTTCATTTATGAATGCGGTTATCTTAACATCAGTATTATCAGCAGGTAATTCTGGAATGTATGCATCGACTAGAATGCTATACTCTATGAGTAAAGATAAATTAGCCTATCCAATTTTTGGTAAAACAAATAGAAACGGTGTTCCATATGTATCGCTAATCACGACAGCAATCATTGTCGTAGGTATCTTTATATTACAACATTTGAGCGGTGACGCTTATGAATATATCGTTGCTGCAAGTGGTATGACTGGCTTTATCGCATGGGTAGGTATTGCGGTTAGTCATTATAGATTTAGAAAAGCATTTGATAAGCAAAATTATGATAAATCTAAATTAAAATACAAAGCTAAATTATTCCCATTTGGTCCAATCTTTGCTGGTATACTTTGTGTGCTAGTCATTATCGGACAAGATGTTGATTTTATCAAAACAGGTGAATTTAACTTGAATCGTTTTGTAATCACGTATATGGGTATTCCGGTATTTCTTGCTTTCTTTATTTATCATAAATTGCGTTATAAAACTAGAATGGTTCCATTAGAGAAAGTGAACTTACATCAAGATGTAGATATGGACGAAATTAAATAATAATTAAAACAAACTGTTGACTTATATTAATATTGTTGCTAAGATAGGTAATGTTGAATACGAAACGAACCAAGTAGAAGCTCCCGCTTCTCACCTGTGGCGACGCAAATGCAGTTGGCAGGTCTATATATACATGGAAATATCATGTGTAGAGAAGAGCGGGTATATTATATACTCGCTCTTTTTGCTTGGGATAATTTCGTAAAAATCTTGGAGGTGTCAACCATAGCAAAAGATCAGACTCAAGTTAACGAAAAGATTCGCGCAAAAGAATTACGTTTGATAGGGCAAGATGGAGAACAAATTGGTGTTAAATCAAAATCCGAAGCCCTAGAAATGGCTGAAAGAGTAGGTTTAGATGTAGTCTTAATGGCTCCAAATGCTAAACCACCTGTTGCAAGAATTATGGATTACGGTAAATACAGATTCGAACAACAGAAAAAAGAAAAAGAAATGAAGAAGAAACAAAAAACAATTAACCTTAAAGAAATTCGCTTAAGTCCAACAATTGAGGAACATGATTTCCAAACTAAATTGAAAAATGGACGTAAGTTCTTAGAAAAAGGCGATAAATGTAAAGTTTCTATTCGCTTCAGAGGACGTGCGATTACGCATAAAGAAATTGGTCAACGAGTTTTAGAAAAATTCGCTGAAGAATGTAAAGATATCGCAACTATTGGGCAAAGACCTAAAATGGACGGCCGTCAAATGTTCATTATGCTTAACCCGATAAATGAAAAATAATACTAGATAATACAGGAGGAAATGAATCATGCCTAAAATGAAAACACACCGTGGAGCTGCTAAACGTGTTAAAAGAACTGCTTCAGGTCAATTAAAACGTTCAAGAGCTTTTACTTCACATATGTTTGCAAATAAAACGACTAAACAAAAACGTAAATTACGTAAAGCTTCATTAGTACACAAATCAGACATGAAACGTGTAAAACAATTATTATCTTATAAAAAATAATTAACGAGTTAGCGTGAGAAATAACGAAAATATTAAGCATGTACACATTTTAAGGAGGAATTTATTATGCCACGAGTAAAAGGTGGAACAGTAACAAGAGCTCGTCGTAAAAAGACGATTAAATTAGCTAAAGGTTACTTCGGTGCGAAACGCACATTATACAAAGTTGCAAAACAACAAGTAATGAAATCAGGACAATACGCTTTCCGTGACCGTCGTCAAAGAAAACGTGACTTCCGTAAATTATGGATTACACGTATTAATGCTGCAGCACGTCAACATGATATGAGTTATTCAAGATTAATGAACGGCTTGAAAAAAGCTGATATCGACGTTAACCGTAAAATGCTTTCTGAAATCGCAATTTCAGATGACAAAGCTTTCGGTGAATTAGTAGCTAAAGCTAAAGAAGCTTTAAAATAATTTTAAAATAAAGCCTGGGACACCATATTGTCTCAGGCTTTTATGTGGTATTAGCAAAGCGTAAGTACTTTAAAATAGAGAGGCTTGAGCGAATACCAATATAATAATTATTTTTAACTCAGAGATTGGAATATGAGATGATTAAAAATTTCACTGCTGGTTAGAGCTTTGACATTAGTATTATTTTGAGATACTTAAATGTTTTGATAAAATAACAAAGAAGTCACACATGAAGGAGAAACTAATGTCTAAATTTGATGAAATGATTACAGTCGTACCAAGAAAAATTTTATTTGATAATGAAAATAATCAGTTTAATGGATTTTTAGATAAAAATTCAAATAAAGGACAAGACATTTTTGAAACACTATCGAATTATGAAATTAAACGTCGTGGTGATATGGAGGAAAATCCAAGTTATAAACAACTTATTTCATATTGCATATTAGAAAATGAACACGATGAAATTTTGGTTTATGAACGTCTATCTGGTGGTGGAGAAACACGTTTACACGGGCAATCTTCAATCGGTGTCGGTGGTCATATGAATGACGTTAAAGGGGCCGAATCTATTAATGAAGTGCTTAGAGTGAATGCTCAGAGAGAATTAAATGAAGAAGTAGGACTTTCTGAAAGTAAATCACAAAATTTAGCATACATAGGCTTTATCAACGATGATACAAATGAAGTCGGTGAAGTTCATTTAGGTGTTGTATTTAAGATAAATGTTAATAGTAATGATGTAGAAGCAAAAGAGACAGATACTTTAAAAATTAAATGGGTCAATCATAATAAGATAGATAATTATGATGACTTTGAAACATGGAGTGCACTCATTTTACAGGCAATACAATAGAGGTGTTGATCAATGTCTGATATCATTCCATTTCCACGATCAAAAGAAAAGTTGATTAGAGAAATTAAGCAAGCTTTTAATGAAAATAATTTAGCGCAAGCCTATGATTTGTTTGAGTCATTAGAAGCTCAATTCGAACTTGATGAACAAATGGCGCTTTTAAAATGTGCGATGCTTTTTAAAATGGAACATTATTTAGAACTACGTGAAGAAGCAATCATTTTATTAAAACAAGGTATGTCCAACTATGATGATTTAATGATTTACTATGTAAAAAGTTTAAATGGCTTGGGGCAATATTTTGAAGTCGTCGAAATCATTAACCAAATCATAGATGAGGTTAATGATCATAAAACTAGAATGGAACTGTTTCCAATCAAGGAATTTGCATTAAGCCAAATTGATAAACATAATGAACATGCAGCTCAAATGCTACAAAATTTTGATACATTAACACTTAAAGAACAAGTTAATATTATGTTGACGCTCATAGACCATAGTCAATATCGTTATCAAGAAACAGTCATTCATTTGTTGAATGCGTTAGCACTAGCACCAAATGTCGTAAGTATTATGTTGGAATACTTGCGCTTTGCAAAAAATGACCAAACGATTTCTATTCATAAATACGGATATGAAATCAATGTGATTCCACGTAATCTTGAAGGATTAGAACAAACTTTATTCAAAACTGAAATCATACCTAACGTACTAAAACAACTTGAAGATGGTGCAGCACAACTTGTAGAGGAAGCACTTCATTTGCTGAATAATCATGCTATTTTACTATATCCATTAAATGTTGAAAACATTGCAACTAAGCAAACTTGGATAGAAGGTTACACAAATTATTTCAAATCTATGGTCGGTTTAGAAAGTCTTGATGAAACGAATCATGTGCTTGCATTCATCGTGTCACTAGATAAAGAAAAATAGGTTGTTTTATCATTAACTCATATGAAAAGTGGGTAATGATGTTAAGAGGTAATAAAAAATTAAAATAAATTTCAACTTTTTATTTATTATTCATATAAAATTCATAATTTGTGTCGAGCTTTGACGTGTGCTATAATAATGAAGTTGAAAAAATAAAATAGGATAATCATGGAGGTTTTTATACATGACAGCAACTTGGGAAAAAAAGGAAGGTAACGAAGGCGTTTTATCTGTTACTGTTCCAGCAGAAAAAGTAGACAAAGCAATTGATCAAGCTTTCAAAAAAGTGGTTAAACAAATTAATGTGCCAGGATTCCGTAAAGGGAAAGTACCTCGCCAAATTTTTGAACAACGCTTTGGTGTAGAAGCATTGTATCAAGATGCAGTTGATATCTTATTACCAGAAGCATATGGTGAAGCTATTGACGAAACTGGCATTAAACCAGTTGATCAACCAGAAATCAATGTAACATCAATTGAAAAAGGTGAAGACATGACTTTTGAAGCAAATGTTGTAGTTGAACCTGAAGTTGAACTTGGTGATTACAAAGGTTTAGAAATTGAAAAACAAGATACTGAATTAACTGAAGAAGAAGTACAAGAATCAATCGATCATCAACTTGGACATTTAGCAGAAATGGTTGTTAAAGAAGATGGTGCAGTTGAAAACGGTGATACTGTAAACATTGATTTTGATGGTTATGTAGATGGTGAACAATTTGAAGGTGGACAAGCTGAAGGCTATGACCTTGAAATTGGTTCAGGATCATTCATTCCAGGTTTTGAAGAACAATTGGTTGGTGTTAAAGCTGGTGAAGAAAAAGATGTTAATGTAACATTCCCAGAAGAATACCATGCTGAAGAATTAGCTGGTAAAGAAGCAACATTCAAAACAAAAGTTAATGAAATTAAATATAAAGACGTTCCAGAATTAAATGATGAAATTGCAAACGAATTAGATGCTGAAGCTAACTCAGTTGATGAGTATAAAGAAAACGTACGTAAACGTTTAGCTGAACAAAAAGCAACAGACGCTGAAAATACTCAAAAAGAAGAAGCTATCAACAAAGCTACGAATAATACAACAATTGACGTTCCAGAAGCGATGATTAAAACTGAGTTAGACCGCATGGTTCAAGAATTTGGACAACGTATGCAACAACAAGGTCTTAATTTAGAAACTTATTTCCAAATTTCTGGACAAGATGAGTCACAATTAAGAGAACAAATGAAAGATGATGCTGAAGAACGCGTTAAAACAAACTTAACATTAACTGCGATTGCCGATGCTGAAGAAGTTGAAGTATCTGATGCTGACATCGATAAAGAATTAGAAAAAATGAGTGAACAGTTTAATATATCTGTAGAAGATATTAAACAAACGCTTGGCAGTACTGACATCGTTAAAAATGATGTGCGTATCCAAAAAGTTATCGATATGTTAGTAGAAGAAGCGAAATTAGTAGAACCATCTAAAGACGACTCAGAAGCATAATTAAAAATATCTCAAGCATATTGTTTGTAGAAACAAAGAATAGTTGTTTAATATTGTAAACTAGTAGCAGATGCATTCAATTAATGTGTCTGCTACAATGTTTTGTGCAAAAAACTTGAGATTTATTCAAGTTGCATATTAAAATGCTATCTAGTATAGTCTTTAGGGAATAGGGGTGTAAATAGAATGTTCAAATTCAATGAAGATGAAGAAAATTTAAAATGCTCTTTCTGTGGTAAAGATCAAGACCAAGTTAAAAAATTAGTCGCAGGAAGTGGCGTATACATTTGTAATGAATGTATTGAGCTATGCTCAGAAATTGTTGAAGAAGAATTAGCTCAATCAGAATCAGAAGGACTAACAGAATTACCAACTCCTAAAGAAATTATGGACCAATTAAATGATTATGTTATTGGACAAGAAAAAGCTAAAAAATCTTTAGCTGTCGCAGTATATAATCATTATAAACGTGTTCAAAATTTAGGTCCAAATGAAGATGACGTAGAATTACAAAAAAGTAATGTTGCCTTAATTGGTCCAACAGGTAGCGGTAAAACCCTTTTAGCCCAAACTTTAGCTAAAACATTAAACGTACCTTTTGCAATCGCAGACGCTACGAGTTTAACTGAAGCCGGATATGTTGGCGATGACGTTGAAAATATATTGCTTCGCTTAATTCAAGCAGCTGATTTTGATATAGATAAAGCAGAAAAAGGTATTATTTATGTCGATGAAATTGATAAAATCGCTAGAAAATCTGAAAACACATCTATCACAAGAGATGTTTCTGGTGAAGGTGTACAACAAGCGCTATTGAAAATTCTTGAAGGTACGACTGCTAGTGTGCCACCACAAGGCGGACGTAAACATCCAAACCAAGAATTAATTCAAATTGATACTACAAACATCTTATTTGTACTAGGTGGTGCATTTGATGGTATTGATGAAGTAATCAAACGTAGACTTGGTGAAAAAGTAATTGGTTTTTCTAGTAGTGAAGCATCTAAATATGATGAAGATGCTATCTTAGAACAAATTAGACCTGAAGATTTACAATCATATGGCCTGATTCCAGAATTTATTGGTCGTGTACCTATTGTTGCTAATTTAGAGACATTAGATGTAGATGCATTAAAAAATATTTTAACGCAACCAAAAAATGCTTTAGTAAAACAATATACAAAAATGTTAGAACTTGATGATGTAGAATTAGAATTTACAGACGAAGCGTTGTCTGCAATTAGTAATAAAGCGATCGAGCGTAAAACAGGTGCACGTGGATTACGTTCAATTATTGAAGAAGCATTGATTGATATTATGTATGATGTTCCATCTTCTGATGGTGTTGTGAAAGTAGTAATTACAGAAGAAACAATTAATGAAGAAAAAGATCCTGAACTATACGATAAAGAAGGCAACCTTGTAAATAAGGAACAAACTTCTGCTTAACAAAACAGTTTTGAAATAAAGGGCCAAAGCCAACGCATCATTTTATGAGTATTGGTTGTCCTGCAAGGTTAGATTAACGTTGATATAAACTATAATTATCAAAATTTCAAATGCGTCAACGTTAAAAATTCAAACTACGAGGCTGAGACATTTTTAATATGTCTTAGCCTCTTTCTTTTTAAAAGCAGTATAAATCATATAAAAATACATATAAATATGTGAAATTGTGTAATATAATAATGAAGTGACTTTAATAGAAAAGAGGGTCGGGAATGAAAATAAATCCTAATGAAATTGAATTATTAATAAGTGCGGTAAAACCCGAACAATATCCAGAAACTGGATTAAGTGAAGTTGGTCTTAGTGGTCGCTCTAACGTTGGTAAATCATCCTTTATCAATAGTATGATTGGACGAAAAAATATGGCAAGAACTTCACAACAACCAGGTAAAACGCAAACACTCAATTTTTATAACATTGATAACCAACTGGTATTTGTAGATGTGCCAGGCTACGGTTATGCAAAAGTAAGTAAAAAGCAGCGTGAAGCATTTGGAAAAATGATTGAAAAATATATTTCTCAAAGAACATCTTTAAAGCTTGTCATTCAGCTTGTCGATTTGAGACATAATCCGACTGAAGACGATATTTTAATGTATAATTATTTGAAGTATTTTGATATTCCGACATTAGTGATTGCTACAAAAGAGGATAAAATTGCTAAAGGCAAAGTACAGAAACATTTGGCTAATGTTCAACGAAAGCTTGAAATGGAACCTGAGGATGAAATTATAAGTTATTCTTCTATCCAAGCGAATAAACAACAACAAGTCTGGAATATAATTGAAAAATATTTATAAAAAGCTTAAAAGGTCTTTAAATTGTATAAATTATGACAACTATTTGAATGTAAATTAGAATATTTCTAATTTACGTGCGCAAGATGCTTAACTCAAATGATAATTGTGTTATAATTTACTTATTGTAATATGTATGGAGGGCGTTATAAATGCATTTAATTGCGATAAGCATTAATCATCGTACAGCAGATGTAGCACTGAGAGAACAAGTTGCTTTTAAAGATGATGCCATACGTTCAGCTAATGTTGATTTATTTGAAACTAAATCTATTTTAGAAAATGTAATATTATCAACATGTAATCGTACAGAAGTATATGCGGTTGTTGATCAAATTCATACGGGTCGCTATTATATTCAGCGTTTTTTAGCGAGAAATTTTGGATTTGATGTAGAAGAGATTAAACAAATAACTGAAGTAACAGTGGGGGACGCAGCAGTAAAACATTTATTGCAAGTTACTTCTGGATTAGATTCTGTAGTATTAGGAGAAACTCAAATTCTTGGACAAATTAGAGATGCATTCTTTATCGCTCAAGAAGAAGATACAACTGGTACTATATTTAATCATCTATTTAAACAAGCGATTACTTTCGCGAAAAAAGCACATAATGAAACAGATATTGCAGATAATGCAGTGAGTGTTTCATATGCAGCAGTTGAACTTAGTAAGAAAGTATTTGGCAAAATTAATAATAAAAGCGCATTGATAATTGGTGCAGGGGATATGAGTGAGCTGTCACTCTTAAATTTGATTGGTTCAGATGTAACTGATGTGACAATCGTTAATAGGACTGTCAGTAAAGCACAGAAATTAGCAATCTCACATAATGTTAAGTATGAATCTATGGAGGCACTACCACAACTTTTGGCACATGCGGATATTGTGATCAGTTCAACGAGTTCAGATGAATATATCATTACAAATAGCATGATGGCTTCTATTCAATCACAACGGAAAAATGATTCACTCGTATTGATTGATATTGCGGTCCCAAGAGATATTGAACCAGGCATTGATACACATCAAGATGTCTTTAATTATGATGTTGACGATTTGAAAGGCTTAGTGGATGCTAACTTAAAACAACGTCAAAATGCGGCTGACGAAATTTTACAAAGAATTCCAGCAGAAATTGAAGCACATAATGAATGGGTTAATATGTTAGGTGTTGTTCCTGTTATTCGTGCACTTAGAGAAAAAGCGATGGATATTCAAGAAGATACAATGAGTAGTATTGATCGAAAACTTCCTGGTTTAACAGAAAGAGAACGTAAAATAATATCAAAACATACAAAAAGTATCATTAACCAAATGTTAAAAGATCCTATTAAGCAAGCGAAAGAGTTGAGTAGTGACAAAAAAAGTAACGAAAAATTAGAGCTATTTCAAAACATTTTTGACATTGAAGCTGAACAAGCCTATAAACCAAAAAAGAAAAAAAGTAATGTAGCTACGACAAGTCAAATTTTTAGTTTTGAATAAGCAAATGCAAATGGTGATGATATGCAAGAATTTTCGTTCATTAGATTAAATGAACTTATATTATTAATTTATTTATTTAGCATTGCTTGTTATTTTTATGATTTTTTGAAAAAACATCATAGAATTAAAATGATTGGTTTTGTTTCATTAGGGATTGTTTGGATGTTACAAACAGTCTCTTTATCTTTATATGTAAATGTAACGAAGCAAATTCCGTTAGGGAATATATTTGATGTGTTTTTTGCGTTAGCATGGCTTATTATTTCTATTTCCATAGTTATCAATGTGATTAAACAAATAAACTTATCCATATTTTTATTTAATATGATTGGTTTTTTATTCATTGCAATCAACACATTCCAACCTATGCATTATCAAAGTACCGGTGAAAAACTCAATATTATCAATGAATTGCTTATAGTGCATATTAGTTTGGCAGTAATTAGTTACGCATTATTTGCTTTTGCTTTTGTAAATTGTATCTTGTATTTAATACAATATAATAATTTGAAACAAAAACGATTTGACCAGAAATATTTTAGAATTGGTAGTGTGGCCACACTTGAACAAGTGGTATTCTACAGTAGTTTAATCGGTTTTATTTTCATAATATTAAGCATTGTACTAGGCGCGCAATGGGGATTTAATACTTTAGGTGTAAACATCATTATAGACCCTAAAGTTATTATGTCATCAGTCATAACATTGCTATATGGAATTTATTTGATTTTTAGAGTTAAAAAAATACTAACTAAGCATAAATTAATTTACTTTAATATCTTATTGTTTTGTCTTAGTATGATTAATTTATTTTTTGCTTCACATATATCTGATTTTCATCAATGGACAGGTATTTATTGAAGTGTAATTTAGTTGAATGAATAGACTTGTTTCTAGGAGGATGCGCATGATGCGTAAATTAGTAGTAGGTTCACGAAGAAGTAAGTTAGCTTTAACGCAAAGTAAACAATTTATTGATAAATTAAAATCAGTAGATCCAAGTTTAGAAGTGGAAATAAAGGAAATCGTAACAAAAGGCGATCGAATTATAGATAAACAATTATCTAAAGTGGGCGGAAAAGGTCTGTTTGTTAAAGAAATTCAAAATGCTTTATTTAATGAAGAAATTGATATGGCAATTCATTCCTTAAAAGATGTCCCAAGTGTGATTCCAGATGGATTGACTTTAGGTTGCATACCTGACAGAGAAAATCCATATGATGCGTACATTGCTAAAAATCATATTCCACTAGAAGAACTACCAAAGCAAAGTATTGTTGGTACTAGTTCGTTAAGACGTGGTGCGCAAATACTTGCAAAATATCCACATTTACAAATAAAATGGATTCGCGGTAATATTGATACACGATTGAGTAAATTAAATAATGAAGATTACGATGCCATATTATTAGCTGCAGCTGGGCTAAAACGTATGGGTTGGTCTGATGATATCGTCACTTCATATTTAGACGAGCGTACTTTGATACCTGCGATAGGTCAAGGGGCCTTAGGTATAGAATGTCGGTCAGATGACAAGGAGTTGCTAGAACTTCTTGCTAAAGTCCACAATCATGATGTTGCAGATTGTGTAACTGCAGAGCGCACGTTTTTAGAACGTATGAATGGTAGTTGCCAAGTACCTATAGGGGGCTATGCTAGTAAAAATAGTGATGGTACAATAGAATTCACAGGACTAATTATGTCACCTGACGGTAAAGAACGTTACGAACAAACCGAACGTGGGACTGATCCTGTAGAACTTGGTGAAAAAGTAACAGAAGTCTTAAATGCACAGGGTGCATATGAAATAATTAAAGCGCTAAACGAAGAACAATAATCGTTCGAGGTGAAAATAATGAGACCAGTTATAGTTATGACACAAACTTCTAAATTTAAACAAAATGATAAGCTTATTCTACACAAACCATTTATAGATGTAGAGCCTTTATCATTTGATTTAAATTTATTAGATGTCGACTATGACTGGCTTATTTTTTCGTCTAAAAATGCAGTGAAATATTTCCAACCATTTTTATCACAAGTGAAAGTTAAAAATTTCGCTGCTATAGGTGCCAAAACTGCAGACTATTGTAAATCATTGGGTTTAGATGTGTTATTTTATCCTTCAGATTACTCACAAGAAGGGTTTCTTAAATGCTTTCAAACTTCAAAAAACAGCAAAATTTTAATACCCTCAAGTGCTTATGCACGGCCTTTATTGCAAAAAAGTTTAAGTCAACGAGGTTATCAAGTTTGTAAAATTGATTTATATCGCCCAGTACCACATACTAAAAATATTGAAGATGTTAAGCATATGATAAGAAATAATGAGTTAGATGTTATTACATTTGCTAGTTCATCTGCAGTAAGATATTTTTTTGAACAAAGTGAAACACCGCAATTTAATCAGTATTACGTCATAGGACAACAAACCTTAGACACTATAAAGCAATATGGTTATGATGCGGCAATATCAAATATTCAAACATTAGATTCGTTAATAAATAAAGTTGAAGAAAGTTGGGAAAATGATGCAATTTGATAGACACAGAAGATTACGTAGTAGTAAATCTATGAGAGACATGGTTCGTGAAACACATGTACACAAAGAAGATTTAATTTATCCTATTTTCGTTGTAGAACGAGATAATGTTAAAGAAGAAATAAAATCAATGCCAGGTGTGTATCAACTCAGTTTAAACTTGCTTGATGAAGAAATTAAAGAAGCATATGATTTAGGAATTAGAGGAATAATGTTCTTCGGTGTACCCAATGAAAAAGATGCTGTTGGTACAGGTGCTTATAATCATAATGGCATTGTTCAAGAAGCTACTAGAAAAGCCAAAGCAATGTACAGTGACTTGCTCGTTGTCGCAGACACTTGTTTATGTGAATATACAGATCATGGTCATTGTGGTGTTATTAATGAAAAAACAAATGATGTAGACAACGATAAATCTTTACCATTGCTAGTGAAAACTGCTATCTCACAAGTGGAAGCTGGTGCCGATATCATTGCGCCTAGTAATATGATGGACGGTTTCGTAGCAGAAATTAGAGCAGGTTTAGATGATGCTGGTTATTACAATATACCAATCATGAGTTATGGTATTAAATATGCTTCTAGCTTTTTCGGTCCATTCCGTGATGCTGCTGAATCTGCACCACAATTTGGAGATAGAAAAACGTACCAAATGGATCCAGCAAATAGAAGAGAAGCACTAAGAGAGCTTGAAAGTGATTTACATGAAGGTGCAGACATGATGATTGTTAAACCTGCTTTGAGTTTTTTAGACATTATTAGAGATGTTCGTAATACGACAAATGTTCCGGTAATTGCATATAATGTAAGTGGTGAATATAGCATGACGAAAGCAGCTGCACTTAATGGATGGATTGATGAAAAACAAGTTGTGATGGAACAGATGATTTCAATGAAACGTGCAGGAGCGGACATGATTATCACGTATTTCTCTAAAGATATTTGTAGATATATTGATGAACAATAAGGAGGCAATTTTAAATGGGATATAATAATTCTATAGAAGCAATGAAGACAGCTGAAAATCTAATGCCAGGTGGTGTAAATAGTCCAGTTAGAGCATTTAAATCTGTAGATACGCCGGCGATTTTTATGGATCATGGTGAAGGTTCAAAAATATACGATATCGATGGCAATGAATATATTGATTATGTTTTAAGTTGGGGACCATTAATTTTAGGTCATAAAAACAAACAAGTAAATGAAAGCTTACATGAAGCTGTTGATAATGGTACAAGTTTTGGCGCTTCAACTTTAATTGAAAATAAGTTAGCAGAACTAGTTATCGATCGTGTACCTTCCATTGAAAAACTACGCATGGTATCTTCAGGTACAGAAGCGACACTGGATACATTACGTTTAGCAAGAGGCTATACTGGTAGAAATAAAATAGTGAAATTTACAGGATGTTATCATGGTCATAGTGATTCACTTTTAATCAAAGCAGGGTCTGGCGTTGCTACTTTAGGATTACCTGATTCTCCAGGTGTTCCAGAAGGTATTGCAAAAAATACAATTTCAGTACCATATAATGACTTAGCGTCAATAAAAGTAGCTTTTGAAGAATTTGGTGATGACATTGCTGGTGTTATCGTTGAACCTGTAGCGGGTAATATGGGTGTTGTTCCACCAGTAGAAGGATTCTTACAAGGCTTGAGAGATATCACAAATGAATATGGTTCGTTATTAATATTTGATGAAGTTATGACTGGTTTTAGAGTGGGATATCATTGTGCACAAGGTTACTTTAATGTGATGCCTGATTTAACTTGTCTTGGTAAAGTCATAGGTGGAGGATTACCTGCAGCAGCATTTGGTGGTAAAAAAGAAATCATGGATCATATTGCACCTTCAGGCAATATTTACCAAGCGGGAACATTATCTGGAAATCCGCTAGCTATGACAAGTGGTTATGAAACTTTAAAACAATTAACACCAGAGTCATATGAATACTTCAATAAACTTGGAGATATATTAGAAAATGGCTTAAAAGATATTTTTAAAAAGCATAATGTACCCATTACTGTGAATCGTGCAGGATCTATGATAGGGTATTTCTTAAATGAAGGACCGGTAACTAATTTTGAAGAAGCAAATCAAAGTGATTTAGAAATGTTTAGTCAAATGTATAGAGAAATGGCAAAAGAAGGCGTATTTTTACCACCTTCCCAATTTGAAGGGACATTCCTTTCTACTGCGCATACAGAAGCGGATATAGAAAAAACATTAGCAGCATTTGATACTGCATTGAGCCGTATTGTTTAATGTTAAGCACTTAAAATTTATATTGTTATTTCCAATTTAGTCAAAATAAATAGTGTTTTAAAGGGCTCATTAATAACATTTAATTGTATTTACTTTTTAGAGTTCTTTTACCTAAATGGGGCGAGGATTCGAAATCAAATTAAGCATTTTGATTTCTAACTCGCTCCTTTTAATTTAATTAGTCATGTATATAAATATAACGATACTAAAGAAAGTTGTGAGCAAATGAATAAGCATTTAAAAAGTAATTTTATCGTATTAATATTAGCGCTTATTTTTAGTTTAGTACTAAATGCAGCCCATGTTTTGCTGCCGTTTATGTTTGGACCAATTATTGCTAGTATCGTTTGTATACGCTATTTACACTTAGATGTAAGATGGCCGTTTTGGTTAAGTCAAATTGGTTTAGTGCTATTAGGAGTTCAAATAGGCTCTACTTTTACAAAAAATGTCATATTTGATATCAAAGATGATTGGCTCACGATTGTTTTGATAACAATTATGTTACTTATATTAGCTTTAATCATTGCTTATTTTTTCAAAAAAATTGCTAATGTTAATACCGAAACGGCAATATTAAGTGTGATCCCCGGTGCTTTGAGTCAAATGTTAATAATGGCAGAGGAAAATAAAAAAGCGAATATAATGGTTGTTAGTTTAACTCAAACATCAAGAATCATATTTGTTGTTATATTATTTCCATTTATATCGTATTTTTTTCAAGATTCTGGAAATCATTCAACAACTGGACGAACTACACAAGTTTTGACACAGGCTTTAACAATTCCGAATATAGCTTTACTTATTATTGCAATAGCTGTTATTTATTTTGTTATGACAAAAATAAATTTTCCAACCAAACAATTACTTGCTCCTATTCTCGTACTAATAGGATGGAACTTATTTACTGGTGTGACTTTCACACTAGATAATTACATCATTGCTGCAGCACAAATTATATATATGATTCGAATAGGTATACAAATAGCAAAGTTATTAGACCAAATGAAAGGAAGAATTGCAATAGCAATTGCATTCCAAAATATTTTATTAATATTATTAGCATTTGTCATGGTTTTGTTTATCGCAACCGTATCACATCATCAAGTGAACGAATTGTTCCTAGGTGCCGCCCCTGGAGGCATGAGTCAAATTGTTTTAGTTGCTATTGAAACTGGCGCAGATGTCGCGATGATATCTAGTTACCATATCTTTAGAATTTTCTTTATATTATTTTTAATTGCACCGATGTTAAATTATTTTCTTAAATTTAGGGAAAGACAAAGCGAAAGTAATAAAAATGATTAGCGAAATATAGCGTTGTAAAATCTATTGTTTTTTTACAATAATTTAATATTTATTATGTTGAACAACTTATTTTTCTTTGATATTATATAAGCGAAGTACCTCCAGTACTTCATCCTTTTGACCACTCTGCGGAGTGGTTTTTTTATACATTTAGCGTCATGATTGAAATCAAACTAAATATACGCTTATGACACTGTTTAATTTTTAAAAGACTTGAATATGCTTAAACTAAAAAACATGAGCAAAAGCTCATGTCAGACTGTCGATAAACTGGGCGACTTTGATAGCAGTTTTTTGTGCATGTTTTCTGTCTATATTAATTATTGATGCAAGTTTAAAAAATATTTTTTAGCACACACTTTTTGGAAAAAACAATTCTATTATTCAATAAAATCTAATAAATGAGACAACTGCTCGTTAACTATATTAAAGTGGTTTATTTTTAATGAAAACCTTCGCCATTGTAAATGTTAGGGTTATAAGGGCATGCTTGTAAGTGAGCATTATATAGACCTGCTGCCTCCAAAAATGAGAAGACAGTGACTGGACCTAAAAACTTAAATCCATACTGCTTTAATTTTTTAGAAAGTTCCGTGGCACGCTCATCTACTGTCATTCGTTCAGTTGACTGACGATAGCCTAAATCGAGTGGTTTATTATCGACATAAGACCATAAAAACGTACTAAAACTGCCATAATCTTTTTCGATTTTGAAATATCCTTCTGCTTGATTGACAATAGCCTCTAATTTTTTTCTATTATGAACAATATTGGGAAACTCCATTAACCTATCAATATCTTCTGACGTCATATTTACAATTTTCGTTGGATCGAAATTATAAAATGCTTGTTCATATGATTCTTTTTTCTTTAAAATAGTTAACCAAGATAGCCCAGCATGTTGGGATTCTAATGCCATCAATTTAAATAGTTTCAAACTATCATATATAGGATGTCCCCAACTTTCATTGTGATAATTAATGTAAACAGGATCTGTAGTGCCAAATGCACATTCATTCATAAATTTCACTCCATTTTATTGACTTATTTTCATATCCATTATACTATAATCAAGTAAAGAAATATTGTCTACTGGGAAGAGTAAATAAGCTGAAATTTAACAGAGAGTACATGGTAGCTGAAAATGTACAATTTAACTTATTGAAGGTAGCCCACATTGAACTTTAGCTGAAACTTGTCAAATCTGAGATAATAAAGTAGGTTAAAGCGTGTTTGAGCGTTAATCATAATTTTAAGTGCTTGAAATTATTATACTAATTTCTTGAATTTAGGTGGTACCACGGTAAAACCCGTCCTATTTTATAGGATGGGTTTTTATTTATTTAAGGAGGATTTTACACATGGAAATGAAACCCAAATATAATCCAAACGAAGTCGAAGCTGGACGTTATGACCAGTGGGTCAATAACGGCTATTTTAAAGCAGCAGAAGATCATTCAAAAGAAACATATACAATCGTTATTCCACCCCCAAATGTAACTGGAAAATTACATTTAGGTCATGCTTGGGATACAACGTTACAAGATATTATAACAAGAATGAAGCGTATGCAAGGGTATGACACACTTTATTTACCAGGTATGGACCATGCTGGTATAGCGACACAAGCTAAAGTAGAAGCGAAACTCAAAGAAGAAGGTTTATCTCGCCATGATTTAGGTAGAGAGAAGTTCTTAGAAAAAGCTTGGGATTGGAAAGAAGAGTATGCAGATTTTATTAGACAACAGTGGGCAAAATTAGGTTTAGGCTTAGATTATAGTAGAGAGCGCTTTACATTAGATGAAGGACTTAGTAAAGCAGTTAAAAAAGTATTTGTAGATATGTATAATAAAGGTCTAATTTATCGTGGTGAATACATCATCAACTGGGATCCAGTTGCACGAACTGCTTTATCTGATATAGAAGTAATTCATGAGGATGTACAAGGTAAGTTTTATCATTTTAAATATCCTTATGCAGATGGTAATGGCTTCATTGAGATAGCCACTACACGTCCTGAGACGATGTTAGGTGATACTGCAATCGTAGTGAATCCGAATGATGATCGTTATAAAGATGTTATAGGTAAAACTGTAATTTTGCCTATAATTGGGAGAGAATTACCAATACTAGCAGATGAATATGTGGATATCGATTTTGGTAGTGGTGCGATGAAAGTTACACCATCACATGATCCAAATGACTTTGAAATAGGTAATCGCCATGATTTAGAACGTATTACAGTTATGGATGAGTCTGGTCACATGAATGCACATGCTGGTAAATATCAAGGTATGGATAGATTTGAATGTCGTGAAGCATTAGTAAAAGACTTATACGACCAGGATTTAGTGATTAAAATTGAAGAACATGAACATTCTGTTGGACATTCAGAACGTTCTGGTGCAGTCGTTGAACCTTATCTATCTACACAATGGTTTGTTAAAATGAAACCATTAGCTGAACAAGCATTAAACAACCAAAAAACGGATAACAGAATCGATTTTGTGCCAAATAGATTTGAAAAAACATTCAACCGTTGGATGGAAAAAATTAGAGATTGGACGATTTCACGACAGTTATGGTGGGGGCATCAAATACCTGCTTGGTACCATAATGAAACTGGAGAAATTTATGTCGGTGAAGAGCCACCACAAAATCAAGAAGAATGGACACAAGATGAAGATGTATTAGACACTTGGTTCTCAAGTGCACTTTGGCCATTTTCAACATTAGGCTGGCCGGATACTGAAAATGAAGATTTCCAACGTTATTACCCAACTAATGTACTTGTAACAGGTTATGATATTATATTCTTCTGGGTAGCTAGAATGATATTCCAAGGACTTGAGTTTACAGGACAACGCCCATTTAACGATGTGTTATTACATGGGTTAGTGCGTGCTGAAGATGGACGTAAAATGAGCAAATCATTAGGCAATGGTGTTGATCCAATGGACGTTATTGATGAGTATGGTGCAGATAGTTTAAGATATTTCTTAGCTACTGGTTCATCTCCTGGTCACGATTTACGTTATTCTACAGAAAAAGTTGAATCAATCTGGAATTTTATAAATAAAATATGGAATGCTGCTAGATTTAGTCTGATGAATATTGGTGACGATTTCAAAGTTGAAGATGTAGATTTATCAACTAATTTATCTTTAGCAGATAAATGGATTTTAACACGCTTAAATGAAACAATAGATACAGTTACTGATTTAAGTGAACGTTATGAATTTGGTGAGGTTGGCAGAGCTCTATATAACTTTATTTGGGATGAATTCTGTGATTGGTATATAGAAATGAGTAAAATACCTATGAACGGTGAAGATGAAGCTCAAAAACAAGTTACACGTTCTGTATTAACTTATGTGCTAGATAATACAATGAGAATGTTACACCCATTTATGCCGTTTGTAACAGAACAAATTTGGCAAAATTTACCACATGAAGGTGAAACGATTGTCAATGCAGCTTGGCCTAAATCAAATAATGAGTTAGTATTTGATGAAAGTAAAGAAACGATGCAACAACTTGTTGAAATAATAAAATCTGTAAGACAATCTCGACTAGAAGTAGATACGCCATTATCAAAAGCTATTCCAATTTTCATTCAAGCAAAAGATGAAAATATACGAGAAACTTTATTAAATAATTCAAATTATATTGATAGATTCTGTCATCCAAGCGAACTAATTATCCAAACTACAATAGCGATCCCTGAAAAAGCAATGACATCAATTACTTCTGCTGGTGAAGTCATATTACCATTAGAAGGTTTAATCGACATGGATAAAGAAATTGCACGTTTAGAAAACGAACTCGAAAAATGGGAAAAAGAGTTAGATCGTGTCAATAAAAAACTAGCTAATGAAAACTTTGTTAATAAAGCGCCTGAAAAAATTATTAATGAAGAGCGTGAGAAAAAACAAACATATCAAGAAAAATATGATGGTGTACAAGAACGAATTAATCAATTAAAAGCATAGGAGTCCTTAACATGAATTACCTAGACAGCTTATATTGGATACATGAACGAACTAAATTTGGCATTAAACCAGGTGTTAAACGCATGGAGTGGATGCTAGATAAATTAAACAATCCACAATTTAATATCAATGGTATTCATGTCGGTGGTACAAATGGTAAAGGGTCAACAGTTGCCTATTTAAGGTCAGCGCTTGTTGACAATGGATATGAAGTTGGGACCTTTACGTCTCCTTTTATAGAAACATTTAATGAACGTATAAGTTTAAATGGTGTACCAATAAGCGACGATGCCATTGTAGAATTAGTTCAAAAGGTAAAACCAGTAAGTGAAGCATTAGAAATAGAAACAGAACTTGGAACAGCCACAGAATTTGAAATTATTACAACGATGATGTTTCTATATTTTGGAGAAATTCATCCAGTTGACTTTGTAATAGTTGAAGCAGGCTTAGGTATAAAGAATGATTCTACAAATGTATTTAAACCAATACTTAGCATTTTAACGAGTATTGGTTTAGATCATGTTGATATTTTAGGCGACACATATGTAGATATCGCCAAAGATAAAGGTGCAATTATTAAACCTGAAACGCCTGTCATATATGCTGTGAAAAATGAAGATGCACTTAAAATCATTCGCGATTTTGTAGAACAACAAAATGCAGAAGGTATTGAGTTAGATAGAGATATTAGTGTGATTTCTCAAGGTGAGGAATTTACATATCGCTATAAGAATTATGAACTAGAAACGCTTATTTTGAATATGCTTGGTGAACATCAAAAAGAGAATGCAGCATTGGCAATTACAGCATTAATCGAATTAAATGAATCTGGGTTAGTTGAATTAGATTTTAATAAAATGATTAATGGGATTGAAGCTGTGAATTGGACAGGAAGAATTGAGAAAGTTAAAGATGAACCATTGATGATTATAGATGGTGCCCATAATTTGGAAAGTGTAGAAGCACTTATAAAGACGTTAAAAGACTATTATAAATTAGATAATGTCGACGTATTGTATGCGGCTATTAATGGAAAGCCTATTCACGCAATGGTTGATCAATTAAAAACAATTGCTTCTACAATGTATATTACGGATTTTGATTTTCCAAAAGCATGCACAAAAGAAGAAATTTACGATGAAATACGATTTGATCAAAAAGAAACTGTGGATGATTTCGTTCGATTTATTGAAAATTATGAAGGACAGGGCTTAGTTATTACAGGTAGTTTGTATTTCATCAGCGAAGTTAAAGCTAAAGTAAATTTCTAAACATTTAATTTGAATATAATAAAGCTAGTTATTATTTAGCACCTTAACCAAAGTTATATAATGGTTTTGTTAAATGGTAGACTAGCTTTATTTTTTGTATTTTTCTATTATTATTTGAAAAGTGATGTTTTTGTTAAAGTGCTAGACTCGTATTGTTATAATAAGCAAGAGGAGGCGATTCATTGCTTATATTGTTTGTTGTTTGTCCTGTGTTATTTAGCTTTCTTTATCAATTATGTTTTGTTGAAACATTTAACTTAAAGTATTTGGCAACAAGATCCAAGTGTGATTTCTGTAATAAGCAATTGAGCTACAGAGATATCATGCCAATATTCAGTTATATTAGACTCTTAGGAAAATCCTCATGTTGTAATCAACCGCTTAGTAGACTTTATATTTTAGGTGAGGTATTGTCATTGGTACCAGCCTTATATTTGATATTTAATCCAAACGCAAAATCGTTATCCACTTTCATATGCATATATTTATTTCTCCTTGTTTTTGCTCTCTATGATATACAAACTTTATCTATCCCGTTACACATATTTTTTGTATTTGCTTTCAGTAGTGCAGTTATTATTGATGGCAACCTCTATTATTTTGTTATTACCACACTCCTACTACATATATTTTATTTTTTATTCAAAAATGCTATTGGATATGGTGATATATTAATTTGTTCGCTTTTATCATATTTAATACCATATTCCATTTTTATCAATGTACTCTTTCTAACATGCTTAATAGGCAGTATATTTTCTACGATATTAGTGTTGAAAACAAAAAATCGAAAAATTAAAATACCATTTATACCATTTATATATATAGCTTTTTGTATAGAGGCAGTATTATCACATTTTAGGATTTTCGGAGGAAGTTTATGATATCAATGCTTCATTCACTCATCCATTTAGATTAAAAAAGTCCATATGTGGGTAAAATACATATGTAATGATTTAAAATCAATTTAAGGTTGATTTGTAACATAATTTGTTAAATATTGAAAGGAAGTTATAAATTGAGTTTAAATGAAAAATTTCTATTAAATGATGGTACAATATTACCTCATATAGCATTAGGCACAGTTAATATTCAAGGTGGCAAGGGTGTTAAAGCATTAGAAAATGCATTGAATCTTGGTTATAGAGTTATTGATACTTCCACAAACTATAATAATGAAGGAATGGTAGGCGAAGCCATTCGTCGTTCTAGTATTCCAAGAGAAGAAATTTATGTAAGTGCTAAACTACCTGGTGCAGCTCATGAATATGATAAAGCAATTAACCTTATACAAGAATCACTATATAGAACGGGCTTAGATTATTTTGATAAATATTTAGTTCATTGGCCTAATCCTAAACAAGGTAAATATGTAGAAGCTTGGCAAGCATTAGTAGACGCTCAAAAATATGGATTAATAAAATCGATTGGTGTATCCAATTTCATGCCTGATCATTTAGATGACATCATAGAGGCAACAGGTGTTACGCCTGCAACAAATCAAATAGAAATTCATCCATACTTTAATAATAGTGAATTAATCAAAGAAAACGATAAACGTGGTGTTTTATCGGAGGCATGGAGTCCGCTTGGTCGTGAGATTAATGATGTGTTAACCAATAATACAATTAAAGAAATAGCAGAAAAATATAATCGTTCTACAGCACAAGTCATTATTAATTGGGTGAATCAGAAACATGTTTTCCCTGTAGTTAAAGCTTCACAATATACTCACCAACGAGATAACTTTAATTATCTTGATTTTAAACTATCAGATGAAGATATAGCTAAAATAGATGCATTAGATAAAGGAGAAAATGGTCGTGTTGAAGGACAGAATCCTTATGAGTATGAAGAATTTGTATAATATAACAAGGGATAAATTCACATTTTAGTTTAAAACACTTTAAAGTATATTTTTAAATTTCGTGTTTTGCTAATTTCTAAAAGCGGGCAATGGGATCGATTAACAACTGTCGATTTTATTCTCGCTTTTTAATTTATTTTAGTAATTAAAGTGTAAAAATGCTATCAGTATAGCATTTGCTATTTTAAAATGTAAAAATATGATAATATCAAGAAAAGGGAGGGGAACTCATAAAATGGCAGAAAAGAAATTCCCAAAAGATGCAATGCGCGTTTTAAAAGAGACAAGCCGTACGTTTTATATTCCAATTACTTTTTTAGAAAAAGAACTAAAACATTCTGTAGCTTGTGCATATTTAGTTATGCGTGCAATTGATGAAATTGAAGATCATGAGGAAATTAACAATGATTTAAAGCATAGTTTGTTAATGCAAATTAGCGAATTATTAAATACGCCTTTTGATTCTGAAAAATATTTAAAAATAATAGATCCAGTAAAAGATAAATTACCTGAAGTTTCAGTGAGATTAGGAGATTGGTTGGCAGCTTGCCCTGAACGTACTCGGGCAATCGTTAGAGAATCTTCTAGTGAAATGGCATATGGTATGGCAAAATGGGCAAAAGCTAACTGGAGAATTAAATCTCGTGAAGATTTAGATGATTATACATATTATGTAGCAGGACTTGTAGGTGTAATGCTATCTAAACTATGGGATGTCTGTGCAAATGTTAAAACAGATAGAGATTTAGCAATAGGTTATGGAAGAGGACTTCAGGCTGTAAACATTCTGCGAAATGAAGAAGAAGATCTTGAGGAACGTGATGTGAGTTTCGTTCCTGACGACTGGACGCGTGAGGACTTATTTGCATATGCTGAAGAAAATTTAGCAAAAGCGGATGAATATATGAAAGCAATCAATAAAAGGACGATTTTATTGTTCTGTCGTTTACCATTAGCTTTCGCACATAAAACGTTAAAAGCAATGAAAAATGGGCGTGAAAAAATGACACGAGAAGAAGTTGAAAAAACAGTAGAAGAAGTAAAAAAAGAAGAATAGTTCAATTAAAAGCATAGCTATTTTAATTTGTAAAAATTTACATTTTGAAATTTACTATGCTTTTTTAGCCTTGTAATAAAATATAGTTTATTTCATTTTTGAATTTTGACGAACTCTAATATAACTTGAGCACATTATTAAAAGGATGGGTGATAGGGCTTGAATAAAACAACGGGAATGAATTTTTTAATTTTTATATTTTTAGTCATATTTGCTGTAGCTTTTTTTACTAATATATTTGGAAAACTCACAATATATTTAATCATCATACTTCCTTTAATTATTTTCGGCTTAGGTATCTGTATTTTTATAGACGCTATTAAAAAATATAAGCATGATAATCACAATATTGATAACCATAATTTTTAATGATAAAACAATTTATAATTTGTTATGGTTTGTTATATTCATAAAATGTAATAAAAAAGGAAGGGATTTTATTTGAAATTTTTTATGACATTATCACCAGCAATTATTTATGCTGTATTGTTAGCGGTGCAATATTTTATATCTAAAACAGGGAATAAGCTATTGGGCGCCATTTTACCAACTTTATTTGTGGTTACACTTATTTATTTATATGTTAAAGATGTATTACCATTGAATATATGGGGAACTGTAATTTTAGGGATTATAGGTCTTTTATTTTTATTTGCACAGTGGGACAGTGCACAAAAAAGTAAAGAAACATCTTGATATAATTTATAAAACAAGCAAATTTTTATTCTGAGTTAAAACTTTTTGGCTAAAAATAAGCAATTATTAAATTAATGAGAAAATAGTCAACATGACACATCATTCGTAGTAGAATAAATACACCTCGCTTTTGAATGCTTCTTTAAAATTTGTTATTCCAATGACATTACAAAATTATTAATTTTAATACAGAAATACATCTAGATTATTCATAGGAGTTGTTGTTTATTGAGAATAAATGAACTTGCAGATCATCAAAAACCAAGAGAACGTATGTTGTGTCATGGTGCCAGGTATTTATCACATGCTGAATTATTAGCTATTCTCATTAATACAGGAAGAAAAGGCAGTTCAAGTTTAGATATAGCTAATGAATTATTAAAATCAGTAGATAGTTTAAAAGAATTAAAAACGTTATCTATTAATGATTTAAACAAAGTAAAAGGTGTGGGACTGTATAAAGCACTTATATTGAAAGCAGCTTTTGAATTGGGTGAACGTATACATTCCGGAAGTGTTGATGATAAAATTCAAATTACTAGCCCTAAAGATGTGGCAGATTTTATGATGGGTAAGATGGAACATTTGACGCAAGAAAAATTTATTGTGCTGTTCTTAAATTCTAAAAATATCATTATAAAAAAGAAAACAATATTTGTAGGTACGCTAAATTCTTCAATTGTTCATCCAAGAGAAATATTTAGTGAAGCGATTAAATGTGCGAGTAATGCGATTATCGTTTTACATAATCACCCTTCCGGTGATACATTAACCATAGTATAATAAATAATAGTAGTTAAAGTAGTTTAAGAGGAGATATTAAAACCACTGCAAGACTTAGAGATTGCGGTCAACTATTAGGTATTGATTTATTAGATCATGTCATTATAGGAGACCATGAATATTTAAGCATGGTAGAAGCGGGTTACTTTGATTAAATAACAGTGATTTAAATATAATATTACTAACGATGTTTGGTTAAATTGTCATCGTATACTTAACGAGCATATTATATTTGAGGCATCAAATTAGGAGGTTAAAGGATGGAAAGTATACTTTTAGTAGCGCTGTTATTACCTGTGATTTATTTAATGCAAATGATTAAAATGAAAACTAATATGAGAATGAAACATATTTACAATACTTTATTGATTTCAACGATAGGTGTTACTATTTCCTCAACAGTACTAAGTTTTTTAAAGGATTATAATCATTCGCTTTTTAATGTGGTTTTTGGCGCGATTGTCCTTGGGGTTATTTGGGCGCTGTTATTGTGTGGTTGTTATTATTGTTATCAAGTACTTGCGAAAAAATAATCATTTGAATTATTAAAAAGCGCTTAATGGACGTCAATGTCTATAAGCGCTAAAATTTTAATTTATAAAATTAAAAAATTGATTATAATTTTCCATTAACCAAAGAATACCTTGGTATCCTAGATAAATACATAATACAATTATGCCAACATAGATTAAAAATCTTAAAATAGATAAACCTACTCTAAATAATAAGATAACTAAGAGTGCAAGCAGGATTATAGATAAAATACTCATCGTCATTCACTCCTTTTAATATAGTTTAATATTAATGCATGAAACATACATCGGTCTATAGTTAAGATATAAATACACCTATAGTCTGATGATAAACTTTATTAAACATACTATAATTTTGATGAATAAAATAGGAGGATGGTTCATGCGTTTCATTTTTAGTATTATAAAGAATATTATAGCTATTATTGCAATTATAGTAATTGTATTTTTCGCACTCAAATATGCGCCCTTTTTGAAAGACCAAGATTGGAACCCAATTCATAATGATGAATCATCCTTAAATAATAGCGCAAATAAAGGTCATCTTACAGGTGGACAAAGATATTCAGTAGAAGATAACGATATTTTGAATAATGTTCCACTTAGTCAAACAAAAAATATGTTTAATTGGATTGATAAACGGGAGTTTATGTCAGTAACTGGTATCGAAAGAATGGGATATAATGACACTTATTTAGCTGGTCAACGTGGAGATGAATTTATTATTTATAAATTTGGTTCTGAATCTATGAGAGTTTATAAAACTGAAATAGAGATGAATCAAGACCTTAATCAATTGGGCGAACATATAGAATTGAAGCCAGCTTCAAATTATGAGTAATGGGTTTGAATTCTTTTAATAAATAAGTTAGCCTTATATAAGTAATATGAAAAGGTTGGTGTTTATAATGAGTGAAAAATCTAATGAAAAAAAAGCAGACGAACAAGCAAAAGCACAAAATTTATTTGCGCGTTGGCGTAAAGAAGAAACGCTTTATAAAGAAGATGAAAAAGAATCTAGTAAGTCTAATGACTCTAAAACATCATCAGATGAAGAGCAGAAATAGTATTCGTTTAATACGAGTACAGTAAGTTAATTAAATGTGTATGTAAGCTGTAGTTTATGTAGCTTCTAGGTAATTTTTTAGTTTAAAAAATTAATATGATAAATAACCGGGACGAGTTTTAAATCAATATGGATAGGATTGATTTTAACTCGTCCTTTTTTATGAGATTGGATGTTTATCAAAATGAGTAAACTGTTGTCCTAAAAAGGAATTTTCAATGACTATTTTAAAAATCAAATGGAACGTTTAAATTAATACTAAATAATACACTATTCTCTAAATTTATTGCTATAATACAAGTTATCACAATGTTTTAATATAAAATATAGTAAACTTATCTTCATATTAAAATTCTCAAATGAATTTTGTTTCATATTCTTTATGTTCGTGCTTTATTTCGTTTAAGTAGTAATATAAAATGATAGGAAGAAGATAAAATAGTTGGTTAATAGAGGTGTTTAGGTTGTCAAAGTTTTTTAGAAACAACAAATTGATTGTTATATTATGTGCAATCATTGTTTTTATCGCCTTGATTGGTGTGTCATTGCGATCCCAATCCCAATCACATGTTGAACAGTATGTTGGGGATACAGTAGCTTTTGGCCAAAAGGCTGTGAGTTATCCAGTCCATTTTATTACTGGATCTATCAATAGTATTTTTACCAGTGGTGATTCAAAAAAACAATCAAGTGAATTGAAACAGTTAGAGGCGGAAAATCAAAGGTTAAAGTCAGAGAATAAAAAGTACAAAAAAGAATTAGATATTGAAGATATATCTAAATTCGATCCAATTTCAAGCACAGTTCTTTCTAGAAACCCTGATCAGTGGATGAATACATTAGTCATTAATCAAGGGTCAAAAGATGGAATCAAAAATAATATGGCAGTAATGACTTCTGATGGTTTAGTTGGTCGAATCTCTAAAGTGAATCAGTTTTCTTCACAAGTAGATTTAATATCAACAAACACAAGGGCAAATCGCTTATCTGTCAATATCCAACATGATGATAAAAACGTGTTTGGCCTCATAGACCATTATGATGCAAAAAAGGAAGAGCTAGTAATATCTGATATTAACAATAAAGACAGTGTTAAAAAAGGAGATAAGGTAGTTACAAGTGGATTAGCTGATCAGCTTCCAACTGGGTTATACATAGGTGAAGTAGCAAAGGTTGAAAATGATGAGTATGGTTTAGCTAAAGAAGTAAGAGTGAAAACTGGTACTGATTTAGCTGATTTAAGTCATGTTTATGTTGCTAAAAGAGACCCTAATACAGTACCTGATACTGAAAGTGGTGATAATTAATGCGAGCTTTATACTACTTTCTAATAGGTATCATCCTTTTTTATATTGATACCGCAATTGCACTTGTCATACCTATGCAAATTTCTGGTAAAGAGATCATTTTTGTACCTCATTTAACAATTATGTACATCTTAATCATTAGTGTCTATAGAGGTTTTGGTGTAGCTCTGATTTTATCTACAGTATTAGGATTAATTACCGATTTATATTATGGTAGCTTTTACGGATTATATTTATTTGGCTATATTTTATTAGTCGTTATCATGGATTTTTTCTTCAAAGTATTTTATCGAGATCATTCGATGTTATTTACTATCGTATTGTTAAGTACACTCGTGTTAGAAATTTATGTAGCAGTTATATATAGTGTTTTAGGATTAGTTCAATTTAATCTGTTTGAGTTTGTGATTTTTAGAATGATACCGACATTAATTCTAAATTTAATTTTATTAATTGTTTTGTATCCGCTAATAACTAAATTTCTCAAAAAAATCCAATTGAAGATTGACAGTGAAAGATCATAATGCTAAAATGCAGTAGTTGAGTAGTTTCTAGCTACATACAACCGCTCGGATTCAGGTTTAAGTACAAAGATGTCACCTGAGTTTGGCGTGACTTAAATTATAGGAGGTGCAAAGTATGTTTGCTATTATTGAAACAGGTGGAAAACAAGTAAAAGTTGAAGAAGGACAAGAAATTTTCGTTGAAAAATTAGACGTAAATGAAGGTGATTCTTTCACTTTTGATAAAGTACTATTTGTAGGTGGAGATTCAGTTAAAGTTGGTGCACCAACAGTTGAAGGTGCAACAGTTACTGCTACTGTAAACAAACAAGGTCGCGGTAAAAAAATTACTGTTTTCACTTATAGACGTCGTAAAGACTCTAAACGTAAAAAAGGTCACCGTCAACCATACACTAAATTAACAATCGACAAAATCAACGCGTAATTATGATTAATGTAGATGTTACATTAAATGATTCGGGTCAAGTAACAGACGTTATCATGGATGGTCATGCCGATCATGGTGACTACGGTTACGATATTGTATGTGCAGGAGCATCTGCAGTTATTTTCGGAAGTGTTAATGCTATAATGGGATTAACATCTGAGAAACCCGACATTGACTATAGTGATGACGGTGGATACTTCCATGTTAGAAGTGTCGATACGAATAACGAAAAAGCGCAATTAATTCTTCAAGCAATGTTAGTCTCTTTGCAGACCATTGAAGAAGAGTACAAAGAAAATATTAGATTAAATTATAAGTGAGGTGCAACCAAATGTTAAAATTAAACTTACAGTTCTTCGCATCTAAAAAAGGGGTAAGTTCTACAAAAAACGGACGTGACTCTGAATCAAAACGTTTAGGTGCTAAACGTGCGGATGGTCAATTCGTTACTGGCGGTTCTATTTTATTCCGTCAACGTGGTACTAAAATTTATCCTGGTGAAAATGTTGGTCGTGGTGGCGACGATACATTATTCGCTAAAATCGACGGCGTTGTAAAATTTGAACGTAAAGGTCGAGACAAAAAACAAGTATCTGTATACGCAGCTGCTGAGTAATTTTTGTTCATGTTAACACCAGAAGTGATGACTTCTGGTGTTTATTTTTTGTCTTTATTTTCTAGTTATATAGAAAATGCTATAATATACAAGATATGTAAATTAAGTTTTATAAAAAAGAGGTGAAATCATGTTTGTTGATCAAGTTAAAATATCACTCAAAGCTGGTGATGGCGGTAATGGCATAACTGCATATAGAAGAGAGAAATATGTACCATTTGGCGGTCCAGCAGGTGGTGATGGTGGTAACGGAGCTTCAATTGTGTTCGAAGTAGATGAAGGTCTAAGAACGTTATTAGATTTCAGATACCAAACACATTTCAAGGCTAAAAGAGGTGAAGGTGGTCAAAGCAGTAATATGCACGGTAAAAATGCTGAGCATTTAGTATTAAAAGTACCACCAGGTACAATTATTAAAAGTGTAGAAACTGAAGAAGTTCTAGCTGATTTAGTAGAGAATGGACAGCGTGCTACAGTTGCAAGAGGTGGTCGTGGAGGACGTGGGAATTCCCGCTTTGCTTCTCCACGAAACCCTGCACCAGATTTTAGTGAAAACGGTGAACCAGGTGAAGAAATTGAGGTTACTTTGGAACTGAAACTACTTGCAGATGTTGGTTTAGTCGGTTTCCCTAGTGTTGGAAAATCTACATTATTATCAACAGTTTCTAAAGCAAAACCAAAGATTGGAGCTTATCACTTCACAACAATTAAACCTAATCTAGGCGTTGTTTCTACCAAAGATCATCGTAGTTTTGTGATGGCAGATTTACCTGGACTTATACAAGGCGCTTCTGAAGGTGTCGGACTGGGTCACCAATTTTTAAGACACGTTGAGAGAACCAAAGTAATCGTGCATATGATTGATATGAGTGGTTCAGAAGGTCGTGATCCTTACGAAGATTATCAAGTTATTAATGAAGAATTAAAAGCTTATGAACATAGATTAGAAGACCGACCACAAATTGTGGTTGCTAATAAAATGGATATCCCTGATGCAGAAGATAATTTAACCATTTTTAAAGAACAATTAAATGATAAAAGTGTACGCATTATTCCCTTGTCTACAGTAATGCATGATAATATTGATGAATTATTATATGCTATTGCTGATACATTAGAAGAGGTCAAAGATGTAGATTTTAATAAGGAAGAAGATTTAGGTGTTAATAGAGTGGTCTATAAACATACGCCTAGTCAGGATGCATTTACGATTACTAGAGACGATGATGCTGCTTACGTAGTGAGTGGTAAAGCTATAGAAAGAATGTTCAAAATGACTGACTTTAATAGTGATCCAGCAGTTAGACGTTTTGCGCGTCAAATGCGTTCAATGGGTATTGATGATGCATTACGTGAACGTGGTTGTGAAAATGGAGATATTGTAAGAATACTTGGTGGAGAATTTGAATTTGTTGAATAGGAGTGCTTGATATGGGCAAAAATGAAAATAAAAAGTTTTATTTAATTCGTGAAGATGTGTTACCTGAATCAGTGGTTAAAACTTTACAAATCAAAGAAGTTTTGAAAAACGACCCATCATTGTCCATATTTGAAGCAGTGAAACAATTCGATTTATCCCGAAGTGCATTTTACAAATATCGTGATACGATATTTCCAGTTGACGAAAAATTAGAAGAAACAAGAGAGTTTACATTGATTTTGTATGTGAATGACATCATAGGTATGTTAGCTGAGGTTTTAAATACACTTTCTAAATTAGATTTGTCAGTGTTGACGATTCATCAAAGTATACCGATGGACGGTAGAGCTACCATTACATTATCATTAGATGGCAAAGGCACAGATTTAGAAATAGATGAAGTCATAAATGCATTAAAAAAGATTGAACATATTTCTAATGTGGAACTCATTAGTATGACGATATAAGGAAGTGTGACTGTGTACGCATATATTAAAGGAACTTTAACCGTTTTAAATCCCACGCATGTAGTTTTGGAGGCTTCAGGCGTAGGTTATGAGATTCAAACTCCAAACTCATATCGATTTCAAAAATATAAAGACCAAGAGATTTTGATTCATACTTCGTTGATTGTAAGAGAAGATGCACAGCTGCTTTATGGTTTTATAAATCAAGAGGAAAAAGATATGTTTTTAAGCTTAATTAAAGTGACAGGCATCGGTCCAAAATCAGCTTTAGCAATTTTAGCTAGTAGTTCACCAAACGAAGTAAAAATTGCAATTGAAAATGAAAATGATGCTTATTTAACAAAATTTCCTGGCATAGGTAAAAAAACAGCGCGTCAAATTGTTTTAGACCTCAAAGGTAAAGTACAAGTAACAGAGGAAGATAGCAGTCAATTGTTTAATGTGGACCAAAATAATCCGCAAAATACTGCAATTGTAAAAGAAGCGTTACTAGCTTTAGAAGCACTGGGTTATTCTAAGAGAGAGTTGAATAAAGTTGAAAAAACTTTAGATAAGGAATCTTTTGAATCAATAGATGATGCAGTGAAGCGTGGTTTACAGTTGCTTATATCTTAAGTTTGCTGAAATTTTATGAAGGGGGAAATATAAATGGATGATAGAATGGTAGATCAGTCTATGCATGAAGATGAATCATCATTTGAATTATCTTTAAGACCTGAAAGATTACGCCAATATATAGGACAATCAACGATTAAATCAAATTTAGAAGTTTTTATAAAAGCAGCTAAAATTAGGAAAGAACCGTTAGATCATGTACTTTTATTTGGCCCCCCTGGATTAGGTAAAACGACTTTATCCAACATCATTGCTAATGAAATGGAAGTCAATATTAGAACCATTTCTGGACCGTCTATTGAACGACCGGGTGACTTGGCTGCTATTTTGTCTAGTTTACAACCTGGTGATGTATTATTTATCGATGAAATTCACAGATTGAGTAGTGTTGTAGAAGAAGTTTTATATCCAGCAATGGAAGATTTCTTTCTTGATATTGTGATAGGTAAGGGAGAAGAAGCGCGAAGTATACGTATTGACTTGCCTCCTTTTACATTAATAGGTGCTACAACCAGAGCCGGGAGTTTAACCGCGCCTTTACGTGATAGATTTGGTGTTCATCTGAGATTAGAATATTATAAAGAACATGAATTGAAAGAAATTATAATCCGTACCGCAGAAGTTTTAGGTACAACTATAGATGATGAAAGTGCCATTGAACTTGCGAAAAGAAGCAGAGGTACGCCGAGAGTGGCAAATAGGCTGTTAAAACGAGTTAGAGATTTTCAACAAGTTAAAGAAGATGAATCGATAAGTATTGAAACTACAAAGCAATCTCTAGCATTATTACAAGTGGATGATGAAGGGTTAGATTATATCGATCATAAGATGATGAACTGTATCTTAGAACAATATAAGGGTGGCCCTGTAGGTTTAGATACAATCGCTGTTTCAATTGGTGAAGAACGTGTCACAATTGAAGATGTTTATGAGCCATTTTTAATACAAAAAGGTTTTATTGAACGTACACCAAGAGGGCGTAAAGCGACAGCGTATGCTTTTGAACATTTTAGTAAGAATGGAAAGAAGGAATAGTTTTGGATATTGAAGCATTTGATTATCATTTGCCAGAATCATTAATCGCTCAAACGCCTCTGAAAAATAGAGATGAGAGTAGATTGCTTGTGCTTGGTAGAAAAACTGGAAATATCGCACATAAACACTTTAAAAATATTATTGATTATATTGAATCAGGAGATACATTAGTACTTAACGACACCAGAGTGATGCCTGCACGTTTATTTGGTTTAAAAGAAGAGACAGGTGCAAAAGTAGAAATGTTGATGCTAACACAACTTGAAGATAATGATTGGGAAGTCTTATTGAAGCCAGCAAAAAGAATTAAAGTAGGCGACAAATTATCTTTTGGTGAAGGCAAAATAGTTGCTGAATGTCTTGAAACTTTAGATCAGGGCGGAAGAATCATGCGTTTAAATTATGAAGGTATACTACAAGAACGTTTGGATGAGTTGGGTGAAATGCCACTGCCTCCGTATATTAAAGAACGCTTAGATGATCCAGATCGTTATCAAACTGTTTATGCAAAAGCATCAGGATCAGCTGCAGCTCCTACAGCAGGACTTCATTTTACTGATGAACTACTTGAACAATTAAAAGCTAAAGGTGTTAATATTGCATTTATTACTTTACATGTCGGGTTAGGTACATTTAGACCTGTGAGTGTTGAAAATATAGATGACCATGAAATGCACAGTGAATATTATCAAATGAATCAAGAAACAGCAGATTTGCTAAATGCTACAAAAACAAATGGGCACCGTATCTTTTCAGTAGGGACAACTTCTACTAGAACATTGGAAACCATTATGCAAACACGTAACAATTTTGTAGCAGAGAGTGGATGGACCGATATTTTTATCTATCCTGGTTTTGATTTTAAAGCAATAGATGGTTTAATAACAAACTTTCACTTGCCGAAGTCAACACTAGTTATGTTAGTTTCGGCATTTAGTTCAAGAGATTATATTTTGAACGCTTATCAACAGGCTGTCAAATCTGAATATAGATTTTTTAGTTTCGGCGATGCAATGTTAATTTTTTAGGAATGAAACGAAAGGAGTTTTTGTATGCCAGCTGTAACATATGAACATATAAAAACATGTAAACAATCTGGAGCAAGATTAGGAATCGTGCATACACCACATGGATCGTTTGAAACACCAATGTTTATGCCTGTTGGTACTAAAGCCACAGTTAAAACGATGAGTCCTGAAGAATTGCATCAGATGGAAGCAAAAATAATATTAGGAAATACATATCATTTGTGGTTGCAACCAGGAAATGATATTATCAAAAAGAGTGGGGGATTACATCAGTTCATGAACTGGAATGGTCCAATACTGACAGATTCAGGTGGTTTTCAAGTATTTAGTTTAAGTAATTTAAGAAAAATTACTGAAGAAGGTGTTGAATTCCGTCATCATACTAATGGTTCTAAATTATTCTTGAGTCCTGAAAAATCAATGCAGATTCAAAATGATCTTGGCTCAGATATTATGATGGCATTTGATGAATGTCCACCTATGCCAGCTGAATATCAATATGTAAAAGAATCAATCGAAAGAACAAGTAGATGGGCAGCTAGATGTTTACAAGCGCATCAAAGACCTGAGGATCAAGCTTTATTTGGTATCATCCAAGGCGGAGAATATAAAGATTTACGTCAACAAAGCGCTGAAGAATTAGTAGCGTTGGATTTTCCCGGTTATGCTATCGGAGGTTTATCTGTTGGGGAACCCAAGCCAGTAATGTATGATATGGTTTCGCATACACAACAATTTATGCCTAAAGATAAACCACGTTATTTAATGGGTGTGGGTTCACCAGACGCATTAATAGAATGTAGCATTAGAGGTATGGATATGTTTGATTGTGTATTACCTACACGTATTGCACGTAATGGTACATGTATGACTTCACATGGCCGTGTTACTATAAAAAATGCTAAATATGCTGAAGATTTAGGTCCACTTGATGATAATTGTGACTGCTATACTTGTAAAAATTATAGTAGAGCATACATAAGACATTTAATAAAAGCAGAAGAAACTTTTGGTATCCGTCTTACTACTTATCATAATTTACATTTCTTGCTGAAATTAATGGAAAACATCAGACAAGCTATTCGCGATGATCGTTTACTTGATTTTAAAGAAGAATTCTTTGAACAGTATGGACTAAATGTAGAAAACCCAAAAAACTTTTAAAAGGGAGAAATAACTATATGCAATTTACTTCATTGATATTACCGATATTATTATTAGTATTAATGTGGTTCTTCTTAATTAGACCACAACAAAAAAAGGCTAAAGAGCATCGTGAAATGATTAGCCAAATTTCATCAGGTCAACATGTTACTACTATAGGTGGAATTAAAGGTACTGTACGTAGCGTTGACGAAACTACAGTTGTATTAACTTTAAATGGCAATGGTACAGAAATCACTTTAGAAAAACCAGCTATTAAACAAGTTGATCCTTCATAAATGATCTTATGATTACGAACTGATATATACTATCAGTTCGTTTTTTGTTTAACAAAACCTAAAGATATTGGACTTTAAAGACATAGTTGGTGTTATAATGAAAGATAGACAAAATCAAATTTTTAAATAGCTTAAGTAATCATTACATTTGGTAACACTTACATTTAAAAAGAAGTTACAAATAAGTTAAGTTTGTTTTTACACTACATGTAATGTGTTAAAATATGTAAGGTTATTTAGAAAATTTAATCGTTTAGTATATGAGAACGAAGGCGATTGAATTATGAATTTATAACATAAGCTTACAATGAGGTGTTCAAGTGAAGAAAAGTAGTAGAATTGTTGCATTTATATTGCTTGTAGTTCTATTGTTAGGCGGGATAGGACTTACATATAAAAATGTAGTAAAAAATGTCAGCCTCGGATTAGACTTACAAGGTGGCTTTGAAGTCTTATACCAAGTTGACCCTTTACAAAAAGGTGATAAGATTGATGATAAAGCTGTAAAAGCCACAGCAAAAACACTTGAAAACCGTGTAAACGTTTTAGGGGTTTCTGAACCTAAGATTCAAGTGGAAGATAAAAATAGAATCCGTGTACAATTAGCGGGTATCAAAAATCAATCTCAAGCTAGAGAAATTTTATCTTCACAAGCTAATTTAACGATTCGTGATGCTGATGACAATATCAAATTAACGGGTAAAGATATTCAACAAGGTTCAGCGAAACAAGAATTTAAACAGAATACGAATCAACCCGCAGTTACTTTTAAATTAAAAGATAGTGATAAATTTAAAAAAGTAACTGAAGAAATTTCTAAAAAAGATGAAAATGTTATGGTTGTATGGTTAGATCACGAAAAAGGTGATACTTACCATAAAGAAATGAACAAAAAAGATCAAAAATATGTGTCGGCTGCTTCAGTTGACAAACCTATCAATTCAGATAGTGTAGAAATTTCTGGTGGATTTAAAGGTGAAAAAGGTATTGAAGAAGCAAAACAAATTGCAGACTTATTAAATTCTGGTTCATTACCTGTAGACCTTAATGAAATTTACTCTAATTCTGTAGGTGCGCAATTTGGACAAGATGCTTTAGATAAAACAATATTTGCTGCAGCAATTGGTATAGCGGTAATTTATTTATTTATGTTAGGTTTCTATCGTTTACCAGGGCTAGTAGCTGTTATTGCACTTACTGTTTATATTTATTTGACATTAGTTGCATTTAATTTCATTTCTGGTGTATTAACATTGCCAGGCCTTGCAGCTTTAGTACTGGGTGTCGGTATGGCAGTCGATGCGAATATTATCATGTATGAACGGATTAAAGATGAACTGAAAATTGGACGAACGCTCAAACAAGCCTATAAAAAAGCGAATAAAAGTTCATTCTTAACCATAGTCGATGCGCAGCTTACAACAGTGATTGCTGCTGCTGTATTGTTCTTCTTTGGTGAAAGTTCTGTAAAAGGTTTCGCTACAATGTTGCTACTTGGCATTTTAATGATTTTTGTAACAGCAGTATTTTTATCAAGATGGTTACTTTCACTACTTGTTTCTTCAAATTTCTTCAAAAAATCATCTTGGTTATTTGGTGTCAACAAGCATCATATTGCAGATATAAATGAAGGTAAAGAAGTTCATGATTTAAAAACACCGTATGAGCGTTGGGATTTCATGAAGCTAGCCAAACCATTATTGTCACTAAGCGTACTAATTTTAATCGTTGGTGCGGTTATACTGTTTATTTTCAAACTTAACTTAGGTATTGATTTTACAAGTGGTACAAGAGTTGATTTTGAATCGAAAGATAAAATATCTGAAGCGAAAGTGACAAAAACACTTGAGGATCAAGATTTTAAACCTACCCAAGTTTCTTTAGGTGAAAATGGCAAAAATGCAACAGTACAATTCAAAAATGACTTATCTAAAGATGAAGTGTCAAAAATTAAGAACACGATTGATAAATCATTCGGTAATGATCCAACTGTTAATACGGTTTCACCAGTTATAGGTCAAGAATTAGCTAAAAATGCAATGATGGCGCTATTGTATGCAGCTATCGGTATCATTATTTATATCACATTCAGATTCGAATGGCGTATGGGACTGTCCTCAGTGTTAGCACTGTTACATGATGCCTTTATGATTGTGGCTGTATTCAGTCTGTTTAGATTGGAAGTTGACATTACATTTATTGCAGCTGTGCTAACTATTATTGGTTACTCAATTAATGATACGATTGTAACGTTTGACAGGGTACGTGAGAACTTGCATAAAGTTAAAGTGATTACGAAACCTGAACAAATCGATGATATTGTTAATAGATCAATTCGTCAGACAATGACGCGTTCTATCAATACAGTGCTGACAGTGATTATTGTCGTAGTTGCACTATTAGCATTCGGTGCACCAAGTATTTTCAATTTCTCATTAGCGTTGTTAATTGGTTTAATATCTGGTGTGTTCTCATCAGTATTTATAGCTGTTCCTTTATGGGGAATTATGAAAAAACGTCAGCTTAAAAAATCAGACGACAATAAACTTATTGTATATAAAGAGAAAAAATCAAATGATGAAAAAATATTAGTATAATTAATATCAAAACATGTACTAATATAAAATAGGGTGGAGCAAAAGCGCACACTCTAAATGAAAGGCTAATCCATGGGATCATGGATTAGCCTTTTTTATTGTTAATATTTGCGATTTTGACCGTGCATGCTTGCCTGGGGATATGGCTCGAGCCTGTAGTCTCTCACTCATATCATTTCCCTGGGCGTCCGCACGTTACAAAATCCTTTGAAGTTTTAAGTATGGTTGAAATAAAGGTTACCACTTTTTATTTTTCAAATTCTTTTGTATAATTGCTTGTGGAAATGAGGGAGAATAGTATGATTAAATCAAAATATAATTGGGACGTTAAATTACCTGAAGTTGAAATAGCAGAAAATATTGCAACAGATTTAAAGCTAACTCCTATTGTAAAAAAAGTTTTGGAAAGTAAAGGTATAACTGATGAAACTGATATTCGAAATCTTTTAGAAGGGGTTCAAATTACACATGACCCTTGGAAGATGAGTGATATGGATAAGGCTATTGAGCGTATCAATGTAGCGATAGATCAAAACCAAAAGATTTTAGTATATGGAGACTATGATGCGGATGGTGTCACTTCAACGACTATATTGGTTTCTACATTGAAAGAACTTGGTGCTCATATAGGCTGGTATATACCGAACCGCTTTTCTGAAGGTTACGGGCCAAATGAATTGGCTTTTAAAAATGCTTATGATGAAGGGATATCATTAATTATAACAGTGGATAATGGTATTCAAGGGCATGATGAAATACAAATGGTTCAAGACCTAGGTGTTGATGTTATTGTCACAGACCACCATGAAATTGGTGAAACAATGCCTAATGCATATGCGATTGTCCATCCAATGCATCCTGAGTTTGAATATCCGTTTAAATATCTGTGTGGTGCAGGTGTTGCTTATAAGTTAGCTCAATGTTTATTGGATGAACCACCAGTTCATTTTCTAGGTTTGGTTGCTATTGGAACAATTGCTGATTTAGTATCCTTAACGGATGAGAATAGAACGCTGGTTCAAAATGGTTTAGCGTCATTAAATAAATATTGTCCGCCATCAATAAAAGCTATTTTAAACCAAGCTGGTTATAATGACGAAATAAATGAAGAAACTGTCGGCTTTATTATAGGACCAAGGTTAAATGCTGTAGGGCGTTTAGAGGATGCTGCACTTGCTGCAGAGTTATTAATGACTGAAACAGAAGATGAAGCTATGTTTTTAGCTGAACAAGTTGAATTTTTTAATCAAGAGCGAAAAGATATCGTGTCTCAAATTACTGAAGAAGCGCTTGTAATGGCAGAAGAACAAGTACAGCAAGGTTCAAAATTCTTACTGTTAGCTCAAACAGATTGGCATGAAGGCGTACTTGGTATTGTAGCGTCAAGAATTGTTGAAACATACAGTCTTCCAACATTAATTTTAAATATTGATGAAGCCCAAAACCACGCAAAAGGTTCAGCTCGAAGCATTGATCAAGTATCAATGTTTGAAATTTTAAGCGATTATTCACAGTTAATTACGAAATTTGGTGGACACCATATGGCAGCTGGGGTCACAATGCCTATAGAAAATGTTCAACAATTACAGAGTAGTTTAAATGCATGGATGGCACAATTAGCAGAAACAACTTCACTTGAACCACGTAAAAAAGTTGATGTAACTATTTCAGAAAGTGATATTACTATACAAAATATTAAAGATATTCAAAGATTGCGACCATTTGGTACAGATTTCACTAGTCCATGCTTCGAATTACAAGACGTTCTTGTTCAACAGGTAAAAGGTATTGGTCAAGAAAAAAAACACTTAAAACTCGTTATTGGCGAAAGTCAATTACAAGCAATCTTTTGGCAAAGCGGTCACTTAGTAAAAGAATTGGGTGTGCAACAACCTATCAATGTAATTGGAACATTACAAATTAATGAATGGAATGGATTTCAATCTCCTCAATTTATGATTGAAGATTTAGCAAGTCATAATTTACAGATTTTAGATTATAGAAGCAAAAACAAAGTAAATGAATTAAATGCAGATGCTGAGAATGTTGCTTACTTGATTCATCAAAGAAGTGAAAAGTTAGGTGAAAATTATCACTATTATGGTGATGAAATTATTAATAAGTATGATAAATACGTCTTTAGAGATTTGCCGACATCCATTAATGATTTAAAAACAACATTAAAAACAGTTGATATATCTCAAATTTATCTCGTGTTAAATCATGATAGATCGATATACTTTGAAGGTATGCCAAAAATAGAAACATTTAAACAATGTTTTAAAGCACTTGCAGCTAAAAAAGAAACAAATTTAGCTAAAGAAGGTGTACAACTAAGTAAATTTTTAAACATTCAACCACATATACTTAAATTTATCTTGAAAGTTTTCTTGGATTTAGAGTTTATTCAAGTTGAAAATGGTATAATTAAATTAAATAATGTTTCAACAAAACGTGATATTGCTTCAAGTAAATATTATCAAAGTCGTATCGACAGAATTGAAGTTGAAAAGTTATTGCTTTATGAGGATTTTAATCGTTTGAAGCAATGGATAAAGGATGAATTGGTAGAATAATAGGAGGAAGTTTGTATGGATTTAAAACAATATGTATCTGAAGTATCAGACTGGCCACAACCGGGTGTTAACTTCAAAGATATTACAACGATAATGGACAATGGCGAAGCTTATGGTTATGCCACGGATCAAATAGTTAAATATGCAAAACTACGAGACGTTGATGTAGTTGTAGGACCGGAAGCTAGAGGATTCATCATTGGTTGTCCTGTTGCATATTCAATGGGTATTGGCTTTGCACCAGTGAGAAAAGAAGGCAAACTTCCTAGAGAAGTCATTCGTTATGAGTATAATTTGGAGTATGGTACAAATGTATTAACCATGCACAAAGATGCAATTAAACCAGGGCAACGTGTGTTAATTACAGATGATTTATTAGCTACTGGCGGTACGATTGAAGCGGCTATTAAGTTAGTTGAACAATTAGGTGGTATTGTTGTAGGTATTGCATTTATTATAGAATTAAAATATTTAAAAGGTATTGAAAAAATTAAAGATTATGACGTAATGAGTTTAATTTCATACGATGAATAATCACATTTATAATAAAAGAAATTTTATAGCCAAATGAAAACATTTAAAATGATTTCATTTGGCTTTTTATATTTATAAATAGTTTTAATGATTCGTTAACTTAAATTATCTTTTATTTGTATTAAAAAATTAAAATTCAGCTACATTTTGCCAATTGTCTTATGTACGCATTTATTTATTTAATAACATGTAGTATTATATAACTATTATACATAATTTGACCTAATAGCGTAAAAATACGTTACAATCGATATAAAATAATACTGGGTATCTAATCGTGATTAATATTTAGTATAGGGGTGTCTTAAGTGAACAATGAATATCCATACAGTGTGGACGAAGTATTATCCAAAGCAAAATCATATTTGTCAAAAGAAGATTATGAATATGTATTGAAGAGTTACCATCTAGCTTATGAGGCACACGAAGGTCAATTTCGTAAAAATGGCTTGCCATATATTATGCATCCCATACAAGTCGCTGGGATTTTAACTGAAATGCATTTAGATGGCCCAACCATTGTTGCAGGTTTTTTACATGACGTGATTGAGGACACACCTTATACGTTTGATGATGTAAAAGGCATGTTTAATGAAGAAATTGCTATAATCGTAGAAGGTGTGACTAAGCTTAAAAAAGTGAAATATCGTTCTAAAGAAGAACAACAAGCAGAAAACCACCGCAAGTTATTTATTGCTATCGCAAAAGATGTGCGTGTTATTCTCGTTAAATTAGCGGATCGATTACATAATATGAGAACACTGAAAGCAATGCCAAGAGAAAAACAAATAAGAATATCAAAAGAAACTTTAGAAATCTATGCACCTTTGGCACATAGATTAGGGATTAATACGATTAAATGGGAATTAGAAGATACAGCACTTAGATATATTGATAGTGTGCAATATTTCAGAATTGTTAATCTTATGAAGAAAAAGCGAAGTGAGCGAGAAGAATATATACAAAATGCTATTAATCGTATAGATTCAGATATGGAAAAAATGAATATAATTGGCGATATTAATGGTAGGCCTAAACATATTTATAGCATTTATAGAAAAATGGTTAAACAAAAGAAACAATTCGACCAAATATTTGATTTATTAGCTATAAGAATTATCGTTAATTCAATAAATGATTGCTATGCAGTACTAGGTCTTGTGCATACACTATGGAAACCCATGCCAGGTAGGTTTAAAGATTATATTGCTATGCCAAAGCAAAACATGTATCAATCTTTACATACAACGGTCGTTGGACCGAATGGCGATCCTTTAGAGATTCAGATAAGAACTTATGAAATGCATGAAATTGCAGAACACGGGGTTGCAGCGCATTGGGCATATAAAGAAGGCAAAAAGGTTACTGAAAAAACACAAAATTTCAATAAAAAATTAAATTGGATTAAAGAACTCGCTGAAACGGATAGCACTACCACCGATGCAGAAGAGTTTATGGAAACATTAAAATTTGATTTACAAAGTGATAAAGTCTATGCTTTTACACCAGAAAGTGATGTAATAGAATTACCTTATGGTGCTGTACCAATCGATTTTGCATATGCTGTACATAGCGAAGTAGGAAATAAGATGATTGGTGCTAAGGTTAACGGAAAAATTGAGCCGATAGATTATGTGCTCAAAACTGGTGATATCGTTGAAATCAGAACAAGTAAGCACTCTTATGGTCCAAGTCGTGATTGGTTAAAAATTGTTAAATCTTCTAGTGCTAAAAGTAAGATACGTAGTTTCTTTAAAAAACAAGATCGGTCTTCCAATATTGAAAAAGGTAAGTTTATGGTCGAAGCAGAAATAAAAGACCAAGGGTACCGTGTAGATGCAGTTTTAACGGATGATAATATTGAAGTCGTAAAAGATAAATATAATTTTTCGAATGAAGAAGATTTATTTGCCGCAGTAGGGTTTGGTGGTGTAACAGCTTTACAAATTGTTAATAAGTTAACAGAAAAGCAACGCATTCAAGACAAACAAAAAGCATTGAATTCAGTGCAAGAAGTACAAAAATCTGTGCCAATTAAGGATGACATCACAACAGATAGTGGCGTATACGTTGAGGGAATTGAAAATGTACTCATTAAATTATCAAAATGTTGTAATCCAATCCCTGGTGATGATATTGTTGGATATATCACTAAAGGGCATGGTATTAAGGTGCATCGCACGGATTGTCCTAATATCAAAAATGAAAAAGACAGATTAATTAGTGTTGAATGGGTACGCTCTAAAGATGCGACACAACGTTATCAAGTTGACTTAGAAGTTACCGCTTATGACCGAAATGGATTATTAAATGAAGTTTTACAAGCCGTTAATTCCACTAAAAGTAACTTAGTTAAAGTTTCTGGTCGTTCAGATATTGATAAAAATGCAATCATTAATATTGGTGTTATGGTGAAAAATGTAAATGAAGTCTATCAAGTTGTTGATAAGATTAAACAACTCGGAGATGTTTACACAGTAACAAGAGTTTGGAATTAGAGGTGAAATACACATGAGGATTATTGTTCAAAGAGTGAAAGAAGCATCCGTTTCTAATGGTTCAATAGATAATAAAATAAATAAAGGCTTTTGTTTGCTTGTTGGCGTAGGCAAATCATCTACAGAAGCGGACATTGATACATTAGTAAGAAAAATTGTGAATGCCCGATTGTTTGAAGATGAGAATGGCAAACTTAATTTGAATTTACAGCAAGTACGAGGAGAGATTCTTTCTATCTCACAATTCACACTATATGCAGATGTAAGAAAAGGTAATAGACCTGGTTTTACCAATTCAATGCCGCCTGAAAAAGCAAATGAACTTTATGAAAAATTTAATGAGGCATTACGCACTTATAACATAAATGTATTAACAGGAGAATTTGGCACAGATATGCTTGTTAATATTGCCAACGATGGCCCAGTGACAATTATTTATGAAAGTCAGGATGGCAAAATCGTATGAAAACAATCAATACTTGGCTAGATAAACATAATTTAAAAAATTTCCCTACACTTATTGTTACGTTAGCATTTGTCATATTTATTTTTATGCTCATCGCTTTTCTAAATCACAATGATGAAGATGCGAGTACGATATATATAACGGAAGATACTGATTTGAGAACAGGTCCTAATGCTGTATATCCTACTATTAAACCGGCTAATCAAGGTCAAAGTTATAATAAAATTGGTAAATCCGGCAAATGGATTGAAGTTGAATCAAGTAATCATAAAGATAAAGGTTGGGTGGCTGGTTGGCATACAAATCTAGATATTCAAGCAGATGCTAATGCTAACGATAAACCACTTAAAGATAAAACAATTGTACTTGATCCTGGTCACGGGGGAAGTGACCAGGGAGCTTCAAGTAATACAAAGAAGAAGAGCACTGAAAAAGTTTATACACTGAAAACAGCGAAAGAATTGAAAAGTCTTCTTGAAAAAGAAGGCGCGACTGTAAATATGACGAGAAGTTCAGATAGTTATGTTAGTTTGGACGATCGTAATATTAAAGGTGATGCTTTTATCAGCATACATAATGATTCGCTAAAATCTTCTAAAGCTAATGGAACTACAGTTTATTGGCTTCAAGATAATCAAAAAGCACTTGCAGAAACATTAAATCTTTACATACAAAAAAAAGCGTTACTGACAAATAAAGGCGCTCGACAAGAAAACTTCCAAGTATTGAGACAGACGAATGTCCCCGCTGTTTTATTAGAGTTAGGTTATATTAGTAATCCAACTGATGAAGATATGATAACGAATCAATTACATCGCCACATTGTTGAACAAGCAGTTGTCGATGGTTTACGTGCATATTTTTCAGAATAAAAAGGTTGCATATTAATCAATAACTCGTTATTATTAAATATGAATTCTATATTAAAACCGTTATTATTCTTGACTATGCTAAATGAAACGTCAACATTTTAAATGTGTAGAGACATAATTCGAGGCTGGAAAATTATGCTTAGTAGTTTAGTTATTAAAACGCAAGAAGAGGTGCTTTATGAAATTAAAGCCGTGTGACGAACGTTATCCGTATGAAGTGGGTTGATATAGCTTGTTGATAAACTATATCTAACCAATTAGGGTGGCAACACGGATATTCGTCCCTTGTATAACTGTACAGTTATGCAAGGGACTTTTTATTGTATAAAAGGAGAGGTTTTATGATAAATATTCCTAGAGGAACACAAGACATTTTACCAAGCGAAACAAAAAAATGGCGATATATAGAAACAAAATTAGATGAATTGATGGAATTATATAATTATGAAGAAATTCGTACGCCTATTTTTGAAAGCACTGAATTATTTGCACGTGGCGTTGGTGATTCTACGGATGTCGTTCAAAAAGAAATGTATACATTCAAAGATAAAGGCGACCGCAGTATCACTTTGAGACCTGAGGGTACTGCTGCAGTAGTACGTTCATATATAGAAAATAAAATGCAGGGATTACCTAACCAACCGATTAAATTGTACTACAATGGTCCAATGTTCCGTTATGAACGAAAACAGAAAGGACGTTATCGTCAGTTTACACAATTTGGTGTAGAAGCCATAGGTGCAGAAAATCCTAGTATTGATGCTGAAATTTTAGCAATGGTCATGCATATTTATCAGTCATTTGGTCTTAAACATTTAAAGTTAGTTATTAATAGCATTGGCGATATTAATTCGCGCAAAGAATACAATGAAGCCCTGGTTAAACATTTTGAACCAGTAATTGGCGATTTTTGTAAGGATTGCCAAGCACGTTTGCATACTAATCCAATGAGGATTTTGGATTGTAAAGTTGATAAAGATAAAGAAGCAGTGAAAACAGCACCGCGCATTACAGAATATTTAAATGATGATTCAAAAGCATATTTTGAGGAAGTAAAACAGCATTTAAACGATTTAGACATCAAATATGAAGAAGATCCTAACTTAGTAAGAGGCTTAGATTATTATACACACACAGCATTTGAACTGATGATTGATAATCCAAATTATGAAGGTGCGATTACGACTTTATGTGGTGGTGGCCGTTATAATGGTCTACTTGAATTGCTAGATGGTCCAAGTCAAACAGGTATTGGTTTTGCACTTAGCATTGAAAGATTGTTAATGGCATTAGAAGAAGAAGGCATTGATTTAGATGTTGACCATGATTTTGATTTATTTATCGTTACTATGGGTGAAGAAGCAGACCGTTATGCAGTAAAATTATTGAATGATTTACGTAAAAATGGTGTTAAAGCGGACAAAGATTATATGGAACGTAAAGTTAAAGGACAAATGAAACAAGCTGATAGACTGAATGCCAAACATACTGTTGTTATTGGTGATCAAGAATTAGAAGAAAAAAATATTAATGTAAAAAATATGGAAACCGGAACATCAGAACGTATTGATTTAAATGAACTTGTTAACTATTTTAGAAATTAAGGAGAAGATATCATGAGTAAACGTACAACATATTGTGGTTTAGTGACTGAATCATTATTAGAACAAGAAGTTATATTAAAAGGTTGGGTGCATAATCGTAGAGATTTAGGTGGACTTATCTTTGTAGATTTACGTGACCGTGAAGGTTATGTGCAAATTGTATTTAACCCGGATTTTTCAGAAGAAGCCTTGCGTATAGCTGAAACAATTAGATCTGAGTACGTTGTAGAAGTAAAAGGTATCGTAAAAAAACGTGACCCTCAAACAGTAAATCCAAAAATTGCTACAGGCCAAGTTGAAGTACAAGTTTCAGAGATTGAAATTATTAATAAAGCCGAAACACCACCATTTGCATTAAATGAAGATAATCAAAATGTGGATGAAAACATAAGACTAAAATATAGATATTTAGATTTAAGACGTCAAGAATTAGCACAAACTTTTAAGATGAGACATCAAACTACACGTTCAATTAGACAATATTTAGATGGTGAAGGTTTCTATGATATAGAAACACCAGTGCTAACTAAATCAACACCTGAAGGTGCGCGTGATTATTTAGTACCATCCCGTGTTCATGAAGGTGAATTTTATGCATTGCCTCAATCACCACAAATATTTAAACAATTGTTAATGATTAGCGGCTTTGATAAATATTATCAGATTGTTAAATGTTTCCGTGACGAAGATTTACGTGCAGACCGTCAACCAGAATTTACGCAAGTTGATATTGAAATGAGCTTTGTTGATCAAGAAGACGTCATGGATATGGGCGAAGAAATGTTACAAAAAGTTGTGAAAGATGTAAAAGAAGTGGAAGTGCCGCGTCCATTCCCAAGAATGACTTATAATGAAGCAATGGCACGTTTTGGTTCTGATAAACCAGACACACGTTTTGGTATGGAATTAATTAACGTTTCAGAACTTGGTGAAATCATGGACTTTAAAGTCTTCAAAGATGCAGTAAATAACGATGGACAAGTGAAGGCAATTGTAGCTGAAGGTGCATCTGATAATTACACTAGAAAAGATATTGATGCTTTAACTGAATTTGTTAATATATACGGTGCGAAAGGTTTGGCGTGGGTAAAAGTAGTTGAAGAAGGTTTAAATGGCCCTATAGCTAAATTCTTTGAAGCAGACCATGTTGAAAAATTAAAATCGTTGACTGGTGCAAAAGCTGGAGACTTAGTATTATTTGTAGCTGACAAACCTAATGTTGTTGCTCAAAGTTTAGGTGCGCTAAGATTAAAATTGGCTAAAGAATTAGATTTAATTGATGAAAGTAAATTAAACTTCTTATGGGTAACAGACTGGCCATTGCTTGAATATGATGAAGAGTTAAAACGTTATACTGCTGCGCATCATCCATTCACAGCACCAAAACAAGAAGATATTAATAAATTAGATACTGAACCTGAAAATGCTCAAGCTAATGCATACGATATTGTGTTAAATGGTTATGAACTCGGTGGTGGTTCAATCAGAATTCATAATGAAGGTTTACAATCAAAAATGTTTGAAGTATTAGGATTTACTGAAGAGCAAGCTAGGGAACAGTTTGGTTTCTTATTAGATGCATTTAAATATGGCGCACCACCACATGGTGGAATTGCTTTAGGTCTAGACCGCTTAGTGATGTTGTTAACTGGTCGTACAAATTTACGCGACACAATTGCATTCCCTAAAACTGCATCTGCAACTTGTTTATTAACAAATGCGCCTAGCGAAGTATCAGAAAATCAATTAGAAGAACTTTCATTAAGAATTAGACATTAATTTTTACCAAGTCTTTATTCTTGCTAAATTCCAATAATGTGTTATTATACTTGCATAAGGTAGTCATCTGTCGTGTTCGTAAGTTTGCTTCATATTTGGGCCTAACACTCTTTGATCCGGGAGCCTAATAGGTTTTCTTGCAGCGCACACGCCTCTTAAGGAGGACTTGCAAAACAAGAAACAGGGCACCCACCTGTTAATAGCAGGCCGAATGATCAAGCAATTTATAACTACGGCACGCACGGACTCTATCGGTACGCAAGACTTCGGTCTTGCGTATTTTTTATATCGTTATAAATTAACAGAAAATGTTGTTTTACAAATAATCAGCAAGCAAAAATGTAATGATAATAGTATTCGCTAAATAAGGAGTTAAAAAATGAAACATCAATTTTCGAGAAATGAATTGGCATACGGCCAAGAAGGTTTAGATTTATTAAAACAAAAAACCGTTGTTGTTTTAGGAGTAGGAGGCGTTGGCTCATTTGCAGCTGAAGCATTAGCTCGTACTAATATAGGCCATATTATATTAATAGACAAAGACGATGTTGATATAACGAACGTTAACCGTCAGCTACATGCATTAACATCTACAATTGGTCAAAGTAAAGTAACATTAATGGAAGAGCGTATTAAATTAATCAATCCAGAGTGTAAAGTCACATCACTTCATATGTTTTATACAGAAGAAACATATGAAGCCTTGTTTAATAACTATGATATAGATTATTTTTTAGATGCGAGTGATACACTTATTTACAAAGTTCATCTTATGAAAGAATGTCTTGAAAGAGGTATTTCTGTTATTTCAAGTATGGGTGCCGCAAATAAAACAGATCCAACACGTTTCCAAATTGCAGATATTTCTAAAACTTATATGGATCCAATGGCTAAATTGATACGTCGTAAATTGAAAAAGTTAGGTATATACAAAGGGATTCCTGTAGTATTCTCAGATGAAAGTCCAATCGTCATAAGAGAAGATGTCAAAGAAACAGTTGGCGATGCAAATGCCCCAACCAGAAAAGGGCAAATGCCACCCTCCTCAAATGCATTTGTACCTAGTGTTGTAGGACTCATATGTGCAAGCTATGTAGTGAATGATATATTAAAAGATATACCCGTAACAAGAATCAAAGATAAATAAAGGAATTAAACAACCGCGTTTAACACAAGCAGTCTTTTGTAATGTGTTAGCGCGGTTGTTTCATATGGTTGTAAATTAACTTTTATTTTGTTGCGCCTTATTGATGTTGTCAAAAATAGATTTAAGCTGTTGCTCAGTTTTTGATGTTGTTTTAGGCGTATAGTAAATTTTGTTTTTTAATTTATCTGGCAAATATTGTTGTGGTATAAAACCATTGTCATAATTATGAGGATATTTATAGCCTATTGCTCTACCCAATTCTTTGGCACCTGAGTAATGCCCATCTTTTAAATGATCGGGAATTTGTCCTACATGACCTTTTCGAATATCTGACAGTGCTGCATCGATAGCAGTGATTCCAGAATTAGATTTAGGTGACAGACATAATTCAATTACCGCTTGACTCAAAGGTATTCTTGCTTCTGGAAAGCCGAGTCTTTCAGCTGATTCAATCGCTGCTAAAGTACGTTGTCCAGCACCTGGTGAAGCTAAACCTATATCTTCATAACTAATAACTAATAATCTTCTGACAATAGTAGGTAAGTCTCCAGCTTCTATCAAACGTGCTAAATAATGCAATGCTGCATTAACATCACTTCCTCGAATTGATTTCTGAAATGCACTCATCACATCATAGTGCATATCGCCATCCTTATCACTGACAAAAGCACCTTTTTGTAAGCAATCTTTAGCATCTTCCAATGTAATATGTCTTTGATTATCAACCACCTCAGAACTGAGTACGGCTAATTCTAAAGCGTTCAGCGCACTTCTAACATCTCCTTGGCTTTGCGTTGTGAAATAATTCATCGCTTCTTCATCAATGACTGGATTGTATGAAGCTAGACCACGTGTTTCATCGGTTAGCGCTCTTTCTAAAGAAACTTTTATGTCGTTTTCATCTAATGGGTATAACTCAAAGATTTGTGCTCTTGATCGAATTGCAGGATTAATCGCATGATATGGGTTTGAAGTTGTAGCACCAATTAATACAATTTTTCCATTTTCAAGATGAGGCAATAAAAAATCTTGCTTCGCTTTATCTAAACGATGAATCTCATCTAATAATAGAATGACTTGTCCAGACATTTTTGCTTCTTCGACAATGAGTTGCATATCTTTTTTAGTATTAGTTACAGCATTTAGTTGGCGGAATTTAAACTGAGTACTGCCTGAAATAGCTTTAGCGATACTCGTTTTGCCAATTCCAGGAGGACCATAAAAAATCATGGACGATAATCGTTTGGTATTGACCATTCTGCGTATAATACCTTTGTCACCAACTAAATGATCCTGTGAAATGATTTCATCAATATTATTTGGTCGCATTCTTGAAGCGAGTGGTTCGTTCGTCACAATCTTTCACACCTTTCTAATATTATCTTAACGTAAAAAATGATAGAATGTTAATATATAGTATTCGAATTAAGTGAGGTTATATAATGAAAATATCAACAAAAGGTAGATATGGCTTAACACTAATGATATCCTTAGCCAAAAAGCAAGGGCAAGGATGTGTTTCGTTAAAATCTATAGCTGAAGAAAATAATTTAAGTGATCTTTATCTAGAACAACTAGTAGGTCCATTAAGAAATGCTGGTTTAATTCGAAGTGTTCGTGGTGCAAAAGGTGGTTATCAATTGAGAGTCTCAGCAGAAGAAATTACGGCTGGTGACATTATTCGTTTGTTAGAAGGACCAATTACATTCGTAGAAAGCATTGATTCTGAACCTCCTGCACAGAAACAACTTTGGATCAGAATGAGAGACGCAGTAAGAGAAGTATTAGATAATACAACATTGAAATACTTAGCAGATTATAATGAAACTAATAATTTAGATGGATATATGTTCTATATTTAAGATGTGAATAACGTTGTAAATTAAAACATTTCTTTGACTTTAACTGAAAATATTAAAAAAATTTGTTTTAAATGTTTATGACTTAATTATTGTGGTATTTAATTAATACATTGCTAAGGAGGTATTATTTATGGCAGATGAAAATAAATTCGAACAAGCAAAAGGAAACGTTAAAGAAACAGTTGGTAACGTAGCCGACAATAAAGAGTTAGAAAAAGAAGGCAAAGAAGATAAAAATTCTGGTAAAGCCAAAGAAGTAGTAGAAAATGCAAAAGATAAAGCAAATGAAGTTATCGATAAATTTAAAAAATAATAATCGTTAACTAATACTAAAAAGGTGGTTTTATTATGGCTGATTTCTTAAATAAAGCAAAAGAAACTGCAAAAAACGTTTCTGACAAATTAAAAGATACTGATAACGAAAAAGCAAAACAAGCATCTGAACAAATCGATAATTTCACTGGTGGCAGTGACGATAAAAAAGATGATAAAAAAGACGATAAAAAATAAAGTTGTCTTAAAAGTTTAAGCTTTTTCGCTTAAATATTAAAAAGCCCAGTTTCTAATATAGGAACTAGGCTTTTTTTATATTTAATTTAGCGTTGTAATCATATTTTTAAGTTTACGATATGATTCAAGTTGTGCTTCTTGATCATAAATGTAACTAATAGCCATCAATTCATCTATTTCACCGTATTCATCTATAAATGATTGTAATTTTTGTTTGACGGTTTCTTCAGAGCCAATAAGGGAACTTTGCATACGTTGTTTTGCTATTTCATACTCAGTAGGCGTGAGTAGACCTTTTAAATCGTCAGTAGGTGGTTGTACAGGTTGCATTCTTCCTCGAGTAATACTTACCATAACCTGAGCCTGTGTTGTTGCCAGATATTCTGCTTGAGCATCTGTATCAGCAACGATTGCATTTAAACAAACAATCACATATGGTTTGCTCAACACGTCTGACGGTTCAAATAGTTCTTTATAAATTTCAATTGCTTCTTTCATTTGTTGTGGTGCAAAATGCCCTGCAAAGACGTATGGTAATCCTTTGCGTGCAGCTAAGTGTGCTGAATCAGTTGAAGAACCCAAAATATAAAGAGGAACGTTTTTACCAACTGCTGGATATGCACGGACATAAGTTTGTTGATTACCCGGTCCGAAATAAGTCGCAAGTTGTTCTACTTCTTCAGGAAATTCATAAACGCCATTGTGTTGATCTCTACGTAAGGCACTCGCTGTCATCATATCAGTACCTGGCGCACGACCTAAACCTAAATCAACGCGATTTGGAAATACAGTTTCCATTGTCCCAAATTGTTCTGCAACAACAAGTGGAGCATGATTAGGTAACATGATACCACCAGAACCTACTCTTATTTTAGAAGTATGTTCTAATGTATGTTGTATTAATAACGCAGTGGCTGAACTGACAAGGTTAGGTGCGTTATGATGTTCTGCAATCCAATATCTCTCATAATCCAGTTCTTCTAAATTTTGTGCTAATTTAACCATATCGCTAATTGCATCTTGATCGGTTTGACCTTCTCTAATAGGAACGAGATTAAGCGCAGATAATTTTAAATCGTTCATTACACGATGTCCTCCTTAAATATATTAATATATTGCAGTATAACAGTCTAAATAAAACTTGCGTAAGAAATTGCTCACTGTTATACTTTATGAAATTAAAAAAGTTAGGTGGTCTTATTAAGACAATGGATAAATCTCATAAGAACAATCAAAACAATTTATTTAATCAAAAAAGTAATATATGGGATGCGATTATGTCTTAATAAAAAATTTTCAGTAAAATACCTAACATAAATAATGTTCGGATTGTTAAGGCATATCGTATCTCTTGAGAAAGAGGGAATTGGTATGTCTTTTTATTATGTGCAAAAACCATTTGAAAAATTTGGTAAAAATTTAATTAACTCTGTAGAAATTCAAATTGATAAGGGTGAACATGTTGCAATGATTGGTAACAATGGCGTAGGAAAAACAACATTGTTAGAAGCAATAAAGATGAAATATCAAGATGAAGCTTATTTAATGCATCAAAATATGTCTGTTTATGAACACTTAACAGGATTAGACTATGTAATGGCTATAAATCCTGAGTTGCTGCAGATAAAACAGAAGCTTAAGAGTAATTATAAGTATATTGCTGATTATAGTGCTTTAAATGGCTATGAATTTGAACAGAATATTATCACTCAAGCAAATCAATTGAATTTAACTGAAAGAGATTTAGAAAAACAAATTCAATATTTAAGTGGCGGCCAACAAACGAGACTAGCATTATTAAAAGCATTTATGTCAAACAAACCATTGATTTTGCTTGATGAACCTACAAATCATTTAGATTTAGAAATGTTAGAACAACTGATTAAAAAAATACAAAAATCAAAATATACAATTATCTTTGTATCACACCAGCGTGATTTTATCGATCAAACAGCGACTCATGTCATTGAAGTAACGTCTAAAAAAACGAATAAATATAATGGTAATTATTCCAAGTACCGTAAAATTAAAGATTTAACGTTACAAACACAACAAAATATGTACGAAAAGCAACAAAAAGAAATAGCAGAACTTAATCGCACGATACAACGAATACAAACATGGCATCATTCAGCACAACAAAAAGCAAGTGTCCGTAGCCCTCTTGAGCAGAAGAAACTCAGTAAGTTAGCTCAAAGAGCAAAGACGAAAGAAAAGCAAATGACTCAAAAATTAAATGAGAAGACGATAAATCAGCCAGATAATGAACAAAAACATTATCATTTTAATCATCAAGATCGTTTACGTAAACGCTTTTTAATTCATTTTGAAGACTTCAATGTTGCTATAAATGAACATCATATATTTGAACATGCTCATTTTGAAATGAAACAAAAAGAAAATATTTTAATTACTGGGCCAAATGGGAGTGGTAAATCACTTTTAATTGCAATGATCAGACAAAAGATACTTCCAAATCAAGGAAATATAAAAATCACCCCTTCACTAAAAATTGGATATTTTGATCAGACAAATAAAAACTTAAATGAAGCAGAATCTCCACTTTCGATGCTATTAACTACAAATAAAATATTACGAAGTGAGGCACAAACTATTTTAGCTTCATTTGGTTTTAATGAAGAAAAAATTAATGCGCCAATTAGTCAATTATCTATGGGCGAGAAAAGTAGATTTCAATTTGTACTACTATATTTCTCTGGTGCCAATTTATTAATTTTAGATGAGCCAACTAATTATTTTGATATTTCAACACAGGATTTAATTTTAAATATGATAAAAAGTTTTAACGGTCAAGTATTAGTTGTGACACATGATGAGTATTTTCAATCTAGATTTAAAGCGACACACTGGGAAATCAAAGATAAAAAATTATACAACTTAACGTTAAATAATACGACAAAATCAAATGTAGACGAAACATTAGCATTATTAGATGAATATGAAATGATAGATGAAAATGGACATTTTGAAACAGACAACTAGAAAAATTAAATAGATGGTGCTATCATTGGAACATTGATAAATTTGTAAGGAGTGTCAAACATGGAAGTATATGCAGATTACGCTGCTACAACGCCAGTTAAACAGCAAGTAATAGATAAAATGATGGAAGTCTATACAACGCATTACGGTAATCCGTCCTCTATACATAGTATAGGTAGAGATGCACGTAAATATTTAGATGAGTCACGTCGTTTCGTAGCAAAGCAACTCAATGCTAAGCCGAGTGAAGTAATCTTTACAAGTGGAGCAACCGAATCTAATAACACAGCGATTAAAGGTATTGCGTATGCAAATCAGGATAAAGGCAAGCATATTATTACAACTAAAATAGAACATCATTCAGTACTCCATGTTTTTGAACAATTAGAAAAAGAAGGTTTTGATGTAACATACCTTGATGTAGATGTGGAAGGCTTGATATCGTTAGAACAATTAAAAAGTGCGTTAACTGATGAGACGATACTCGTTTCAATCATGTTTGTTAATAATGAAATTGGAACAGTACAACCAATGTATGATATTGATGAAATTGTAAGTCATTCAAATGCCATATTTCATGTAGATGCGGTACAAGCAATCGGCCACTTAGACATAGATTTTCATGAATTTGATATCGATGCAATGAGTATTACAGCACATAAATTTGGCGGGCCAAAGGGTATCGGAGTTTTACTAATAAAAACAGGTACAACTATCAAGTTTCCACAATTAGGTGGAGAACAAGAAGTGAAAAGAAGAGCAGGTACAGAAAATGTTCCCCAAATTGTGGGATTGTCTGAAGCTTTAAAACTAGCAAATCAGTATAGAGATGAAAACAATGTCCATTTGATGAATTTGAAAAATCAATTTATTGTTACATTACAAGAACGATCAGTTCCTTTTGAATTAAACGGCTCAATGACAGATACTACAGGTCACATCGTTAATTTGTATTTTCCATTTATTGATGTAGAAACCATGTTAACATTGCTAGATTTAGCCAATATATATGTAGCTTCTGGTTCAGCATGTACTGCAGGTTCCACATCGCCTTCGCATGTTTTATTGGCAATGTATGGTGATGATACAAGAGCAAATCATTCTGTACGATTTAGCTTTAATGAACAAACGACCGAACAAGAAATAAAATATTTAGTTACTGAAATTCACAAAATTTATCATAAATTCAAGGAGGAAGTTTAGTTGTCAAATAAAGATACACGTGTTGTTGTTGGCATGTCAGGTGGCGTAGATAGTTCAGTTACAGCACACTTATTAAAAGAACAAGGTTATGATGTCATTGGTATTTTTATGAAAAACTGGGATGACACGGATGAAAACGGTGTGTGTACAGCTACGGAAGATTATAACGATGTCATAGCTGTATGTAATCAAATTGGTATACCATATTATGCAGTTAATTTTGAAAAAGAATATTGGGATAAAGTGTTTACTTATTTCTTAGATGAATATAAAAAAGGACGCACACCAAACCCCGATGTGATGTGTAATAAGGAAATTAAATTCAAAGCATTTTTAGAACATGCACTTAAGTTAGGTGCAGATTATGTAGCTACAGGTCATTATGCACGTATACGTCGCCATGAAGATGGACATGTTGAAATGTTGCGCGGTGTTGACAATAATAAAGATCAAACTTATTTCTTAAATCAATTATCACAATCTCAATTATCAAAAGTAATGTTCCCGATAGGTGATATTGATAAAAAAGAAGTTCGTAGAATTGCTGAAGCACAAGATTTAGCTACGGCTAAGAAAAAAGATTCTACTGGTATTTGTTTTATTGGTGAACGTAATTTCAAAACATTTTTATCTCAATATTTGCCAGCACAGTCTGGTGAAATGCAAACATTAGATGGTAAAAAAATAGGCACACACACAGGATTAATGTACTATACTATAGGACAACGTCACGGTCTAGGTATTGGTGGAGATGGTGATCCTTGGTTTGTTGTTGGCAAAAATTTAAATGAAAATGTCTTATATGTAGAACAAGGTTTTCATCATGAAGCCCTTTATAGTGATTATTTGATTGCTTCAGATATTTCATTTGTTAACCCTGTCGATTTAGAAAATGGCTTTGAATGTACAGCAAAATTTAGATATCGTCAAAAAGATACAAAAGTTTTTGTTCAAAGAGAAAATGATAATGCGATTCGCGTAACATTTGATGAACCTGTTCGCGCAATTACTCCAGGTCAATCAGTTGTTTTATATGATGGTGATGTATGTCTAGGTGGCGCTACTATAGATGATGTATACAAAACATCAGGTCAATTAAGTTATGTTGTTTAAACAAATAAATTAATTGGCTTAGTAAATAGTAAAATAACAATGATTTATTGTTAATTAAATATAAAGTTTTATAGATGAACATGTTTTGAGGAGTAAGCGTACAATATCAAATTTAAATTTTTGATTTGTCACTTACTCCTTTTTACTGTTTTTTCATTCTTAAATGTTATAATAAGATGTTGAGAGAGAGGGATAGCATGAATCAAGAACAAATTTATACGCTGATAAAACAAGGTAATTTTGAGCAAGCTTTAGCAGCACTATTTGAAAATATAGAAGCAAACCCGAATGAAGTCGAAAACTATATCAATGCAGGTATATTAATAGCTGAAGCGGGTGAAATAGATAAAGCGGAAAAATTTTTCCAAAAAGCACTAACCATTGATCCGGAAAATGGTGCTGTTTATTACAATTTAGCTAATGTCTATTACAATGAGGGACGTTATAAAGAAGCGGTTAAATTATATCAACAAGCTTTGCAATATAAAGTAGACGAAATAGATACAAATTACATGATTGGTATGTCTTTTAACCAGTTAGAAGCTTTTACAGAAGCACTTCCCTTTTTAATGACTGCCGCTGAAAAAGATAATCGCAACGATGTAGAAGTACAATTTCAGTATGGGTTAGTATTGTGTCACTTAGAAATGTATGAACAAGCCGTTTCACAATTAAAGTATGTACTCACATTAGATGAAGCCCATACGGATGCTTTATATAACTTAGGTTTAGCAACCTATATGTTAACTGAAGATACTGAAAGTGCCATCGAATATTTTGAACGTGCAGTTTCTATCAACCCAGAACATTTGATGAGTCAACATGCCATCAAAACGTTTAAATCAATCGCAGAGGAGGAGTAATTAAATGGATAACCCTACATTATTTAATAATTCAATGATTAAAGGTACTGTAGATGCTATCTTGTTTCAAAACAAAGACAATTTTTATACTGTTTTAAAAGTAGATACGATAGAATCTAATGAAGAATTTGATTCTATGCCTACAGTTGTAGGGTTTTTTCCAGAAATTGCTGAAGGCGATGTTTATACTTTTAAAGGACAAATCGTTTCACATCCTAAATATGGTAAACAGTTAAAAGCTGAAACGTTTGAAAAAGAGTTGCCTCAAACAAAAGAAGCTATAATTAGCTATTTATCTAGTGATTTATTTAAAGGCATAGGTAAAAAAACGGCCCAAAATATTGTAAACACACTTGGAGAAAATGCAATTTCAGATATTTTAAATGATTCATCTATTTTAGAAAAGGTACCTAGTTTGCCAAAGAAAAAGCAAAAACAAATTGCTGAACAAATTGCGAGTAATCAAGAAACAGAGCAAATCATTATTCGATTACATGATTTAGGGTTTGGGCCTAAACTCGCGATGGCAATCTATCAAGTTTATTTAGGCGATACACTCAATATTGTAGAAAACAAACCCTATCAATTGGTTTACGACGTGAAGGGTATCGGATTTAACAAAGCAGATACTTTAGCACGAAATGTAGGTATTCAATATAACGATGATGAGCGTTTAAAAGCTGGTTTATTATATGTATTAGAAGAAGAATGCATTAAGCAAGGACACACATACTTGCCGACACAAACTGTATTAGAAATGACACAAGAAATGTTGTCTCAACCACCTAATGAAGTGATTGAGCATCAACAGTTAGAAAATATGATTCAAGTCCTTGTTGAAGATACAAAATTAGTAAAACAAGAAAGTGAAATAGCAATTCCTAGTTTATATTATTCAGAACTTAAAAGTGTTCAAAACTTATATCGTAATTACACATATACGAATAAATTAAAAGAAATAGAACAATCTGAATTACAATTAGAAATTGGTGAAATAGAACAACGTAATCAGGTTACATATGCTAATTCTCAAAGAGAAGCGTTACAAACTGCAATCAATACTAAAATTATGCTGTTAACTGGCGGTCCAGGAACAGGAAAGACGACTGTGATTAAAGGTATTGTTGAATTATATGCAGAAATACATGGTTTATCTTTAGATTATGATGATTATCAAAACGATGACTATCCCGTTGTACTAGCAGCCCCGACAGGAAGAGCTTCAAAACGGTTGGCTGAATCTACGGGATTGGAAGCTATGACTATACATCGGTTAATAGGTTGGAATCAAGACACACAACCAGAGGATATTTTAGATAATGAGATTTCAGCGAAATTAATTATTATAGATGAAATGTCAATGGTCGACACTTGGTTATTTCATCAATTCCTTAGTGCCGTCCCTATAGATGCTCAAGTCATATTAGTAGGTGATGAAGACCAATTACCTTCTGTAGGGCCAGGTCAGGTTTTTAAAGATCTCATTGATTCTAAAGTAATTCCCAGAGTGAATCTAACTGAAGTTTACCGACAACAAGATGGATCTAGTATCATAGAATTAGCACATAGAATGAAATTGGGTGAACCTATTGATATTACACAAAGATTTCACGATCGTAACTTTATCAACTGTTCAACAGATCAAATACCTTCAGTAGTTGAAAAGGTGGTTTCAAGCGCTGTAAATAAAGGTTATGATATGAGTGATATACAAGTATTAGCTCCGATGTATAAAGGTTCAGCTGGTATAAAAAAATTAAATACTGTATTGCAAACAATTTTAAACCCTAAAGAGAAAGAAACACGTGAAGTTGAATTCGGGGATGTTGTCTTTAGAAAAGGAGATAAAGTACTACAACTAGTAAATAGACCAAGTGATAATATATTTAATGGTGATATTGGAGTGGTTGTTGGTATATTTTGGGCAAAAGAAAATGCCTTAAATAAAGATGTGATTGTCGTTGATTTTGACGGAAATGAAATTACTTTTGTAAGGCAAGATTTATTGGAATTAACACATGCATATTGTACGTCTATTCACAAATCACAAGGTTCCGAATTTCCAATCGTTATTATGCCTATGGTTAAGCAATATTTTAGAATGTTGCAAAAACCAATATTATATACTGGACTAACAAGAGCTAAGCAATCACTGGTATTTTTGGGGGACCCACAAGCTTTCGAAATCGGTTTAAATACACATGGCCAAGTGAGAATGACACAGCTTTGTACGTTCTTAAAAACGTATTTTAATAATGATGATCGTAAAGATGAAGATGAAGTTAATGCTACATTTGATTCGACGACTGTTTTAACAGAAGAAAATATATATAAAATTAATCCTATGATTAATATGGGAGATATTTCGCCATATGATTTTGTTGAACATTGACAACGTAGGTTAAAGTAAATACAATATAATTGATTGTGCATAAAGATGAGTAAACTATGGTAGTCGACAAGAGATGTACTGGCTGGTGAAAAGTACAGATAGCATAGTTGAAAGCTACTTTATGTTAAATAATAAATATACTTATTTAAAGTGATAAGCGAAATTAGTAATCATTATTAATGCTTATAACTAGGGTGGTACCGCGAAACGTTCGTCCCTTTTGATAGGATGGACGTTTTTTATTTTCTTTTTTATCAAATAACTGATATAACTTGAGTTGAGATGGAGGAATTTTAAGTATGAAAAACTTAAAAGCAAGTGAAATTAGACAGAATTTTATTGATTACTTTGTTGAACAAGGGCATATGGTTGAACCTTCTGCACCATTAGTACCTATAGATGATGATTCTTTACTATGGATTAACTCTGGTGTTGCGACATTAAAAAAATATTTTGATGGCAGAGAAACACCTAAAAAGCCTCGTATTGTTAATTCTCAAAAAGCTATAAGAACCAATGACATTGAGAATGTCGGCTTTACAGCTAGACATCATACTTTTTTTGAAATGTTAGGTAATTTTTCAATTGGTGATTATTTTAAAAAAGAGGCTATTGAATTTGCTTGGGCATTTTTAACGAATGAAAAATGGATGGCTATGGATCCAAAACGATTGTATGTAACGATACATCCTGAGGACAAAGAAGCTTATAAAATATGGAATGAAGACATAGGTTTAGAAGAGAGTAGAATTATTCGTATAGAAGGAAATTTCTGGGATATCGGAGAAGGACCTTCAGGCCCTAATACTGAGATATTCTATGATCGCGGTGATCAATTTGGACAAGATGATCCTGCAGAAGAAATGTATCCAGGTGGTGAGAATGAAAGATTTTTAGAGGTTTGGAATTTAGTATTTAGTGAATTTAATCATAATAAAGATCATACGTACACACCATTACCAAATAAAAATATTGATACTGGTATGGGGCTTGAAAGAATGGCATCTATAGCGCAAAATGTTCGTACAAATTACGAAACTGATTTGTTTATGCCAATCATTAATGAAGTAGAAAAAGTTTCAGGTAAAAAGTATCTTGAAAAAGATACTTATGATGTAGCATTCAAAGTCATTTCTGACCATATACGCACGATTTCATTTGCAATCGCTGATGGCGCATTACCAGCAAATGAAGGACGAGGTTATGTGTTGCGTAGGCTTTTACGTCGTGCTGTAAGGTTTAGTCAATCATTAGATATTAATGAACCATTTATGTATAAATTGGTTGATATCGTTGCAGATATCATGGAACCTTATTATCCGAATGTTAAAGAAAAAGCTGATTTCATCAAACGCGTGATCAAATCGGAAGAAGAACGTTTCCATGAAACACTGGAAGAAGGTTTAGCGATATTAAATAATTTAATTGCAAAAGCAAAATCAACGACAAATGAAATCAGTGGTAAGGATGCATTTAAATTATATGACACATATGGTTTTCCAGTTGAACTTACTGAAGAAATTGCAACACAAGAAAACCTTTCTGTTGATATGAATACTTTTGAAGATGAAATGCAAAAACAACGTGATAGAGCTAGACAAGCTCGTCAAAACTCTCAATCTATGCAAGTACAAAGTGACATATTGAAAAAAGTAACAACAGAGAGTCAATTTGTAGGTTATGATGTCATGGATCAAAAAACGTTTATTACCGATATCATTTATAATGGAGATTTCGTAAACGAAGCTGAAGCTGGAGAAATCATTTACTTTATTTTAAAAGAAACACCATTTTATGCAGTGAGTGGTGGACAAGTAGCAGATGAAGGTACAATAAGTAATGAACAGTTCGAAATCAAAGTTACTGAAGTAACCAAAGCACCTAATGGACAAAATTTACACAAAGGTGAAATTCAATTTGGAACTGTTAAAAAGAATGACGAAGTGCTTGCTAGTGTAAACCATGTTGAACGAAGAGATATTAAAAAGAATCACAGCGCCACACATTTATTACATGCGGCATTAAAAGAAGTACTTGGAGATCATGTCAATCAAGCAGGTTCACTTGTTGAAGCGGAGAGATTAAGATTTGATTTCACGCACTTTGGACCTTTAACTCAAGATGAAATAGATCACGTTGAGCGAAGAGTTAATGAAGAAATTTGGAATAGTATAGATGTGAATATACAAGAAATGCCTATTGCTGAAGCTAAAAAATTAGGTGCGATGGCATTATTTGGTGAAAAATATGGCGATGTCGTTCGAGTTGTCAATATGGCACCTTTCTCCATTGAATTATGTGGAGGTATCCATGTTAATAATACTTCTGAAATAGGTTTGTTTAAAATAGTGAGTGAATCGGGTACAGGTGCTGGTGTGAGACGTATAGAAGCATTTACTGGAAAATCAGCATTTCTATATTTAGAAACAATACAAGAACAATTTAATGCGGTGAAAGCACAAGTTAAAGTGAAATCAGATGATCAAGTTTTAGAAAAAGTTATCCAAATGCAAGCGGATGAAAAAGAATTATCTAAGCAACTTGAACAAAGAAATAAAGAAATCACTACACTGAAAATGGGTGATATTACAAATCAGGTAGAAGAAATTAATGGATTTAATGTACTTGCAACTGAAGTTGAAGTCGCAAACGCAAAAGCGATTCGTGAGACAATGGATGACTTTAAATCTAAGTTGCAAGATGCTATTATAATTTTAATCAGTAACATAGATGGCAAAGTGTCTTTAGTAGCTACAGTACCAAAAGAATTAACAGATAGTGTAAAAGCTGGTGACATTATTAAAAACATGGCACCAATTGTAGGTGGTAAAGGTGGCGGCCGCCCAGACATGGCTCAAGGTGGGGGCACTCAACCTGAAAACATAACAGAATCATTACGTTTCATTAAAGATTACATTAAATCTCTATAAGTTCTACGTTTAGTAATGTAGAATTAACAATAAGTACTTTTTAGTCGATACGAAGGAGTGTTACAAAATGGAAAACTTTGATAAAACAATGAAATTTAATTATGATGAAATTCCAAAAGAAGATGTCAAAACAGTACTTCAAAATGTCTATAACACGCTGAATGAACGTGGCTACAACCCTGTAAATCAAATTGTCGGTTATTTATTATCAGGTGATCCTGCGTATATTCCACGTAATAATGAAGCTAGAAACCAAATTCGTCGTATTGATCGCGACGATATCATGGAAGAATTAGTTTCAAATTATTTACAAGAGAACTCAAAGTAATTAATGCTAAAACATAAAATTTTAGGTTTAGATGTAGGAAGTAAAACTGTTGGCATTGCTATAAGTGATCTCATGGGTTGGACAGCCCAGGGATTAGATACACTCCATATAAACGAAGATAAGAATGAACTAGGTATAGACAGACTAGTAACGATCATAGAGAAAGAAAAAGTTGGTACTGTTGTCATAGGTTTGCCAAAGAATATGAATAATTCTATTGGATTTCGAGGCGAAGCTTCGTTACAATACAAGGAGCAACTTCAGGAAGCATTGCCATCTGTAGAGATAATCATGTGGGATGAGCGTTTAAGTACCATGGCTGCAGAACGTTCTTTACTTGAAGCAGATGTTTCTAGACAAAAACGAAAAAAAGTAATAGATAAAATGGCTGCAGTATTTATATTACAAGGCTATTTAGATTCTATACAATAAAAAGGAGCGTTTTATAATGACTGAACATAACCATGAATCTGAATTAGAAATTAACAACCAAGAGGAATTATTAACTTTATTTGATGAAGATGGAAACGAAGTACTTTATCGAAAAGTATTAGAATTTTTCCATCCTGAATTCAAAAAAGAATATGTGATTCTTGCTGAAGAAGGTGCAGAATCAGATGATGATGATTTAATCGAATTAGTACCAATGATTAATGAGCCTGATGTAGATGGCGAAGGCGGAAAATTTTTACCAGTTGAAACTGATGAAGAATGGGATATGATTGAAGAAGTCGTTAACACTGAAATGGACGACCATGATCATAACCATGAATAATATTTGGACAACACTAAAAATACGCATTGATATTTAAAGTGTGAATCTGAATTACAAATTGATTCAATATTGTTAACACTTTGTCTTAGGTGACAATGTGTTTTTACCACTAATTTTACAAAAGCTAATGTGTAAAAATTCTGGTCATTATGTATTAATATCACGTTATCAAGCTGAAATTTTTAAATTTCAGCTCATACTGTCGACAAAGTTTCTGACTTTGTTGGCAGTTTTTTGTATTCATTATGTCGGGTGCTAACTCTTTCTGAAATCTGAGACTAGTGTTTTTTTACTCCAAGAGACAACACAAATCACTACAATATTTTACGCAAAAATTGTAATATATAACCATTGCACAATTGTGGTGTTTATTCTGTTAGATAATTTAATCGATAAAAGTGATAAAAACATAATAATTTCGATTTTTGTATTAGTTTCTTATACGCATTTATTATGTGAAGTTGATGTAATATTCAATATAGCTATATAAACAAGTTGGTTATCACAATTTACACTTATAATATATATGCCTTTGTGGTAAAATATATAAAGTTAAAATTAAATTTATGAGATAATTTCAAAGAATTATATAAAAAGTAGTTCGTAATATAAGAACATATAGCCGTTGTTATTAATTGAAATACAATCAGTCACAATCATTGACTGATTTATTTTATTTGTCAAAAACACTTTGAAATATTTACATTGAAGGAAGTTTTGAAATGGATAATAATCAATCATATTTATTAGAATTGCACAAAGAGAATGATATTGCTATAGAACAACTTAGACCATATGCTGTGGAACATCATGTTCCAATCGTGGATAGGCTAACTTTAGATATGATTAAACAACTGATCAGAATACATAAACCCAAGCGTATTTTAGAAATAGGCACTGCAATTGGCTATAGTAGTATGCAATTTGCTTCTGTTTCTAAGGATATAAAAGTGGTTACCATTGAGCGTGATGTCGATATGCAATTAAAAGCCAAAGAAAATTTTGCAAAATTTGGATATCATACGCAAATAGAGTTAATTGAAAAAGATGCCTTAGAAGCTTTTGAAAACATCCAACATGAATCATTTGATATGATATTTATTGATGCTGCGAAAGCACAATCAAAAAAGTTTTTTACTTTGTATGAGCCTTTACTCAAAGAAGGTGGAATAATAGTTACAGATAACGTTTTGTATCATGGTTTTGTTTCAGATATTGCTTTAGTGAGAAGTAGAAATGTCAGACAAATGGTAAAAAAAGTACAAGAATATAATGAATGGCTGATGGTTCAACCTCGTTTCACAACTAATTTCTTAAATATAGATGATGGTCTAGCTATTTCGATTAAAGGAGAATCAAAATGACAGAATTATTAGTAACGCCAAAATCTGTTAAACATATTGAGGCATTAATTGAAAAAGGTGCAGATGCTTTTGTAATCGGTGAGCAAAAATTTGGTTTAAGATTAGCAGGAGAATTTAAAAAAGAAGCATTGGTGGAAGCAGTGACATTAATACATAATCATGGGAAAAAGGCCTATGTGGCAGTAAATGGTATATTTCACAATTATCATTTAAATGCGCTGAAAGCATATATTGACTTTTTACATGAGATAAAAGTTGACCGTATTATATTTGGTGATCCAGCGGTAGTTATGTATGTAAATGAACAAGAAAACCCAATTCCATTAAATTGGGATGCAGAAGCATTAGTCACAAATTATTTTCAATGCAACTATTGGGGAAAAAAGGGGGCGCAACGCGCGCAACTAGCTAGAGAATTAAGTTTAGATGAAATATTAAATATAAAACAACATGCAGATGTAGAGGTTGAAGTACAAGTACATGGTATGACTTGCATGTTCCAATCAAAACGCATGTTATTAGGCAACTATTTTACTTTCCAAGAAAGACAAATGAAAATTCATCGAAACAAAGTAGCTAATGAGTTGTTATTATATGATGAAGAACGAGATAACAAATATCCTGTTTTTGAGGATTACAATGGAACACATATTATGTCGCCCAATGATATATGTTTGATTGAAGAGTTAGATCAACTTTTAGCAGCCAATATTGATGCATTCAAGATTGACGGTGTATTACAAACTGAAGAATATATTAATGTTTGTACAGAACAATATAGAGAAGCTATTGATTTATTCAATGAAGATCCAGAGGCTTATGATGATGAAAAATTTATGCTCGTAGATCCGATCGAAGCTATTCAACCTGAGCATCGTCCGTTTGATGAAGGATTCTTGTATAAGCAAACAGTCTATTAAGGGAGGTTTAAATAATGAAATTATTAGAAAAAGTTGAAGGCAATACTAATAATAAGATTAAAAAACCTGAACTACTCGCTCCAGCAGGTAATTTAGAAAAACTCAAAATAGCAGTACATTATGGTGCAGATGCAGTATTTTTAGGTGGACAAGCGTATGGTTTAAGGTCCAATGCGGATAATTTTACGATGGAAGAAATCAAAGAAGGTGTGACATTCGCACAGCAATATGGGGCAAAAATTTACGTTACGACTAATATTATTGCACATGATGAAAATATTGCAGGTTTGAATGAATATTTAAAAAATTTAGAGTCAGCCGGTGCCACTGGTATTATTGTTGCGGATCCACTTATCATTGAAACATGTAAGCGCGTAGCACCGAACTTAGAAATTCATTTATCAACACAACAATCACTTTCAAATTATAAAGCTGTAGAATTTTGGAAAAATGAAGGTTTAGATCGTGTAGTATTAGCACGTGAAACAGGTGCTATGGAAATGAAGGAAATGAAAGACAAAGTAGATATTGAAATTGAATCATTTATTCATGGCGCAATGTGTATTGCGTATTCTGGTAGATGTACATTAAGTAATCACATGACAGCTCGAGATTCTAATAGAGGTGGTTGTTGTCAAAGCTGTAGGTGGGATTATGACCTATTGGAAATTGATAAAGATGGTGATTTAGATTTATATTATGATGAAAATGCAGTGACACCTTTCGCAATGAGTCCAAAAGATTTGAAACTTATTGAGTCAATCCCTAAAATGATGGATATTGGTGTGGATTCACTTAAAGTTGAAGGACGCATGAAATCAATACACTACATTGCAACTGTTGTATCTGTATATCGCAAAGTCATCGATGCTTATGCAGAAGATCCTGATAATTTTAAAATTAAGCCAGAATGGTTAGCTGAGCTGGAAAAATGCGCTAACAGAGACACTGCTTCTGCATTTATTGAAGGCACACCTGGTTACGAAGAGCAAATGTTTGGGCAACAAAATAAAAAGAACTCAGCTTATGATTTTTGTGGATTAGTCCTTGGTTATGATGAAAAAACCAAACTCGCTACGATTCAACAGCGTAATAAATTTGAGCCTGGAGAAGAAATAGAGTTTTTTGGTCCTGAAATTGATACATTTAGACAAGTTGTTGAAACTATTTATGATGAAGAAGGTAACAAACTTGATGCTGCACGACACCCATTGCAAATTGTGCAAATTGAAGTTGATCATCCAATTTATACCAACAACATGATGAGAAAGGAAATTGGATAATGAAACGTACGACTATTATTGGAATCGCTGGTGGTTCTGGTTCAGGTAAAACATCAGTCACAAACGAAATTATGAAAAATTTAGAAGGCCATAGTGTTGCATTATTAGCACAAGACTATTATTATAAGGACCAATCGCATTTAAGTTTCGAAGAACGTTTAGAGACCAATTATGATCATCCTTTTGCTTTTGATAATGACTTATTAATAGAAAATTTAAACGATTTGAGAAATGGTAAACAGATTGAAGTACCAACATATGATTATACAAATCATACTAGAAGCGATGAAACGATTGCATTTAAACCAAAAGATGTTATTATCGTAGAAGGCATATTTGCGCTTGAAAATAAAACGTTAAGAGATTTAATGGATGTCAAAATTTATGTTGATACTGATGCAGATTTACGAATCTTACGTCGCTTACTTCGCGATACAGAAGAAAGAGGTCGTACAATGGATTCTGTTATAAATCAATATCTAAATGTAGTTCGACCAATGCATAATCAATTTATAGAACCTACAAAAAGATATGCAGATATTATCATTCCCGAAGGTGGAAGTAATAAAGTTGCGATCGATATAATGACGACAAAAATTCAGACTTTAGTAAGTAAACAATAGTATTTTAGTAAAGGAAGATGACAATATGGAAAACCAAAAACAATACCCTATGACGCAAGAAGGTTTCGAAAAGCTAGAAAATGAACTTGAAGAGTTAAAGACAGTTAAGAGACCAGAAGTCGTTGAAAAAATAAAAGTAGCTCGTTCATTCGGAGATTTATCTGAGAACTCTGAGTATGATGCTGCTAAAGATGAACAGGGATTCATCGAACAAGACATACAAAGAATTGAGCATATGCTACGTAATGCACTTATAATTGAGGATACAGGTGACAACAATCAAGTACAAATTGGTAAAACTGTAACTTTTGTAGAATTACCAGGTGAAGATGAAGAAGAATACCAAATTGTTGGATCTGCAGAATCTGATGCATTTAATGGTAAAATCTCAAATGAATCACCAATGGCTAAAAGTTTAATAGGTAAAAAATTAAACGAAGAGGTTCGTGTTCCACTACCAAATGGTGCAGAAATCAATGTAAAAATTGTAAATATCAAGTAATATTAAAATCCCCTTAACAACTAATGTTAGGGGGATTTTACACTTTATAAATAAAAATATATACTTATCTTCAACTATTTGATAAATTTATATCATTGATACAATTATTGAAATATTAAGATAATTTAGGGTTGATTTGTATTTAACAATAGTAGTTTATTATCACCAATTATAACTATTTCTAATTAAACATAGTGCGTTAGTTAATGATACAATTATAATGTTGTACACATATTAATGTTTAAAAAATAGTTTAATGTATATAATACAAAGGGGGAAAAGTGTTGGAATATAAATTAATCAATGAAGAGACAATTATGATTTACTTTGAACAACAAATTGATCCTTCGACATTTAAGGAAGTACAAAAAGTTGAAAAGTACATTAAAGATCAGCAACATGAAGCTATTATTGAAGTGATACCTTCTTATCGTGCAATTATGCTACATATAGATATTACTAAACAAAGTTTAGCGAAAGTTGTTAATGAACTGAAACTAGAACAATTAAACAAACTGGATTTTGATGAAAATTTAAATAGAGTAAAAACCATTAGTTTACCAGTACTTTATGGTGGTAATTATGGCCCAGATATTCAAGAAGTAGCTACACATAATCAATTATCAATAGAAGAAGTAATTAAGTTACATACAGAGAATACATATTTAATTTATATGCTTGGATTTATGCCAGGTTTTCCATTTTTAGGAGGATTAAATTCAAAGTTAGCTACTCCTAGAAGAGAAGAACCAAGAACAAGTATTCCTGCAGGTTCAGTTGGTATTGCGAATAATCAAACAGGATTATATCCAAAACAATCTCCAGGAGGTTGGCAAATCATCGGTCGTACACCAATTACGGTATTTGATATTTTAAGAACGCCTATGTGTTTATATGAATCCGGAGACTATATAAAATTCTATTCTATAGATGAATCTACGTTCGAACAGATTGTTGAAGCACAACAAGGTGAATTTGATATTGAGAAATGGGTGAAAATTCAATATGAGTATTAAAATTATTAATCCAGGTTTATTTAGTACGATCCAAGATTTAGGAAGAATCGGCTATCAAGACCAAGGATTTTCTACTGCAGGTGTTTTGGATCAATATGCTTATAGAACTGGGCTAGCGCTAATTGGTAATGAAGGGCCAGCGATTGAATGTACAATTATTGGCCCAACGATTGAATTTTTAGAAGATAATACGTTTGTATTAATAGGTGCTGAGTTTAACGCAACCGTTAACGATGCAACTATTGATGAATCTACTGTAATAGCAGTAAAAAAAGGCGACGTTTTGAAAGTTGGACAAGTCACTAATGGGGCAAGAGGATACTTATTATTTGGTAAACCTTTGAAAATTCAAAAAGTTGCAAATAGCTATGCTACTCATACACGAAGCCAAATTGGTGGTTTTAAAGGGCGTTCATTAAAATCTGGTGATGTAATAGAGTGTAAAAAAAATCATTCGTATACACGTAACCTTGGTTTGAGTTTACTTACTGATGTCGCAGAGGTTAAAGAAAACACTATTCAAATCATTGAGGGTCCTCAAATTGAAAGCTTTAGTCAAGAAGCGCAAGAAAAGCTAGTAGCCAATGAATTTAAAATATCAGAAAAATCAGACCGCATGGGTTATCGATTACAAGGTGAAACGATTTCACCAAACACATCGGCAGATATAATATCAGAACCTGTTGCCTTAGGCAGTATACAAGTTCCAAATGATGGTAATCCTATTATTTTATTAAATGATAAACAAACAGTAGGTGGCTATACAAAAATAGCAACCGTTTGTGCATCTGATTTACATAAATTAGCTCAAATGCAACCCAATGATACGATTCGTTTTGAATGGACCACAATCGATGAAGCAGTTAAAAAATTAGAACAACAAGAAGAAGCATTTAAAAATACAATCAAAAATATTTATGAGCAACCTATTTTTGATGTTACGCAATTGAGAGATACATCTATACGCATTAATCATTTATTGAAAGGGGAATTATAATGAATTTTGAAAAAGTAGAACAATTAATTAAAATTGTAAAAGATAACGGGGTTAAAAAATTTAATTATAAAGATTATGAAAATGAAATAACTATTGATTTTACAGATAATACATCTGCATCACCTGCGCAACAACAATTAGCTTCAAATAATGAATCAACTTTAAATGAGCAAGGTATATCAAATGAAGAACAATCAAATCAGGCTGTCAAATCACCTATGGTCGGTACGTTTTATTTACAAGATGAAAAAGAATTAACAAATCCACTCATTCGTGAAGGTGATGAAATTAAAAAAGGAGATACCATTGGTTACATAGAAGCGATGAAAGTAATGAATGAAGTAAAAAGTGATGTGGATGGTGTTGTAGACACAATACATGTCAATCACGGTTCAAATGTTGAATATGATCAAACGATTATAACTGTGAAATAAGTTTAAAGGGGGTATTTGAATTGTATCGTTGTTTAATTGCAAATAGAGGAGAAATTGCTGTAAGAATTATTCGCGCATGTAGAGAAATGGATATTGAAACTGTGGCTATCTATGCTTTAGGGGATGAGTCAAGTCTACATGTAAGTTTAGCTGATCAAGCGATATGTATTGGAGAAGCCAATGCTTTGGATAGCTATTTAAACCAAGACAGAATTATTAGTGCTGCAAAAATAAGTGGTGCAAATGCAATACATCCAGGGTATGGTTTTTTATCAGAAAGCACTTCATTTGCTAAAAATGTTGAAGAAAATGGTATTTATTTTATAGGGCCAACTGATCAAACCATGGAAATGATGGGTGATAAAATAACAGCACGACAAACAGTTGATCAAGCGAATGTACCAATCATACCTGGTTCTACTTCTGCAGTAGAGACAATCGAAGAAGTTAAAGAAATAGCGCATGACATTGGTTATCCACTTGTATTAAAAGCTGCCAGTGGTGGTGGCGGTAAAGGTATAAGAATTGTCAAAGCTGAAGAAGCTTTGGAAAAGTCGTTTAAGGAAGCAAAAAGTGAAGGACAAAAATATTTTAATGATGATCGCGTATATGTGGAAGCATTTATACCTGTAGCTAAGCACGTGGAAGTACAGGTGCTAGGAGACGGTAAAGATAATTACATACACTTAGGTGAGCGTGATTGCTCAGTTCAGAGAAAAAATCAAAAATTAATTGAAGAATCACCTTGTGCTGCATTATCCGATAATATGAGAGCATCTATGTGTAATGATGCTGTAAAAGTGGCTAGAGCATCTAATTATAGAAGTGCAGGTACTATCGAATACTTAGTGACAGAAGATGCTTATTACTTTATTGAAATGAATGCGCGAATTCAAGTTGAACATACAGTAACTGAAATGAGAGCGAATCGTGATTTACTACACGCTCAGCTTTATTTAATGAAGCATGGTTCATTACCATTCAACCAAGACGAGGTACTATTTGATGGACATGTCATTGAAGCGAGAATCAACGCAGAAAATCCTCAGAAAGGATTTCAACCTTCTCCAGGCAAAGTAAAAGCATTACATTTGCCACAAGGATTTAACGTACGTATCGATAGTTTGCTTTATCATGGTTATACGGTATCACCAAATTATGATTCGCTAGTAGCGAAAGTTATCGTAAAAGCACCTAATAGAGCTTCAGCAATAAACAAATTAAAAGTAACATTGGATGAAATGGTAATTGATGGTTTTACTACAACAGCTGATTTCTTATATGCAGTTTTATCATATCCACAATATGCCAATGGTGATGCAAAAGATGTAGATATTAAATTCTTAGATAGACATCAAATAATTAAGGAGGAAGCATAATGAAAGTTGATTTGAACTGTGATTTAGGTGAAGCTTTTGGAAATTATTCATTCGGTGGAGACGATCAAATTATTCCGTTAATTACGTCAGCAAACATTGCATGTGGTTTTCATGCTGGTGACCAACATGTCATGAATCAAACGGTAGAATTAGCTAAAGCAAATGGTGTTGGTATAGGTGCACATCCTGGTCTTCCAGATTTACAAGGATTTGGCCGTAGAAATATGGACTTGTCACCGAAAGAAATTTATGATATCGTCATTTACCAGCTCGGTGCATTAAGTGGATTCTGTAATGTTCACCAAGTTAAAATAAACCACGTAAAACCACATGGTGCACTGTATCAAATGGGTGCACGTGATAAAGCAATCGCACATGCGATTGCTCAAGCTGTATATGATTTTGATGAATCATTAATTTATGTTGGATTATCAAATACACTACTTGTTACAGAAGCGCAAGCTGTTGGTTTAACTACTGCTTCAGAAGTGTTTGCAGATAGACGTTATGAAGATGATGGTCAATTAGTGAGTAGAAAAGAAAGTGATGCTTTAATAACTGACACAGAAGAAGCTATTGAACAAGTTGTCAAAATGGTTAAATCACAAAAAGTAATTACGAAAAATAACAAGGAAATTGATATTCAAGCAGATACAATTTGTGTTCATGGAGATGGTGAACATGCACTAGAATTTGTTACAAAAATAAGAGAAAGATTATCGAAAGAAGGCGTTTCTATATCTAAGCTGGGAGGCTAACACATGGGAGAAAAATTAAAAACAGAATCGAAGGATTTTGAATTTACAAAAAATCATAAAAGGTTATTATTAGGTTCTGTATTCTTAATGGCTACATCTGCAATTGGACCTGCATTTTTAACTCAGACAGCAGTATTTACTGCGCAGTTCACTTCAAGTTTTGCTTTTGCAATTTTATTATCAATATTGATTGATATAGGAGCGCAAATAAATATTTGGAGAGTGTTGGTCGTCACAGGCAAACGTGGTCAAGAAGTAGCTAATGAAATATTTAAAGGATTGGGTACTTTTATATCGATATTAATTGCAATAGGTGGACTCGCATTTAATATTGGTAATATTGCAGGTGCTGGATTAGGATTAAATGCAATTTTTGGCTTAGATGTAAAGATTGGTGCAGCTATTACAGCAGTATTAGCAATACTTATTTTTGTAAGTAAAAGTGGTCAAAAAATTATGGATGTTGTCACGATGTTTTTAGGTGTTTTAATGATTGTGGTTGTTGCATTTGTAATGTTTAAAGCTAACCCGCCTTATGCTGACGCAGCTAAACATCTTGTGATGCCGGAACAACCTTTAGCACTTGTTTTACCTATTATCACATTAGTGGGTGGAACAGTTGGCGGTTATATTACATTTGCTGGTGCACATAGAATATTAGATTCTGGCATCCGTGGTAAGCATTATTTGCCATTTGTAAACAAAGCGGCTATTTCAGGAATATTAACAACAGGTGTGCTTAGAGCATTATTATTCTTAGCGGTACTTGGTGTAGTCGTTACGGGCGTAACTTTAAATGATACAAATCCACCAGCTTCAGTATTTGAGCATGTATTAGGACCAATTGGTCGAAATATATTTGGTGTTGTATTATTTGCTGCAGCAATGTCTTCAGTTATTGGATCAGCATATACAAGTGCGACTTTCTTAAAAACATTGCATAAATCGATCTATAATAAAACAAATATTATTGTAATTTCATTTATAGTCATTTCAACTTTTGTTTTTCTATTCTTAGGAAAACCAGTAACATTATTAATCGTTGCAGGTGCTTTAAATGGACTTATCTTACCTATTATATTAACGACAATACTTATTGCTAGTAAACGAAAATCAATCGTAGGGGATTATCATCATCCAACATGGATGCTTTGGTTTGGTATTTTAGCTGTTTTAGTCACAGTTGTTACAGGTATATATTCACTGCAAGGATTGACACAATTAATAGGTAGTTAACAATATCATTATAGTTACAAAGTAACCATTCTCTAGTTCTTATGCTTATAATAAGGACTTAGAGAATGGTTTGTTTTATAGTTATACTTACATTAAATAAACATTGTCATTTCCTATTAAAATAAGAACAATGTATTTACATGTTAAATCAAATTGATAATGCGAAAATTTACATAAATTTCTTACGATAAATAATGAAATATAAATTTGATATAAATATGATTCAATCGTCGAGCTATCAGTTTAAATGTGGTAGAATAACTAAGGTTAGGATTTTAAATTGAGGTGAATAACAATGATCGGTATTATTGGAGCTATGGATGAAGAAGTAGCAATCTTAAAAAATAAACTTGTGAATTTAGAAGAGATTAATATTGCACATGTATATTTTTACAAAGGTTATATAAATGATAAAGCAGTCGTATTAACTCAAAGTGGCATTGGTAAAGTAAATGTAGCCATTTCAACAACATTATTAATTGAAAAGTTCAAACCTGATTTAATTATTAATACAGGTTCTGCAGGTGCATTGGATAAATCATTAAATGTTGGTGATATCGTAGTAAGCGATATGGTTGCTTATCATGATGCTGATGCTAGAGCATTTGGTTATCAGTTAGGACAAATCCCACAAATGCCTGAACAATTCGTAGCAGATAAATCATTGATTGACAAAGCGACACAAGTAATTACAAATCAACAACTAATTGCTAAGGTAGGCTTGATTGTAAGTGGTGACAGTTTTATTGGTACAAAAGACCAACGAATGAAAATTAAAACAAATTTCCCTCAAGCGATGGCTGCAGAAATGGAAGCAACTGCAATTGCACAGACTTGCTATCAATTTAATTTACCATTTATTATCACACGTGCAATATCAGATTTAGCAGATGGAGACGCTGGTATCACATTTGATGAATTTTTAACAAAAGCAGCAAAATCTTCTAGTACAATGGTAGAAAATTTAATTAAAAAAATATAAAAAAGGTGAATTGAAATAATGGGTATAATAAAGAAATACTTTATGCCAAATGAATATGTGCAATCTATTTTTCAAATTGATATAGATAAGCTTGCAGAATCTGGCGTAAAAGGTATCATTACTGATTTAGATAATACACTAGTGGGATGGGATGTTGCTGATCCTACAGAAGCAGTTAAAACTTGGTTTGAAGAGGCAAAACAAAAAGGCATTACGATTACAATTGTTTCTAATAATAATGAAAAAAGAGTTGGTAGTTTTTCTAAATCATTAAAAGTAGATTATATTTTTAAAGCAAGAAAACCAAGAGGGCGTGCATTTGATCGTGCAATGCATTCTATGAGTTTAGATCCATCAGAGATAGTGGTAATAGGTGATCAAATGTTAACGGATGTATTTGGTGGTAACAGACGTGGCTTATTTACTATTATGGTAGTACCTGTCAAACAGACAGATGGCTTGATTACTAAATTTAATCGTCTTATTGAACGCAGATTATTACAACATTTTAGAAAAAAAGGATATATAAAATGGGAGGAAAATTGATTGAGTGAAGTGGATGTATTGAAATGTATAGGTTGTGGTGCACCTTTACAGTCTGAAGATTCTGATGCACCGGGTTATGTTCCAGAACATAACTTATTTCGTGAAGATGTTGTGTGTAAAAGATGTTTTAGACTAAAAAATTATAACGAAGTTCAAGATGTAGGTTTAGATAGCGATGACTTTTTAAATTTACTTAATGGCTTAGCAGATAAAAAAGGAATAATAGTAAATGTTGTGGATGTATTTGATTTTGAGGGTTCATTTATCAATGCAATTAAACGTATCGTCGGCAACAAAAAAATTATTCTTGTAGCGAATAAAATAGATCTTTTGCCAAAACAAATAAATAAACGTCGTGTAAAAGAATGGTTGAAGAAAACAGCTAAAAAATATGGACTTGATGCTGAAGATGTCGTGCTTATTTCAGCAGACAAAAATGAAGGTATTGAAAATCTATTAACTTCTATTAACAGTATCAGAAACGATGAAGACGTATATATTGTAGGAACTACAAATGTAGGTAAATCAACTTTAATTAATAAATTAATAGAACGTAGTGTAGGAGAAAAAGATGTTGTTACAACTTCAAGATTTCCTGGTACAACCTTGGACATGATTGATATTCCACTTGATGAAACGACGTTTATGTATGATACACCAGGAATTATTCAAGCGCATCAAATGACACATTTAGTATCTGAACATGAACTTAAAACAATTATGCCTAGAAAAGAAATTAAACAACGTGTTTATCAGCTTAACGAAGGACAAACATTATTTTTCGGTGGACTTGCACGTATAGACTATATTAGTGGCGGAAAAAGACCGTTAGTCTGTTACTTTTCTAATGATTTAAATATTCATAGAACAAAAACAGAAAAAGCTAATGAATTATGGCGAAATCAATTAGGATCTGTATTAGCACCACCTCATAATCCTGAAAATTTTGATTTGAGAAATGTTAAAGCCGTAAGGTTAGAAACTGGTAAAGAAAAACGTGATGTAATGATTTCTGGATTAGGCTTTATCACGATAGACGCAGGTGCAAAAGTCATTGTACGCGTGCCAAAAAATGTTGATGTTATTTTAAGAAATTCAATTATGTAAGGTGTGTAAAATATGAAATATGCAGTAATAGGCCACCCAATTGATCATTCTTTATCTCCAGTGATGCATAATGCTAATTTTGAATCTTTAAATTACAATGCAGCATATGAAGCGATTAATATTCCTGAAGATAAATTCCATCTAATAAGAGAAATTATTTCAGATAAAGCACTTTCTGGTTTTAATGTAACAATTCCGCATAAGGAACGTATTATACCTTTTTTAGATGAAATTGATGAACAATCAGAAACTGTAGGTGCCGTGAATACGGTTAAGATAGAAGATGGTAAATGGATTGGTTATAATACAGATGGTATCGGTTATGTTAAAGGCTTGCAACGCGTGTATCCAGATTTAAAACATGCCTATATCTTAATTTTAGGTGCAGGCGGTGCTAGTAAAGGCATTGCGAATGAATTAACTAAGTATGTACAACCCAAACTTACTATTGCAAACAGATCTTTGGACAGATTTGAACAATGGAATTTGAATGTAAACAAAATTCGATTATCTGATGCTGAATTAGCATTATCCGAATTCGATATTATCATCAATACGACACCAGCAGGAATGAACACAAATCAAGAAATACCAATTAGTTTGAAGCATCTAGAGTCTGATACGTTAGTGAGTGACATTGTGTATGTACCCTTTAAAACACCAATCTTAGAACAAGCCGAAGTCCAAGGTAACCCAATCTATAATGGCTTGGATATGTTTGTTTATCAAGGTGCAGAAAGTTTTAAAATATGGACAGATACAGAACCGGACGTGCAAGTTATGAAACGCACAGTTTTAAATTATTTATAAAAGGAGCATTTTATGTTAACAGGTAAACAAAAGAGATTTTTGAGAAGTAAAGCACATAATGTTGACCCAACTTTCCAAATCGGAAAAGCTGGTGTTGGTGAAAATATGATAGAACAATTAAATGATATTTTAGAAAATAGAGAATTAATAAAAATACATGTATTACAAAATAACTTTGAAGACAAAAATGATTTAGCGCAAACTTTAAGCGATGCAACTCATAGTGAAATTGTTCAAGTAATCGGGTCTATGATTGTCTTGTATAAAGAATCACAAGATAATAAACAAATTCAATTGCCATAATGTCTAAAACGATAGTCTTATATGGTGGGCAGTTTAACCCGATTCATACAGCTCACATGGTTGTTGCTAGCGAAGTGAATCATGTTATTAAACCAGATTTGTTTTACTTTATTCCAAGTTATATGTCACCGCTCAAAGCGCATGATGATTACTTAGATGCGAAATATAGAATTGATATGATCCATTGTGCAATTAATGAACTTGGGTTTGGATCTGTTTATTTAGACGAAGTCGAACGCAAGGGACAAAGTTACACGTATTTTACAATTAAACATATTTTAGAAAAACATCCAAATGCTAAACTATATTTTGTTATAGGTACTGACCAGTATATTCAATTAGAAAAGTGGTATGAGATTGAAAATTTGAAATCAATGGTAACCTTTGTAATTGTGAATCGTGGTAAAGCAAAGCAAGAAGTTTCAAATAATATGATAGCAATTAATATTCCACGCATAGATATAAGTTCAACACTCATCAGGGAAAGAGTAAAACAACATAGTAATATTCAAACGCTGGTGCCTCAAAGTGTAGAGAAATATATCAGAGAGGAAGGATTATATGAAATTTGATGAAGCTGTCTCCCTAGTTAAAGACAAATTACCTGAGAAAAGATATAATCATTCACTAAGAGTAGCAGAAACTGCTGTTAAATTAGCTGAACAGTATGATGGGGATAAAGACAAGGCCGAACTCGCAGGTATATTACATGATTATAGCAAGTACGATGATTTGGGATCTATGTATCAGATTGTTAGACAAAATGATTTGGATAGTAACTTGTTGAGTTACGGATCAGAAATCTTACACGGTCCAGTTTGTGCAGTTATAATGGAGCAACAATTTGGTGTAAACGATGAAGAAGTATTACTTGCCATTAAAAATCATACAACTGGTCGTGCTCAAATGACCAAAACAGAAAAATTAGTTTTTATCGCAGATTATATTGAACCTGGTCGTCAAACCCCAGGCGTTGAAGAAATTAGAGATTTAGCATACAATCAAGGTAGCTTAGATAAAACCATTTATGAAATATCTAAGCGAACTGTTTTATATTTAATCACGAAAGATATTACCGTTTATGATGCCACGATTGCTTGCTTGAATTATTACAATTATAGTGACGAAAGAGTAAAGGATGATTAAATGAAATCAGATCAATTATTAAATTTAGCTGTCAATGCAACTGAGAATAAAAAAGCAGAAGATATTATTTCTTTAAATATGCAAGGTATTAGCGATATGACTGACTATTTTATCGTATGCCACGGCAATAATGAAAGACAAGTTCAATCCATTGCACGTGCAGTTAAAGATGCTGCAAATGAAGCGGAAATCGAAGTAAAACGAATGGAAGGCTTTAATGAAGCAAGATGGATTTTAATTGACCTGGCCAACGTAGTAGTACACGTATTCCATAAAGATGAACGTGATTATTACAACTTGGAGAAATTATATCGTGATGCACCATTAGAATCTTATGGACAGGCAGTTTATTAATAATGGCTCAATATGAAGAAATGAGCTATTACTATGATCAATTAACTTTAGATCAGCCATACGAATCATGGCTTGATATTGTAAATTATTATGCTAAAAACAAATCAACTATCTTAGATATTGGTTGTGGTACAGGCAGTTTCACTTCAAAATTAAACGACTTTGATAATATAACGGGTATGGATTTAAGTGTTGATATGCTTTCGATAGCAATGCAAAAATCCAGTGAAGTGAATTGGATAGAAGGTGATATGACTGAATTCGACCTTAACCAACAATATGATGCAATAACCATTTTTTGTGATTCTTTAAATTATTTAACAGAATATGGAGATGTGTTATCCACTTTTCAGCAAGTATATCATCATCTAGAGCCGAATGAGGGTGTATTTATGTTTGATGTCCATACTGAACACAAGATGAATACATTATTCAATAATCAAAGTTATATTGATGAAACAGAAAATGTATTTTTAGCTTGGGAAGCGATTCGTGGTGAAGAACCTTTAAGCGTATGGCATGATATGACATTTTTTATAAAACAAGATGATAACTTATATAAAAGATTTGATGAGTCACATTACCAAAAGACTTATTCAAAAGATGTTTACACTAAAATGTTAGAATCATGTGGTTTTAAACATATAACGACATTTGTTGATTTTGAATTTGAAAACCAGAATGATAATCAAGAAGGAGAGCGCTTGTTCTTCATTGTTAAAAAATAAAAAAGTAAAATCACTCCTTTATGCGTGTAAACTATAAAGGAGTGATTTTTTGTTACCATTATGGGAATTGTTTAAAGAAAGATTTAGTCAATTTAATTCTACAATAAAGGTTTGTGTTATGCTATTTATAATAGTGACTGTAGCCATAACTTTATCATTTTTGATGAACCGTGATAACGAACAAATGAAAAAAAATAATGATATAGCACCAATAGAATTGCCCGAGCATAACCAACCCATACCAAATGAAAAAAATGAATATTCATCGAATAAAACTGAAACACAAAGCAATGACCATACCAAAGATTCATTTGTTTATGTTGATATCAAAGGTGCGGTAAAATATCCAAATGTTTATAAAATGAGAAATAATGATCGAGTTAAACAGTTGTTGGATAAAGCAATCGTTTCAGAACATGCTGATTTAACGAACATTAATTTATCAGAACGATTAATAGATCAGAAAATGATATATATTCCTGAAAAGGGGGAACACACTCATTTACAAGCTCAGAATCAATTGAATAAAAGTGAAACCGCCACAAATTTTTCAGAAAAAAAGGATACTGATGGTGCAACAGTAAATTTGAATACTGCATCAGAAAGCGAGCTTACCAGTATACCTGGAATAGGAAAGGTCAAAGCTAAAGCAATCATTGAATATCGTGAGCAAAATGGTAATTTTAAATCTATTGATCAGTTGAAAGAAATTAATGGATTCGGTACTAAAACAATAGAAAAATTAAGTTCATATTTAACAATCTGAAATTTTGTTGTAATTTTTCGAAAATCGATTTAATCTATAAATATCACATTAAAAATTTACATAAATTGGAGGTTTAGTATCATGGATCGTATTAAATGGGAAGAATACTTTATGGCGCAAAGTCATTTATTAGCGCTGCGTTCTACATGTCAAAGATTGTCTGTAGGAGCAACGATTGTAAAAGATAATAGAATTATAGCCGGAGGGTATAATGGTTCTGTGTCTGGAGAAGTACATTGTATTGATGAAGATTGCCTGCTGGAAGATGGTCATTGCATTCGCACGATACACGCAGAAATGAACGCATTGCTACAGTGCGCAAAACAAGGGGTGTCAACAGAAGGGGCAACGATTTATGTTACACACTTTCCATGTTTGAATTGCACAAAGTCAATTATTCAAGCTGGTATTAAAACGATTTATTATGCTGAAGACTATCATAATCATCATTATGCTTTAGATTTGTTAAAACAATCAGGTATTGTGTATAAAAAAATTCCATTTAATCAAGAACACGTAGCACAATATTTAATCAATAAATAAAATTGATTTATTATGCTTTAGCTTATTTGTCTGGTAACTTGCTACTATTTAATAAATTTTTATCTTTTATTTTAATACTTGGGCTAGTCATAATAATGAAGAGAAAAAGCTTTAGTTTAATTCATTTTATCATGATAGTTATCATATCTTTAAGTAGTTTTATGATGTTTCAAAATGACTTGAGATCAGAAAAAGAATACCATTCTTCAATGATAAATAAAGTATTTCAAGGAAAAGCGAAGTTTATCACAAAACCCAATTTGGAGCATCGTATACTTAAAGGTAAAATTAAAATAGGTAAAAAGCTTTATACTTACATTTATAATATACATGCATCAAAAAATATAGAAATAAAAAATGTTTCTGAATTTTTGTTCCAAAAAACTTGTAAGGTACACGGACAGTTTAGAACATTAAAAAACGATACAAGACCTAATCTTATTTTTATTATTCAAAATATTCATCTTTCAAGTTGTTATGAAGACACAAGCACTTTTTCTGATACTTTAAATAAACATAAAGCGTTTATTTATGAAAAAATGAAACAATGGAAAATAGCTTTTCCCGAAAAAACAATTGCATTAATTACAGGCGATACATCGCTTATGAAAAAAGATGAATTAGATACAATTAAAAAGATTGGCATTGCGCATCTACTTGCTATTAGTGGAACACATATAGCTATAATTATTGCAATCATATGTTATATTCTTAATAGGATAAAATGTCCATTGTTTTTAACCAAACTAATATTAATCATATTATTACCTATTTATTGCATGTATACAAATATGTCTCCAAGTGCTGTTAGAGCAATATTTATGAGTTTGTTAATATTCATATTTCCAAAATACATTATAAAGAATTCAATGAACATTTTAGGATTTTTATTCATATTTTTAACATTTTTAAATCCCTCGTTAATTTATCATGTCGGATTTCAACTTTCCTTTTTAATCACTTTTTCAATCCTTTTTGCCAGTCCATTACTAAAGAATTTAGGTATTGTTCAATCTTTGTGCTATATCACGTGGATTGCACAATTAAGCTCATTTATCTTAAGTTGTATCCATTTTCATCAAATTCAATGGATTGGTCTAATTTCAAACATCTTTTTTGTTCCATTCTATTCTTTCATATTATTTCCCTTCGTTATTTTTCTTACTTTTATCATACATTTGCCAATCAAACCATTATTTATAATCAACTTATATAATCAATTAATTGTTTTGCATGATAAAGTGGTCGGATTTTTTGATAAACTCAACTTTTATCAATGGTACATTCCCAACTTAAATAATCTTCAAATAACTATAATATGTCTCATTTCGTTTCTATGTTTAGTTTTATTCGTTCATAAATGCTATAAATTTATGATAATTAGTTTAATTGCCTTATATATTGTCACTACAATTCTACCTCAATTACGCGACTACCAACTTACAATGTTGGATGTAGGACAAGGTGACGCCCTGTTATTTGAAACTAAATTACACGAATCATTATTAATCGATACGGGCGGTAATTTTAATTCGACACAGAACTTTGCGAATCACAGTATTTCAAAATATCATATCTTACCAACATTAAAACGACATAATATAAAAAAGATAGATTACGTTGTGGTTACACATCCACATCTTGATCATATCGGTGAACTAGATTATTTAACAAAAAGTTTAAAAATTAAAAATATCATTATCAATGCAAATAGTTTTAAAATTAAAGAACTAAATCATTTAAAAAATACTTGTTTAAAAAAGGATATCAAGTTAATAGATTTCAAAAATAAACCACAATTTTTTATGAATAAAGCGAAAGTTAATCTGTTAGATGCTACAATTTCCAATTCTGATAATTTAAATGAACAATCAATCATTATATTAATACAGTACAAAAGTTATAAAATTTTATTAATGGGAGATGCAACAAATAATAATGAAGAGAATTTAATACATAAATATCATTTATACAATGTTGATATTTTAAAAGTTGGACATCATGGTAGTCGTACGAGTACAAGTAATAATTTATTGAAAGCAATTAGGCCTAAAATAGCTCTCATTTCAGTAGGCGAAAAAAATAAATATAGACTTCCCAATCCACAAATTATCAATAGATTAAAATCTTTTGACATTAAAATATTTCAAACAAATATCAACGGAGAAGTGAACATTTTATTTAAAAACCAAATAGAAATTCACTCACAATTCAATTAAAATTTTTAATTAGTGAGAAGCTATGACGCGTGTTATAATTATAAAACGTGTAATAGAAATGAAAGGGTGCTAAGAATGAGCAGCAATATAATAACGATATATGGTGAAGTACCTGAACTAATTGAAAAAAAAGCTTCTGAAGTCATTGAACAATATTTAGATGCACCAAAAGATGAATTCAATTTCGTTAAATATAACTTATATGAAAATGATTTAGCTCCAATTATTGAAGAAACGCTGACAATGCCTTTTTTCTCTAATAAAAAGGCTGTTCTAGTACAAAATGCATATGTATTTACTGGTGAGAAGCCACCTAAAGAGTTAAATCATAATATTGATCAACTGATAGAATTTATAGAAAAATACGATGGTGACACTTTAATATTATTTGAAGTAAATCATTCTAAACTAGACGAAAGAAAAAAAGTTGTTAAATCTTTGAAAAAACATGCACAAATTAAAAAAATAGAACAAATGTCAGAAGAAGAAATAAAGCATTGGATAAAAAGTCAACTGCATGAAAATTATAAAGATATTAAACAAGATGCACTAGATTTAGTTATTGAATTAACTGGAGTTAATTTTAATATTGTTAAGCAAGAAATAGAAAAACTTATTTTGTTTTTAGGTGATAGAACAACAATTAACAAAAATGATGTTCATCAAATTGTTAATAGAAGTTTGGAGCAAAATGTTTTTTTGCTCACTGAATATATCCAAAAAAATAAGAAAACAAAAGCTATTCAATTGGTTAAAGACTTAATAGCGATGAAAGAGGAACCTATAAAATTATTAGCTCTAATTACGAGTAATTATCGACTTTTCTATCAAAGTAAAATATTAGGACAAAAGGGTTATAGTGGTCAACAAATTGCTAAAACAATCAATGTTCATCCTTATAGAGTAAAGTTGGCTTTAAATCAAGCAAGACACTACGAATTAGAAAGTTTATTAAATATCATTGATAATTGCGCAGAAACAGATTATAAATTAAAATCATCTTATATGAATAAACACCTTATACTTGAACTGTTTATTTTATCCTTATAAATTAGGCGTTTTTAGTTTTAACTAACCGTCATACTGCATATAATGTTGTCGATGAATTATAACGTAAGTATCTATAATGTTTAATCTTATAAAACCATATATATATATAGAAAAAAGCCCAGAAGAGATTTCACTTATTGCAAATCATTTCTGGGCTAAATTTATGAAGGATGGGGTTCGATATATTTAAAAAATAAAAAAGTTCAAGCGTAGGCTTGAACTTTAAATTATTTAGCAGCTGTCATTAAAGATGATTTAATTCTAGCAGCTTTGTTAGAATGTATTAAGTTGCGTTGAGCAGCTTTATCTACTTTTTTCAATGCAAAGCTTACTAATTCAGCTTTATCGTCAGCATTAGTGTCGATTGCTGTATGAGCTCTTTTCACAGCTGTACGCATTGCATTTTTTTGTGAAATATTACGTTCTTCAGTTACATGAGTAGTATTAACACGTTTAATTGCAGATTTAATGTTTGGCATGTCTGTCACCTCCTAAAAGTGTGATCTTCGCTATCAAAAATTAATTTGATTACAACAAGAAATATTTTATCAAAACAACCAGGTTTCTGCAATCATTTATTTATATTAAGACGCGTAAAGTCGCGATAAATGGTACAATAATAATTATAATGACAAAAGATATACACAAAAATAGTTACATAGACGATAAAATATACACATAACTTTAAAATTTACTATTAATTTTATCAAGTTTGCAATTAGTAAATAAAAACGTTATTATATCAAAGAATGTCATACATATTTACGGGCTAGAATTATGAAAGTGAGACTGATAATACATGGATAAAGAAAATCGTTTAAGCAAGCGTGAAAATATAAGAAACTTTTCTATTATTGCACATATTGACCATGGGAAATCTACATTAGCAGATAGAATTTTGGAAAATACTAAATCTGTTGAATCACGTGAGATGCAATCACAGTTATTGGATTCTATGGATTTAGAAAGAGAACGCGGTATAACAATAAAATTAAATGCTGTGCGTTTAAAATATGATGCAAAAGATGGTGAGACTTATACGTTTCACTTGATCGATACACCTGGACACGTAGATTTTACATATGAAGTTTCTAGATCATTAGCTGCCTGTGAGGGGGCTATATTAGTTGTAGATGCTGCTCAGGGCATAGAGGCTCAAACATTAGCCAATGTTTATTTGGCACTAGATAACGATTTAGAGTTATTACCAGTTGTAAATAAAATTGATTTACCAGCAGCAGAACCTGAACGTGTAAAGCAAGAAGTAGAAGATGTAATAGGGCTAGATAAAGATGATGTCGTATTAGCCAGTGCAAAATCAAATATTGGCATTGAAGATATATTAGAAAAAATTGTAGAAGTGGTACCACCACCTCAAGGAGATCCAGAAGCGCCGTTAAAAGCGTTGATTTTTGATTCAGAATATGATCCGTATAGAGGCGTTATTTCTTCAATTCGAATAGTTGAAGGAACTTTGAAAACGGGTGATGAAATTAAAATGATGGCTACAGGAAAATCTTTTGAAGTTACCGAAGTAGGTATCAATACACCTAAACAATTACCAGTTAGTGAGCTGACAGTAGGGGATGTAGGTTATGTCATTGCCAGTATTAAAAATGTAGATGATTCACGTGTCGGAGATACGATTACACATCTAGATCGTCCAGCAGCAGAGCCGTTAAAAGGTTATAAAAAAATGAATCCGATGGTTTTCTGTGGTTTATTCCCTATAGATAATAAAGATTACAATGATTTACGAGAGGCATTAGAAAAGTTGCAATTAAATGATGCTTCATTAGAATTTGAACCTGAGTCATCTCAAGCATTAGGTTTTGGATATAGAACAGGTTTCTTAGGTATGTTGCATATGGAAATTATTCAAGAACGTATTGAACGTGAGTTTGGAATAGAACTAATTGCTACAGCACCATCTGTGATTTATGAATGTATTCTTAAAAATGGTGATGAAATCTCTGTTGATAATCCAGCATATATGCCTGAAAGAGATCAAATTGATACGGTATATGAACCTTTTGTAAGAGCGACAATGATGGTACCAAATGATTATGTCGGTGCAGTTATGGAATTATGTCAACGTAAACGTGGACAATTTATTAATATGGAATATTTAGATGATATTCGTGTCAATATTATTTATGAATTGCCACTATCTGAAGTTGTATTTGATTTCTTTGATCAGCTTAAATCAAATACAAAAGGCTATGCTTCTTTTGATTATGAATTCATTGATAATAAAGAAAGTGACCTAGTCAAAATGGATATATTACTAAATGGAGAGAAAGTAGATGCACTTAGTTTTATAGTTCATAAAGATTTCGCATATGAAAGAGGAAAAGCGTTAGTTGAAAAGCTAAAAACGCTTATACCTAGACAACAATTCGAAGTACCTGTACAAGCAGCAGTTGGACAAAAAATAGTCGCCCGTACAAATATAAAATCAATGGGTAAAAATGTCTTATCTAAGTGTTATGGTGGAGATATTAGCCGTAAGAGAAAACTATTAGAAAAACAAAAAGCTGGTAAGGCAAAAATGAAATCAGTTGGTAATGTTGAAATACCACAGGATGCTTTCCTTGCAGTGCTTAAGATGGACGAAGATTAATATTATTACTTATTAAATATTGGGGCCTTAAATCCATTCGATTTATGCCCCGGTTTTTTTGTTATGTTAATCTATTTTATTTAACGAAAGAAGGTCATCTCAAAATGGAAGTGAAAAGTGCTTATATCCATATTCCTTTCTGTGTCAAAATTTGTACTTATTGCGATTTCAATAAATATTTTATACAAAATCAACCAGTGGATCAGTATTTAGATTGCTTAATAAACGAAATGAAACAAAGTGAAGTTAGATCTTTAGAAACAGTTTTTGTCGGTGGTGGCACACCTACTGCTTTGTCGTATGAGCAACTTGAGAAATTATTGACTGCAATTACAGAAATCTTTGAAATTAAAGGAGAATTTAGTTTTGAAGCGAATCCAGATGAATTAACTTTAGAAAAAGTACAATTGTTAAGGGATTATGGTGTGAATAGATTGTCGATGGGCGTTCAAACATTCAAACCTGAATTGTTAGAGATATTAGGACGTTCTCATAAGACTGAGGATATATACAGAGCCGTATCGAATGCAAGACAAGTTGGGATACCTTCTATAAGTTTAGATTTAATGTACCATTTACCACAACAAAGCTTAGAAGATTTCAAAGATAGTTTAGAAAAAGCGTTATCGATGGATATTGATCATATTTCAAGTTACGGCTTGATTTTAGAGCCTAAAACTCAGTTCTATAATATGTACCGTAAAGGGCAGTTAAAAATCCCGAACGAAGATGTCGGAGAAGAAATGTACGAATATTTATTAAAGAGGATGCATGAGACTGAGTTACATCAATATGAAATTTCAAACTTTGGTAAAAAAGGACATGAATCAGAACACAATAAAGTTTACTGGAAAAACGAAGGCTATTATGGATTTGGAGCCGGGGCAAGTGGTTACGTAAATGGCGAACGTTATAATAATGTAAATCCCGTGAATCATTATATAAAAAAGATACAAAATAACGAAAGACCTATTCTTGACGCAGTATATCCAACAGAAAGTGAACAAATGGAAGAAGAGATGTTTCTAGGTTTAAGAATGAACCAAGGTGTAAGTAGAAAACGGTTTAATCAAAAGTTTAATAAAACGATTGATGACGTTTATGACGAAGCGATTAAAGATTTAAAACAGAGAGAATTAATTTATGATACAGGTGACTATATTTCTTTAACAGAGAGAGGTAAAGTAATTGGAAACCTAGTATTTGAAGCGTTTTTACTGAATGTTTAATTTTTTAAAAAAACTAAGGCTTTAACATTGACTTACTTTGACCAATTTGATAAATTATAATTAGCACTTGAAACAAAAGAGTGCTAATGAGGTGAAAACATGATTAGTGATAGACAATTGAGCATTTTAAATGCAATTGTTGAAGATTATGTTGATTTAGGTCAACCAATTGGTTCCAAAACACTGATTGAAAGACATAATTTAAATGTTAGTCCTGCCACTATCAGAAACGAAATGAAACAACTAGAGGAACTTCATTTAATAGAAAAAACACATACTTCATCAGGACGTTCTCCATCAGAGTCAGGCATCAGATATTATGTGAATCAATTATTGCAACAAACATCTCATCAACAACACAAAAAAATACAACGTTTAGGAGATTTACTGGTTGAAAATCATTATGATATTTCCTCAGCCTTGAGTGAATTCGCGAATGAACTTTCAATCGCTTCTCAGTATACAACGTTGGTAATGCGTCCAAATCACAAAAAAGATATTATTAATAACATTCACTTGATTCGAGCAAATGCATATTTAGTAATCATGGTCGTTGTTTTTACATCTGGCCATGTTGAACACTTACATTTAGTATCCAAGGCACGTTTATCGAGTGATGAATTGACAAATATAGCTAATTTTGTGACTGCAAAATATAATGCGTTAAATCAACAACGCTTGGAAAATGAACTAAATGCCTTTGCAAAGTCAGATTTTGAAAAAGACTTTATAAAGGATATGTTAGATACAATAGATGTTCATTTTGATAATCAAAGTAATGGCATTTACATGGGTGGAAAGGTTAAACTAATTGATGCACTAAACGAATCAAATGTTTCTTCTATTCAACCTATATTGCAGTATATTGAATCAAACAAAATTACTCAGCTACTTGATGAAATGTCAAATTCATCAATTAATGTTAAGATTGGACAGGAAATCGAATCAAGCTTGAGCGATATTTCTATTGTCACTACGGAGTATCACATTGACGATAGACTTAAAGGTCAAATTGCGGTTATCGGACCAACGGCAATGAATTATCAGAATGTAATACAATTACTAAATACGATTTGGTAATTAAGAATTGTATTGGATGGAGGGCAGAAAATGACAGAAAAAAATGAATCAGTATTCGATGAAAACGAAAAGACTGAAGATATCAATCAAGAAACACCAAACAATCAAACAACTTCAGTTGAAGATACTGATGAAATAGCTAATGAATCACAAGATAATCTGCAAGAGGAAAATTCTGAAGATATTGATGCAGATATCGATCCTAAAGATGAAGAAATTCAACAATTAAAAAATAATGTTCAAGAAGAAGAAGAAAAATATTTAAGATTATATGCTGAATTTGAAAATTATAAGCGTAGAATCCAAAAAGAAAATCAAACGATGAAAGCATATAAAGCTCAAGATGTTTTAAATGACATTTTACCGACTATAGATAATATAGAACGAGCTTTACAGATTGAAGGCGAAGATGAGCAATTTAAATCATTACAAAAAGGTGTAGAAATGGTTTATGAAAGCTTGTTGAACGCATTGAAAAATAACGGTTTAGAAAAAATTGAGGCTGAAGGTCAACAGTTTGATCCAAATGTACATCAAGCTGTAGTACAAGACGATAATCCTGATTATGAATCAGGTCAAGTTACTCAAGAACTACAAACTGGTTATAAATTGAAGGAACGTGTTTTAAGACCTTCAATGGTTAAAGTAAATCAATAAGTTTATTGATGAAAATACCGAATTTTTAAACAAACAGGAGGAATTTATTTATGAGTAAAGTAATAGGTATTGACTTAGGTACAACAAATTCATGTGTAGCAATTTTAGAAGGTGACGAACCAAAAGTTGTTCAAAACCCAGAAGGTGCTAGAACAACACCATCTGTTGTAGCATTTAAAAATGGTGAAACTCAAGTAGGTGAAGTTGCTAAGCGTCAAGCAATTACAAACCCTAATACAATTCAATCTATCAAACGTCACATGGGTACTGAGCACAAAGTAGACGTAGAAGGTAAATCATACACACCACAAGAAATATCTGCGATGGTATTACAAAACCTTAAGAGTACTGCAGAAGATTACTTAGGTGAAAAAGTAGAAAAAGCAGTTATCACTGTTCCTGCATATTTTAATGATAGTGAACGTCAAGCTACAAAAGATGCTGGTAAAATTGCAGGCTTAGAAGTTGAACGTATTATTAACGAACCAACAGCAGCAGCATTAGCTTATGGTTTAGATAAAACAGAACAAGACCAAAAAGTCTTAGTATTTGACCTAGGTGGCGGTACATTCGACGTATCTATCCTTGAATTAGGTGACGGTGTATTCGAAGTACTTTCAACTGCAGGTGATAATAAACTAGGCGGGGACGACTTTGACCAAGTTATTATCGATTATTTAGTTGCAGAATTTAAAAAAGAAAATGGCGTAGACTTATCACAAGACAAAATGGCATTACAACGTCTTAAAGACGCAGCTGAAAAAGCTAAAAAAGACTTATCAGGTGTTTCTCAAACACAAATCTCATTACCATTTATTTCTGCAGGTGAAAATGGTCCACTACACTTAGAATTAAGTTTAACACGTTCAAAATTTGAAGAATTAGCTGATTCATTAATCAGAAGAACGATGGAACCAACTCGCCAAGCTATGAAAGATGCAGGTATCAGTAGTTCTGATATCGATGAAGTTATTTTAGTTGGTGGTTCAACAAGAATTCCTGCAGTTCAAGACGCTGTGAAAAAAGAAGTAGGTAAAGATCCTCACAAAGGTGTTAACCCAGACGAAGTAGTAGCAATGGGTGCTGCTATCCAAGGTGGCGTTATCACTGGTGATGTTAAAGATGTAGTATTATTAGACGTAACACCTCTTTCATTAGGTATTGAAATAATGGGTGGACGTATGAATACATTGATTGAAAGAAATACTACTATCCCTACATCTAAATCACAAGTTTATTCAACGGCTGCAGATAATCAACCAGCAGTTGATATTCACGTATTACAAGGTGAACGTCCAATGGCTTCTGACAACAAAACACTTGGCAGATTCCAATTAACTGATATTCCACCAGCTCCACGTGGTGTACCACAAATCGAAGTAACTTTTGATATCGATAAAAATGGTATCGTTAATGTTACTGCAAAAGATTTAGGTACAAATAAAGAACAAAATATTACTATTCAATCAAGTTCTTCACTTTCTGATGATGAAATCGATCGTATGGTGAAAGATGCTGAAGAAAATGCTGAAGCAGATAAACAACGTCGTGAAGAAAGTGATTTAAGAAACGAAGCAGATAGCTTAGTATTCCAAGTTGAAAAAACAATTACTGATTTAGGTGAAAACATCAGTGAAGATGATAAAAATAATGCAGAAGAGAAAAAAGAAGCTTTAAAATCTGCGCTTGAAGGCGAAGATATTGATGACATTAAAGCTAAAAAAGAAGAACTAGAAAAAGTAGTTCAAGACTTATCTGCTAAAGTTTACGAGCAAGCTGCTCAAGCACAACAACAAGCACAAGGTGAACAAGCAAGTGGTTCAGATGATAGCAATGTTGAAGATGCTGATTTCACAGAAGTAAATGATGATGATAACAAAGACGACAAAAAATAAGTTTAGTTATTAATTGCTATTGAAAGCAGAATATGACACAATTGCTTAGCCAAATTAAGTCAAAGTCAATTGAACATTGGCTTTGACTTTTTCCTTTTTAATAAGTAATTTAATCAAACGTAAAAGGAGAGATAAAAGTGGCCAAAAGAGATTATTATGATATCTTAGGTGTTAGTAAAGATGCCTCTAAAGATGAAATAAAAAAGGCTTACCGTAAATTATCAAAAAAATATCATCCTGACATCAATAAAGAAGAAGGTGCAGACGAAAAGTTCAAGGAAATTTCAGAAGCATATGAAACGTTAAGTGATGAAAACAAGCGTGCAAACTATGATCAATTTGGTCATGATGGACCACAAGGTGGATTTGGCGGCCAAGGATTTGGTGGTCAAGACTTTAGCGGTTTCGGCGGCGGTTTCGAAGATATATTCAGTTCATTCTTCGGTGGTGGACGTCAAAGAGATCCAAATGCACCTAGAAAAGGTGATGACCTACAATATACAATGACTGTTACTTTTGAAGAAGCTGTATTCGGTACAAGCAAAGAGATTTCAATACGCAAAGATGTAACTTGTCATACTTGTGATGGTGAAGGTGCAAAACCGGGGACTAAGAAAAAAACGTGTCATTACTGTAATGGTTCAGGACATGTTGCTGTAGAACAGAATACAATATTAGGTAGAGTTAGAACTGAAAAAGTTTGTCCAGTATGTAGTGGTTCTGGTCAAGAATTTGAAGAACCTTGTCCGACATGTCACGGTAAAGGAACTGAAAACAAAACAGTTAAAATTAATGTTACAGTGCCAGAAGGTGTAGATAATGAACAACAAATAAGATTAGCAGGTGAAGGCGCGCCAGGAGAAAATGGTGGACCACAAGGTGATCTATACGTTGTATTTAGAGTTAAACCTTCTGAAACATTCGAAAGGGACGGCGACGATATTTACTTTTCACAAGATATCAGCATCGCTCAAGCAACACTTGGTGATGAAATTAAAGTCCCAACTTTAAAAGGTCATGTTATATTAACAATTCCTGGCGGAACACAATCAGGAAAACAATTCCGTCTTAAAGAAAAAGGTGTAAAAAATGTTCATGGCTATGGCTATGGTGATTTATTTATCAACGTGAAAGTTGTCACACCTACTAAGATAAATGAACGTCAAAAAGAATTGTTAAGAGAATTTGCTGAAATTGATGGTGAATCATTAACTGAGCAACCGTCAAATTTTAAGGATAAAGCAAAAAGATTCTTTAAGGGAGAATAAAATATGAACTGGACTGAAATATCAATCACTGCAAATCATGATGCCATACCAATTATTTCTAATATTTTAGAAGAATTTGGATCAAACGGAGTTGTTATCGAAGATTCATTAGATCTTCGAAATGATTTTGCTGATAAATTTGGTGAAATTTATGAACTAAATCCTGATGATTACCCAGTTAATGGCGTAAGAGTTAAAGCATATTTTAATGAAATAAAATATACTCAGGATTTTAAAAATGATCTGATTCAAAAAATTAAAAATATCGAATCTTTGGATGCAAAAATATTTGAATATCAACAACAAACAATTCAAGAACATGATTGGGAAAATGAATGGAAAAACTATTTTCATCCGTTTAGAGCGTCTGCTAAATTTACAATTGTTCCAAGTTGGGAAACATATCAAAAAGAAGACGAAAATGAAATGTGTATTGAGTTGGATCCAGGTATGGCCTTTGGTACAGGTGATCATCCAACGACAAGTATGTGCTTGAAAGCTATTGAAACTTTCGTGAAGCCAGATGATTCAGTGATTGATGTTGGTACAGGTTCAGGCATACTTAGCATTGCATCATATTTATTAGGAGTAGAACGCATAAAAGCGATTGATGTAGATGAAATGGCCATTAAAGTTGCGAAAGAAAACTTTGAAAAAAACAATTGTGTTAAAGCTATTGAGGCTGCGCCAGGCAATTTACTTACAGAAGAAACTGAAAAGTTTGATGTCGTTATTGCAAATATTTTAGCTCATATTATTGAAGAAATGATTGAAGATGCTTATAATACGTTAAATAAAGATGGTTATTTTATAACTTCTGGTATTATCACAGAGAAACACGAAACAATTTTAGTACAGATGAAGCGTGTAGGGTTTAAAATCATTTCTATTAATCATGAAAACGGTTGGGTATGTATCGTTGGACAGAAAGTGAGCGATTAAGCAATGCAGAGATATTTTATTGACCAAAACGCTGATATAAATCAGCGTTTTTTTATTACAGATCAAAATGATATACATCATATTACAAAGGTAATGCGATATCAAATTGGTGACCAAATTATTATTACTTTTTCAGATCAAAGCGTTTATAAATGTAAAATCGAAAATATGACTATGGCGCAAATTGAAATTACTTTAATAGAAAAAATAGATATCGATTCTGAATTACCACAACATATAACAATTTGCAGTGGGTTAATTAAAGCGGATAAGTATGAATGGATGATACAAAAATCCACAGAGTTAGGTGCAAGTCAATTTATCGCTGTTGGTATGCAAAGATCCGTTGTAAAACTAAATGAAAATAAAGTCATCAAAAAGTTAGAACGTTGGCAAAAAATTATAAAAGAAGCTGCTGAACAAAGTTATAGGCTAATTATTCCAGAAATAGAGTATAAGTCGAATTTAAAAGAAATTTATGATATTATAAATGAATATGATTATGTATTGATTGCTTATGAAGAATCTGCTAAGTGTGGGGAAAAAAGTACTTTTAAGGCAGTTGTTCAAAAATTTGAACCTGGTGATCGTGTGTTAATCATTTTTGGGCCTGAAGGTGGCTTGTCTGAATCAGAAATTAAGTTATTTGGTAGTTCAGCATACCAAGTTGGTCTAGGGCCTAGGATATTAAGAGCTGAAACTGCACCGCTATATACTTTAAGTGCTGTAAGCTTTCAAAAAGACTTATTGGGGTGATATTTATGTCAACAGTTGCATTTCATACATTAGGATGTAAAGTGAATCATTATGAAACAGAAGCAATTTGGCAATTATTTAAAGAAGCAGATTACGATCGTGTTGATTTTGAAACAAATGCTGATGTATTTGTTATTAATACGTGTACGGTAACTAATACAGGTGATAAAAAAAGCAGACAAGTCATTAGACGTGCTATAAGACAAAATCCAGAGGCAGTGGTATGTGTAACTGGTTGTTATGCACAGACATCTCCTGCTGAAATTATGGAAATACCTGGCGTAGATATTGTGGTCGGCACTCAAGATCGGACGAAGTTAATCGGTTATATCAATGAGTTTAAAAAAGAAAGACAACCAATTAATGGTGTGGGAAACATCATGAAAAATCGTACATATGAAGAATTAGAAGTTCCATACTTTACAGATAGAACAAGAGCCTCGTTGAAGATACAAGAAGGGTGCAATAATTTTTGTACTTTCTGTATTATTCCTTGGGCTCGTGGCTTAATGCGATCTAGAGACCCCGAAAAAGTGATAGAACAAGCAACTACACTTGTAAATTCAGGGTATAAAGAAATTGTTTTAACTGGTATTCATACAGGTGGATATGGTCAGGATTTAAAAAATTATAATTTAGCACAATTATTACGTGACTTAGAAACTGTAGATGGCTTAGAGCGTATTAGAATTTCTTCGATTGAAGCAAGTCAATTAACAGATGAAGTTATTAGTGTAATTGAGCAATCAAACAAAGTTGTACGTCATCTTCATATCCCATTACAATCTGGGTCTGATTCAGTGTTGAAGAGAATGAGAAGAAAATATACTATGGCTCATTTTTCAGAGCGATTGACTCGTTTACATGAAGCACTACCTGGATTAGCAGTCACAAGTGATGTCATTGTTGGTTTCCCAGGTGAAACTGAAGAAGAGTTCCAAGAAACATATGATTTTATTGTTGAACACAAATTTTCAGAATTACATGTATTTCCTTATTCTTCAAGAATTGGCACACCAGCTGCTAGAATGGACGACCAAGTTGATGAAAATATTAAAAATGAACGTGTACATCGCTTAATTCATTTAAGCGATCAGCTTGCTAAAACGTATGCATCAAAATTTGATCAAGAAGTACTTGAAGTTATTCCAGAAGAAGTTGGCAGTGAGCCAGGGACATTAATAGGTTTTGCTGATAATTATATGAAAGTTCAATTCGCTGGCGATGAATCTCTAATCGGTGAACTCGTAAAGATAAAAATCACTCAACCTGATTACCCAATCAATCAAGGTGAATTACTAAGAGTGGTAAATCATGCTACCAATACAACAGAACATTCTGTTACTGTATAAAATTTAATTGATAATGATTCAATGCAAACACCTCTACATGGTGTAAAATGAATCATGAAATTAAAATTTTACTAATTGACCACATTAATCAGATATATTATACTAATTAATACATGGTAATTACCGTGTAATGATTATAAAGTTTCGTTGATATTTGGAGGGAGGGAAATACACATGTCTAAAACAGTAGTCAAAAAGAACGAATCACTTGAAGATGCGTTACGTCGTTTCAAACGTACAGTTTCTAAAAGCGGTACAATTCAAGAAGTACGTAAACGTGAATTTTACGAAAAACCTAGCGTTAAACGTAAAAAGAAATCAGAAGCTGCACGTAAACGTAAATTCAAATAATTAATTGTTTCGTTGACTCCCTCAACACCAACATTAATTATAAACCATAATAGCCTTAGTTGTTCATACAGCTAAGGCTATTTTTATTTATTAACGTAGATAAATGAACTACACTATATATTCCTATTTATGATTTTCATAAGCATTAGAAAATCTTGTACTTAGTTTAAAAATTACCATATTCACGTTAATCAAGTATTAATGTCGTACATCTCGTGTAGCTGGTTGAAATTGATTATTTTTCTGGGAATATCATTTAATAATAAATGAATAATATTACGATTTTTATTGTGTAAACGGTATAATCATATATTTATTTCATGTATAATTAAATTGAGAGTGAGGTGATAAAGTGATTCCTTCGATGAGCAGTATACATACTATCTTTTCAACCAAACTTGTTGAAAACGGAAACTGGATAGACAATGTTTCTAACTTTATTGTTAGTCCAATAGGTGCTTTGATATTAACTTGTATTATCTTCTTAGGTTTTTTGTACCAGTTATATTCAAATAGAATAAATATTGTCGGAATTATATCAACATTAGCATTATTCATTTTCTTTTTAGGATTTTTTGTAAAAGGGGATGTCAACTTTTATTCTGTTGTTTTATTCGCCATTGGTGTGATATTCGTTATCATTGAATTATTTGTAGTGGGTGCAATTATTGGCATTATAGGTATGGCGTTAATCGTTTTCAGTATTGTTACTTTAGGTGATAATCTAGTGTACATGATTGCTAATGTTGTCGTAGCCTTAATATTATCAATCATAGAATGGGTGATACTTGTGAAATTTTTCAAACGTAAAATACCGTTTTTAGATAAAGTTGTATTGAAGGATTCTACAAATGCAGAAGCAGGTTATACATCACATGAAGATCGCTCTCATTTAGTTGGAGAAGTTGCAACTACATCTACAGATTTGAGACCAGCAGGAATTATTATTTATAACAATGAACGTATCGATGCAGTTTCAGATGGTTCTTTTATATTACGGAATAAACAAGTTACTATTCTGGAAGTTGAAGGTACTCGAGTTGTTGTGAGAGAAATAGAAACATAAAGGAGAATGAGTATGATTGGAATTTTAATTATAGCAGTTATAGTCGTAATTGCATTATTGTTATTATTTTCATTTGTACCTGTTGGATTGTGGATTTCAGCAATCGCAGCGGGTGTAAAAGTAGGCATTGGTACCCTAGTAGGTATGAGATTACGTAGAGTTTCTCCACGTAAAGTAATATCACCTTTAATTAAAGCTCATAAAGCAGGGCTAAACTTGACAACGAACCAACTTGAATCACATTATTTAGCAGGTGGTAATGTTGACCGTGTTGTTGATGCAAATATCGCTGCACAAAGAGCTGATATTAATTTACCTTTTGAACGTGGTGCAGCTATTGACTTAGCAGGACGTGACGTGTTAGAAGCAGTTCAAATGTCTGTAAATCCAAAAGTAATTGAGACACCATTTATCGCCGGTGTTGCAATGAATGGTATCGAAGTTAAAGCAAAAGCAAGAATCACAGTACGTGCGAATATTGCAAGATTAGTCGGTGGTGCTGGAGAAGAAACGATTATTGCACGTGTTGGTGAAGGTATTGTTTCTACAATTGGTTCTAGTGAACATCACACACAAGTGCTTGAAAATCCTGATAATATTTCTAAAACAGTTTTAAGTAAAGGTTTAGATTCAGGTACAGCTTTTGAAATTTTATCAATCGATATTGCAGACGTAGACATTAGCAAGAACATTGGTGCAGATTTACAAACTGAACAAGCGCTTGCTGATAAAAATATCGCACAAGCAAAAGCCGAAGAACGCCGTGCAATGGCAGTAGCACAAGAACAAGAAATGAAAGCAAAAGTACAAGAAATGCGCTCTAAAGTTGTTGAAGCGGAAGCAGAAGTTCCACTAGCTATGGCTGAAGCATTACGTTCAGGAAATCTTGGAGTGAAAGATTATTATAATCTGAAAAATGTTGAAGCAGATACTGGTATGAGAAATTCTATTAACCAACGTACAAAAAAAGAAGATGATGAATCACCGGAATAATAAATAGGGGTGATTAAATGAATATAGGTATTATTATCTTTGTAGTATCTGTCATTTTTACGATAATTGGTGCTATTAACGATGATAGTCATAAAAAGCGAAAAAAACAACAACCGCCAGCTAATAAACAGCCGAATCAGTCTGAAACACCACCAAAAAAACGTGGTTTCCTTGAAGAAGTTGGAAAAACATTTTCTGAGTTAGAAAAACAATTTAATGATGGTCCTTTTACTCAGGAAGAACATACACCAAAGCAGAATAAACCTGCTGAAACACGAGCTGAAAAGATGGAAACTGAGACGCCTCAACAAGAAACATCAACGGTTCCTAAACATAATGAAACCGAAGCTGAAAAAGTAAAACGTGAGCAAAAGCAACAAGATGATACACTTCAAAAAGAGCTTGAAGCTGATTTAATGGGCAAAATGGAAGACGTACGTAATGAAATCGATCGTGAAACTGAGAAAAAAATACAAAGAACTGAGAAAAAAGCACGAGAAATTATTTCTGATAAATATTTATCAGAGAGAACTAAGCGTTATCGTTTAAAACAGTTAATGAATGCGCATTCTGTTCAAAGCTCTGACACAAATGCTCAATATAGATTTGCTGATGATGAAGTTGTTAATGGTATTATTTGGTCTGAAGTTTTAGAAAGACCAAAAAAATTATAAATTTATTTAAACTCAACTTATAAAGTTAGATTTTTGACTTTGTAAGTTGAGTTATTTTTAATTTCAAAATATATAATGATCGTTAATTTTTATACTATACTTTCTTAATGCTCTGGTTTACATAAAAATAACAATTTATGTTAATTTTTAATTCACTTTGAAATAATATGAGAATATTTCATGATATAATAACATTGAAGTTGCAGTATGATTTATTCAAATTGTTAATTTTATAATAATGGTTATTTCATATCATGCATCATAATTATTTTTGTAACTTAAAATCTAATAGGATAAAATAATAGAAACGAATATATTTGTAAAGGAGCAACTATATGCCTGGAATTATTCAAATAGATGACATCAATGAAGCACAAGCACTCATTGGTAATAATGATGAAAATCTTAAATCAATTGAAGAAGGATTTGATGTCATAATACATGCTCGAGGACAAGAAATAGCCGTAAAAGGTGAAAAAATTGAGCATGTAGAACAAGCAGAATCAGTACTGATTAATTTATTAAAAGTAATACAGCAAGGCGTAACTATATCGCTCAAGGATGTAGAAGCCGCTGTTAAAATGGCAAAAAATGGTACGATTCATTACTTATTAGATTTATATGATGACGAAATTACTAAAGACGCGTTTGGTAAAACAATACGGGCTAAAACTATGGGACAAAGACTTTATGTTAATGCTATGTATCATAATGACTTGGTATTTGGCGTTGGACCAGCAGGTACAGGGAAAACATTTTTAGCCGTCGTTTATGCCGCTAAGCAACTGCGAAAAGGTAATGTTAAACGTATCGTGTTGACAAGACCTGCAGTAGAAGCTGGTGAATCATTAGGATTTTTACCTGGTGATTTGAAGGAGAAAGTAGATCCTTATTTGCGCCCGTTATATGATGGTTTAAATACTGTTTTAGGAAGAGAACAAACTGCTAGATTTATCGAGCGTGGCGTTATAGAAATAGCACCATTAGCATATATGAGAGGGAGAACACTTGATGATGCATTTGTTATTTTAGATGAAGCGCAAAACACTACGCATGCTCAGATGAAAATGTTCTTAACAAGGTTAGGTTTTGGTTCGAAAATGGTTGTAACTGGTGATAAGACACAAATTGACTTACCTAAAGGTGTTAAAAGTGGGCTTAAAGAAGCAATAGCAAAGTTACACAATGTTAAAGGTCTAAGTATCCATCATTTAGACCAAAACGACGTTGTCCGTCATCCACTTGTAAGTAAAATAATTGATCGTTATGAGGGAGAAGAGTAAATGTTTACAATAGATTTTAATGATCATACTGAATTAGTTGATAACAACTGGTTTAAGCAAATAGACGATCTTCTTACTTTTGCAAAAGAACAAGAAGGAATAGATAACGATGCTGAATTATCTGTGACATTTGTAGACAAAGCAGAAATTCAACAAATTAATAAAATGTATCGAGATAAAGACAAAGTAACAGATGTAATATCCTTTGCTTTAGAAGAAGATGAACCCGAAATTAGTGGTTTAGACATACCTAGAGTACTCGGAGATATTATCATATGCACTGAAGTTGCTCAATCACAGGCAGATGCATATGGACATTCGTTTGAAAGAGAACTTGGCTTCCTTGCCCTTCATGGTTTTTTACATTTATTAGGCTATGATCACATGGATGAAGCGGATGAAAAAGAAATGTTTGGTCGTCAAGATGAAATTTTAAATGCCTACGGGTTGCCAAGAGATTAGAGGTAGCTATGAAACGTTTTAAATATGCTTTTCAAGGTTTACTGGTCCTCTTTAGTAAAGATAAAAAGTTTTTAATCCATATTATTTTTGCAGTTATTGCAATTTTTCTTAGTATTTATTTAAAAATAAATACAGTTGAATGGATTTTAATCCTCATTGCTATAGGATTCGTGTTAACATTTGAAGCCATAAATACAGCACTTGAATATGTAGTGGATTTGATTACAGATGAATATCATGACTTTGCAAAGAAAGCTAAAGATACAGCAGCTGCTAGTGTTATGCTTGCTTCAATAATTGCGTTGGCAATTGGACTTATCGTTTTTTTACCATATTTTATAAAATAAACAATACGATTTTTAATCTATCTATATACTAAGCAGCAGTTAGTTTGAAATAACAATACAAAATTAAAAATTGAATAGGAGTGTTAAATTATGGCATACCAACCTGATTATTTTAAGGAAGTAAGAAAAGCACAAAGTAATGCTTATGCACCATACAGTAAATTTAAAGTAGGTGCATATTTAATTACAAAAGATGGTAAAACATATCACGGTGCAAATGTAGAAAATGCCGCTTATCCATTAGGTATTTGTGCAGAAAGGTCAAGCCTTGTTGCAGCTATTGCTGATGGATACCGACCAGGCGATTTCGATTCGATTACTGTAACCGTTGATGCAGAATCACCTTCTTCGCCTTGTGGTTCTTGTAGACAAGTGTTAAAAGAGCTTTGTGATGATGAAATGCCTGTATATATGACCAATCATAAGGGTGACATGATACAATCTACAGTTAGTGATTTGTTACCTCTAGGATTTTCTGGAAAGGATTTAAACTAATGACAGCACATAAATCAGGATTTGTAACAATTATTGGTAGACCTAATGTAGGTAAATCTACCTTTGTAAATCGCGTCATCGGACATAAAATTGCTATTATGTCTGATAAAGCACAAACGACAAGAAATAAAATTCAAGGTGTAATGACTCAAGAAGATGCACAAATTATATTTTTAGATACGCCAGGTATACACAAACCTAAACATAAATTAGGCGATTATATGATGCGTGTGGCGACTAACACGTTATCGGAAATTGATGCTATTATGTTTATGGTCAATGTTAATGAAGATATTGGTCGTGGTGATGAATACATTATGGAAATGTTAAAATCAGTTAAAACACCAGTATTTTTAGTGTTAAATAAGATTGACTTAGTACATCCAGATGAACTTATGCCAAGAATAGAAAAATATAAAAAATATATGAATTTCACTGAAATTGTTCCTATATCTGCATTAGAAGGTTTAAATGTTGAGCATTTTATCAATGTTATTAAATCTTATTTACCAGAAGGGCCCAAATATTACCCGGATGACCAAATTTCCGATCACCCTGAACAGTTTGTAGTGAGTGAACTTATCCGAGAGAAAATATTACATCTTACAAATGAAGAAATTCCACATGCGATTGGAGTCAATGTTGATCGAATGATTAAAGAAGATGAAGATCGAGTGAGAATAGAAGCTACTATTTTTGTGGAACGCGATTCACAAAAAGGGATAGTTATAGGTAAAGGTGGCAAAAAACTCAAAGAAGTTGGGAAAAGGGCACGCCAAGATATTGAAGGGTTATTAGGCTCTAAAGTGTATTTAGAATTATGGGTAAAAGTTCAAAAAGATTGGCGAAACAAAGTTAACTTTATTCGTCAAATGGGATATTTAGAAGATCGAGATTAATTTGAGAGTCGGTGAGCTAAAATGTTAATCAAACAAAAGGGTATTATTATTAAAACAATTGATTATGGCGAATCCGATAAAATCATCACAATTTTAAATGAATATGGTGCAAAAATTCCACTTATGGTTCGACGCGCCAAAAAGAGTAAGAGTGGTTTGCAAGCTAATACGCAACTATTTGTGTATGGCTTGTTTATTTATTCCAAATGGAAAGGCATGGGAACTTTAAGTTCTGTAGATGTCATCGACCAAAATTACCATTTGCGATTAGATATTTATGAGAGTAGTTACGCTAGTTTATGTACTGAAACGATAGATCGATCCATTGAAAATGATGAACTGTCGCAATTTAGTTACGAGTTATTACACTTTGTATTAGCTAAAATTAAAAGTGGTGTATCCGCTCAATTGATGTCAGTCATCGTATTGATTAAATCAATGTCAAAGTTTGGCTTCAGCGCAATATTTAATCATTGCGTTGTCACTGGTGATGACGACCAATCTAAGCTCATTGGCTATAGTTTTAAATTTGATGGTGCAATTTCAAATCATGCAAATCAACAAGATCCAAATGCGTTGCTACTGTCCAATAGAACACTTTATTTATTAGATGTGTTACAAAACTTACCGATAAGTAAAATGAGCGCTTTAAGTATTCATCAAGATATCGTTGATGAGATGTCGCAATTGATGATAATGTTATATAGTGAATATGCTGGCATGTATTTCAAAAGCCAAAAACTTATTAATCAATTACAAAGATTAGATAATTCAAATTAATTCTATAAATAGGGTCAAGTTCAATCAATCATTAAATTTTATAAAAAATAAAAACGTCAATTTCTATAAATTGTATAGAAATTGACGTTTTTCATTTAGTTCGACCACTTTTAAGGGTCGATAGATATATTGAAATTAAAATTTAACTTTTTCTGTTAAGAAACTTTCTAATTCAGCAATCGGCATACGTACTTGTTCCATCGTATCTCTGTCTCGTACCGTTACTTGCTGGTCTTCTAGTGAATCGAAATCAAATGTTATACAGTATGGTGTGCCGATTTCGTCTTGACGACGGTAACGTTTACCAATTGATTGTGATTCATCAAAATCAATTGCAAAGTTTGCGCTTAACTGTTCAAATATTTTAATTGCATCACCAGATAATTTTTTACTTAATGGTAAAACAGCAGCTTTATATGGTGCTAATGCAGGATGGAAGTGTAATACAGTTCTTGAATCTTTACTACCTTCAACACCTTCTTCTGCATATGCATCACAAAGGAATGCTAAAGTAACTCGATCCGCACCAAGTGAAGGTTCGATACAATATGGTAGGTATTTTTCACCAGTTTCTTGGTCATGATATTGGAAATCTTCACCAGAATGTTCACTATGTTGTTTTAAATCATAATCTGTTCTACTTGCAATACCCCATAATTCTCCCCAACCAAATGGGAAACGATATTCTATATCAGTTGTTGCATTTGAGTAATGTGATAACTCGTCTGCATCATGGTCACGTAAGCGCGTTGCAGATTCACTTAAATTTAAATCTTTTAACCATTGGCTTGCAAAAGTTTTCCAATAATTTTGCCACTCTATTTCTTCACCAGGCTTACAGAAGAATTCTAATTCCATCTGTTCAAATTCACGTGTTCTAAAGATGAAGTTACCAGGTGTAATTTCATTACGGAATGACTTACCAATTTGGCCAATTCCGAATGGCAATTTTTTACGCATTGTACGTTGAACATTTTTGTAATTGACGAAAATACCTTGTGCAGTTTCAGGACGTAAGAAAATTTCATTTGTTGAATCTTCCGTAACACCTTGGAATGTTTTGAACATCAAATTAAATTGACGAATATCTGTCCAATTAGCAGTGCCACTTACTGGACAAACAATACCTTCTTCATCAATAATACGTTTCATTTCATCGAAACTTAGACCATCAGCAACGAAATTTTCATCGCCTTTTTCATTTGCCATATAGTCTTCTATTATTTTATCTGCACGATAACGAATTTTACTGTCTTTATTGTCTATCATTGGATCATTAAAGTTACCTAAATGCCCAGACGCTTCCCATGTTTTTGGGTTCATTAAAATTGCTGCATCGATCCCAACGTTATATGGAGATTGCGTGATAAATTTTTGCCACCAGGCTTTTTTAATATTGTTTTTTAATTCAACACCTAATGGACCATAGTCCCATGTATTTGATAATCCACCATAAATGTCACTACCAGGGAATACAAAACCTCTATGTTTTGCTAACTGAACGATTGTTTCCATATCTTTTGCCAAAAAAACCACTCCTTTTAACATAAAAAACGCCCCAAGACAAAGAAAAAGCCAAAAAACTTAATCATTGTCTTGGGACGAGTTAATTAATTTTAATCACATATAATTTATGTGTTTTTAATAAATTTTTAATAACCCGCGGTTCCACCCAATTTAGTGTGTACACTCGCTTTTGAAACTTCATTTGAAATTGTAGCCAATTGTTTTGTTAAGCTTTCACCACCCTTAACTCGCTTTAAATACAATTTTAATGTATTGGTTGATTATTAGCAAGTAAATATATGTATTTGTAGCAATTTATAATTCAATGTATAATTAAATGTAATGAGTAAAGGGGTGAAGTCTTATAGAACTGAGTAAAAGACAACAACAAATTGTTGATATTGTCAAAAATAATGGACCTATTACTGGTGAACATATAGCAGAACATCTTAGTCTTACTAGAGCGACCTTGAGACCAGATTTAGCAATACTCACAATGTCTGGTATTTTAGAAGCTCGTCCACGTGTAGGCTACTACTATTCTGGAAAGCCAAAAAATAAATTAATTGCTGATCAATTAAAACAATATATTGTTAAAGATTACGCATCACACCCTGTAGTAGTAAAAAACGAAATGTCTGTTTATGATGCAATTTGTACAATATTTCTAGAGGATGTTAGTACGTTGTTTGTTATAAATAATGAAGGAGATTTTATAGGCGTTTGTTCTCGAAAGGATTTATTACGTGCGTCAATGATAGGTAAGGATATACATACGATGCCTGTTAATATTATAATGACACGTATGCCTAATTTAAGCTTTGTACTTGAAGACGAGCGTGTAATATTTGCTGCAAATCTAATGATTGAAAAAGAAATAGATTCTTTACCAATTGTGATTAAAAAAGAAAATGGAAAATATGAAGTTAAGGGCCGTATATCTAAAACAACAATTACAAAAATATTTGTCTCTTTACTAAATGAATAGGTGGTATGTATTAAATGAAAAATATTAAAATTATTGTTGCTTCTGACTCAGTAGGTGAAACTGCTGAACTTGTAGCAAGAGCTTGCATTTCACAATTCAACCCAAATCAATGTGAAAGTGAAATAAGTAGGTATCCGTATATTGAAGCTTTAGAAAATGTAGATGAAGTAATCTCAGTTGCAAAAGACACTGAAGCGATAGTTGTTTATACATTAGTGAAGCCAGAAATAAGAAAGTATATGGAAGCGAAAATAAAAGAATTTCAAATTAAGTCTGTAGACATTATGGGTCCACTGATGAATATATTATTAGATAAAATTGATGAACAACCTTATTTTGAACCAGGACTTGTGCATCAATTAGATGAAGCATATTTTAAAAAGATTGATGCAATAGAATTTGCAGTAAAATATGATGATGGTAAAGATCCAAAAGGTTTAGATAAAGCTGACATTGTTCTATTAGGCATATCTAGAACTTCAAAAACGCCTCTGTCACAATATCTTGCACATAAAAGTTATAAAGTGATGAATATCCCAATTGTGCCAGAAGTAACACCACCAGATAATTTATTTAACGTTGACACTTCAAAATGCATTGCATTAAAGATAAGTGAAGACAAATTAAATCGCATCAGAAAAGAAAGATTAAAACAATTGGGCTTAGGAGATAGTGCAAGATATGCTACAGAGCAACGTATTGTAGAAGAACTAAATTACTTTAATGAATTAGTTGAAAAGATTGGCTGCCCTGTGATAGACGTTACTGATAAAGCGATTGAAGAAACTGCAAATGATATTATTAGTATCATTGAGCAAAATAGTTTCTTAAAATAAGAAATTCTATTATAATATGATAACTACTGTCTAATAGGTGATAATTTTGCGAATTGAACAAGCAACAATTAATGAAATTAAAGAGAAAACGGATATTCTCGATTTAGTAAGTGAATATGTTAAATTAGAAAAAAGAGGACGCAATTACATTGGGTTGTGTCCTTTTCATGATGAAAAAACCCCATCGTTTACTGTTTCTGAAGATAAACAAATTTGCCATTGCTTTGGTTGCAAAAAAGGAGGGAACGTCTTTCAATTTACTCAAGAAATTAAAGACGTTTCTTTTACTGAAGCAGTAAAATTATTAGGTGAACGTGTAAATATTGAAGTTGAAACGCCTCAGACAGCGTCAGATCAACATCCTAATCATCAAATTGCTTCTGAAGATTTGCAAATGATTGAAATGCATGAATTAATGCAAGATTATTATCATTACGCCTTAAAGAAAACTGTTGAAGGTGAAGCAGCGTTAAATTATTTAAAAGAGCGTGGCTTTACTGATGAACTCATAGATAGTCGGAAAATAGGGTATGCGCCTAAAAATGCAAATTTTTGTCATGACTTTTTACAGAAGAAAGGTTATGATATTCAACTAGCATATGAAGCGGGTTTATTGTCTAGAAACGAAGAAAATTTCAGCTATTATGATCGTTTCAGAGATAGAATTATGTTCCCATTAACAAATGCACAAGGGCGAACTGTTGGTTATTCAGGGAGAACATATACAAATCAAGAGCCAAAATATCTTAACAGTCCTGAAACACCGATATTTCAAAAAAGAAGATTATTATATAACGTTGATCAAGCCAGAAAAGCGATTCGAAAAAATGATGAAATTATTCTACTCGAAGGTTTTATGGATGTGATAAAAGCCGATTATGCAGGATTACATCAAGTCGTAGCAAGTATGGGAACACAGATTTCACAAGAACATATCGCATTTATGAAAAAACTCACTTCAAATGTGACGCTGATGTTTGACGGGGATTTTGCTGGTAGTGAGGCCACTTTAAAATCTGGTCAAATATTGTTACAACAAGGTTTTAATGTATTTGTAGTACAACTTCCGAAAAACATGGATCCAGATGAGTATATTGGAAAACACGGTGCAGATGCGTTTAATTATTTTGTTGAACATGAAAAAAAGTCATTCATTCTTTATAAAGTGCACATGCATCAAGAAGAAATTGAAAATAATGATTTGGCATATGAAAGATATTTAAAAGAAATCACGAATGACATTTCATTAATGAAGTCCTCAATTTTACGTAAAAAAATATTGCAAGACGTGTCAGAATTGTTTAAAGTAAGCATGGACAGTTTAAATATTGAAGTAGGACAACGTGAAGATTATTATCAACCACAGTCATATCAATTTCCTAGTGTGCCACAATTCACTAATTTAAATAAACAAGAAAAGGCAGAGCGTGCTTTATTAAAACACTTTATGAATGATAAGGATATTTTCTTGAATTATCATAAATTACTTCAATCAGAAGACTTTACAAATCAGTATTTTAAGCGTATATTTAATGTTTTACATGAGTTTTATTCTGAGAATGATACGTTTAATATTAGTGATGTTTTACAATATATCGATTCAAATGAAATTAAAGAAGCATTTATATCATTGGATAACTATATGATAAATGAAGAACCCTATGAACATGAAATCGATGATTATTTAAACACACTTTTAACAAATAGAAATGAAGAAACGATTGAATCGCTTAATCATAAGTTACGGGAGGCTTCTAGATTAGGTGATTTAGAGTTGCAGAAATATTACCTAGAAAAAATTGTAAACTTCAATAAAAATAGAATGAATTAAATAAAAAATGAATATATTTGTATATTATTGGGTTTAACAACTTGAATAAATCGTATGAATTATGGGTAGATAATATTAAGATTATCTATCAAATGATATCACGGTTTCAAGTTGATATTATATTCGGGAGGCCTTTTCATGTCTGGAAATAAAGTTACACTTAAAAAGCAAACAATTGACCCATCTCTAACTTTAGAAGATGTAAAAAAACACTTAATTGAAAAAGGTAAAAAAGAAGGGCATCTTAGCCACGAAGAGATTGCAGAGAAATTGCAAAACTTCGAGATGGATTCTGATCAAATGGATGAACTATTTGATCAATTAACAGATAACGATATCAGTTTGGTAAACGAAAAAGATAGTTCTGACAAAGATGCTAAATTAAATCCTAATGATTTAAGTGCTCCTCCAGGTGTTAAAATTAATGACCCTGTACGTATGTATCTTAAAGAAATCGGACGTGTCGATTTATTAAATGCGCAAGAAGAAATAGAATTAGCTAAAAGAATTGAACAAGGTGACGAAGTCGCTAAATCAAGATTAGCTGAAGCAAACTTGCGTTTAGTAGTCAGTATAGCCAAAAGATATGTTGGCCGTGGCATGCTTTTCTTAGATTTAATTCAAGAAGGTAATATGGGCTTAATTAAAGCAGTTGAAAAGTTCGATTTCAATAAAGGATTTAAATTTTCAACATATGCAACTTGGTGGATACGTCAAGCAATTACACGTGCAATTGCAGACCAAGCTCGTACAATACGTATTCCAGTGCATATGGTAGAAACAATCAATAAATTAATCCGTGTACAAAGACAACTATTACAAGATTTAGGTCGTGATCCAGCTCCAGAAGAAATTGGTGAAGAAATGGATTTACCACCTGAAAAAGTAAGAGAAATATTAAAAATAGCTCAGGAGCCAGTTTCATTAGAAACACCAATTGGTGAAGAAGACGATAGTCACTTAGGTGATTTTATCGAAGACCAAGAAGCTCAAAGTCCATCTGATCATGCGGCTTATGAATTATTAAAAGAACAACTGGAAGATGTCTTAGATACATTAACTGACAGAGAAGAAAATGTACTACGCTTGCGTTTTGGACTTGACGACGGAAGAACACGTACGCTAGAAGAAGTTGGTAAAGTCTTCGGTGTTACTAGAGAGCGTATTCGTCAAATTGAAGCTAAAGCATTGAGAAAATTAAGACATCCGAGTAGAAGTAAACGTCTTAAAGACTTTATGGACTAATTTTTCAGCTCTTTTGTACCTTGTCGTACAAAAGAGCTTTTTACATTTACATAGAGGAGCGCTTTTATGGTTACATTAAATGAAAGATTAAAAAAAGTGAGTACATTTATAACAGGAGATTGCTTAGCAGATATTGGTTCAGATCATGCATATCTTCCGATTTATGCGATTGAAAATAATTTAGTCAAAAATGCAATTGCTGGAGAAGTAATCAAAGGTCCATTCGAAGCTTCGAAAAAGAATGTTGTAGAACATGATTTAGTAAATCATGTTGATGTTAGATTAGGTGATGGATTATCGATAATACAGTCGAATGATCAAATCAATTCCATTACAATTTGTGGTATGGGTGGGCCACTAATAGCTAAAATCCTTGAAGAAGGTAAAGAAAAATTAACCGCACATCCGAGGCTTATTTTACAAAGTAACATACAATCTAGCGCGATTAGAAATTTGTTAGAATCCATGCATTATAATATTATTGAAGAAGTAATTTTAGAAGAAAAAGGTCATATCTATGAAATAATCGTAGCAGATTTTTGTGAACAACAGCCACAAACACTTACTAAATCGGAATTAAAGTTTGGACCGATTTTATTAAAAAAGAAACATGAATTATTTTTCAAAAAATGGGAAAGAGAACGACAAGCATTGCAAAAAATCAAAAGTCATTTGGACTCTGAAAGACATGGCGAGCGATTAAATGAAATTAACAACGAAATCAATTTAATTAATGAGGTGTTGTAAATGAAAGTCAAAACGTTACTTCAAATAATAAATCAACATGTACCATTTAAAACTGCAGAATCATGGGATAATGTTGGCTTGTTAATCGGAGATGAATCTGCTGAAATTTCAGGTGTTTTAACCGCTTTAGATTGTACCAATGAGGTCGTTGATGAAGCAATAAATCATGATTTTAACACTATTATTTGTCATCATCCACTCATATTTAAAGGTGTTAAAAATATCATTCATCAAGATGGTTATGGCGCTATTTTACGAAAGTTAATTAAAAATGATATGAATTTAATTGCTTTGCATACAAATCTAGATGTTTACCCAAAAGGTGTTAATGCGATGTTAGCAGAAAAACTTCAATTGAATAATCAACATATCTTGAATCCAGAAATTTTAAAATACTATAAAGTGCAAGTGTTTATACCAGAAGCAAACCTTAAATCATTTAAAGATGCTTTGAGTGATGCAGGTTTAGCTGAAGAAGGAAATTATAAATATTGTTTCTTTGAGAGCCCAGGAAATGGGCAATTCAAACCCACTGGTAATGCTCAACCACATATTGGAACATTAGATAAAATCGAAGAAGTTAACGAGTTTAAATTAGAATTTATGATTGATGAAAACCAAAAGCAATTAGCAGAACAATTAATTAAAACGAACCATCCATATGAAACGCCAGTTTTTGATTTTATAGAAATGGAAAAAGAAGCAAATTACGGTTTAGGTATGATTGGAGAATTGGAATCTGAGATGGATGCACCTACTTTTGTGAAGCATGTCAAAACACAATTGGAAATGCCAAGTGTTAGATTTATTGGAAATTTAAAGCAAACGATTAAAAAGGTTGCGATTATAGGTGGTTCGGGTATTGGATTTGAGTATCAAGCGGATCAACAAGGCGCAGACATTTTTATAACTGGTGATATCAAACATCATGATGCCTTAGATGCAAAAATTGCGGGTATTAACTTATTAGATATTAATCATTATAGTGAATATGTAATGAAAGATGGTTTGTGTGACTTATTAATTAATTGGATTAAACCGGATGATATTACTTTTGAAATTAAGGCATCTAAACTCAACACGGATCCGTTTAATTATTTATAATTGTTATTGATATAACTGGAAGAAATAAAATTTCATTAATCCTTCCGACTAAGAATAGTTGAAATTTGGAAAAGATAATTATTTAAAATTTTATTTCAGTCAACGACTACCATTTACTTTAGGCTGAGGCATTACTTTATGTCCCAGCCTCTCTTACTTTCAAACTATATTTACCATCAACGGTTAGATAAAAAAATAATTAGTTCAAAATCGTTTGTGAATGCTTTATAATAGAAAAGATGAAGATTTAAGGAGGCCAAATCATGGCAAATCACCCATTTGATAAGTTTAATTTAGACCCTAGTTTAATTGACGCGGTACGAAATTTGAACTTTAATCAACCTACAGAAGTACAAAATAGAGTAATTCCAAAAATATTAAAACAAGTAAACTTAATTGGACAATCACAAACAGGCACTGGCAAATCCCACGCCTTTTTATTACCATTAGTACATTTAATAAATGTCGATGTTAAAGAACCACAAGCAATCATTGTTGCACCAACAAGAGAATTAGCACAACAATTATTTGATGTTGCTAGCCATTTAGCTGATTATAAAGGTGGCTTATCTGTTAAACTTTTCATTGGTGGCACTGATATTGAAAAAGATAGACAACGCGCTAAGAACCAACCGCAACTTATTATAGGTACGCCAACACGGATAAACGACCTAGCTAAACATGGGGATTTACATGTGCACTTAGCTTCTTATTTAGTTGTGGATGAAGCTGACTTAATGATTGATTTAGGATTAATAGAAGAGGTAGACCATATTGCTACACGCTTAGATGAACAATCTCATATAGCTGTGTTTAGCGCTACAATCCCTAAATCATTACATCCATTTTTAAATAAATATTTAGAAAATCCTGAATACGTTGAAATTGAAAATGTTCAAAAGAATAACAAAAACATTGAATTCTTTTTAATTCCAACAAAGGGAGAGGCAAAGATAGAAAAAACGATAAAACTCATTGATATTTTAAATCCATATCTATGTATTATATTTTGTAATAGTCGTGATAATGCAAACGAACTTGCAGACCAGTTAAATGCTGCGGGATTAAAATTAGGTATGATTCATGGTGGTTTAACTCCTAGAGAGCGTAAACAACAAATGAAACGTATTCGTAACTTAGAATTTCAATTTGTTATCGCAAGTGATTTAGCTTCACGTGGGATAGATATTGAAGGCGTAAGTCATGTCATTAACTTTGATGTACCAAATGATATTGATTTCTTCACGCATCGTGTTGGACGTACTGGTAGAGGTCAATATAAAGGTGTTGCAATTACCCTATACAGCCCTGAGGAAGAAGAAAACATCGCGTTAATAGAACAACGAGGTTATCAATTTGAGAATGTTGATATAAAAAACGATGAATTGACACCAATAAAGGCACACAATACACGACAATCACGTAAAAATAAAGATGATCATTTAACAAACGAATTAAAAAACAAAGTGAAGAGAAACAAGAAAAAAGTAAAACCTGGCTATAAGAAAAAATTCCAACGTGATCTAGAACATTTAAAACGTCAAGAGCGTAAAAAATTCAGTAAGAAACAAAATCGTCAAGCCAGAAAAAATAAATAAAGGATTGGTGACTACTATGTTATTAGGATCTCACGTATCTATGAATGGCAAGAAAATGTTAGCAGGTTCAGCTGAAGAAGCACATAAATTCGGTGAATCTACTTTCATGATTTATACAGGTGCACCACAAAACACAAGAAGAAAGCCTATAGAAGAATTAAATATTGATCAAGGTCAAGAATTGATGCAAACTTATGGGCTTTCAAATATTGTAGTGCATGCACCTTATATTATAAATATTGCGAATACTGTTAAACCTCATGTGTTTAATTTAGGTGTTGAATTTCTACAAAGTGAAATTGAAAGAACTCAAGCAATAGGAGCTAAAGATATAGTATTGCATCCAGGTTCACATGTAGGAGAAGGTGCAGATGCTGGTATTAATAAGATCATAGAAGGACTAAATGAAGTACTTACAAATGATAATAATGTACGCATCGCACTTGAAACAATGGCTGGTAAAGGGTCAGAAATTGGAAGAAATTTTGAAGAAATCGCTCGAATTATAGATGGCGTTAAGCATAATGAACGTTTATCTGTGTGTTTCGATACTTGTCATACACATGATGCAGGCTATAACGTAAAAGAAGATTTCGATGGTGTATTAAATGAATTTGATAAGATTATTGGTATCGATAGAATAAAGGTTGTTCATGTAAATGATAGTAAAAATGATATTGGCGCACATAAAGATAGACACGAAAATATAGGCTTTGGTTATATCGGTTTTGATGCTTTAAATTATATCGTTCATCATGATACGTTCAAAGATATTCCCAAAATACTTGAAACACCATATGTAGGTGAAGATAAAAAGAATAAAAAACCACCGTATAAATTTGAAATTGAAATGCTTAAACAACAACAATTTGATCCTGAGTTAAAGGATAAAATTTTAATGCAATAACACTTAAAAAGACTGGATAATAACCAAATAAAGTACTGAATAAAATAATGTTTTGAAGGATGGAATAGTAAACTCAATTTATAATTGGGCTCTATTTCATCCTTTTTGTTAATTCGTAAACATTACTATTTACATAATTGTTAACAAGTTGTATAGTATAGAACGAGGTGAAAAGATGACTACTCCAGTGTTCGAATTAAAAAATATTGATTATTATTTTGAAAACAAAAAAGTATTAGAAAACATAAACATTAAAATAAATAAAGGTCAATTTTTGGCTATAGTTGGACCAAATGGTGCTGGTAAATCAACTTTGCTAAAAATTATATTAGGACTTTTACCTTTGCAAAAAGGTGAAATATTTGTAGATGGCAAAGCATATAATGGAAAGCAATCTTTATATAAAATTAGTTATGTTTCACAAAAAGCCCAAGCATTTAAAGCGGGCTTTCCTGCGAGTGTCAAGGAAGTTGTTATGAGTGGGCTTACAAAACGTAAAAAGTTATTTCAATGGTTTAATAAAAATGATGAACATAAAGTGGTGGACGTATTAAATCGTTTGAATATAGGTCATTTAATTAATAAAAATATTGCAGAATTATCGGGTGGGCAACAACAACGTGTATTAATAGCGCGAGCTTTGATTAGCAACCCCTCAGTACTTATACTAGATGAACCGACTAACGGTATAGATGCAAAACACGTTAGTGAATTCTATGAAACATTAGAGACCTTAAAAAATGAAGGAGTAACAATCATTTTAGTTACCCATGATATAGGTGTTGTAGCAGATACCGCTACAGAAGTAGCATGTTTAAACAAGCATCTACATTTTCATGGCACAACAGAGGATTTTAAGTCGTTAGATGAAGTGGAAATATCTAAAATATATGGTCATCCTATTCAATTTGTAGACCATCAACATAATAGGGAGTGTTGTTCATCATGATTGAGGCATTATTAAATTTTGATTTTATGAGATACTCTCTGATAAGTGGTATTTTGATTGGCTTTATTGCCCCATTAATCGGTGCATTTATTGTTGTTCGAAGGCTATCTTTAATTGCAGATGCATTAAGTCACGTTACACTTGGCGGTATTTCTTTTGGTATGTTTTTCGTGACGATTGCACCTGCACTTACATTTATTAATCCGATGTGGTTTGGGATATTATTCGCAGTCATTGGTGCATTATTAATCGAAAAGCTTAGGACATCGTATAGTAATTACCAAGAAATCGCGATACCAATTATTATGAGTGCAGGCATAGCATTAAGTGCTATTTTTATTTCATTAGCAGATGGTTTTAATCAAGAAATTGTTGGTTTATTATTTGGTTCCATTAGTGCTGTAACTATCAGTGATTTATCAACCATTATCGCAATCGTTATCATCGTATTAGCATTTATATTGTTATTTTACAAAGAGTTATTCATACTATCATTCGATGAAGAATATAGTAAAGTTATAGGTATTCCGAAATGGATACAGTTTTTATTTATCATTATAGTCGCAATGGTCATATCAGCATCTATGAGAGTAGTAGGTATATTACTAGTAAGTGCATTAATTACATTGCCGATAGCTATCGCAATGCGTATGACAAAAGGTTTCAAACAACTGATTATATTGAGTGTGTTAATTGGAGAATTTTCAGTTATAGCAGGGCTAGTATTAGCATTTTATATGAATATTTCTCCTGGTGGCGTGATTGTCGTATTACTTGTTCTTTTATTAGCAATAATGATGTCATATCAAAAGTTCAAATTAAAAACTGTGAAAGGGGCTATTAATAATGAAAATAGACGAAGCAATTAATATTCTAAAAGCAGAAGGACACAAATATACAAATAAAAGAAGAGATATGATAAATGTTTTTATAGAAGAAGATAAATATATTAACGCAAAACATATACAACAAAAATTAGATAAAGATTATCCAGGTATTTCATTTGATACGATATATCGAAATTTACATTTATTTAAAGATTTAGGTATCGTTGAGGGCACGGAACTCGATGGTGAAATGAAATTTAGAATTGCATGTACAGATCATCATCACCATCATTTTATTTGTGAATCCTGTGGTGATACAAAAATAATTGATTTTTGTCCAATTGAACAGATAAAAGCGTTTTTACCTAAAGTTGCAATCCACACCCACAAATTAGAAGTTTATGGAGTATGTGAAGCTTGTCAGCATGCTTAAAATTTCCAGTGTATCTCTAAATGTAAAATAGCACCAATCGACGCTTATTACAAAAAAGTTTCCTTCTAAACATAGGTCAATAGTCTGAATTATATTGAATTTTTAAAATACTTTGTCTATTATGTTTAAAATGCACTAATTTGAGATATAATAATAAAGGAACTAAAGATAACAAATATAATTTTATGACTTTTGAATAAGTTTGTAAGCATATTCATTGTTGTAATCATTTTTAGTTGTTATGCTTTATTTACAGATTAATTAGGAGGATGATTATTTATGGCTTTTGAATTACCAAACTTACCTTATGGTTCTGACGCATTAGAACCACATATTGATCAACAAACAATGGAAATCCATCACGACAAACATCATAACACTTATGTTACTAAATTAAATGCAGCAATTGAAGGTACTGATTTAGAGTCTAAATCAATTGAAGATATTATTGCAAATTTAGACAGTGTACCAGAAGATATTCAAACAGCTGTTAGAAATAATGGTGGTGGACACTTAAACCATTCATTATTCTGGGAATTATTAACTCCAAACTCTGAAGAAAAAGGAACTGTAGTTGATAAAATTAAAGAACAATGGGGTTCTTTAGATGCATTTAAAGAAGAATTTGCAGATAAAGCTGCAGCTCGTTTTGGTTCAGGATGGGCTTGGCTAGTTGTTAATAATGGTAATTTAGAAATTGTTACAACTCCAAACCAAGATAACCCACTTACAGAAGGTAAAACACCAATCCTAGGCTTAGACGTTTGGGAACATGCTTATTATCTTAAATACCAAAACAAACGCCCAGAATATATTAGTGCTTTCTGGAACGTTGTAAATTGGGAAAAAGTTGATGAATTATATAACGCTGCTAAATAATTAAGCTTCTATTTTTGACGGCCTTACACAGGTCGTCATTTTTTTATTTAAAATAATAGAAATCTGTGTCAATTTCATATATCATTTAAAGTGATCACTTTTGAATAGAGGTATGTTGTTTTGCTAAAAAGATTAAAGGAAAAATCAAACGATGAGAAAATAAGAAATACGATGAACAAAAGAATAAGCTTTGTGTTTGGTCTAATTGTATTTATTTTTGCGGTTATTGTTTTACGATTAGGTTATTTGCAAATTGCGCAGGGCTCTCATTATAAGCAATTAATTAAAAACAGTGAAAATTTAACTGTTAATGAAGCTGTTCCAAGAGGGAGAATTCTCGATAGAAATGGTAAAGTTCTAGTAGATAATGCATCTAAAAAAGCCATTACTTTTTCTCGTGGAAGAAAAACGTCGCAATCAGAGGTTTTAAAAATAGCTAATGATTTATCAAAACTTATAAAAATGGATACTGATAAAATTACAGATCGAGATAAACAAGATTTTTGGATTTTAAAGCACCCTAATAAAGCTGATGAATTAATGAAAAAAGAACAATCATTATTAGATGATGGAAGTATTACTCAAGAACAATATGATGAAACATTACATAAAAAAATTGGAAAGAAACAATTTGATTCATTTTCTGATAAAGATTTACAAGTTTTAGCAATATTTAGAGAAATGATGTCTGGTTCTGCATTAGATCCTCAAATGATTAAAAATGAAGATGTTACAGATGAAGAATATGCTGCAGTGTCACAAAAACTTTCTGATTTACCAGGCGTTAATACCACGATGGATTGGGATCGAAAGTATCCATATGATGATACATTACGCGGTATTTTTGGTGATGTCTCTACTACACAAGAAGGTATTCCAAAAGAATTAACAGAACAATATTTATCAAAAGGATATTCAAGAAATGATCGTGTAGGAAAATCTTATTTAGAATATCAATACGATAATATTCTTAAAGGTAAAAAGAAAGAAATGAAATACACAACAGATAAATCAGGAGAAGTCATTGATTCACAAGTAATTCATGAAGGATCACGTGGAGACGATCTTGTTTTAAGTATTGATATAGACTTACAAAAGAAAACAGAAGCGTATTTGGAAAAACAAATAAGCAAATTACGTAGTGAAGGTGCTAAAGATATGGACAATGCTTTAGTGGTTGTCCAAAATCCTAATAATGGTGATATTTTAGCGATGGCAGGTAAACAAATTGATAAAAACGGTGATTTAACCGATTATGATATCGGAACGTTCACGTCACAATACGCTGTTGGATCGTCTGTTAAAGGTGGAACATTATTAGCAGGTTACCAAAATGATGCCATTAATGTTGGTGAGAAAATGGTTGATGAACCATTAAAATTTGCAGGCGGTCTCTCTAAACGTTCATACTTCAACCAAGATGGTAAAGTAACGATTGATGATAAAGAAGCTTTAATGCATTCATCAAACGTATACATGTTTAAAACAGCATTAAAAATTGCTGGTTCACCATACTCACCAAATATGACATTGCCTACTGATATTTCAGAAGCAGGTCAAAAATTACGAAAAGGGTTAAATCAAGTTGGTTTAGGCGTTAAAACAGGTATCGATTTACCAAATGAAACTGGCGGTCAGATAGAACCATTAACAGATAATCCAGGAAACTATTTAGATTTGGCAATTGGACAATATGATACTTATTCACCATTGCAGTTATCACAATATGCTTCTACAATTGCAAACGATGGTTATAGAATTCAACCACATATTGGCTTAGAAATTAGAAAAGCAACAAATAAAGATTCCTTAGGTCCAGTTAAACAGAAAGTAAAAGGCGACGTATTAAACAAAGTTAACAATACATCAGACCAAGTTAACCAAGTACAAGAAGGTTTTAAAATGGCATTTAATGAAAAAGAAGGTACAGGCTATCAAAGTTTCAATGATACGGTTGTCCCTTCAGCTGGTAAAACTGGTACAGCAGAAGTATTCCAAGATGGTGAACCAAAAGTAAATTCAACTTATGTTGGTTATGCACCAATTGAAAATCCAAAATTAGCATTTTCAATTGTATATACTAATCAACCTGTTCCAGAACCTTGGCTTAATGGTGGTGACTTAGGTCGCGATATAATTAACTATTATTTTAAGGAAAAAGATAAAAAGTAAACCATCAACAGCCTATTTTAAGTTTAAAACCTATGGGTATGGTCTATATTAAAAAATAATACTTTTCAATTTTATAACTAAATGGTATGATAAATAAGTCGTATTTTGAAAAGGTAAGGAGGAATTAGCATGCGCGTAAACGTAACACTAGCTTGCACAGAATGTGGAGAAAGAAACTACATTACAACAAAAAATAAACGTACTAATCCTGAACGTATCGAAATGAAAAAACACTGTGCTCGTGATAACAAACATACATTGCACCGTGAAACAAAATAATAAAAATTTTAACCAGATTCTAAAATTTGAATCTGGTTATTTTTTTTCAAAAATATATTGAAATAGCAGTATGATGACATAATATATTTTTATCGTTATAATAAAAGAGGATATAAAATGGGAAGGTGTCATATATGAGTAAACGTTCATTAAGAAAAGAAATAATAAAAATAATGAAGCAATTTTCCGAACAAGATCAAAAATTATCTGCTGACCAATACTTAACACAACAATTATTGAGTTTATCTGAATATAAATCGGCAAAACGTATTGGCATTGTGCTCTCAATGGCACATGAAGTCGATACTTATCCAATCATTTCAAAAATGCTAAATGATGATAAAAATGTATATGTACCAGAAACTGATTATAAAACTAAAACAATGTCATTTAAAGGTTTAGATGATTTATCGAATCTTGCACCTGACGATAAAGGAATTAATTATGTTACAAGTAATACTGAAATAACTAATGATTTAGACTTGTTAATAGTACCAGGTGTAGTATTCAATAACAAAGGCTATAGAATCGGTTATGGTGGGGGCTATTTTGATAAATTTTTATCACAGCATCACCAGCCAACGATAAGTTTAATTTATGACTTCCAAATGAATGATTTTGAAATAGAAGCACATGATCAACCCGTGCAAAAATTAATTATAGCGACTACGCATTAATGGAGGAAAAAATGATAACTGAAAAGCACTTTTGGAAGTCAATTTATACTTGGGTAAAATATTTAAACTATCAAGTAGTACATCGTAATCAAGATGATTCTGAAATTTGGCTTGCAAATAAAAGAAAGCAATCTGTTGCAATATTTAAATTTGGTGCTAATTCTACACAAGAAGTTAGATTTGATAAAAGTAGAGTTCAAGACCATGAAGAAGATATTATTACATTTTTAGGTTTCAAACCCAAAAATTATAATTTATATATTTACACTGATAAAACATTTACAAATGAAAATTTAGACGAGCTAAAATCAGTTAAATTCAAAGTAAAAATTATTCGACAAGTTGAACATATGGATAAAATAATGCCCAATTTTTTAGTGAAATTTATGTTTAATCGCAGTACGAAGCATACAAAAGGCTATTATAAGCAAAGAGCATTAAATAATAATCCTATTGAAAAACATATGCTTAAATTTGCACCAGTTACATATTCATTAATTGTAATTAATATTATTATCTGGCTTTCGATGGTGCTATTTTTAAATCATTTTTCTGATTTAAAACTTTTAGATATTGGAGGTCTTGTACATTTTAACGTCGTTCATGGAGAATGGTACAGACTCATATCATCTATATTTTTACATTATAATTTTGAACATATATTAATGAATATGTTAAGTTTATTTATTTTTGGAAAAATAGTGGAAGCTATTGTTGGGCATTGGCGATTTTTAATTATTTATTTTGTTTCTGGCTTATTTGGTAATTTTGCTTCGTTATCTTTTAATACAGATACGGTTTCCGTTGGTGCAAGCGGTGCTATTTTTGGTTTAATTGGAGCCATTTTTGCTTTTATGCATATTGGTAAACAATTTAATCAAAAGTTAATTGGCCAATTATTAATTGTCCTAGTCATCTTAATTGGTGCTTCATTACTAATGCAAAATGTAAATATAATAGCACATGTGGGTGGTTTTATTGGTGGTTTACTAATAACGCTTATAGGATATTATTTTAAAATTAACCAAAATAAATTCTGGATTTTTCTAATTTTAATGATTGTTTTATTTATTGCAGCTCAAATTCGAATCTTTACGATTCAAGAGGATAATATTTATAATACAATCATTGAAAAGGAAATGAAGCATGGTAATTATAAAAGTGCTGAAAATATGGTGCAACACACGGTAAATAAAAGTTATGCCGATGATGAAACATACTACCTAAAAGGATTAATTAATGCGACAACTGATTCAAAATCAGAGGGCATGGCAACATGGGAAAGAGGTTTAAGAAATTTTCCAGATTCTGCATTATTAAATTACCAACTAGCGGTTGCAAATAGATCTATCAATAACAAAGATAAAGCAAAAAAACATATTAAAGCCGCTTTAAAAATAGATCCAACTAATCATGATTATATTAATTTAAATAAAGAATTGAGCGATGACGGTGATTCATGAGATTAATACATTTTATGATGTGCAACAACTTTTAAAAAAATTTGGTTTTATCATTTACTTCAAGGATAAGGAAGATATTTATGAAATGATGGAACAAGAGCTACATTCATTGTATGAATATAGTTTAATTACCAAAGATGATTATATTAAATCTAAATTAATTATTAATCAACGGAAAAATGAACGCTAATGCCTTGAATCATTATATGAGTAAGTAGTTTTTATAATATGGATACATACCATATTGGCAGTTTAAACAGTTAACAATCAATAGCCACATTTTTTGTTATTGATTATATAATATATCTTTATATTCGTTATCATTGCATTTGTGAAATGAAAAATATTAATATAGATATATATGTTTTATACAGAGAAAAAATATATTTTAAGGAAAAAGACAACTATTTTAACGTGCAAAACGTTAAGATCGACTGTTGATGAAATCAAGATTTAGATTAGTATTCCTTAAAAAATAAGAGAAGGATGAATAAAATACATGAAAAAAATTATCTTAGCAGCAGATATTGGTGGTACAACTTGTAAGCTAGGTATATTCGACCAACAATTAGAACAAATTGAGAAATGGTCTATAAAGACTGATACGTCAGATGTTACAGGTTATGCACTTTTGAAAAATGTTTATGAATCTTTCGTTGAACATGTCGATAATTCTGACTTTGTTTTTTCAGATGTGTTAGGTGTTGGTATTGGTGTACCAGGACCAGTGAATTTTGAAACAGGTGAGGTTAATGGTGCAGTTAACTTATATTGGAAAGAAACTGTTAATGTCAGAGAAATTTTCAAACAATTTGTAGAATGTCCTGTTTATGTTGATAATGATGCTAATGTTGCAGCATTAGGTGAAAAGCACAAAGGTGCAGGACATGGTGCAGACGATGTAGTTGCAATCACATTAGGCACTGGTCTAGGTGGCGGTATTATTTCTAACGGAGAAATTGTGCACGGTCATAATGGCTCTGGTGCTGAAATTGGTCATTTTAGAGTTGACCATGATCAACGCTTTAAATGTAATTGTGGTAAATCAGGTTGTATTGAAACCGTTGCTTCCGCGACAGGTGTTGTTAATTTAGTGAATTTTTATTATCCTAAATTAACGTTTAAATCTTCGATACTTCAATTAATTAAAGATAATCAAGTTACCGCAAAAGCAGTATTTGATGCAGCGAAAGCTGGAGATCAATTCTGTATCTTTATTACGGAGCGTGTAGCTAATTATATTGCATATTTGTGCAGTATTATCAGCGTGACAAGTAACCCTAAATATATTGTTTTAGGTGGAGGAATGTCTACAGCTGGTTTGATTTTAATTGAAAATATAAAAACAGAGTATCATAATCTAACTTTTACACCAGCACAACAAGGAACAGAAATTGTTCAAGCTAAATTAGGTAATGATGCGGGCATTACTGGTGCTGCTGGCTTAATTTATACTTATATAATTGAAAAGGAAGGTGTGAAATAATGGCTATAGTAGATGTAGTAGTTATACCTGTGGGTACAGAAGGACCAAGTGTTAGCAAGTATATTGCTGAGATACAAACGAAATTAAAAGAATTTAAAGCACAAGGTAAAATTGACTATCAATTAACACCAATGAATACCTTAATTGAAGGAGATTTGAAAGATTTATTTGAAGTCGTTCAAGCCATTCATGAATTACCTTTTGATAAAGGTATTGATAGAGTTTGTACGAATATCAGAATTGACGATAGAAGAGATAAATCTCGAAAAATGAATGATAAACTAAAATCAGTTCAAAATCATTTAGATAATGGAGGTCACTAACAATGCAAATTTCTAGTTTAGCATTGGGCTTAGTTAAGACGAATACTTATTTTATTGAAAATGATAAGCATGTCATTATAGTTGATCCAGCGGCTGATTATGAATTAATTATAAAAAAATTAAACCAAATTAATAAACCTGTCATTGCAGTATTGTTAACACACGCTCATTTCGACCATATTGGTGCTTTAGATCAAATTGTTGATAAATATAAGGTGCCCGTTTATATGCATTACAGTGAATTTGATTTTTTAACTAATACTGATAAAAATGGTTCACAGAAATTTAAGCAATATGGATTAACACCTGTCACAAGTCGCGTATCACCACAAAAGATTGATGAAGGTTCTATGGAAATTGAAGGCTTTAAATTCAAAGTACTTCATACGCCTGGACATTCGCCTGGTAGTTTATCTTTTATATTTGACGATTTTGCTGTAGTTGGTGATACTTTATTTAAACAAGGTATAGGAAGAACCGATTTATATAAAGGTGATTATGAAACATTAGTTGACTCGATATTAGATAAATTATTCAAGCTAGATGATGATTTACCTTTATTCCCAGGACATGGGCCATATACAACGATAGAAGATGAACAACTTAATCCATACTTGCATGGTTAATTTAATTTTAGAAAGTAATATTAACACCTCCTACGTGTATTATTGTAGGAGGTGTTTTTTTGAAGTTACTCTTTAAAAATATTATTGATAAAGCTATTAATGAAAATGTATCAGATGTACACTTTATCCCTGACCAAAACAAAGTACACATTAAATTTAGGAAAAAAGAATATTTAAGCACTATAGAAACAGTAGAAGTTCATATTTATAGGAAATTGCTCACATATATGAAATATCAAGCTGGCTTAGATGTCTCAACACATAGCACTGCGCAAAGTGGAAGATATGCTTACAAACTCAAACAATTATACTATTTAAGAGTTTCAACTTTACCTTTATCTCTAGGATTTGAAAGTTGTGTAGTGAGAATTATACCTCAATACTTTCAAAATTCTGCAAAAGCACTTAGTATTAATCAATTATTTAAGCTAGTTTATAAAAAACAAGGGTTAATATTGTTTAGTGGTCCGACGGGATCAGGAAAAAGTACACTAATGTATCAGCTCATAGTACACGCAAAGGAGCATTTAAATGTTAACATCATTACCGTAGAAGATCCTGTAGAGCGTTTAGTTGAGGGAATTACACAAGTGTCTATCAACGAAAAAGCAGGTATTAATTATTAAGTAGTTCAGTTTTGGAGTACAAAATGACAAAATGTACTTCAAAATGGACTACTTTTTTCATTTTAACTTACATACCAAATTACATACAAAATGATTTATAAAATGCAATTGAAAATGATAATTGAATGAAAATTTGTGATTTTGTGGTATTATGATAATATAACTTATAGAAAAAATTGCTTATTCAACTAACGGGCAGGATAATGAGAAAAGGTTTTTTGATAGAAATAAGAAATTAGATGGTAAATTAGTTAAAAAGGCTGTGTTATAAATGAAAGTTTCTTTGATTGCTGCGATGGATAAGAATAGAGTGATTGGCAAAGAGAATGACATTCCTTGGAGGATTCCCAAGGACTGGGAATATGTTAAAAATACTACAAAGGGACATCCGATAATATTAGGTAGGAAGAACCTTGAATCAATCGGAAGAGCCTTACCTGACAGAAGAAATATTATTCTGACGAGAGATAAGGGGTTTACCTTTAATGGTTGTGAAATTGTTCATTCAATAGAAGATGTTTTTGAGTTATGTAAAAACGAAGAAGAAATTTTTATTTTCGGAGGAGAACAGATTTATAATTTGTTTTTCCCTTATGTTGAGAAAATGTACATCACAAAAATACATCATGAATTCGAAGGAGATACTTTTTTTCCAGAAGTGAATTATGAGGAATGGAATGAGGTATTTGCCCAAAAAGGGATAAAGAATGATAAAAATCCGTATAACTACTATTTTCATGTATATGAAAGAAAAAACTTATTGAGTTAACGGGTGCGTTAATTGAAGAAGAACAGTAAAGATAAAGCACAAGAGCTTGGGATTACTCCAAGCTCTTTTTGTCATTTGAAATAAATTATATCTTTCCAATCAAATTGTTTATCTGTAATCCCTAATCTTTGAGCAGGTGTCAAAACCTTTTTATCCGCTGATTTAAAAGGGCGACAAAAGTTGTAGTAAGTTCTTAGAATTGTAATCGCAAATTGAGCATACTTCGGATTGAAGTTAGCGTAAATATAGCTCTTCTTATCACCACGAGCTGTTGTTAATGGTCTTTCAAGAGATGATATATAACGTCTTATCTGTTGAATAAAGCTATTGGTCGAATGGTCATTAACATTTAATAGCATCTTTGCGATTTCGTTTGGTTCCAGAGCAGATAAATCCGTTCTACAATCAACTGAATAAAATCCTTTATCCTTAGTGGCTAATGGATGTTTGATAGGGTTATCGGCATATTTGCGATATCTTTCTCCATCTTTACTAATAGCCTCTTCGTGGAATTGATGACTTGTTAGTAATTCAGTTAGATAATGAGATGCCAAAGTCCGTAGAAACTTTGTTTTGAATCCTCTGATATCTCCCCAATCGAGCAGTTCTGCTTTTGCTTGTCCGAATTCTTTTAAGCATTGTTTTCTGCTTTTCGTCTTGTTAACTTGGCAAATAAAATGATGTGCATCGCTCAACCTTAATTCTTTCGTGAATACTCTATAAAAGGCGTTTCTAATAGAGAAGTCATCATCACTAATCATTCGCCATTCGTCGGCATTAACCATTTGTTTAATTAACCAATAGTGAGCAGTTGTAGTATAAGGAGCATCAACATTTAAACCATCGACAAATCTACTCCTATTAGTAATTTTCCCTAATTCGTGAAGATAAGCATTCCTATTTTCGCTATCGTTAGCGGATGGTTCTTGTGGATAATAAGACCAATCTAACCTATCATTTTTACGACTAAAAGTATTGAGATGGTCTTCTTTGAATTTTCTTGTATCTTCATTTAATTCATCCATTGAAATATTCCAATCATAGGCAACATCAGAACGGAACACATATCTTGATAAGACCTCAGCAGATACAACTATATACGTTTGCATATTAAGGTCTTCAAACCCCGTATATTTCTTTGAACCTTGTCCTTTCTTACGGACGTTATTTAGGTAGTAGTGCATCTTGTCCGTATTAAGCCACATCTCGTTAAATTTCTTTGTTTGAAGGGGTTGTGTCTCATATCGTTCTAAAAACTCCAAACAACGCCTATACAGCCACTCCAGCTTATGATAGTAGGTTCCAACTCCAATTCCTAAAATATCACAAGTACGACTGACTGAAACCCTTCCAACAACCATCTTAGCGAACATTGGAAGAATGGTGTTCTTTTGTTGGTGATAAGTAGTGGTTTCTTCTCTTTTTGGTAGAACATTAGTGAACTTCTTACACGCCTTACATTGATAGCGTTGAGATTTGCCCCTACTTTTCCCCCTTTTGTAAAATTGCTTCGGCTCATTGAATGGGGTTGATTCTTCTTCCGAGCAGCCTTCTTTATGAAATTGATAATCTGGCTCAACATCTTGGATGCTATTGATTTCTATAAGGCGTTTAATTTCTTCAACAACAGACCAATTAGATAAAGGGGTTACTGTACAGTTTTGCGATACACCTCTGCCAATAGGATTGTCATTGCAGTACATACCTTTATGACCTTTATCTTTGGAACTACCAGTCATTTTATATCGACTTGGTTTCCCTTTTACATCTTTGAATTTGTGCTGTTCTTTCCCAAAATTACAACAAAACGGATTGATGCAGTAATTATATTGAATGGGATATTCAGAACCGTTCCATTTAAAAGACGTTGGCAAGAACAACATTTTGTTATACCTTGTTGCAAATCGTTTTGGAGTTAATAAATCATATTGTTTAGCCCTATCTTTTAATTCTTCGTTTGAAATCGGAATTTTAACATCTACAATTTCATCTTCCTTCGTGGCTAATCTTTTAAGCTTGGTCATTGTCTATCAACCCACTCTATCTTTGATACCCATTTTTTCAACAATCCGCTTATTACTTCGCTTGTTGGCAATCCATTCAATAAACTTCTTATCGTCTAAAATGTTCAATAAGAATTCATCCACTGCTTCGCTTTCAGTACGCTCTGCATATTCAGCGTATTGCTTAACTATCACCCTTACTTGCTCTGATATTTCCCAATCCACAGACTTAGCGTTCTTATTTTTTGGCTCAAGAAATTGCATAGGAAAATGCACCCCTTTTTGCTTAGTAAATTGTAACCATTTTAACACACCAATTTGCATTCCTACAATAATTATTTCACGTTCGCATTTTTATATACATTTTAACTTACATTTTGTGGTGTAAATTAACAACAAACGTTGATTTAACAATAAAAAACGAGTATCAAATTCAGTTGCAATTTGATACTCATTTAGGTTTACATTTTCACTTTTTGTACTCCAAAACTGAACTACTTAATTAATTATGCTAATTCTTTTAAGGCTATTTTGAGGTGTGATCCTGATATAATACTCATTGGTGAAATCAGGGATGCAATGATTGCTAAACAAGTAATTCATGCAAGTTTAAGTGGGCATTTAGTACTTTCAACAATACATTCAAATAATTGTAAAGGAGCATTGAGTAGATTATTAGAAATGGGCATTACTATTCAAGAACTGCGACAGACGGTATTAAGTATTATTAATCAGAGATTAGTAATCACTTCAAAGAATGAAAGTTCCCTTATTTATGAACAATTAAACCGTGAAGATATAGCCTTTTATTTTGAAAATCAACTTACACTTCCGAATACATTCAAAAATTTATCTTACAAATTGCAAGAAATGGCAAAAGAAGGAGAAATTTGTGAAGAAACACTCAATAGATACCTTTAATACACCTCGATTTATGCTTATCAGCGAAAAGAATCAAATTGACTTACTTCAAAGATTACATGATTTACTTCAACATGGTTTCACATTATCGGAATCATTTAAATTTTTATTACAACATATAAAAATTAAATCACCCAAATTAATTTCTCTGATTAATACACGTCTAGATCAAGGTGCACAATGTTATGAAATATTATCACTTCTAAAATATCCTAAAATTATTATCATGTTAATATATTTTTCAGAGTTATTTAGTGAACTCACATCAACACTACCACATGCAAAAGACTATTTGATTCGAAATAACAAAGCGAAGCAACAACTAATTAGAACACTGCAATATCCCTTACTATTAATTACAATTTTTATAGGAATGTTGATAATTTTAAATCATACTATTATACCCGAATTTCAAGCACTTTATAATAGCTTTGATGTTGAAATATCAAAAACACAATTAATCTTATCCTCCATATTAATTTATCTACCTAAAACACTACTTATTATTACATTAAACTGCTTAATTTTTTTTTATTTATTTTATAAAATCACAAAAAAATTATCGATTAACTTGAAGTATAGAATAATATTAAAAATCCCCATTTTACGTACTTTTTTTAAATTTTATAAAACTTACAGACTTTCTACAGAATTTGCATTGTTTTATAAGAACAGTGTGACCTTACAATCAATCGTTGATATATATTCTAAGCAAAAAAATGACACATATTTAATTTATCTTGCTAGAAAATTAGCAACAGGAAGTCAAAGTGGTCATAAGTTAAGTGAGATTTTAAAAAAGATTTCTTGTTTTGAAGAAGGATTGATTAATTTTATTGAGGAGGGTGAAAAGACAGGGAAACTAGATATAGAATTAAAATTATATAGCGAAATCATATTTACAAAAATTGAAAGGTATTTACAATTATTAATTAAATTTATACAACCAACTTTATTTATCATGCTAGGGATACTGATCATTTCCTTATATTTAGTGATAATGTTACCTATGTTCGATCTAATGCAAACGATTAAATAATAACATTCGGAGGTTTTTAATGAACAAAACAAAACGAACTTTTAATAAGCGTGCATTTACTTTAATTGAAATGCTCCTTGTATTATTAATTATAAGCTTATTATTGATTTTGATTATACCCAATATTGCAAAACAATCTTCACATATTCAAAGTACTGGTTGTGAAGCACAAATAAAAATGATTGAAAGTCAAGTTGAAGCATTTACTCTAAAACATAATAAAAAACCACAGTCTATAGATGAACTTATTGCGGATGGCTATATCAAAGAAAACCAAAAAAATTGTAAATCAGGATCAACCATTACAATTAACAACGGTGAAGTAATTGCAAACTAGTAAAGCATTTACTTTAATTGAAATGCTATTGGTTATGGGTATCATAAGTATCTTATTATTTATTCAAGTAAACCATATATCTATAAATGATAAGAAAATTAATAAAAACAATAACTTTATGAATACATTAATCATTCGACTAAATTATTTGAAATCTAAAGCGATTAAAGATGATAAATCCATAACACTCATATTTAACGACTATTCAAATAAAATCATAGTTAGAGAACAGTCAACTGAAAATAAAGATATAAATTTTCCACAAAATACTTATATACATCCTAAAAGTAATATAAATTATTTAACATTCAACAATAAAGGTAATACAAATAAATTTGGGAGTATTTTTTTATCAGTAGATAATGAACTTTTTAAATTAATATTTCATATTGAAAAGGGAAGATTAAGATATGAGAAACAAAAACATTAAAGGTAGTATACTTATGGATGCATATATCGCTTTTGTTTGTATGCTTATAATGTGCAGTGTTTTTTTGCCTATGATTTTACAATTAAATCATACTTTCAGCGATAAAATTGACAGATTAAGTATGAAAAGAATTACATTATTAACGTTAAAACATAATAATCGTAAAAGTTTACTAAAAGGCATTGATATTGAAGGATACAAAGTTAAATTAACCAATTCAAATTTATGTATAAGAATAAAGGACCAAGTTAATGAAAAATGTTTTTACAAATAAATATTCAAGTTTTACTTACATTGAAGTATTATTTGCACTATTTATCACTTTATTAATATTTACAATGTTACCTTTATTATATAAATCAATCACCCCTATAAAACATCAGTCTAATTTTGAATCATCCATTGATATAGAATTTTTTTCTAGAGACTTAACCGAAACACTATTGCAAAGAAATTCAAAGGCACTAGAAATTGATAAAAACGGACGAATATTAAAATTCGACACAAGAGAAAATACTATAAGATATGAGTTCAAAAACAATAAGATTATTAAAACAATAAATAATACAGGAAACATCACATTATTAAACAATGTAACAAATGCACAATTCATATTATTAAAAAATAAGCACATAAAATTAAAATTGAAAATGCATTATACAGGAGGTACTTTTGAAAAAGCAATTCAATTCTAACATAAACGGGTACATATACCCTTTTGTGATGGTTGTTTATATGCTATATTTATCACTAATAGCAATATATTCTTTTCAATTTAATATTCAGCTAAAAACGCTTGATAATATTGAGTCTTATTATGATAAACAAATTAAATTACAATTACAAAAGGAAGATATTTTTGAAAAATAAAATTAAAACACCGCTTATTTTAATAGGTTTTATGGGTACAGGTAAAACAACATTAGGGAAATATATTGCACAACACAATCAATTAACTTTTGTAGATTTAGATGAATTTATAGTACAACAAGAAGAGAAAACAATACCAGAAATTTTTGAACAATTAGGAGAAAAAGGTTTTCGTAACTTGGAGTTTAAATACTTAAAAAAATGTGTTAACCAATTTGATGTCATTGCTACAGGAGGGGGCATCATCGAGGGCAATGACGCTTTTAACTTATTAATAGAGCAAAAACATGTTGTATGGTTAGATTGTGATATAGAAATTCTATACGATAGAATTAAAAATGATAGCAACAGACCCAATGCAAATAATAAACCGCTTTTTAAACTAAAAAGCTTGTATTCAACTAGAGTTTCAAGATATAATGAAATCGCATTCATCAAAGTGAATAGTAATAAGTCGCTTCCAGTTACATATAAAAAAATATTGGAATCGATGAAAGCGAATGACCAGTATTAGAGAGAATGGTTAATAATTGATTTTAACCATCGCCGAAGGTGCAAGTTTAACGAAACTCTCAGGCAAAAGGATAATACTGAGACGCATTCCTGGATTTTTTGACAGGGTAGGCTTAGTCTACTCTGTCTTTTTTAATACAATAATAGGGGGTTTAGCAATGGTAAATGAATTAAAACACACGCCACTTTATCAAAACTTCGTGGATCTTGGTGCAAAAATTGTTGAATTTGGTGGTTGGGCTATGCCAGTTCAATTTTCAAGTATTAAAGATGAGCACAATGCTGTAAGAACAAATATGGGCTTATTTGACGTAAGTCACATGGGAGAAATTTTAATAAAAGGTTCTGAAGCAGATCAATTAGTACAATACTTACTTTCAAATGATACTGATAATTTAGACACAAAGAAGGCACAATATACAGCATTGTGTAATGAACAAGGCGGTATTATCGATGATTTAATCACTTATAAACTTAGTGAAAAAGAATATTTACTAGTCGTAAATGCTGGAAATACTGATAAAGACTTTGATTGGATGAAAAAACAAGCAGAAAATTTCGATGCTGAAGTTTTAAATGTTTCAACAGAATATGGACAATTAGCTATACAAGGTCCAAAAGCACGTGATTTTGTTCAAGAACATGTGAATCATGATGTATCAGAGATGACTCCATTTGAATTCCTACAAGATGTTGAATTCTTTGGTAAAAATGTAATATTATCACAATCTGGTTATACAGGTGAAGATGGCTTTGAAATTTATTGTAAATCAGATGATACACCATATCTATGGGAATCAATATTAGAATATGATGTAGAACCATGTGGTCTTGGTGCTAGGGATACATTAAGATTAGAGGCTGGTTTACCACTTCATGGACAAGATTTAAGTGAATCAATCACACCATATGAAGGTGGAATTGCATTTGCTGCTAAACCATTAATCGACGCTGATTTTATAGGTAAGAGCGTGTTAAAAGATCAAAAAGAAAATGGTTCTAAGAGAAGAACAGTTGGAATTGAAATGATTGATAAAGGAATTCCAAGAACTGGTTACACTGTTTATGACATCGATGGAAATGAGATTGGTGAAGTTACTTCAGGTACACAATCTCCATTAAGTGGTAAGTCTATTGGTTTAGCTATAATTGATAGAGATGCTTTTGAAATGGGCAAGGAAGTTATAGTACAAATAAGAAAAAGACAAGCAAAAGCAAAAATTGTTAAGAAAAATCAAATTAATAAATAATTTAAAGGGGTGTTATTGTGAGTCATCGTTATATTCCATTAACAGATCAAGATAAAAATGAAATGCTTGAGACAATTGGCGCTGAATCGATCAGTGAATTATTTGGAGATGTTCCCAAAGACATTTTATTAAACAGAGAATTAGCTATTCCTGATGCTGAATCTGAAACCACATTAACTAAAAGACTTAATAAAATTGCTAGTAAAAATATCACTAAAGAAACACATACTACATTTTTAGGTGCAGGTGTTTATGATCACTATGCTCCTGCAGTTGTAGATGCAATGATCTCACGTTCTGAATTCTATACTGCTTATACACCTTATCAACCTGAAATTTCACAAGGTGAGTTACAAGCTATCTTCGAATTTCAAACATTAATCTGTGAATTAACAGATATGGATATTGCCAACTCATCAATGTACGATGGTATGACAAGTTTTGCAGAAGCTTGTATTCTAGCATTTAATCAAACGCGTAAAAATAAAATTGTCGTTTCAAAAGGTATGCATTATCAAGCACTACAAGTGTTACACACATATGTAAAAACACGCGAAGAATTTGAAGTTGTTGAAGTTGATTTAGATGGTACAATTACAGATTTAGAAAAACTTGAAAATGCAATTGATGATGATACTGCTGCAGTTGCAGTTCAATACCCAAATTTTTATGGTTCAATAGAGGATTTAGAAAAAATCCAATCATTTATCGAAGATAAAAAAGCATTATTCATTGTTTATACTAATCCAATCGCACTAGGCTTATTGACGCCTCCAGGTAGTTTTGGTGCAGATATTGTAGTGGGAGATACGCAACCATTTGGTATCCCAACGCAGTTTGGTGGTCCTCATTGTGGTTTCTTTGCTACTACTAAGAAACTCATGAGAAAAACACCTGGTAGACTAGTCGGACAAACTGAAGACCAAGATGGAAACCGTGGTTTTGTGTTAACACTTCAAGCACGTGAACAACATATTAGACGTGATAAAGCAACATCAAATATATGTTCAAATCAAGCATTAAACGCATTGGCTTCATCAATTTGTATGTCTGCTTTAGGAAAACAAGGTATCTATGACATTGCGGTTCAAAATTTTGAAAATGCAAACTATGCTAAAGAACAATTTAAACAACAAGGATTTGAAGTTAGTAATGGTACATCCTTTAATGAATTTGTTGTTAAATTTGATAAACCTGTTAAAGATGTAAACGATGCTTTAATTCAAGAAGACATCATAGGTGGATTGGATTTAAGTGAAATCGTAGAAAACTTCAACAATCACATGTTAATTGCAGTAACAGAATTACGAACGAAAGATGAAATTGATACATTTGTTAAGAAAGCAGGTGAAATAAATGGCAGTAAGTAAATCAAGTCCATTAATTTTTGAACGTTCTAAAGAAGGTCGCTATGCATATTCTTTACCCCAAAAAGAAATTGATAATGGGGCAGTTAATAAGCTATTAGATGATAAATTTATCAGAAAAAACAAAGCTGAATTTCCTGAAGTAGCTGAACTAGATTTAGTGCGTCATTATACAGAGTTATCAAATAAAAACTTTGGTGTGGATTCAGGATTTTATCCGCTAGGGTCATGTACCATGAAATATAATCCAAAGGTAAATGAGAAAATAGCCAGAATACCTGGATTTGCTGAATCACATCCACTACAAGATGAATCGCAGGTGCAAGGTTCATTAGAAATTATTCATAGCTTACAAGAGGAACTTAAAGAAATAACTGGTATGGACGAAGTTACATTACAACCGGCTGCTGGTGCTCATGGAGAATGGACAGCACTTATGATTTTCAAAGCTTTTCATGAAAAAAATGGCGAAGGACATCGTAACGAAGTCATCGTTCCTGACTCAGCACATGGTACAAACCCAGCTTCAGCGGCATTCGCTGGATTTAAAGCTGTTACAGTGAAATCTAATGAACGTGGAGAAGTTGATATAGAAGATTTAAAACGACTCGTCAATGAAAACACTGCTGCAATTATGCTTACAAATCCAAATACATTAGGTATTTTCGAACAAAACATCATGGATATTCGAAACATTGTACATGAAGCTGGTGGGTTATTGTACTATGATGGTGCTAATTTAAATGCAATTATGGACAAAGTTAGACCTGGAGATATGGGTTTTGATGCTGTTCATTTAAATTTACACAAAACATTTACTGGGCCACACGGTGGTGGTGGACCTGGTTCAGGGCCAGTTGGTGTTAAAAAAGAACTTGCAAGTTTCTTACCAAAACCAATGGTCGTTAAAGAAAATGATGTGTATAAATATGATAATGATATCGAACATTCAATCGGTCGTGTTAAACCATTTTATGGTAACTTCGGTATTTATTTACGCGCTTACACATACATTAGAACAATGGGTAATAAAGGACTTGAAGAAGTTTCAGAGGCAGCAGTATTAAATGCAAACTATATTAAAGCAAGATTGAAAGAACATTTTGAAATCCCATACGAGCAATATTGTAAACATGAATTTGTATTAAGTGGTTCAAAACAAAAAGAATATGGTGTAAGAACATTAGATATGGCTAAACGTTTACTTGACTTTGGCGTTCATCCACCTACTATCTATTTCCCATTAAATGTAGAAGAGGGTATGATGATTGAACCAACTGAAACAGAATCTAAAGAAACATTAGATTATTTCTGTGACACAATGATTGAAATAGCGAAAGAAGCAAAAGAAAACCCTGACAAAGTTTTAGAAGCACCTCATACAACGATTATTGATCGTTTAGATGAAACAAAAGCTGCTCGTCAACCAGTATTAAAGTTTGAGAATTTAAGATCAGAAAAATAATTTTAATAGAACAAGTCAAATAACTTTTGGTTTTAATAAACGAAAAAGAGTATGAGACATTAAACTCAATCAAATATAGAGGACTAATCCATTTTAATATGGATTAGTCCTCTTTGTGATCGATGTAAAACGTTAATCGTGTAAGCATATATGGTTGTAATTATAATTTTGTAGGCTCTCATCTTGCAATTATACTAAGATGACATAGCTTATTTTCCAATTAATACTCTCACTGCTTTATTGGAATATATTATTAAAAAAATTGAGCTATTAGTAAAATAACTAATAGCTCAATTTTTAAATGTTTATTTAACCATTTACTTTTTTGATTTGATTTTACCAGTCCATTTTTTATATCCGCCTTTAAGCATGAATATATCTTTATATCCGTTCTTTTTTAATATTCTAGCGGCACGATAACTGGCAATACCATTCGCGTCACAAAGATAGATTGGTTGATCCGTTCTCAATCCCTGATATCTTTGTTTAAACATTGTGATTGGAATGTTACGAGCACCATTAATATGACCATAATCATAGTCTACTTTTTCTCTCACATCAATCACTTGAGCTTTTCGTAAACCATTATGGAATTCATTTTGGTTTAATTCTGTTACCGCTTTTTTGTTCAAATATCTATTGAACAACATATAAGCGACGATTATTATTAAAATTGCTAAAGCTATAAACCAAAAATTACTCATCTTGCATCCTCCCTAATTAACCGATATTATATATTATAAGACTGTTAGCACAAATTATCAAAATATTTTTATCATGATAATTACATAATACTGACATTTTTGTACAATTATTGAAAACGATAACACACATTAGATGTTATCACAATTTAATTTTAATGAATGGAGTTTTGATTGTGACTGAAACATGGCATTTTATCAACACGGGTAGTAATGATCCATTTTACAATATGGCAATGGATGAAGCGTTATTAAATTTTGTTTCTAGAGGTGAGATTGACCCAGTAATAAGATTTTACACATGGGATCCAGCTACACTTTCAGTTGGCTACTTTCAAAGATTGACTAAAGAAATTGATATAGACAAGGTGGCAGAAAAAGGTTACGGCCTTGTTAGAAGACAAACAGGTGGCAGAGGGGTCTTACATGACAAAGAATTAACTTATAGTGTTATTGTACCAGAATCGCATCCGAATATGCCCAAAACGGTTACAGAAGCTTATAGGGTCATTTCTGAGGGTTTACTTGAAGGATTCAAAACATTAGGTTTTAATGCCTCTTTTGCTATTCCACGATCCAAAGAAGAAAGGTCTAAATTAAAACAACCAAGAAGTGCAGTTTGTTTCGATGCTTCGAGCTGGTATGAATTAGTTGTAGAAGGACGTAAAATTGCAGGAAGTGCTCAAATGAGACAAAAAGGTGTTATTCTGCAACATGGTTCATTGTTACAAGATATAGATATCGATGATTTGTTTGATATGTTTATATTTAAAAATGACCGTTTGAAAGAAAAAATGAAACAAGCTTTTGTTGATAAAGCAGTAGCAATTAATGATATATCTGACCGTTACATCACTATAGATGAAATGGAAAGCGCATTCGAAAGTGGATTCAAAAAAGGATTAAATATTAATTTAAAACCTTTAGAATTAACCACTCAACAAAATGAAGAAGTTGAAGCATTAATTGAAAAGTACCAATCATCAGAATGGACTTATCGAAAATAATTTTATTCTTTATAAAAAAGCATTTACCCACACAATTAATTTCAAATATTGTAGGGTAAATGCTTTGATTTTTCGATAATGTTAAACTTTAAAAGTTTAACATTATTTTTTTTTATTTCTTTTTCTATACTTTCTTTGGGCACGCTTATATTTTCTTTGATCTTCTGTTAAAAAGAAAAAATAGTAAATTAAATAAATAATACCTGCAAAAACAGCTAAACTGATGGCCATTTTTACAAAACTAAATATAAATGCATCTAAGTTAAGTATTAAACCAACTAATGCAATTGCGATTACGATATAGAATATTGCTTGTTTCAAAATAAACACTCCTATTTATATGTCACGTTACTCATTACTTATACTTAATTTTGATAAAGTAGTTTGACCTTTATTAAGTTTCTTCTTATCTTTTTCGTTATAACCATCCCTTATATCACTCATAGCTGAATCTAATGATTTGTTTAATTTAGTAATACTTTTATGTTTCTTTTTATCTTCATCATTCATTTTATCTTTATCAATTTTATTTTTATATGTAGAAAAAGCAGCATCAATTTTATTAGTAATATCTGTTAATTTGTTTTGAGTTTTTTCACTTTGTTTATTTTTTGAAACCTCATCTTCAATATTATTATAATCATCAATTGCTTTTGCGACATCTTGATAATATTCAGAAGACGCTTTAATATGATTCAGCTTATTTTTATTACTTTTTGCATTCTTAATATTGTTTTTATCTTTTTCTAATGCAGTAATATTTGTTTTTTCTTTTTTTATTTCTAATTTTAAATCTTGAATATTACTTTTTAATTTATGATTTTCATCACGTAGTTTTGTTGTTTTCTCTTCTAATGGCCCTAAATTTTGGCTCCCACACCCAGCGAGTATACACGAAGCGCTTAAAATAGCGAATAATTTTTTCTTCATAACTCTCTCCTAATTCAAAAACTATAAATTTGTACATTAATTATGCTATCATTTTAATGTATATATTGGAAATGTACAAATTTATTGAATAGGGTGATTACTGTTGAATAGAATAGATAAATTAAAAGCTGCTCTAAAAACAAAACATTTAGAAGCAATTATCGTTTTATCTGATTATAATAGACGTTACTTATCTGGATTCACTGGAACCAGTGGCGCACTAATTATTACAAATGAAGAAAAACTATTACTTACTGATTTCAGATACATAGAACAAGCGACTACTCAGGCTGCTGATTTTAAAGTAATTAAGCAACAGGGGCAATTGATAGAATCTATTAAATCAACACTTGAAGAATTAAATGTGCAAAATGTTGGTTTTGAAGGTAATTTAGTGAGCTATGATACTTATTTACAGTTAAGTAAATCTTATATTAGTTTAATAAGTATTTCTGGATTAATTGAAAAAATCAGAGAAGTCAAAGATGAACAAGAAATAGCAAATATTCAAAAGGCTGCTCAAATTGTTGATGATGCTTATGAGTATATTTTAACAGTTGCTAAAGCAGGAATGACAGAACTTGAGCTGAAAGCAAAATTAGAAAGTAAAATGCTCGAATTAGGTTCAGAAGGTCCATCTTTTAATACAATTGTTGCCTCTGGAGTCAGAGGGGCGCTCCCACATGGCGTAGCAAGTGATAAAGTAATTAACCAAGGAGAATTAATCACCTTAGATTATGGTGCTTATTACAATGGATATGCCTCAGATATTACTCGTACTTTTGCTATAGGCGAACCGGATGCTCAGTTAAAAGAAATATATCAAATTGTATTACAAGCAAATTTAAAAGGAATTGAAGCAGCTAAAAAAGGGATGACCGGAAAAGAACTTGATGCAGTTGCAAGAGATTATATCACTGAAAAAGGATATGGTGAAGCGTTTGGTCATTCACTGGGCCATGGTATTGGATTAGATGTACACGAAGGTCCAAATTTATCTAAAAAATCTGAATCTCCATTAGAGTTAAATAATTGTGTTACAATTGAACCCGGTATATATTTAGATGGAATTGGTGGCGTGCGTATTGAAGATGATATATTAATTACAGAAAATGGTTGCGAACGCTTTACTAAATCGTCTAAAGACCTTATTATTTTATAGAAGACCTTATATTAAGGAGGAAACTGAATGATTTCGGTTAATGATTTTAAAACAGGTTTAACAATTTCTGTAGATAATGGAATTTGGAAAGTTTTAGATTTCCAACACGTAAAACCAGGAAAAGGTGCTGCATTTGTACGTTCTAAATTACGTAATTTAAGAACAGGTGCTATCCAAGAGAAAACATTTAGAGGCGGAGAAAAAGTTGAAACTGCTATGATCGAAAATCGCCGTATGCAATATTTATACGCTGATGGTGATACACATGTTTTCATGGATAATCAAACATTTGATCAAATTGAATTATCTGCTGATTATTTAGAACATGAATTAAATTTCTTAAAAGCAAATATGGAAGTTCAAATTCAAAGTTATGAAAATGAAACTTTAGGTGTTGAATTACCTAAAAACGTTGAACTTACAGTCACAGAAACAGAACCAGGTATTAAAGGTGATACTGCTACCGGTGCTACAAAGTCTGCGACAGTTGAAACAGGTTATACATTAAATGTGCCACTATTTGTTAATGAAGGAGATACTTTAGTAATTAACACTAGCGATGGTAGTTACGTATCAAGAGCTTAATTCATCAACTTCACACATAATATGACTACAGTATCTTGCAAATTACTTAAAAGCCTTTCCAATTATTTAAATGGAAGGGCTTTTGTTATTTAAGAATAAACTGAAAATAACCTTGACACAAATAATCGTTAACCATTGATTAAATATAGTAATTAATGAGTTATAATAGAAAATATGAATATGCTTGAATTGAACATTTCACTAAAGTAAAATAAACTAGGTAATGAAAACAATCTGAAGGAGTCAGTATTTATGAATTTTAAAGAAATTAAAGAATTAATTGAAATTCTTGATCAATCCAGCTTGACTGAAATTAATATAGAAGATAAAGGGAATATAGTTAATTTAAAAAAAGAGAAAGAAACTGAGATTATTACACCTCAAGTTTCACAACAACCGATGCAACAAATTGCACCACAACAATCGGCTGTATCAAATCAACTCGATGCTCAAAGTTCTGAAGAGACAAGTTCTTCTCAGGAAAATGATAACTTGAAAACAATAAATGCACCGATGGTTGGTACGTTTTATAAATCACCTTCACCGGAAGAAAGTCCATATGTTCAAGTAGGAGATTCTGTTTCAAACGAATCCACTGTATGTATTTTGGAAGCTATGAAATTATTCAATGAAATACAAGCAGAAGTCACAGGGGAAATTACTGAAATACTTGTAGAAGACGGTCAAATGGTAGAGTATGGCCAACCGTTATTTAAGGTGAAATAATGAATAAAATTTTAATAGCAAATAGAGGGGAAATTGCTGTAAGAATTATACGTGCATGTCACGATTTAGGATTACAAACTGTAGCAATATATTCTGAAGGAGACAAAGATGCATTACATACTCAAATTGCTGATGAAGCATATTGTGTCGGTCCCACTCAATCTAAAGATTCTTACCTAAATATCCCTAATATTTTATCCATTGCGACTTCTACAGGATGTGATGGTGTTCACCCTGGATATGGTTTTTTAGCAGAAAATGGCGATTTTGCTGAACTTTGTGAAGCTTGTCAACTTAAATTTATTGGTCCAAGTTATGAATCAATTCAAAAAATGGGTATTAAAGACGTAGCTAAAGAAGAAATGAAGCGTGCTGAAGTACCTGTAGTTCCTGGCAGTGAAGGATTAGTTAAAGACATTAAAGAAGCTAAGAAAATTGCAAAAGATATAGGTTATCCTGTTATTATCAAAGCTACTGCAGGCGGTGGTGGTAAAGGTATACGTGTCGCACGTGATGAAAAAGAATTGGAAACTGGCTTCAAAATGACGCAACAAGAAGCAGAAACTGCTTTTGGTAATAGTGGCTTGTATCTTGAAAAATTTATAGAAAACTTTAGACATATTGAAATACAAGTGATGGGAGATAGTTATGGTAACGTCATCCATTTAGGAGAGCGAGATTGTACAATACAAAGACGTATGCAAAAACTTGTGGAAGAAGCACCATCTCCAATCTTAACTGATGCTAAAAGACAAGAAATGGGTAATGCAGCAGTAAGAGCAGCAAAAGCTGTTAATTATGAAAATGCTGGTACTATTGAATTCATTTATGATTTAAACACTAATGAATTTTATTTCATGGAAATGAATACGCGTATTCAGGTAGAGCATCCCGTTACAGAAATGGTAACTGGTATTGATTTAGTAAAACTGCAACTTAAAGTTGCAATGGGTGAAAAATTACCATTCACACAAAAAGATATTGAAATCAAAGGACACGCAATCGAATTTAGGATTAACGCCGAAAATCCATATAAAAACTTTATGCCTTCACCAGGAAAGATTACACAGTATCTAGCACCAGGTGGTTTTGGAGTAAGAATCGAATCAGCATGTTATACTAATTATACAATCCCTCCATATTATGATTCTATGGTAGCAAAATTAATTGTTCATGAACCATCGAGAGATGAAGCAATTATGACTGGATTGAGAGCGTTAGGTGAATATTTAGTATTAGGAATTGACACTACAATTCCGTTCCATATTCGACTTTTAAATAACGATATATTTAGAAGTGGTAAATTTAATACTAACTTCTTAGAAACATATAATATAATGGATGAATAATCTAAATAGGAGGTTTGTGAAATGGTCAAAGTAGCAGAATCATCACATTCCAATTTAGGAAAAATAGAAATAGCACCTGAGGTTTTGACTGTTATAGCTAGTATAGCAACCTCAGAAATAAAAGGCTTAGAAGGCCACTTTAAAGAAATTAAAGACTTAAGTGTTGAAAAAGTTACAAAAAAACAATTAGCACGTGGCATTAAAGTAGATACAAAAGATGATGGTATTCATATAGATGTTTATTGTTCATTTTCATACGGCATTAATATCTCAGAAACTGCAAGAAAAATACAAAATGCCATTTATAACTCATTATCTACGATGACAACCATCATACCAAGTCAAATTAATGTTCACATTACACATATCGTATCTACAAATTAAAAATAGCACTATGACTTTAATGTAGTCATAAAACAGGAGTTCCATAATCAAGTGATTAACAAAATTCTATTTTATATTAGTCATAAAGCGTACAATGCTAAAAGGAGTTTATAATGAGTCGAAAAGAATCAAGAACACAAGCCTTTCAAACACTATTTCAATTAGAAATGAAAAATAGTGATTTAACGATTGATGAAGCAATTAGTTTTATTAAAGATGATAATCCAGATTTAGAATTTGATTTTATTAATTGGCTAGTTACTGGTGTAAAAGATCATGAATCTGTGTTAGATAACAAAATTGCGCCACATTTAAAAGATTGGACGATCGATAGGTTATTAAAATCTGACCGTATCATATTAAGAATGTCAACTTTTGAGTTGTTAAATAGCGAAACGCCACAAAAAGTAATCATCAATGAAGCAGTTGAATTAGCAAAACAATTTAGTGATGATGATCATTATAAGTTCATCAATGGTGTATTAAGTAATATTGAATAAAAGAGTGATATAATATGTCAGATTATTTAAGTGTGTCAGCTTTAACTAAATATATTAAATATAAATTTGATCAGGATCCACACCTACAAAATGTATTGCTCAAAGGCGAGCTTTCTAACTTTAAAAAACATAGTAGTGGTCATCTTTATTTTAATGTTAAAGATAAAAATAGTGTAATCAGTGCAATGATGTTTAAAGGAAATGCTTCAAAAATTGACTTCGAGCCTAAAGAAGGTGACGAAGTGCTTTTAGAAGCACGTGTTTCTGTATATGAAAGACGTGGCAATTATCAAGTTTATGTTAATAAAATGCATATAGATGGCATTGGTAATTTATATCAAAAATTAGAACAATTAAAAAAGAAATTAACTAAAGATGGGTATTTTGATCAAAACCACAAGAAAATGATTCCTAAGTTTCCTGAAAAAATTGCTGTGTTGACTGCAGGTACTGGTGCAGCAATAAGGGATATCCATACAACTATCAATAGTCGATATCCTTTAGTTGAACAAATTCAAATTAATACTTTAGTACAAGGTGAGCAGGCTAAGCATGATATCATTGAAAAAATAAAACAAGCTGATGAGTTAAATGTAGATACTATTATAATTGGGCGTGGTGGTGGTTCTATAGAAGATTTATGGAACTTCAATGAAGAAGATGTTGTAAAAGCGATTTATACATGTGAAACACCAATTATATCAGCAGTAGGTCACGAAACAGACTTTACACTTAGTGATTTCGTAGCAGATGCACGTGCAGCAACACCTACACAAGCAGCAGTGATGGCTACACCTGATCAATATGAATTAAGACAATATATTCAACAACAAAAATTTTCTCTAACTAGGTTTATGAAACAACAAATTCAACATCGAAAACAGTATCTACAACATGTTGCTTCATACTATAAATTTAAAACGCCAACTTTGTTATATGATCAACAGATTCAAAAACGTGATGATTTAGAAAAACAACTTAATTTAGCAATAAACTTTAAAGTTAATCAACAGGTACAAAAACTGCAATTAATAAAACAGAATTTCAACTTAAAACATTTCAAACAAAGTATTCAGAGAGAACAAACAACGATCAATCAACAACAAACGAATCTTGTAAAATTAATGAATCACCTCATTGTAAAACAAAGAAATAATTTAACTAATAAAATAGAGAATTTGAATAATCTTAGTCCAACCAATACAATGTTACGTGGTTATACGATTGTGAATAAAGAGGATAAGATAGTAACGAGCACGAGTGATTTAACTGAAAATGATAATATTGTATTAACAATGAAAGACGGTTCTGTTGATGCACAAGTTATGAAAGTAAGGTGTAATGATGACGAATAAATCACAAAGTTTTGAAGAAATGATGAAAGAATTAGAAAATATAGTTCAAAAATTAGATAATGAAAATGTTTCTTTAGAAGAATCTTTAAACTTATATCAACGAGGTATGACATTATCAGCAAATTGTGATGAAACATTGAAAAATGCTGAAAAAAAAGTGAATGAACTTATGTCTGAAGAAAATGTTGAAGGCGATGAAGAAACTGAAAAGGAAGAAAATCATGATGAATCATAAAATTGACAATTTAACTGATGAAATAAATAAATTATTGCAAAAATCAATTCCGAATTCATCACTAAATACAGATTTAGAAAATAGTATGAGATATTCGTTAGAAGCAGGTGGCAAACGAATTAGGCCTGTTTTACTTTTATTAACACTGGACATGTTAGCAAAGGATTACAAACTTGGCTATTCTTCAGCACTTGGATTAGAAATGGTACATACGTATTCTCTTATTCATGATGATTTACCTGCAATGGATAATGATGACTATCGAAGAGGTAAATTGACAAATCATAAAGTGTATGGTGAATGGAAAGCAATACTTGCTGGTGACGCATTGCTCACAAAAGCTTTTGATATTATTATTAATGATGACAATCTGAAAGATGATGTTAAAGTAAAACTTATCAAGCGCTTGTCATCTGCAAGTGGACATTTAGGTATGGTGGGCGGTCAAACGCTAGATATGCAAAGCGAAGGTGAAGGATCTGCAGTAGACCTGAATACTTTAGAACATATACATCATGCTAAAACAGGAGCGTTATTAAAATTTGCTGTAATGGCTGCAGTAGATATTGCTGAGCCCGAAACCAATGTCGCCAGTTTATTGGAATCATATAGTGAACATTTAGGATTAATGTTCCAAATAAAAGATGATTTATTAGATATTTACGGTGATGAAGCAAAACTAGGAAAAGCTACAGGTAGTGATATCGAAAATGATAAAAGTACTTACGTTTCATTGTTAGGACAAAATGGTGCAGAAGAGAAGTTAAAGTCACATACTGAATCTGCATATGCTTGTTTAGCTCGTTTACCTGAGCAGTATGACACAAGTAATCTAAAATTTATAATTGAATTATTTAATAATAGAGAATCTTAAAAAAACTTATTAACTGTTTTTGATACTTTTATATTATTTCAAATATTAAGTCATGCTACTGATCGTAGCATGATTTTTTATTTATAAGAATTTATAATTTTATAAATAAATATTCATTTGCTACTAAAATTGTAACAGTATTAGCAGTATAAAATAGAAGTATGTGCAATATTAAACAATCTAAGAAAATAGGCAAGCAGTATATATAACAGTGAATAAAAGTATTTCAATTAGATTAACTTTAGTAGTAGTATCATCATCCATGTGTTAAAATCATTGTATAAATATTCGTTTATAGAGGTGCTACACATGGCAAAAAAATCAGTAAGACATATTAAAATAAGAGAAATTATATCTAATGAAAAAATTGAAACACAAGATGAATTGGTAAAGCGTTTAAATGAATATGAGTTAAATGTAACTCAAGCAACTGTTTCTCGTGACATTAAAGAATTACAATTAATTAAGGTACCTACACCTTCTGGTCAATATGTTTATAGTTTACCTAATGACAGAAAATATCATCCATTAGAAAAACTTGGTCGTTATTTAATGGATTCATTTGTAAACATTGATGGTACAGGAAATCTTTTAGTACTTAAAACATTACCTGGTAACGCTCAATCAATTGGAGCAATCCTAGATCAAATAGACTGGGATGAAGTGCTAGGCACAATTTGTGGTGATGATACTTGTTTAATTATATGCAGAGATGAATCTGCAAGCGAAAAAATTAAAACGCGTATCTTTAATTTATTATAAGTATAAGGAAGTGATTATGAATGCTACAAACCTTATCGATTAAACAATTCGCAATTATAGATGAATTAGAAGTGAATTTTGGTGATGGCTTAACTGTTTTAAGTGGTGAAACTGGTGCTGGTAAATCAATTATTATAGACGCAATTGGGCAACTAATTGGCATGCGTGCATCATCAAACTATGTTAGACACGGTGAGAAAAAAGCAGTGATTGAAGGTATCTTTGATATTGATAATAGTAAAGAAGCCATTTCAATACTTCATGATTTATCAATCGATATAGATGAGGACTTTTTATTAGTAAAAAGAGAAATATTCAGCTCTGGTAAGAGTATTTGTAGAGTTAATAATCAAACAGTTACTTTACAAGATTTGCGAAAAATAATGCAAGAATTACTAGATATACATGGCCAACATGAAACACAAACTTTATTAAAACAAAAATATCATTTACATTTATTAGATAGTTATGCTGAAAATACATATCAAACGCTACTTGAATCGTATGTTGATACTTTTGATAAATATAAAGCTAAGAAAAAAGAATTAGCCGATTTAGAGTCTGCTGATCAAGCATTATTACAAAGGTTAGACTTGTTGAAATTTCAATATGATGAATTACAAGAAGCGAATCTTATTGAAAACGAAGTCCCACAACTTGAAACCGATATCAAACGTATTCAAAATTCCGAAAGTCTAAGTTTAGCGTTAAACAATGCACATATTACATTAACGGATGAGCATGCTATTACAGACCGTTTATACGAATTGAGTCATCAATTACAATCAATCAGTGAAATTTTACCAGAAAAATACGATGAACTAAAAGAAGATGTCGACCAGTTTTATTACACACTTGAGGACGCTAAACATCAATTATACGATGATTTAACGAATACAGAATTTGATGAACAATATTTAAATGAATTAGAATCTAGGATGAATTTATTAAATAGTTTAAAGCGTAAATATGGTAAAGATATCAATGAACTTATTATGTATCAAGATAAAATGGCTGACGAAATTAATAAGATTGAAAATTATGAAGAAAGTACAGCTCAATTACGTCAAGAAATAGATGATTTATATAAAAATGTTATGGAATTAGGGGAAAAGTTATCACAAGAAAGAAGAATTGTCGCTCAATCTTTGCGTAATCATATTGTAGATGAAATCCAAAACCTGCAGATGAACGATGCTAATTTAGAAATTTCATTTAAACCATTAGACACACCTAATCGAGAAGGTATAGAATTTGTAGAGTTTTTAATCAGTCCAAATAAAGGCGAACCTTTAAAAAGCTTAAATAAAATAGCTTCTGGAGGAGAATTGTCCAGAATTATGTTAGCGCTAAAAACTATCTTTGTAAAAACTAGAGGCCAAACAGCCATTTTATTTGATGAAGTAGATTCTGGTGTGTCTGGTAAGGCTGCTCAAAAAATGGCAGAAAAAATGAAAGGACTGGCTGAACACATTCAAGTGATATGCATCTCGCATCTACCACAAGTTGCATCAATGAGTGACCATCATTTATTTATTAGTAAAAATACAGATGATGAAAGAACAACAACACAAGTTAAAGAATTGACAGGAGAAGAGCGTATCGATGAAGTAGCGAGAATGATTTCAGGCGCTACTGTGACAAAATTAACCAAACAAAATGCTAAGGAAATGATAGAACAGAATCACAATTTATAATAAAAATTTAAATTCATTATTGTTATTTTTAGTGCTAGCTGAATTTGATAAATAATCAGTGAAGGATGTTGATTTTATGCGATTCCAACAATTAGTTGAACCATGTGAAACAATGACTGGAAATGTAGCGGTTTTATATGCAAATGATGAAAAAATGATAGCAGTATTAGTTAAAGCATTAAAATTAACTAACATAGATATTTTTATTTATGATACCCAAGACACTACGGAAATCATACGTTCTTTTGATTTAGAACCCCAAATCTTGAATAGGATTCATGTGCTAACATTTTCAAGTGATTACCAATTACTAAAACAATGTTCAGAAGATCTATCACAAGGAAAAGTTACTGTTTTAATGAAAGGAAAAATGAAAGCCACATCAATGATTTCTTTTGTTTTAAGCAATAAAAACTTTATAGATCAATATGGCTTTTTAAATCATGTTGCGTGCTTTAGTATTCCTAATTATCACAAAACGTTAATGATTAGTGACGTTGCATATAATGTAGCTCCGACAATTGAAGAAAAAAAACAAATCATTAAAAATTTAACTACTTTCAGCAAAGCACTAGGTTATGATGAATTTAACATAGGTTTATTATCTTCAGTAGAACAAGCATCTAAAAAGATTTTGTCATCTATAGATGCTGAAAAATTAAAAAATATTTTCAATCGAACATCAGATACAGATGCGAAAATAGACGGACCCATTCTTTTTGATCATGCAATCAGTAAAAAAAGAGCAATTGAAAAAAATAATACATCTAGTATTGCTGGTAACGTTGATGCACTTCTAGTTTCCAATATAGATGTTGGGAGTGCATTGTTAAAATCTTTAACTTATTTTGGAAATGCTTCTGTTTCTAGTTTGTTACTCGGAGCAAAATTCCCTATTGTTTTCACATCTAGGACAGAAAGTAAACAAAATAAATTAAACTCTTTATTACTTGCTTTGAAATCACAAAATAAATTTAACTTCTAATTATATTTGAATTTTTACACTATTATTTAGGTTATTAATTTTATAATATTGAATTTTGATGTAAGATAGTAAAGGATATAAATTAATAGAAAACTATTTCTTTTGCGCTTGTATTTAAATAAAGTATGAAGCATACGATTTTTCTATAAAAGACTTATTGTAATCATAGTAACCATCAATATTTCATTATCTAGACAATTCTTTTAAAATATAAAATTAAAGCATTTGAAAAATAAAGGATTTTAGAAATTTTAAAAACACGCATTGAAATCACTTTTAAAACTCAAAGGTGATTTTATTCGCATGTTTAAAATAATTAATATCAAACAATTTAGTTTAATAAAAAATTAAAATTTGTTATGAATTTGATTTTTATATTGTATATTGATTTTCAATTACTTTGCTAAATTTTTGTTTAAATATGATTATTGACATAGTACTAAGATTACAGTTAGGAGTAAAAATATGGCAGACGAAAAATATGATTTAGTAATTTTAGGTGGGGGCACTGCTGGGTATGTGTCAGCAATTAGAGCATCTCAATTAGGGAAAAAAGTTGCACTTGTAGAAAAGTCACTTTTAGGCGGCACATGTTTACATAAAGGATGCATACCAACAAAAGCACTTTTGAAATCAGCTGATGTATTAAGAACAGTAGCAAATTCGAGTGGATTTGGTGTAGATGTAGATGCATTTAAATTAAATTTTTCACGAATTCAAGCACGTAAAAATGAAGTTGTCCAACAAATGTTCAAAGGTGTTGAACAACTTATGAATCATAATAAAATTGATGTATTTAATGGGGTGGGACGAATATTAGGTCCATCTATTTTCTCACCTCAAAGCGGTACTATTTCAGTAGAATACGAAAATGGTGAATCAGAATTAATTCCAAATAATAATGTATTAATCTGTACCGGTTCATCTCCAATGCCTTTACCCTTTTTACCATTTGATGGAAACACTGTGCTATCCAGTGACGATATATTAAAACTAGATAAATTACCCCAATCACTTGCGATCATTGGTGGAGGTGTCATAGGTTTAGAATTCGCATCTTTAATGACGGATTTTGGGGTTGAAGTAGTTGTCATAGAAGCAGGTAAACGAATCTTACCGACTGAAAGTAAATCCATCGCAAATACATTAAAAAATGATTTAATACAACGTGGTGTGAAATTTTATGAAAATACACAACTATCAAAAGAACAAGTTTCAATTGAAGACTCTGGTATCAATATTTTATTGAATGATGAAACGACTCATTTTGAAAAATGCTTAGTCGCAATTGGTAGAAAGCCCAATACGGATGATATTGGCTTAAATAATACAAAAATAAAATTATCAGATGCCAATCATATAATTGTAAATGAATATCAACAAACTGAAGACAAACATATATATGCTGCAGGTGATTGTATCGGTAAATTACAACTCGCACATGTAGGATCCAAAGAAGGCATAACAGCAATTGACCATATGTTTGATGCTTCACCAATATCAGTTGACTATGATAAAATGCCAAAATGTGTTTATACGCAACCTGAAGTTGCAAGTATTGGGCAAAATTTAGAACAAGAAAAATCTAATAAGCTTAATGCAAAAGCCTTTAAAGTTCCGTTTAAAGCAATCGGCAAAGCTGTTATAGAAAATGTTACAAATCAAAATGGCTTTTGTGAAATCATAATCGATCAGGATAATGATACTGTACTTGGACTTAATATGATTGGTCCACATGTAACAGAATTAATTAATGAAGTATCATTAATGCAATTTATGAATGGCTCCACTCTAGAACTTGGATTAACTACTCATGCTCATCCATCGCTGTCTGAAGTGTTAATGGAGTTAGGCTTAAAAGTTGAAAACAGATCGATTCATGTTTAAATAAGGAGGAAATAAGATGTTTGATTATAAATCAGTTGGACTTGAAGCGTCTGACTTACAAACCATGTATAAATGGATGGACTTAGGTCGTAAAATAGATGAGCGCATGTGGCTTTTAAACCGTGCTGGGAAAATCCCATTTGTCATAAGCTGCCAGGGGCAAGAGGCGACACAAATAGGTATGGCATATGCTATGCATGAGGGAGACATATCTTCACCTTATTATAGAGATTTAGCGTTTGTAACTTATATGGGTATGACAGCATTAGACTCAATGCTAGCTGCATTCGGTAAACGTGATGATATAAATTCCGGTGGGAAACAAATGCCTTCTCATTTTGGAAAAAGAGAAAAAGGTATATTATCACAAAGTTCTCCTGTTGGCACACAAATATTACACGCTGTAGGTGCTGCATTAGCATTAAAGATGGATAATAAGCCTAATATTGCTATGGCAACTGTGGGAGAAGGTAGTTCAAACCAAGGTGATTTTCATGAAGGTCTCAATTTTGCTGGTGTTCACAATCTTCCATTTATTTGCGTGATTGAAAACAACAAATATGCAATTTCAGTACCCGACACGCTACAATATGGTGCAGAAAAATTATCTGATCGTGCTATTGGTTATGGTATGCATGGCGAGCATGTCGATGGTAATGATCCAATAGCAATGTATAAAGTAATGAAAGAAGCACGAGAACGCGCATTGAATGGAGAGGGATCGACATTAATCGAAGCAATGTGTACAAGAATGACTGCACACTCATCAGATGATGATGACAAGTATCGTACACAAGAAGAACGTGATGGGTTAAAATCATTAGACTGCAACCTAAAATTCAAATCTTTTTTATTAGAAGAAGGTATCATTGATGAACAATGGTTGGATGAAATAGAAAAAGAACATAAAGAGATTGTAAATCAAGCAACAAAAGAAGCTGAAAAAGCTCCTTATCCATCACCAGAAGAAACTTACACATATGTCTACGAAGAAGGGAGCTTAAATAATGGCTAAATTATCTTATTTAGAAGCAATTCATCAAGGCCTAGATCAAGCAATGGAAAAAGACAATGACGTTTTTGTATTAGGTGAGGATGTTGGTAAAAAAGGTGGCGTGTTTGGTGTCACATTAGGTTTACAGCAAAAATATGGAGAAGCAAGAGTGTTAGATACACCACTTGCAGAATCGAATATTGTGGGTACTAGTATTGGTGCTGCTATGTTAGGTAAACGACCAGTTGCAGAAATTCAATTTGCTGAATATATTTTACCTGCAACGAATCAAATTATGAGTGAAGCAGCAAAAATGAGATACCGCTCTAATAATGATTGGCATTGTCCTATTACTATTCGTTCTCCATTTGGTGGAGGCATACATGGTGCACTTTATCATTCACAAAGTGTTGAATCCATTTTTGCTTCTACGCCGGGGCTCACAATTGTTATTCCGTCCACACCATATGATGCGAAAGGCTTATTATTAGCTTCAATCGAATCAAATGACCCAGTATTATATTTCGAACATAAAAAAGCTTATCGCTTACTTAAAGAAGAAGTGCCAGAATCGTATTATACAGTTCCGATTGGTAAAGCTGATGTTAAGCGTGAAGGCGACGATATTACTGTATTTACTTATGGACTATGTGTCAATTACTGTATTCAAGCAGCTGATATGCTTGCTGAAGATGATATAAATGTTGAAGTAGTTGATTTACGCACAGTCTATCCTTTAGATAAAGAAACGATTATTGAGAGAGCTAAATTAACTGGTAAGGTTTTATTGGTCACTGAAGATAACCTAGAAGGTAGTATCATATCTGAAGTTGCTGCAATTATTGCTGAAAATTGTCTGTTTGATTTAGATGCACCGATAATGAGACTTGCTGGACCAGATGTTCCTTCAATGCCATTTGCACCAACACTCGAAGATGAGTTTATGATTAATCCAGATAAGATAAAAATTAAAATGCGTGAACTCGCAGAATTTTAAGGAGGCACAATGATGGAAATAAAAATGCCTAAACTCGGAGAAAGTGTGCATGAGGGCACAATAGAACAATGGCTCGTTTCAGTAGGCGATAAAGTAGAAGAGTATGACCCACTTTGTGAGGTTATTACGGATAAAGTAACTGCAGAAGTGCCTTCATCATACGCTGGTACAATCCGCGAAATTATTGTGGAGGAAGGTACAACAGTAGAAGTAGGTGAAGTAATTTGTTATTTAGATACTGAGGAAGAAGTATCTAATGAAAACACCGATAATAATACTACAAATGAACAAGATGAATATACATCAGAATCAACACAAACTATGGTTAATTCCTCTAATGTAAATGATAGCACGACTGATGCGTCAGATAATCTTCCGAAAAATAACGGACGCTTTTCACCGGTAGTATTTAAACTTGCGTCTGAACATCAAATCGACCTTTCACAAGTCAAAGGGACTGGCTTTGAAGGTAGAGTAACCAAAAAAGATATAGAGAAAGTAATCAAAGAAGGTACTAATAAACTAGGTTCAGAAATCATCGCTCCTAAAGACTCTCCTAAAGTCAATAAGCAAGTTCAATATAACGAACCATCTCCTGGCTCTGCAATTCCAGTAAATGGTGTTCGCAAACAAATAGCTGAAAATATGGTGAACAGTGTTAATGAAATCCCACATGCTTGGATGATGGTTGAGGCAGATGCTACAAACTTAGTTAAAACAAGAAATTATCATAAAAATAGTTTCAAAGAAAATGAAGGTTATAACCTTACTTATTTTGCGTTCTTTGTAAAGGCGGTTGCAGAAGGATTAAAAGCATATCCTTTACTCAATAGTAGTTGGCAAAATTCCGAAATAGTTATGCATAAAGATGTCAACATTTCAATTGCAGTAGCTGATGAAGAAAAATTATATGTTCCTGTAATCAAAAATGCAGATGAAAAATCTTTAAAAGGCATTGCTAGAGAAATAAATGATTTAGCACAAAAAGCACGTAATAAAAAATTAAAATCTGAAGATATGCAAGGTGGTACATTTACGGTCAATAATACTGGTACATTTGGCTCAGTATCATCTATGGGTATTATCAATCACCCAGAAGCCGCTATACTGCAAATTGAATCCATCATCAAAAAGCCCGTTGTTATTGATGATATGATAGCTATTAGACACATGGTTAATCTATGTATTTCTATTGATCATCGTATATTAGATGGTTTGCAAGCAGGTAGATTTATGAATTTCGTTAAAACAAGAATTGAGCAATACTCTATAGAAAATACAAGTATTTACTAGTTTTTATAGTATAAACAAATGGTAATTTATATGAAAATGGTAAGTTAGAAATCAAATTTGATTATTTTGATTTCTAACTTATTTTTTTAAATAACTATTGTTCAAGCATTTCACGAAAAGCGAACTTACTTTCTCATTAAACACACATGTTGAACTATTGTCTATATATTAGTAAAATGAAATTAATAAATTGATAATGAAAGGTGATTTGAATATGGATTTAAATTTTGATTTATATATGAATGATGTAGTAAGCCAAGCAAGAAATGAAATTGAGGAAGCGGGTTATGAACAATTAACAACAGCAGATGAAGTTGATAAAGTGTTAAGTCAAGAAGGTACATCACTTGTTATGGTTAATTCAGTTTGTGGTTGTGCTGGTGGGATTGCTAGACCAGCAGCTACGCACGCTTTACATTATGATAAATTACCAGACAGACTAGTGACAGTGTTTGCTGGACAAGACAAAGAAGCTACACAACAAGCAAGAGATTATTTTAAAGGATACGCACCATCAAGCCCATCATTTGCATTAATAAAAAATGGTGAAATCACACAAATGATAGAACGTCATCAAATCGAAGGCCATGATGTGATGGACGTTATTAATCAATTACAAAATTTATTTGATACTTATTGTGATGAAAGATAGAGGTTGACACCGATGATGCGATTAAATCCATATCGAATCGGATTCAGAACAATTAAAACTGCTGTAGGTATGGCACTAGGAATTATCATTGCTAAATTAATGGGATTAGATAATTTTGCTTCTAGTGCCATTTTAGTAGTGCTTTGTATTAAACATACCAAAGTGCATTCACTTCAAGCGATTATATCAAGATTTGTATCTTGTATATTAATCCTTATAATAGGGTCAATAGCTTTCAGTTACTTCGGTCAAAATGCTATTATTTTAGGTCTAATCGTATTATTTTTTATACCGCTCACTGTTGTATTCAAAGTACAGGAAGGCGTAGTTACAAGTTGTGTCATTTTGCTGCATGTATTTAATGCTGAAGTGATTGACATGCACTTGTTTATCAATGAAATTTTATTATTAATTGTGGGTCTTGGTATTGCATTCATAATGAATTTAATCATGCCTAGCCTAGACTTTAAACTTAAACAATATAAAGAAGAAATAGAAAATCAATTTACAACAATTTTTGAAACATTTAGTAATAATTGTAAAGAACCCAATGCTTCATTAAATATTTCTTTCAACCAGTTACAACTTACGATTCAAAAGGCAAAATCAATTGCATTTAGAGATGTTAAAAATCATTTCGTACGTAATGAAAATTCTTACTATCATTATTTTGATATGAGAGAAGAGCAGTTAGAACTACTTGAAAGAATGTCTAAAATGATACAAAACATTGAAACGAAAGATATGCTGTTAACTAAAATCAGCAGTTTATTTTTGGAAGTGGCTCATAACGTAAATAGTAATGACTATACAGTGTTACGATTGCATTCTCTCTATGAAATTAAAATAGAGTTAGAACAATTAGAGTTACCAAAAACACATGCTTCATTTAGAACTAGAGCAAGTATTAAACAACTACTCAATGAATTAGAAGAATATTTAGAAGTTAAATCACAATTTGGATCCTTAAAATTACATAAAGATACAAAATCAACAATTTTTTCATAGAAAGCATAAATAATAATCACCTTGGCCTAGGTAAGAGAATGACATCTATTTTCTTTATACCTAGGCCATTTTAATTAAAATTGTACAGAAAAAGAGCTTGTGATATAAAGTTCTTGGACTATTGAAAAAAGACAATTTCTATTGAAATAACATAGAAATTGCCTTTTTCATTATTGTTTTGATTACGGTTGATGATATGATGTATTACCACGATGATGTTTGAATACATCGAATACATTTGCAGGGATAGTTTCAACGATTTCATTAACATGTCGTGACAAACACATATAAATGCCACGTATTTTGGCGAGACGCTTGAGGGAACAGGACAAGCTGAAGACTACAGGCTGAAGCTGTCGCCTAAGAAAGTGAGCCTACAATACGAAGTATGGAATAAAAAAGAAGCACTCAGATGAAATGAATTAAATCACCTAAGTGCTATTTTTAACGGATTTATGTCTCAATCCGATAGACAAAAATTTTTAAAAGTTAAGCTTTGATTTTAATTCGTTAAAGGAACTATACTTGTCAAGATTAATGCAAGTACTACTGCTACCAACATAACTACAATTATAAATCTAAGCACTTTATTGTTATTCAATCTTTATTCCTCCATAATATATCCAATGCGTTTTATTAATCATTATTGTACTTTGAAGCATCCACAATAATTTTAAGTATCTTTATTTTATCAATGTATATTATAACATAACAAGTCTAACACGTATAAACATATTTGTTTTACTAAACTTTAAACTTATGTAAACTAAAATAAATTGTGATTATAGAAAAGGGGATAAATATGATAAATGAAAAACGTCTATTAGAGACATTTTTAACACTCGTTCAAATTGATTCAGAAAGTGGAAATGAACAAACTATACAAAACCATTTAAAAAAATTGATGGAGCAACAAAATATAGATATCAGCGAAGACAAAGCGAGTATTCAAAATGAAGCATTAGGTGCTAATAATTTAATATGCACATTAAAGGCTACTCCAAATTTTGAGCATCTTGAGAAAATATATTTTACAAGTCACATGGATACAGTTGTACCAGGTCAAAAAATTGTACCAACTGTAAAAGAAGATGGATACATATACTCAGATGGAACTACAATTTTAGGCGCAGATGATAAAGCAGGTTTAGCAGCTATTATAGAATTTATCCGTGTCATTAACGAACAAAATTTGCCTCATGGTCAAATACAATTTATTTTAACTGTAGGAGAAGAAATAGGTTTAGAGGGTGCGAAAGCTATAGATAAAACTTTACTAGATGCAAATTATGGCTTTGCGATTGATGCAAGTGTTCCAGTCGGTACAAGAGTAGTAGGTGCGCCAACACAAATGAAACTGAATGCCACAATATTTGGAAAAACAGCACACGCCAGTACGCCTAACCATGGGATTAGCGCAATTAATGTAGCAGCAAAAGCAATTAGTGAGATGAACTTAGGTCGAATAGATGAATATACTACAGCTAATATCGGTCGCTTTGAAGGTGGATCAGCTACCAATATTGTGGCTGAAAAAGTAACATTAAATGCAGAAGCACGTTCGCATTCAGATGAAAGTATTATCAAACAAGTGAATCATATGAAATCTGTATTTGAAACAACTGCAAAAAAGTATCATTGTCATGCAGAAGTAGAAATCATCAAAAGTTATCCAGGATTTAAAATTTCTGATGATGCAACGGTTACTTCTATAGCAAAATCTAGCGCTTTATCTTTAGGTTTAGAAGCAAATACCGTCATTGCTGGTGGCGGATCAGATGGTAATATAATCAATCAACTTGGTATACCTACAGTCATTTTAGGTGTCGGTTATGAAAACATTCACACTACAGAAGAAAGAATATCAATTAAATCTTTAAATCAGTTAGCTAATCAACTTTTAAGTATCAACGATGTGGTTATTAAACAATCTATAAACTGATTAAGTGAATCTAAAGATACCTTTGTGATACAATGTACTAGAAAACTTTAATAAGAGAGGTTAGTTAAATGACACAACAAATAGGTGTAGTAGGTTTAGCCGTAATGGGTAAAAACCTTGCTTGGAATATTGAATCACGCGGATACAGCGTATCAGTTTTTAACCGTTCTTCAGAAAAAACAGATGAAATGGTAAAAGAATCTGAAGGAAAAAACATACATCCAACATATTCAATGGAAGAATTTGTAAATTCCTTAGAAAAACCCCGTAAAATTTTATTAATGGTAAAAGCTGGTACAGCGACAGACGCAACAATTGATACTCTATTACCATTATTAGATGATGACGATATTTTAATTGATGGCGGTAATACAAATTATCAAGATACAATCAGACGAAACAAAGCTTTAGCTGAAAGTGGTGTTAACTTTATTGGTATGGGTGTATCTGGCGGTGAAGTTGGTGCATTGACTGGACCTTCACTTATGCCCGGCGGACAAGAAGCAGCTTTTAATAAAGTGAGTCATATATTAGAAGCTATATCAGCAAAAGCAAAAGATGGTGCACCATGTGTAGCTTATATTGGTCCAAATGGTGCTGGTCATTACGTTAAAATGGTTCATAATGGTATAGAATATGCTGACATGCAATTAATTGCAGAAAGTTATGCAATGATGAAAGACTTGCTAGGTATGTCACATAAAGATATTGCTCAAACATTTAAAGATTGGAATGCTGGTGAATTATCAAGTTATTTAATAGAAATTACTGGTGATATTTTCAATAAATTAGATGATGAAACGAATGGTCCATTAGTTGAACAAATATTAGATACAGCTGGCCAAAAAGGTACTGGTAAATGGACATCTATAAATGCTTTAGAATTAGGAATACCTTTAACAATTATCACTGAGTCAGTATTTGCTCGTTTTATTTCTTCAATTAAAGAAGAACGTGTAAATGCTTCAAAACAATTAAATGGACCAAATGCAAAATTTGAAGGTGATAAGGAAGCATTCCTTGAAAAAATCCGTAAAGCACTATACATGAGTAAAATTTGTTCTTATGCACAAGGTTTTGCTCAAATGAGAAAAGCTAGTGAAGACAATGCATGGAACCTTCAACTTGGTGAACTTGCTATGATATGGCGTGAAGGTTGCATTATCCGTGCTCAATTTTTACAAAAAATTAAAGAAGCATACGATAATGATAGTGATCTACAAAACTTACTATTAGATCCTTATTTCAAAGATATCGTTACGAATTATCAAGAAGCTTTACGTGACGTTGTTGCAACAGGCGTACAAAATGGCGTTCCGACACCAGGTTTTTCTGCAAGTATTAACTACTATGATAGTTATCGTTCAGAAAATCTACCAGCAAACTTAATCCAAGCACAACGTGATTACTTTGGTGCACATACTTATGAACGTAAAGATCGTTCTGGTATTTTCCATACACAATGGATTGAAGAATAATTTAGATATATTATAATGGTCAGTTTTGAATAACTAACTTAGAAGACCTAAAAATTGTCAGAGATATACACAATTCAGACTTTAAATTATATAATAACTTCAAATAATGGAGTGAAATTAAAACACTTTCGTTGAATTCATAATAAAAAATGAATTTATACGGAAGTGTTTTTTCTCGTATTATAAATACATAATAATTTCTACGTTTTGTAACCTACTGACGCGTAGTGGTGTGTTAAGAGATAGATACTACAGATTCGGATTATGTAAATCATATCCCCAGTCAAGCATGCATAGTCAAAATAGAAAGCATTTTCATAAAGTTATCTTAATATTTTAAACATGAGATTGTTGTTTCTCCCATTTCACTTGCTTTCGAGTAATAATTATTAATATAAGTTACTAATTTTTTAACATTATATTGTTTTATCAATTATCTATATGCTTTTTCAAAAATAATAAATATATTCATTTGTAAGCGATTGCGCTAAAATTTTGACTTTTATACGTACATTAATTAATCTATTAATATATGTGATTAAGTCTATTATATTTAATATTGTATTAACCTATGACAGTTTAAACATTGATACTATTTTTCATGCTATATTTATATGACATGATTGTTCATAGTTAAAATTTTAGATATAAATATTGATAGGATTTAACAAATTCAATAACTTTAAAGGGGGATATATATGAAAAGGGAATGGTGGAAAGAAGCAATCGCTTATCAAGTTTATCCAAGAAGCTTTAATGATACTAATAGCGACGGTATCGGAGATTTAAAAGGTGTGATAGAAAAGTTAGATTACTTAGATGATTTAGGAATTGATGTTATTTGGCTTAGCCCAATGTATAAATCGCCAAATGATGATAATGGCTATGATATAAGTGACTATAAAGATATCATGGATGAGTTTGGAACAATGGACGATTTTGATCAATTATTAGATGAAGTACACCAAAGAGATATGAAGTTAATATTAGATTTAGTCGTTAATCATACATCAGACGAACATCAATGGTTTATAGAATCAAAATCAAGTAAAGATAACCCTAAACGTGACTGGTATATATGGAGAGATCCGAAACCAGATGGATCGGAGCCAAATAATTGGGAAAGTATATTTAATGGATCTACATGGGAATTTGATGAACAAACAGGTCAATATTATTTTCATTTATTCAGTAAAAAGCAACCAGATTTAAACTGGGAAAACCAAGAAGTCAGAAATGCTATTTTTGAAATGATGAATTGGTGGTTTAATAAAGGTATAGATGGTTTTAGAGTAGATGCTATAACACATATTAAAAAAACATTTGAAGCTGGTGACTTAAAACTACCAGAAGGAAAAGTTTATGCGCCGGCTTTTGAAGTAGATATGAATCAGCCTGGCATACAAACTTGGTTACAAGAAATGAAAGATAAATCTTTAAGTCATTATGATATTATGACCGTAGGAGAAGCAAATGGTGTTAGTCCAGAAAACGCTGAACCTTGGGTAGGTGAGACAACTGGCAAATTCAATATGATTTTTCAGTTTGAACATTTAAGCTTGTGGAATTCAGGCGATGTTAAATTTGACGTCAATGCATATAAAAATGTACTCAATGAATGGCAAAAGAAACTTGAAAATGTTGGATGGAATGCATTGTTTATTGAAAATCACGATCAGCCAAGACGTGTATCAACTTGGGGTGATGATACTCATTATTGGTTTGAATCTGCTACAAGTCATGCAGTCGTATATTTTTTGCAGCAAGGCACACCATTTATCTATCAAGGTCAAGAAATTGGTATGACCAATTATCCATTTGATGATATTGAAACCTTTAATGATGTTGCAGTGGTCAATGAATACGAAATTGTCAAACAACAAGGTGGCGATGTCTCAAAACTATTAGATAAGCATAAAAAAGAAAATAGAGATAATTCTAGAACGCCTATGCAGTGGAATAGTTCTTACTTTGCAGGATTTTCAGATGTAACGCCTTGGTTTCCTGTAAATCCAAACTACAAAAACATTAATGTTGCACATCAACAAAAAGATCCAGATTCAATATTAAATTTCTATAAAGCTTTAATAAAGTTAAAAAAATCTCATGATGTTTTTACATATGGTGAATTTAATTTGGTTGATTCAAAAAATAACCAAATATTTGCATATACACGAGAATTAAATGAGCAATATGTACTAATTGTTGGTAATTTAACAAATAAAAAAGCTGCATTATCCTTTGATGCAAGCTTCCTAGAAGAAAACATATTACTACATAACTACAAAAATAACACGATTGATTTTGAAAATATACAACCATACGAAGCATTTGTAATTAAACTTTAGAAACAATTATCTAGCAATTAAGATAATGATTAACTAACAAAAATATAGCGAGTAAGCAACTTATATAAAAATATGTTTGCTTGCTCGCTATATATTGTTTAAGCGTATTTTTATGGTTTTATTCTAATATGTCATATTGTTCTTGATCAACAGGCATCCATAATTGAACTTTAGTGAATGGATCATCGAATGAAATGTCAAATGGATAAACTTCAACGTACAAACTATTATGTTCATAGGGTAAAGTCATTTGAAGGCTAGTCTCTATATAATACCACGCTTCATTGACTACATAATCCATCTCACCTTGTAAATTAAATTTAGCATATTGTCTTTCAGGTAAGAAACGACTTTCAAGGTGCGCAGGATATCTTTCACTCGGTACGCCAACAAAAATTTCCATTCCATTATCAAGCGGACAATTAACCACAAAGAGTTCATGTGGACTCGTATCATTATATCGTTGTAATTCTTTAATTTTATCGTCAATTAATAAATCCTCTAAAAAATCAGGCACTTTAAAAGGGTTATCAATTTCTTCTGAATTTAAGAACTTAGCATAACCTACTAAAGACAAACCTTGTGTATCTTCCAAACGGTACGCATAAGGGGCACGTTCTGTAGTAGTAAGTTTAATATAAAGCCTTGATTGCAATTTTAATTCGTCTCGTTTTGTATTGACTTGAATAGGAGAAACACCATGAAAATCACTAAAATCATTAGCAAAATCATTAGCGTCTTTATAGCTATACTTTTTTGCAACATCTACCAAGCGAGCTGAACCACTTAAAATGTCTTGTGCTGCTAAAGTCAACCTTCTTGACCTTGCATATTCTGTTGGTGATTGACCTACAATCATTTTAAATGATTGATCAATATGAAATGGTGAAAGACCAACGTAATCACTAAGTGCTTGCAAATGTAGAGGCTCTAGCAAATGATCTTCAATATATACAATTGCCTGTTGGATTTGCTTGATAACGTCCAAAACTTTCACTCCTAAATTATAACGAAATACAAATGATTATGTACCTCGTTACTTTTCTATACATAATGTTATGAATCATTGTTGATTAATTCTATTTTACATCATTTTCATGTGACTTACATCTCAAAAATATTAAATAGGGTAAAATGTAAACATCCTAAAATTGTATATGAATGATTTAATCAATAGTCTAAATCATAACACAAATAAGGAATAATAAAAAAGCAACAACACAAGCTCAGATTGAAACTTGTATCATTGCCTTATTTTTAAAAAGTTGATTAATGGATATCGTCCCACCAGTGGAAGCCATCTCTACTCAATAGTAAATCACTCGCTAATGGACCATTTGTTCCAGCTGTATAATTAGGGAATTCTGGTTCATTTTGGTTCCACTCTTCTTGTATTGCATCAACAAATTTCCAAGTTGATTTTAATTCTTCCCAATGCGTAAAGTTAGTTGCATCTCCATTTAAACAGTCAAATAATAAATTTTCATAAGCATCCACTGTGTTCATTTTATCTTGTGCACTCATTGCGTATGATAGTTGAACTGGCTCAGTTTCAATGCCTTGTACATTCTTTTTAGCATTTAAGTGTAAAGAAACACCTTCATTTGGTTGAATATTAATAACTAATAGGTTGGAATCTAGTTTTTTATCTGTTTTATAGTATAAATTCATTGGAACTTCTTTGAATTCGACGACTACTTGTATCGTTTTACTCTTCATTCGTTTACCAGTTCTTATGTAGAACGGTACGCCAGCCCATCTAAAATTATCAATGGTTAGTTTACCAGAAACAAAAGTTGGCGTTGTAGAATCTTCTGCAACACGATCCTCATCTCTATATCTTTTAACTTGCTGTCCTTCTATGATGCCTTCATCATATTGACCACGAACAAAGTTTTGACGAACTTCTTCAGGTTCTAGTTTGCGTAATGATTTTAAAGCCTTAACTTTTTCTGCTCTGATATCTTCACTATTTAAACTTATAGGTGCTTCCATTGCTAGCAAAGCAACCATTTGCAGCATATGGTTTTGGACCATATCTTTTAATGCACCACTAGATTCGTAGTAGCCACCTCTGTCTTCAACTCCAAGTACTTCCGAAGAAGTAACTTGAATGTTTGAAATATATTTGTTATTCCATAATGGTTCAAACATTGCATTAGCAAAACGAAGTACTTCAATATTTTGCACCATATCTTTACCAAGATAGTGGTCAATACGGTAAATTTCTTCTTCCTTAAATGAACGACGTAGTTGTTCATTTAATTTTTCAGCAGATTCTAAATCTGAACCAAATGGTTTTTCAATAACTAAACGTTTGAAACCAGTTGTATCTGTTAATCCAGAAGATTTTAAATAATCAGATATAACACCAAAGAAATTTGGAGCCATAGCTAAATAAAAGAGTCTATTACCTTGTAATTGGAAATCGTGATCTAATTTATTACTGAATTCTAATAGTGATTGATAACTTGCTTCGTCACTTACATCGTGTTTGTGATAAAATACGTGTTCCATAAACTTATCTAGGTGTTTAGTATCTTTAACGTGTTCTTGAATTGACGACTTCACTTGACTACGGAAATCATCGTTTGTTAAGTCTCTTCTACCAATTCCAACGATTGCAATGTGCTCATTCAAATTTTCTTGTTGGTATAAATGGAATAATGATGGAAATAATTTTCTGTGACTAAGATCACCAGTTGCTCCAAAAATTGTAATTAAGCATGGGATATCTTTATTTCTAGTATTCAAGATCAAAACCTCAATTCTTTATTAAATCTGTATTTATTATAGACCAATACACCAGTATCTTCCCACAATTTTGCTTGTAATATCATATTTTATTATATTTTTAATACTTTTATATGATAAAATATGAACAAGAAGAGGAGGCATATGCATGGAAATTACGTTTTTTGGGACAAGTGCTGGTCTGCCAACTAAAGAAAGAAATACCCAAGCGATTGCATTAAATTTGGAACCATACTCCAATAGCATTTGGCTTTTTGATGTTGGTGAAGGCACACAGCATCAAATATTACACCATTCAATCAAATTAGGAAAAGTAGATCACATTTTTATTACGCATATGCATGGTGATCATATATTTGGTTTACCTGGGTTACTCACAAGTCGATCTTTTCAAGGGGGCGAAGATAAGCCTCTTACTATTATTGGTCCAAAAGGTATTAAATCATATATAGAAACTACTTTAACTTTATCAGAATCAAAATTAAATTATCCAATCACTTATATTGAAATAGAGGAACAACTTTCTTATCATCACAATGGATTTAATGTTGAAGCACATATGTTAAATCATGGTATTCCTTCTTTTGGATATAGGGTAGAAGCGCCATATAAATCTGGTAAAATCAATGTTGAAGCGCTCAGAAACATTGGTTTAGAACCAGGACCTAAATATCAAGATGTAAAAAACAATGAAACATTTGAATACAAAGGTGAGATTTATAACTCTAAAGATTTTAAAGATGAAGCAATTAAAGGCCCAGTCGTAGCAATTTTTGGAGATACTATGCCTTGTAAAAATGAAATGATAATTGCACGTGATGCAAATATCATGGTACATGAAAGTACATATATAGAAGGAGATAAATCATTAGCTAATAGCTATCACCATAGCCATATTGATGACGTTTTTGAATTGATGAGAGAAGCAAATGTTGACTATAGTTTAATAACACATATCAGCAATCGTTATACTAAAGAAGAGGTGTGCGATATTAGTAAATCGCTTAAAGCTTTGAGTAATACACCACCATTTAGTTTTGTCGGTGATTTTGATTCTTGGCAATTTTAATAAATGAAAAGTGGGGCAGTTTTCTAAAAATTGTAGTATTTTACAATTTAGATTACTGTCCCACTTTTTATAATAATTTAAGCTTTTTAAATTTTAATCATTGTCTTGGTTAGATAATTCAATACTTCTATTTACTGCAGAACGTAAACAATCTTCGAAAATAGCTTCTATATCATGATCTGCAAGTGCATTAAGGCCTGCTTGTGTTGTACCACCTTTAGAAGTAATATTTTTTCTTAACTGTTCCATACTCAATTCTGAGCGTTCTATCATTTTGCTCGTCCCTATGATTAAATTACGAATTGATTCTTCTACCTGTGATTTTTCCAAACCCAAACGTGTACCCGCTGTGACATATTGCTCAAAGACATGGTATAAAAAAGCTGGACCGCTTCCAGTAATTGCTGTAACTTGATGCAAATTATCTTCTGAAACTTCTATCGCAGATCCAAATGCGTTTATTAAATTATCAACTTCTTCTTTTGACTTAGCGCCAAAATTATTAGAAAAGCTAATACCAGTAACTGAATGTCCAACATGGGCATTTGTGTTTGGCATGATACGTGCAATTGGGTTGTTAGAAGCCAATTTTTCACGAATATAGTTTATCGGTAAACCAGCCATAATAGAAATGAATTTATTTTTTTCTGCAATATATGGCTTAATACGCTCTGCTAAATCATCAAAATCATATGGTTTCGTTCCTAAGAATACATAATCTGCATCTTTTAACAATGTTGCATCATCATAGCTATAATTAACACCTAACTCGTCAGCATATTCTTTTAATGCAACTTCATTTGAACGATTCGTTAAATAAATATTATTAGAATCAATCACTTTAGAACTAACAATACCTGTAAAAATTGCATGCGCCATATTTCCGGCACCATAAAATACTAGTTTCATGTGAAGACTTCACTTCCTCTTTGCTTTTTATGTTTCCATACTAACATAGATTTAAATTATGGCTAAGAATTTTTAAAGACCTGTGGCAAAATATCGTTTACACTCATATACTTAAACTATGAATTTAAAGCAAGGAGAATTTACTATGATAGGTAAACATTTTGTGTTAACTGGTGGTACAAGTGGATTAGGTAAAGCTATATTAAAAGCATTATTATCTAAAAGAGCATATGTTACTGTACTTGCCCGAAATCCAGATAAACTAAAACAATTCGCAACGCAATATGATACGGAACATCTAAATATCATTAAATGCGATTTACAATCACAACAAGAAATCATTGATTTAAAGGAATACTTTCAATACCAAACCATTGATGGACTTATATACAGTTCTGGCCTTGGGTATTTTAAATCTATTGAAGACCATACATTTGTAGAAATGCTTGAAACATATAAATTAAATGTGCTCCATTTCAATATATTAATGAAAGTTCTACAACCGGCATTCTCAAAAAATCCAATAATAGTAGGTATCGGTAGCCAAGCTGCCTTTATAAGTCAAGGTTATGCTGCACATTATGGTGCAAGTAAAGCAGCTTTTAACCAATTATTAAATGCACTGCGTATCGAGAAACCAAATTATCATATTATGACTGTTAATACTGGGCCAATAGCGACACCATTTCATGAAAAAGCAGATCCATCTATGAAATTTGCCAAAAAATACAGGGACATGATGCTTGACCCTGAAAAATTAGCAAACCAAATTATCAATGGTATAATTGAGAAAAAATTAGAAATCAATCAACCTAGATGGATGCACCATTTATTAAAAATTTATCAATTGATGCCACGGTTTATAGAAAAAAACTTTACTTCATTATTTAAGAACAAAGGTTAGCACTTCTTCAAAGTTTGGAAATATTCATTTTGACTACAGCATTAAAATAGAAGACAGCAATGTCATGGATTATGAAGCTTTATAAAAATAAAAACGTCAATTTCTATAAAATCATAAGAGAAATTGACGTTTTTGCTTTGATAGAAGTTATTTATATTTTTATCTTTGCTCAGACATACATGTTTTAGGACAACGAAAAGAGATTTATTTTAAATGTTGGGTATATTCTAAATTTTTCACTCGATTTTGCGCTGCTTTTAATGCTTCTAAACTTATGTCTTTTGAACGTTGATAATTTTTTACATTTTCATCTAGTTGATCTGTACTACTTGCACCTACAATGATAGAACCTAATGCATCATGAGAAGTTAAATAATTAAAAGTAAGTGCAGATAAATTACTTTCAATTTCTTTAATTGATGCAATTGTTTCTCCAAGTTCTTGATAAGTATAATCAAAAATACCATCACTAAATTTTGAATCTAACACATTGTTACTTTTAGCAGTTAATAACCCTTTAAATACTGGACCACGTGCTAGTACTTTAACTTTTTTAGCATGTACATCATCTAAAAGTTGCTCTGGTCTGTTATCAATTAAGTTAAATTGAGACATTAGCGTTTCGATATCGCTATGTTCTAAATAGTAATCAATCACGTTAGGTCTGATTGAAGAAATACCATAAGCACGGATAATACCTTCTTTCTTTAATTCATCGAAAGCACTAATTGTTTCATCAATTGGATCCTCGATTGTACCACCGTGTAACTGATATAAATCTAAATGATCTAATCCGAGTCTTTTCAAGGATCCTTTCACTGCTTCTTTGATATAAGATTTAGAAGGATCCCAAGTTGTAGAACCATCTTCTGTTAAACGATTTCCTACTTTTGTACCAATAATGATATCATCTCTATTTTGATATTTTTTTAAATTCTCACCAACAATTGTTTCGTTTACACCTTTGTCATACATATCAGCTGTATCAAAATACGTGATACCATGTTCAATTGCACGTTCAATGATAGGCTCTGCTTGTTTCTTACTTGTTCCAAGACTCATACAACCTAAACCTAACTCTGAAATTTCTATACCGCTTTTCAAAACATTTTTTTGCATGTTTTATCTCCTTTCGATACACTTGAATAATAGGGCGTAGACGTAATAAAGTAAGATGGATTTTCAATATTAAATCTATACATAACAAAATGAAACAAGTATATGTTCATTCGCTATTCCCATAATAACTAATGAGTACATCTTAACAATATCTTAAATCAATTAAAAGGACTGTGATTATTTATGAACCTATTTGAAAAGACTTTACATAGTACTTCTATTTATAAAGGGACAATCATTGATTTAGAAGTCCACGATGTTGAACTACCCGATGGACAAACTTCTAAACGTGAATTGATATACCACAATGGTGCTGTCGCAGTTTGTCCAATTACACCTGAAAACAAAGTGATATTAGTGAAACAATTTCGTAAAGCTTGTGAAAAACCACTTTTAGAAATTCCTGCAGGCAAATTGGAACAAGGTGAAGAACGAATTTCAGCTGCCAAACGTGAACTTGAAGAAGAAACAGGTTATATTGCTGATGAATTAGAACATATAACTGAAATGTATGGTTCTCCAGGTTTCTCAAATGAGAAATTATCAATTTATATAGCTGAAAATTTAACAAAAGGTAAAATGCAATTAGATGAAGATGAATTTTTAGAATTAGCATATTATGATATGAACGAAATTAAAACTTTGTTAGACAATAAAGAAATAGAAGACGCAAAAACTATAATTGCTTTACAACATTTATTACTTAATTATAATCATTATAAATAAGGTGCGAGAATACTTGCGAATTTTATCAATTATTGGTATTTTATATATATATATCATAACTAAATTAAAATGATTATAATTATTAGTAGGGGAGTGAGGCTTCCGTGGAAGAACGATTAAATCGCGTGAAGCAACAATTACAGCAATCATCTTATAAATTGACACCACAACGTGAAGCAACTTTAAGAGTTTTAATTGAAAATGAAAAAGACCATTTAAGTGCTGAAGATGTTTATTTGAAAGTTAAAGACAAAGCACCTGAAATTGGACTTGCAACTGTATATCGTACTTTAGAATTGCTAGCAGAATTGAAAGTGGTAGATAAAATAAATTTCGGAGATGGTGTTGCTCGATTCGATTTGAGAAAAGAAGGAGCAAAACATTTTCATCACCATCTTGTTTGTATGGAATGTGGTAAAGTAGAAGAAATCGAAGAAGACTTATTACCTCGTGTAGAGGAAAGAGTTGAAAATGAATTTGAATTTAAAATATTAGACCATCGTTTAACATTCCATGGTATTTGTGCGTCATGCCAAGCAAAAGGGAAATAAATTTAAAAATACTATTTCAGAAATAGAGGTAGTACAGTGAAAAATATTATAGATGAATATTTGAAATTTATACAATTAGAAAAAGGGTTAAGTGTAAATACAATTGGTGCATATCGAAGAGATTTAAAGAAATATGATGAATTTTTAACATTACACAAAATTAGTCATATTAATTTTGTGGATAGACAACTTATTCAAGAATGTTTGGGTCACTTACATGATGAAGGCGCATCTTCAAAATCATTAGCTCGCTTCATTTCTACCATTCGTAGTTTTCATCAGTTTGCATTAAGAGAAAAATATGCAGCAAAAGACCCAACGGTATTAATAGAAACACCTAAATATGATCGTAAATTACCAGATGTTTTAGAAATAGATGAAGTACTGAGACTATTAGAAACACCTGATTTATCCAAAAACAACGGCTATAGAGATCGCACAATGTTAGAATTACTTTACGCTACCGGCATGCGTGTATCAGAACTGATTCAGATTGAATTAGAAGACGTTAATTTAATTATGGGCTTTATACGTGTTTTTGGTAAAGGAAATAAAGAAAGAATTGTGCCATTAGGCGATACAGTGATTGAATACTTAAACACTTATTTAGAAACGGTAAGACCACAATTATTAAAAAATACGGTCACTGATACACTATTTTTAAACATGCACGGCAAACCTTTATCGAGACAAGCGATATGGAAAATGATTAAACAAAATGGTATCAAAGCAAATATATTAAAAACTTTAACACCACATACATTAAGACATTCATTTGCTACCCATTTACTTGAAAACGGAGCAGATTTACGTGCAGTACAAGAAATGCTCGGTCATTCTGATATATCAACAACACAATTGTATACACACGTTTCGAAATCACAAATTCGTAAGATGTATAACGAATTTCATCCAAGAGCATAAACACAGACTGGTTTATTCGATTGAATAACTGGACTGTGTTTTTTTATTGATGCCATAGCATGTAACAAATCATCTACGTAAGTAAAGTGTTTATACTGATCTATTTCGCGCTTGTAATGCACGTTTCCTTGCCGCTTCAACTTCAGTTCTATCCCTTTTTAAATGGTGGTCTATGATATAATCATCTTCAATTTTATAATATGTCAGCACATAATTCGGGTACTGTTCTAATACAATTTGTTCCATTGTATCTGTTAAAGGTAGATGAATTGGCTCAAAAGATTTCTCTTTTTTTGCAGCTTTAATTAATCCAACTAGCAGACTTTTATACGGTTGTATATCTAGTCCAATATTAATCGCTGAATCATAGTTTTCAATAACTTTTAATGCCTTATTAAAAGATTTGTGGGCGCCTACATAATTTTGTCTACGGTAATGATAAGATCCAGTTGCAATCAATATAAGACTCACAACAGCATCATTCTTATTGTAATTTGGGTTAGTTTTCCAAGCTTCTTCTAAAATATCGTGACAAAGAAAATAATGTTGCTTTGTATGAAATTGAAAATAAAAATCTTTTAGTGCATTTTTCAACATGAATATCACTCCGATTTTAAATGTTTATAATAAACATGCTATAATAATTTAGTGAATTACGCACTTAACTTGCTAATATGAGGTAGATAAAATGTATGAAGTAAAACTCGATGCCTTTAATGGTCCTTTAGATTTATTATTGCATCTTATTCAAAAATTTGAAATTGATATTTATGATATACCAATGAAATCTTTAACAGAACAGTATATGCAATATATACATGCGATGAGTCAATTAGAAATTAATGTGGCAAGTGAATATTTAGTTATGGCTTCAGAATTACTTATGATAAAAAGCAAAATGTTATTGCCTCATTCAGAAGAAGTTGACGATTTAGATGATGATCCACGCGAAAATTTGGTTGAGAGATTAATTGAATATCAAAACTATAAAGAATACACAGTGCTCTTAAACGAAAAAAGGGCGGAAAGAGAAAAGTATTATTCTAAACATCCAACGGATTTAACGCACTTAGAATCAAATGAAACTTGGGATCCTAATAATACGATTGATTTAACAGAGTTAATCATAGCTTACCAAAAGGTGAAAAATCGTGTTGAATATCAAACACCTAAATCCGTCGATATTCGAAAAGAAACGTTTACAATTCAACAAGCTACTTCACAAGTAACTCAACGTTTACAAAAACATGAATCATTCAACTTTTTTAGTTTATTTAATTTTACTGAACCATTGGAAATGGTTGTTACTCATTTCCTTGCAATACTAGAAATGTCTAAATCTGGAATAGTAAATATTGAACAACAAAAAAGCTTTGACGATATTAATATTTTAAGAGGAGTTAATTATGGCATTGAACGATAAAGGTATCCTGGAAGCATTACTTTATACTGCAGGTGATGAAGGACTTGAAGAAAAACAAATTCTAGAAATTTTAGACATTGACCAAGATAGTTTCCACACATTAATAAAAGAATATGACGCTTGTGGCTTAGAAATCCAACATTATGGGGAACATTATGTCTTAACAACTAAAAAAGACGCGTCAGAATACATTGAGAAGTTAATAGAACAAAAATCTAAAATGAAATTATCGCAAGCAGCAATGGAAGCTTTATCGATAATAGCATATAATCAGCCATTATCTCGAAGTGATATCGAAATGATTAGAGGCATTAATTCTGACGGAGCCGTCAAAACTCTAATAGCACGTGGTTTAATTGAAGCTAAAGATGAGGAAGATTCCAGAAGTCAACAATTATATACAACAGCATTATTTTTAAATGTATTTGGTATTGAACAATTAGATGATTTACCAACTACTGATGAAGAAGACGAAGAAATAGAAGCTTTCTTTAGTAATTTAGTAAATCAAAAAGGAGATAATAATGAATAAAGAAACAGAAAGATTACAAAAACGTATCGCAAATAGTGGTTATACATCAAGACGTAAAGCTGAAACATTAATTACAGAAGGTAAAGTAAAAGTAAATGGTGAAATTGAAACAGAATTAGGTACTAAAGTAAAACCGACAGATACAGTAGAAGTTGAAGGAATTAAATTAGAACAAGAAGATAAACTATATATTCTTTTCTATAAACCTTCGCAAGTTATCACTAGCGTATCAGATGACAAAGGTAGAAAGGTCGTTACTGATTATTTTAAACAAATTAAGACAAGGATTTATCCAGTCGGACGTTTAGATTATGATACATCAGGGTTACTTTTACTTACCAATGATGGTGAGTTCACTAACTTAATGACACACCCTCGTTATAAAATCAAAAAGAAATATGTAGTTAAATTAAAAGGTTATCTAATGCGTGAAGAAGTTAAAGCATTAGAACAAGGTATTAATTTAGAAGATGGAAAAACACAACCTGCAACAGTTAAAGTCAAAAACCAAGATAAAGATAAAAACACTACACTTGTTGAAATTACAATAACTGAAGGTCGCAATAGACAAGTCAGACGCATGTTTGAACACTTTGGTCATCAAGTATCAAAATTACAGCGCATAGAATTTGGTCCTTTAAATCTAAAAGGACTCAATGCAGGTGAAGGTCGCGTACTTACACCTCACGAAGTAAAAACGATACGTCAAATTGCAGAACACGGACATTAATTATGACTTTACTTTAACAAAAACTTGATATTGATAATTTTTTCACAAACTTTTCATTCATAAACACTTTTATAGCTCAACCTATGATATAATATGGTTGAAATTGAAAGTTAGCAGTGTGGGAGGGTACGAACCTATGTCAAACGAAATACTTATCGTCGATGATGAAGATAGAATCAGACGATTATTAAAATTGTACTTAGAAAGAGAATCTTTTGAAACTCATGAAGCTAGAGACGGACAAGAAGCATACAAAATGGCAATGGAACATGATTATGCATGTATCTTATTAGATTTAATGTTGCCAGAAATGGATGGCATTACTGTGGCATCTAGATTAAGAGAGCAAAAGGAAACACCAATTATTATGTTAACTGCTAAAGGAGAAGAAACAAACCGCGTAGAAGGTTTTGAATCCGGTGCAGATGATTATATTGTAAAACCATTTTCACCGCGTGAAGTGGTTTTACGTGTCAAAGCTTTATTAAGAAGAACTCAAGTTGCGTATACAGAACAAAGCGAACCACATGCACGAGATTTAATAGAGTTTGAACATCTTGTGATTGATAATGACGCACACCGTGTGCTAGCAGATGGCAACCAAGTAAACTTAACTCCAAAAGAATATGAACTTTTAATCTTTTTAGCAAAAACGCCAAATAAAGTCTTTGATCGTGAACAACTTTTAAAAGAAGTATGGCACTATGAATTTTACGGAGATTTGCGTACTGTTGATACACATGTAAAACGTTTAAGAGAAAAATTAAATCGCGTTTCTGATGAAGCTGCCCAAATGATTCAGACTGTTTGGGGCGTTGGCTATAAATTCGAGGTTAAATCTGAAAATGAACCGACTCAATAACGTAGTAGTAAAACTGTGGTTAACTATAATCTTTATAGTAACGACAGTTTTAATTTTATTAAGTGCAGCACTTATAACGTTTATACAATCTTACTTTACGCAAGAAACCGAAGATTCATTACTTGAAGATGCTAAAAGAATAAGTCATTTAGTTGAGAATTCTGATGATAAAACAACTGCCATAAAACATAGTAAATCCCTTATCGAGGGGCCAGTAGGACTCATCATCATGAACCATAAACATATGGATAGTATTAATAATGATGAGACAAAAGAAAAGATGTTCAAAGAAATTAAAAGTAATAAAAACTATGAAAAAGTGTTTGATCGAGGAAAACAGATATCAGAGCACGTGACAATTGATATGAATAAACAGCAAAAGACTTATGTTTTAATAGGCTATCCATCTAAAAATCTAGAGTCTAGTCCTCATAATAGTAAATATAGTGGTGTTTTTATCTATCAAGATTTGAAAACCATAGAAGATACCAATAATGTTATTACAGTCATTATATTAATTATTGCAATAATCTTTTTATCTATTACAACTGTGTTTGCCTTTTTCTTATCATCACGAATTACAAAGCCCCTTAGAAATTTAAGAACACAAGCATTAAAAGTTTCTAAAGGAGACTATGCTCAAGTAGTTCCTGTTAATTCTCGAGATGAAATTGGAGAATTATCACGTGCTTTTAACACGATGAGTTCCGAAATACAACAACATATAGACGCATTATCCTCATCTAAAAATATCAGAGATAGTTTAATAAATTCTATGGTTGAAGGTGTACTTGGCTTTAATGATAAACAAGAAATAATCATATCAAACAAGATGGCACAAAATATTTTAAAGATATTAGATGCTCACGATTTAGACAAGCTTGATCGTCAAAACGAATTAACATTTAAAACCCAACAAACACAATTCGAAGAATATGAAATTAGCACACGTTATTTTGTCATTATTACAAGTTATATTGAACAAATTCAACCTGATGGTCGAAGTGGTATTGTGGCTATTATTCGTGATATGACAAATGAGCATAATATTGATCAAATGAAAAAAGATTTTATTGCTAATGTATCGCATGAATTGCGTACGCCTATTTCATTATTACAAGGATATACAGAGTCGATTGTTGATGGTATTGTAACAGAGCCAGACGAAATACATGAATCTTTGTCAATTGTCCTTGATGAAACAAAACGTTTAAATCGATTAGTAAATGAATTGCTCAATGTTGCACGAATGGATGCTGAAGGACTAACTGTAGAAAAAGTTAAACAACCCATTGATCCGCTGCTAAGTAGAATGCAACAAAAATACCAAAAACAAGCAAATGATTTAAAGTTAACAATGAATTTAAATCCAAATACACACAATCAATTATGGTATTTCGACACGGATAGAATTGAACAAGTGTTGACCAATCTCATTGATAATGCTACCAGATATACAGAACCTGGTGATTTAATATCAATTAGTTATGGAGAAACAGAAAGTGAAAATATCTTATACATTTCAGACACAGGATCTGGTATTGCTCCAGAACATTTACAACAAGTATTTGATCGTTTCTATAAAGTTGATACTGCTCGAAAACGGGGTAAACAGGGGACTGGTTTAGGACTGTTTATCTGTCGTATGATCATTGATGAACACGGAGGAACGATTGACGTTAAAAGTGAGCTTGGCAAAGGCACTACTTTTATAATTAATCTACCAAAACCAACAGATGAATATAAAAACACTTGATTATCAATTAATTAGTATAAAGTTAAATTTGATTTAGTTTATAAATATGAATATTTATAAAGCATGAGTGTGCTGAAAAAGGCGAGATAAGAAATCAATATTTTAATATTGATTTCCAATCTCGTCTTTTTTAAAAATAATATCATTTAATTAGAATAGAGCACGTCTATTGTTTTTATCTGAGTAATAGGCTATGATATATTTATAAAATTTAACAAATTCATCTTCGGGGTAGGGTGTAATTCCCAACCGGCAGTAATTTAAGCCTGCGACCCGTTTATCTATTAATGAGATAAATGGCTGATCTAGTGTAAATCTAGAGCCGACAGTATAGTCTGGATGGGAGAAGATGGAGGGTTTTTGTTGTGCAATTAAATCCTCCTTTTCTGTGTAAGATGAATGGAAGGAGATAATTGAATATGCAACAACAAACCAAACGACTTATTACAATAAGTATGTTAAGTGCGGTGTCATTTATTTTGATGTTTATAAAATTTCCAATTCCGTTTTTACCGCCGTATTTGACATTAGACTTTAGTGATATTCCAGCTTTATTAGCAACTTTTAGTTTAGGACCAGTAGCCGGTATTATTATATTATTTATAAAAAATTTACTTAATTTCTTATTTAATATAGGTGATCCAGTGGGCCCCATTGCTAATTTCTTAGCTGGTGCCAGCTTTATTTTAAGTGCTTTTTATATTATTAAAAATAAACATACTGTCAAAACACAAATTATTGGATTTGCTATAGCGACAATTGTCATGACTATTGTCTTAAGTATTTTAAACTATTTTGTTTTATTACCACTATATGGCATGATTATGAATTTAACTAATGTAGTTGAAAATATTAAAATTGTTATAGTTTCAGGTGTTATACCTTTTAACATAATAAAAGGTATCATAATTTCTTTAATATTTATGCTACTATTCAAACGTTTGGAAAAAATTTTACTTAACTAATAGTTAATTACACGTTTAAGTCTAAAAATATGAAACAAATAAGAATAAAAGACTCGAGAATGGCTGAGATAAATTTAATATCTCAGCTTCTTTCGTTATTAAAAGATTTTGATAAATTTGAAACTTGAAGGAAGTTATTACCATTTATAATGTCTCTTTATTTGTTGTGCTTAAACGCCTCATTCATAACGATTTTGTAATGTGCTGACGCCTAGGGGAAAGATATGAGTGAGAGACTACTGGCTCGAACCATACCTAGGCAAGCATGCACAGTCAAAATCGTAAGTTTTTTATATAAAATGGACTCATCCATCATGCATGTGTATTCATTTTAAGTTATATCTTTTGTTTAATTAAAAATATGACTTTCTATTAGTTGTACAAGTTAAATAATACGAGGCTTTTTTATTGTATTAAAACACATCACTTATAGAGATTTTGCATCGTGCTGACGCCCGAGGGGAAAGATATGAGTGAGAGACTACTGGCTCGAACCATATCCCCAGGCAAGCATGCACGATCAAAATCGTAAAATATTAAAAAAATAAGATTTATGTACAAAGCTTTACTCGTTCATTTCCAAATGATTATCTGCATAATGTTTGCATTTTCCTAATATAAAAGCTCAGCATTTTCATTAATACAATGAATACACTGAGCTTATATAAATTAAATTCATTCAAAAATGAACATCTATTTGATTAATTTTATTATTCAAATTTTAAAGGATCGCCGTCAAAAGATTCCTCTTCAATTTTAATAGAATCTGTAGGACAACCTTCTAATGCATCTTCCATGTCTTCATATAATTCTTCTGGTACTTCCGCAGTACCTTGGTTATCATCTAGTATAACGTATGCGATACCTTCATCGTCATAATCATATATATCAGGGGCAGCAGCACCGCAAGCACCACATGCAATGCATGTATCCATATCAACAATTGTATATTTAGCCAAACTCTTCGCCTCCTTTAACAAACATGCTACACTAATAACACAATTAGTATTGTAGTTACTGTTTTAAATTTTTTCAAATGTTTTTGTTTTATAAAATGAGGGAGCACACATGTATAATTTAATTCACTTTACACGAACGCAAGCACATAATTACAAAACAGAAAAAAGCATATATAATATTATCACAGGCAAAAAGTCCCATCAAACCTTTTTTGACGCCTGTAGTCAACAGCTATTATCATTGTATCATAGCTTACCAAACTTAAAATATCCATCATTTGTTGGATATGCTCAAAATGAAACACAAGATGTTGATGATACGCAATTAATTCGTACTCATCCAAGGTATACATACGATAGTTTATTAAATACTTTTAAGGCAATTCAATTATTAACCCAAACAATTTCGAATATCGCACATGATTCATTTCAATTTGTACCTGTAACGCACAACAGTACAATTCAATATAGAGTGAAAAAAGTATATAACAACTTTAAAAATAAGGACATATCATTCAAATTAAATAACGAATTAAATATTTTATTTTCTTCAATTACGGAAAAGAATAATAAAACATACTTACATTACTATTTACAAGGATATAAAGAAAGCATGTATACAAGACAACAAGTTAGCTTAATAGAAGACATTTCCCAACAACATTTGTTTGTACTTGAAATGAATGATTTAGTAATAATGATGTTTGAATTAGAAAATGTAACTAAATATCCTATTTTAAGTCAATTGATTATTTTACCTACTTTACTTTTTAAAACAGAAGAAACATACAATGGTATAAAAAAAGGGCTCAGTTTTAAACAATTAGCCAAGATGCAAAATGTAAAACCAAATACAATCGAAGATCATATACTAGAATTATTTATCAAAGGATATTTATCACACTACGATACATTTATCAATGAGAAGTCGTATACACATTTTTTAAGTTATTATGTAGAAAATCGTAGCGAAAGACTAAGAAACTACAAAGAAAAATTTCCAAAATTAAATTACTTTGAAATAAAACTATTAATCATCGGTTATGAAAGAGGTGATTTAAATGTTGCATCATGAATTAAAAAAATGGTTTGGTTTTGATACATTTAAACCTGGGCAACAAGAAATTATAGAACATGTATTAAATGATAAAAATACTTTGGGTATATTGCCTACTGGTAGCGGGAAAAGTCTATGTTATCAATTACCAACCTATATTAAGCAAAAACCAACGCTCATCATCTCACCATTAATATCTTTAATGGATGATCAGGTCATGCAATTAAAACTTCAAGGCGAGCATTACGTTTCATGTATCCATTCAGGATTAGATGAAAATGAAAAAAAACAAAATATACAATCTTTGCTACATAGTCGCTTTATATTTTTAAGTCCTGAATTTTTGTTGCAACCACATAATTTTAAACTTATACAAAGTTTGGATTTAGGGTTAATTGTTTTAGATGAAGCACACTGCTTGTCTGAATGGGGTTATGATTTCAGACCACATTATGCCCTTGTAGGGAAAATTATCAATCATTTTCCTAAAGCAAACATACTTGCTTTGACTGCTACAGCACCACCATATTTAACATACGACTTAAATCACATGTTAAATAAAACATTTACTGTTGTGAAAACAACAACGAATAGAGAGAATATTACATTATCTCACAAAAATTTCGAAGATGATCACGGAAAGTTAAAATGGCTACTTCCAATGTTAGAACAATCAGGACCAACAATTATTTATGTTTCATCTAAAAAAATGTGCCTGACTTTAGCCAAAGCAATTTACCAATATGGCTTTTTAACAGGAATATACCATGGTGATTTAACCTATCAAGAACGACATACAGTACAACATCAGTTTATAAATAATGAAATACCCATTATTGTAGCAACGAGCGCTTTTGGTATGGGGATTAATAAAAAAGATATTCGAACAATCATACATTTTCATTTAGCTACGAGCCCATCAAGTTATATGCAAGAAATTGGACGTGCAGGACGTGATGGTAAGTCAAGCCAAGCAATCAGTCTTTATCAACCAGATGACAGCTATTTATTAGAAACGTTACTCTTTGCCGATATCATTACAGAAGAAGATGTGAGTTCATTTGAATTAGGTATGTTTTTACCACCTGAAAAAAATGAAATATTAGACGTTCTTAGTAGTTATTATAAAATTGAACAATTGCGTGCTATTTTCAAAGCAGCTTTTGAACGAAAACAACGAGGTTATTATCGAATGTTAGGTTATAAAAACTTAGATCAATGTCGCAGAGCATATATGATAGAATTTTTCGGTGAAAATTTAACATCTAAACCAACACAGTGTTGCGATAATGACTCAGAATTAAAATCAATTCATATAATTAATAGTAAAAAAGTGAAAAGAAAAATGGATTATAAAGAAAAATTACAAAATATATTCAAATAAAAGATAAATGCTTTACTTCACTTTTTCAATCAAGCTATAATACGAGATATACACTAAAGTTTTATTTATTTTTCATATAAAATTTATACATATATACTACCTTTTAGGGTAAAACAGTATATACTAAAATTAAATGACGGAAGGATGATGAATTTGTCTAATAATAATTTCAAAGATGATTTTGAGAAAAATCGTCAATCTATTGATCCAAAAGAACATCAAGATGATGTACAGGATTATGTTAACGATTCCGTTGACAACGTAAAAGAGGAAGTTTCTGATAAAAAAGACGAACAATTCCCTCCTAGAAATGCTCAAAGAAGACAACGTAGAAGAGATACGGCAACACATCAAAATGAAGGAAACCAATCACCTGTTGATGAAAATAATGATAAATCAAGTCAAATAGATGATGAACAACAACAAGACACACATTCATCATCTCATACAGATGAAATCAATAAGAATCAAGACCCTTCAGAAAGTAATAATATAAATCAAAATCGAAGTGAAAAAGATAGTGATAACGAAACACATAACGACAACCAATCTGAAGATAAAAACGATAAGAAAAAAGGTGCTGCCGTGGCTGGTGGAGCGGCAGCTGCTGGTGCTGGTGCTTATGCCACTAAAAAACATCATGACAAAAAAGACGAATCTGTTGATTCAAAAGATGATATCACATCAACAAAAGATAAAGAAAAAAGTGGTGCTAGCACAGACGTAGGTGCATCTAATAATAAAGATCAACATACTGAAGAAACTAGTGCTAAATCTGAAAAAGATAAAGAGCAAAAAGACAACAAGAAAAAAGGTGCTACCGTAGCTGGCGGAGCAGCCGCAGCTGGTGCTGGTGCTGCAGGAGCAAAAGCTGCACATTCAAATGGCAACGGCTCTGGTGAAAATAATGGCAACGATAACAATAACAACGATAATAATGATGATGATAACAATAAGAACAAGAAAAAAGGTGCTGCCGTAGCTGGCGGAGCAGCCGCAGCTGGTGCTGGTGCTGCAGGAGCAAAAGCTGCACATTCAAATGGCAACGGCTCTGGTGGAAATAATGGCAACGGTAACAATAACAACGATAATAATAATAATGATGATAACAATAATAACAAGAAAAAAGGCGGCTTGTTCGGAAAAATATTGCCTATTATAGCAGCAATTTTAATTTTAGCAGCAATTGGAATTTTTGGTGGTATGGCACTAACTGGCAATAATGATGATAGTGGCAGCAACGACGATAAAAAAGTAGCTGATAATAAAGATAAAAATGCTGACTCAGATAAAGACAACAAGAAAGATTCAGACAAAGACAAAGATGCTGATAGTGATAAAGCAAATAAAAACAGTGACGATAGCGCTGAATCAGATAATAATGATAGTTCAAATCAAACTGATTCTAATTCTGATGATGCTGCTACTAGCGACCAAAATCAAGCTACTGAATCAGACCAAAGCAATCAAAGTAATCAAAGTGATCAAAATGCACAAAGTGGTCAAAGCGATCAGTCTCAACAAGATAACCAAGCTACGAATCAAGGTAATGATTCAGCAAATCAAGACCAAGCAACTAACAGCCAAAACAATCAACAAAACAATCAATCTTCAAACAACAATTCAGGACAACAAACACATACTGTAAATGGTCAAAACCTATACAGAATAGCTATCCAATATTATGGAAGTGGTTCTCCTGAAAATGTAGAAAAAATCAGAAAAGCCAATGGTTTACAAGGTAATGATATTCATAATGGACAACAATTAGTTATCCCTCAATAATATCATTCACACTGTACAAATATAATGAGCTTGAATATCAAGCCCATTTCCATAAAAGGACAATCCCTATCAAATGGATTAGTTACTGAACGTAAACAAACCCTTCACATTAATTTGCGAAGGGTTTGTTTATTTTCTATTTATATAGTTTTTTCAAAATAGTAGTAGTCTTTCAGACCATTACTGGTACTTTTACTAGTCGCAATGCGATTTATTAAATTCATGGCACCACAAATTAGCGTAGTACCCGGCTTCTGGATCAGTTGTGCTTAACTTTTTTGTTTTATTTTCCTCCTTGTTTTTACTTTTTAATGGCTTTTTTCTTAGTGCTCGTCTTTGTTTATTTATTTCATTGTCCAATTCTTTCTGCAAGTGGGGCGTATCTTTTTTCACAATTCTTTTGGTGTATTTATTCTTATTTGCATTTACTTTAATATGCATAAAATCAATAAATAAAAATGACTGATCTAATAGATTTCTTTTTGATAGCTATTTTTAGTATTTTCTCAAATATTTGTTCAAATAAATCTGCATCATGAAAACGACTTGTATAATTATTACTAAACAACTGGATCTATTGATGGTTTACCATTATCAAGACAATATTTATCTTCGACAAGTTCATATACAAAATTTAAATCTAATATCGCATCGACTTTACGTAATAAATGATTATTAGAGACAAATTCAGAAAAAGAAATTATTTAATCTTGCTCTCTTTTATTGATTGATTTATTCAACAGCATAAATAACATCACTGTTTAATTTACATATATTATAATATTGACAGTGATTTATGCCGACTCCTGCGGGAATAGCACTAGCCGAAGACTATAGGCTAAGGCAGTGCCCGCGGAAAGCATGCATAAAAACTGCCAACAAAGTCGGAGACTTTGTCGACAGCCTGAGACTAATCCTTATCAAATGGATTAGTCCTTTTTGTATTGTGCTAATTTCAATGAATTAATTTTTATTGTAAACAAATTTTCAAATTCTATCACTTGGTTTTTTAAAATCTACTGGTATAATAAATGGGTGGTAAAAGGAGGACAAATACTATGCAAACAGTAGAAAGTATAATCATTGGCGGTGGACCATGTGGTTTAAGTGCCGCTATCGAACAAAAGAAAAAAGGGATTGATACATTAGTAATTGAAAAAGGAAATGTCGTGGATGCTATTTATAACTATCCAACACATCAAACATTCTTTTCTTCAAGTGATAAATTAAGTATCGGTGACATTCCGTTTATTGTAGAAGAAAGCAAACCACGTCGAAATCAAGCATTAGTGTATTATAGAGAAGTTGTTAAACATCATCAACTACGTATCAATGCTTTCGAAGAAGTCCTTACTGTTAAAAAAATTAATAATCGTTTTACACTTACTACTACGAAAGATGTTTATCAGTGTCGATTTCTAACTGTAGCTACTGGTTATTATGGTCAACATAATACTTTAGAAGTAGAAGGTGCAGAACTACCAAAAGTAAAACATTACTTTAAAGAAGCACATCCTTATTTCGATCAAAATGTTGTTATCATCGGTGGCAAAAACTCAGCAGTAGATGCAGCATTGGAATTAGAAAAAGCTGGTGCACATGTCACAGTTATCTATCGTGGTTCTGACTATCCAAAAGCAGTTAAACCATGGATTTTACCTAACTTTGAATCATTAGTGAAACATGAAAAAATAAACATGGCTTTTAATGCTGACGTCACAAAAATAACTGAAGACAGTGTTATTTATGAGCAAGATGGGGAAGTAATTGAGATTCCTAACGATTATATTTTTGCAATGATTGGTTATCACCCTGACTATAATTTCTTAGAATCAATTGGAATTGAAATCAATGAAAATGAATATGGTACAGCACCGGTTCATAACAAAGAAACTTATGAAACAAATGTTGAAAATTGTTATATTGCTGGTGTAATTGCAGCAGGGAATGATGCTAATACGATTTTCATTGAAAACGGTAAATATCATGGTGGCATCATTACACAAAATATTTTATCTAAAAAACAAACACCTTTAGAGTCATAATATAAAAAAAAGAGCTGGATAAGTGATTATTATTTTAGAATTCCTTCAATATTCTAAAAATCCAATATTACTTATCTCAACTCTTTTTTTATTTTATAACTGAGCTTCAAAATACTTTTTCAATTGTTCAAACGTTAAATGATTACTTAAACCGATTAATAATTTCAGTCTCGCTTTTTGTCCATTTAATCCGTTAGAGAAAATAACGCCTTTTTCCTCTAATGTTGCTCCGCCACCTTCATAGGCATAAATTGGGCCAACAATGCCATTAAAAGATCTAGATACAAGTATGACTGGTATATGATTACTTAAACATTGATTCAATCCTTCTAAACATGTCGGAGGTAAATTACCTTGTCCGAGTGCTTCAATTATAATGCCATCCACTTGTTTTTCACTGTAGAAAGATAATACATCACTATTCATCCCCATATATGCTTTAACAAGGGGGATATTTAAAGTTTGATTTATTTCAGTCAGTACTAAATGATCAAATGGTCTGTGATGAAATTGTACACTTTGTTTTGTAATCACACCTAAAGGACCATGATTCGGACTTTGAAAAGTATTCGTATTAGAAGTATGTGTTTTCGTAACATTTCTAGCTGTATGAATCTCATCATTAAATACCACCATAACCCCCATATTTAATGATTCATCACTTATTGCAACTCTAATTGCTGATAAAAAGTTATATAATCCATCTGCACCAATTTCATTAGAGGAACGCATCGCACCTGTGATTACAATTGGTTTCGAGGTATCCACTGTTAAATCTAATAAATACGCCGTTTCTTCTAGCGTGTCAGTGCCATGTGTAATCACATAACCATCATAGTCATCTTGTTTTTCAGATTGGTTAATAATTTGCTTTAATGTTTCTACATACTCAATATTCATATGTGGAGATGGTACATTAAAAGGTGTTATTTCAGTTACATCAGCATATTTATTAATAATATTTTGATGATTCGAAATTGGATTATCCGTATTTGTAACAACTTTGTTTGATTCATCTTGTGACATGCTAATCGTACCACCAGTATGTATGACAAGAAGTTTTTTCATGTGTGCATTCCTCCTATTTATAAAATACATATTTATGATAAAATAATATCTATAAAACAACAAGGAAGGGTTACTAAAATGAAACCAATAAATATCGCACTTGATGGACCTGCAGCCGCAGGTAAGAGTACAATAGCAAAACTTGTGGCAGCCAAATTGTCTATGGTTTATGTAGATACTGGTGCAATGTATCGTGCTATTACTTATAAATATTTACAATTAAATAAAACTGAAAATTTTTCTGAACTTGTTCAGTCAACGGAGCTATCATTAACTTATGATGAAGAAAAAGGGCAAAGAATTATTTTAGACAACCAAGATGTTACAGATTATTTAAGAGAAAATGATGTAACGAATCATGTTTCCTATGTTTCTTCAAAAGAATCAGTGCGTTCATTTGCAGTTGAAAAACAACAAGAATTGGCAGAGCAAAAAGGAATCGTAATGGACGGAAGAGATATCGGTACTGTTGTCTTACCTGATGCTGATTTAAAAATATATATGATTGCTTCTGTGGAAGAACGTGCTGTACGTCGTCAAAAGGACAATGAAATCAGAGGGATTCAATCAACAGTAGAACAATTAAAAAAAGAAATTTCTGAGCGTGATCACTATGATATGAATAGAGAAATATCTCCATTGAAAAAAGCTGATGATGCAATAACAATTGACACTACTGGTATGAGTATCGAAGAAGTTACTGATAAAATTTTAACATTAGTAGAAAAAATTTAAATAATTAAGCATGCATGGTCAATTTGTTATTCTTTTTGTCTTTTTGTTAAAATAATGTAAAAAAGTTATAAAATATCAAAATTAGGGTATATTATTGTAGTAGATTTTTAAAATTTGTACTACATATAAGTCAATGTAAATTGCTATTGATATTAAAACTATTGTCTACATGATAAGTATCAATTAATATTTTTAAATGTATGGAATTAGAGTGTTCACTATAAAGTGGAATTTCTTGACAATTCTGTCAAATTATAAGATGTTATAAATATGTAGTGTAATAAGGAGGCAGACAAGATGACTGAAGAATTCAATGAATCAATGATTAACGAAATTAAAGAAGGGGATAAAGTTACTGGTGAAATTCAAGAGATTGAAGAAAAACAAGTAATTGTACATGTTAACGGTGGTAAATTTAACGGTATTATCCCTATAAGTCAACTTTCAACACATCATATTGATAATCCGAGTGATGCTGTTAAAGTTGGTGACGAAATCGGTGCATATGTTACAAAAGTGGAATATGACGAAGAAAATGAGACAGGTACTTATATCTTATCTAAACGTCAATTAGAAACTGAAAAGTCATATGAATTTTTACAAGAAAAATTAGATAATGATGAAATTATCGAAGCTAAAGTCACTGAAGTTGTAAAAGGTGGTTTGGTAGTAGATGTTGGTCAAAGAGGGTTTGTACCAGCTTCGTTAATTTCAACCGATTTCATCGAAGATTTCTCTCATTTTGAAGGTCAAGTTCTAAAATTAAAAGTTGAAGAACTAGATCCAGCAAATAATCGCGTCATTCTTAGTCGTAAAGCTGTAGAAGCATTAGAAAATGCGGAGAAAAAAGATGACTTACTAAATAATCTTAATGAAGGCGATGTAATAGAAGGTAAAGTTGCACGCTTAACAAACTTTGGAGCGTTTATCGATATCGGTGGCGTAGATGGACTTGTACATGTTTCTGAATTATCACATGAACATGTTAAATCACCAGAAGATGTTGTCTCAATTGGTGATCAAGTAAAAGTGAAGGTAAAATCTGTTGATAAAGATTCTGAACGTATTTCATTATCAATTAAAGATACGTTACCAAGCCCATTCGAATCATTAAAAGGAGAAGTCAATGAAGGCGATGTAATAGAAGGTAAAGTTGTCAGACTTACAAATTTTGGTGCTTTTGTTGAAATCAAACCTGGAGTTCAAGGTTTAGTTCATATTTCAGAAATCAGTCATTCACACATCGGTACACCTGGTGAAGTGTTAGAACCAGGACAAGTTGTCAGTGTTAAAATACTCAGTGTCGATATTGATAATGAACGTATTTCACTTTCTATTAAAGCAACACTATCTGATGAAAACGTTGCTGAAAGTGATAATGAAACAACGCAATCGTATTTAGATAATAATGAAGATGAAGACAATCCAACACTTGGTGATGTTTTCGGAGATAAACTTAAAGATATTAAGTTTTAATAGTTATCATAAGACCAAATCTAAATCTTGTCCTATATTATGTTAGGGCAAGATTTATTTTTTTAGTGTCCATATCAATCAATTAAGTAATTGTATTTAATGGAAATCATTTAAATGGTTTCATTAATAATTTCTTTTGAAATACTTACCCCGTATGATAGAATTATAGAGATTAAAAAAGAGAGGAAGTTAGTTATGACTAAACCTATAGTTGCTATTGTAGGAAGACCGAATGTTGGAAAGTCTACAATTTTTAACAGAGTCGTAGGTGAACGTGTCTCTATTGTTGAAGATACACCAGGTGTGACTCGTGACAGAATTTATTCATCAGGCGAATGGTTAACTCATGATTTCAATATCATTGATACTGGAGGTATTGAAATAGGTGAAGCGCCATTCCAAACACAGATAAGAGCACAAGCAGAAATTGCCATAGATGAAGCTGATGTCATTATTTTTATGGTAAATGTTAGAGAAGGCTTAACACAAAGTGATGAAATGGTAGCTCAAATGCTATATAAATCTAAAAAACCCGTTGTATTAGCTGTGAATAAAGTTGATAATCCTGAAATGCGTAATGAAATTTATGATTTTTATTCACTAGGTTTCGGAGATCCTTATCCTATTTCAGGTTCACATGGTTTGGGATTAGGTGATTTATTAGATGAAGTAGTTAAAAACTTCAAAGAAGAAGAACCAGACCCATATGACGAAGATACAATTCGTTTATCAATCATTGGTCGCCCTAATGTTGGGAAGTCAAGTTTAGTTAATGCCATATTAGGTGAAAATCGTGTTATCGTATCAAATGTTGCTGGGACAACTAGAGATGCTATTGATACTGAATATAGCTATGATGATCAAGATTACGTCCTTATTGATACTGCTGGTATGCGAAAAAAAGGTAAAGTATATGAAAATACAGAAAAGTACTCAGTTTTACGAGCACTTAAAGCGATAGAACGATCAAACGTTGTTTTAGTAGTAATTGATGCAGAACAAGGCATTATAGAACAAGATAAGCGTGTCGCTGGGTATGCGCATGAAGAAGGAAAAGCGATTGTTATAGTTGTCAATAAATGGGATGCTGTAGATAAAGAAACAAACACAATGAAGAAATTTAAAGACGAAGTGCGTAAAGAATTTCAATTCTTAGATTACGCACAAATCGCATTTGTTTCAGCTAAAGAACAGAAAAGATTATCTACACTATTCCCATATATTCTAGAAGCTAGTGAAAATCATAAAAAACGTGTTCAAAGTTCAACATTAAATGAAGTTATCACAGATGCAATTTCTATGAATCCTACACCAACAGATAAAGGACGTCGATTAAACGTATTTTATGCTACACAACTTGCAATAGAGCCTCCTACATTTGTTGTATTTGTAAATGACGTAGAATTAATGCATTTTTCTTATAAACGTTATCTTGAAAATCAAATAAGAGCTGCCTTTGGATTTGAAGGTACACCTGTACACATCATATCTAGAAGAAGAAATTAATAAATGGAGGGGTTACATGTCTAATATAACTGTCTTTGGTACGGGGAGTTTTGGTACGGCATTAGCAAATGTCTTAGCTGAAAATGGACACCAAGTATTAATGTGGGGAAAAAATGAAACGACTGTTAAAGAAATAAATGAATTACATTCAAACACAAAATATCTTAAAAATGCACAACTTGAGTTATCAATTAACGCAACTACTGATATAAATAAAGCAGTAACACATTCAGATGTATATCTCATGGCTTTACCTACTAAAGCGATGAGAGAAGTTGCAAGTGAAATAGATTCACATTTATCATCGAAAAAAACCTTTATCCATGTTGCTAAAGGAATAGAAAACGACACTTATAAACGTGTTTCTGAAATGTTAGAAGACTCAATCAGCCCTGAACATAATGCAGGTATTGGTGTATTATCAGGGCCAAGTCATGCTGAAGAAGTTGTCATCAAACAACCAACTACAGTGGCTGCTTCTTCTAAATCAACAGAGGTGAGTAAGCTAGCTCAAGATTTATTTATGAACGATTATTTAAGAGTTTATACTAATGACGATCTAGTTGGCGTAGAATTGGGTGGTGCTTTGAAAAATATTATAGCTGTTGCAAGCGGTGTGATTTCAGGAATGGGTTTCGGAGACAATGCTAAAGCGGCATTAATGACTAGAGGTTTAGCTGAAATAAGTAGACTTGGCGAAAAATTAGGTGCAGATCCACTCACATTTTTAGGTTTGGGTGGTATTGGCGATTTAATTGTAACTTGTACCTCTACACATTCTAGAAATTATACACTTGGTTATAAATTAGGTGAGGGTAAATCCTTAGACAAAGCATTGGAAGAAATGAATATGGTTGTTGAAGGTGTATACACGACAAAATCAGTTTATAATTTAGCAAAAGAACACAATATTGATATGCCAATTACAACTGCATTATACAAAGTTTTATTTGAAAACCAACCTGTCGATGAAAGCGTAAAAGATTTAATGGAACGTGGCAAAAAAGCTGAATAAGATAGAAGTATTACACTTTTTAGCAAATATATAACAATTTGATATTAAAATCCTATTAATTCAACGTTTTTTACACATAAATCATTGCAGTTGCAGTATTCGTTGTGTTAAAGTCATACCATAATGATATTAAGTTATCATTATAAACCCTAGGGGAGGTGAATTCATAATGAACAAAACAGATTTAATCAATGCTGTTGCTGAACAAGCTGACTTAACTAAAAAAGAAGCTGGTTTAGCTGTAGATGCAGTATTCGAATCAATTCAAACATCACTTTCTAAAGGTGAAAAAGTACAATTAATTGGATTCGGTAATTTCGAAGTACGTGAACGTGCTGCTCGTAAAGGACGTAATCCACAAACTGGTAAAGAAATTGATATCCCTGCAAGCAAAGTACCGGCGTTCAAAGCTGGTAAAGCTTTAAAAGATGCAGTTAAATAATTCTTTACTTACAAGTGAAGCCCTTGTTACAGGGGCTTTTTTCTTTTGGTAAAAACTTTTAAACGCAAATAAAAATAGATTGTAAACTATGTCTCTTAATATGGTATCATTCGATATGATGATATGATATTAAGAGCTTTTTAAAATAATTAACAAAACATAATTCATTTCTTTGAATAATTTTTATTATTCACAAAATACATAAAACGTATATATTTATCAGTTTGAAAACCGTTGATTTTAATTTTCCTTATATAATGTTAATATGTATATTGATAATAACGTGAGGTGTGAACATGGAAACGACATTAAGTATTTTTGAAAAACAAATTACCCAACGCTTGAAAGGTATACATCATTATGACGCTATTTATATAAATGAAGTATTAGCAAAAATCCTTGATTCTTATGATATACCTGAAGATGCTAAATTAGCTTGCCTCACTATAGATACTGCGATGCGTCATTTAGATGAGGTTTCCAAAAATTTATCCTCTAAGAAAGCCATATTAATTGGTGATTTACTAAGCGCTCACTTTTATACATTATTAGCGAAGTTACATGATCCAATTTTTCAAAAGCAAATTAGTTCAGCGATTGTTGAAATTAACGAAATGAAATCTTCAATCCATAATGGAGTGATTCCAAGAGAAAAAATTGGACATTATATTTTAATGATAGAAAATAAATTTCCACTTATAACAATCAATCGATACGTACCAAATATAGAAACAGTAAATATAAACCAAAAATTATTAGCAAACATATTAGAAAATCATCCTTCGTATTTAAAGAAATATTCAAAAGATGAATTAACTACATTTTTAGATGAAATTAAATCAGAAATTTATTAAAAAAGAGGTAATCAATGATGACAGATAATAAAGCAAAAAAAGAACAAGTCCATAACGTTTTTCAAAATATTTCTGGAAAGTATGATCGCTTAAATAACATCATTAGCTTTGAACAACATAAAACATGGAGAAAACGTGTAATGAAAGAAATGAATGTCAAAGACGGTAGCAAAGCATTAGATGTTTGTTGTGGCACGGCCGATTGGACCATTTCTTTAAGCAAGGCAGTCGGTCCTTCTGGTGAAGTGATAGGTGTAGATTTTAGCGAGAACATGCTTGAAGAAGGGAAAAAGAAGACAACGGATATGCAAAACATCCAACTTATTCATGGTGATGCAATGAATTTACCGTTTGAAGATAATGAATTTGATTATGTCACAATCGGCTTTGGTTTGCGTAATGTACCTGATTATTTAGCAACACTTAAGGAACTTAATAGAGTATTAAAGCCTGGTGGTATGGTTGTTTGTTTAGAAACAAGCCAACCAACTGCACCAATATTCAAACAGTGTTATAAATTATATTTTAAATTTATTATGCCTATATTCGGTAAAATATTTGCGAAATCAAAAGATGAATATGAATGGTTACAACAATCCACTTTTGATTTTCCAGATAAAGAAAAATTGAAACGTTTATTTTCACAAGCAGGATTTAGTAATATAAAGGTACGTAGCTTCACTGGTGGCGTTGCAGCGATGCACCTAGGCTATAAATAAAATGAAACAACCAAAGGTGATGACTGTGTCAAAGTTAAATATGAATAATGAAATTAAAATAATTGAAAAACGATTAGAAGAAGCATTAATAAGTAAAGATCAAATCTTAGAAGATGCTTCTTATCATTTGTTTTCATCAGGTGGTAAACGTGTAAGACCTGCCTTTGTAATCTTAAGTAGTCAATTTGGTGAAGAAATGAATGAAGATGTATATCGTGTAGCTGTTGCACTTGAATTAATACATATGGCTACTTTAGTACATGATGATGTCATTGATAAAAGTGATAAACGTCGCGGTAGCTTAACTATTGCTAAAAAATGGGATCAGGATACTGCGATCCTTACAGGTAATTTTCTATTAGCAGTCGGTTTAGAATATATTTCAAATATAGAAGATAATCGAGTACATAAAGTGATATCTAGTGCTATTGTTGAAGTATGTATGGGTGAATTGTATCAATTTCAAGATCAATTTAATGCAAATCAAACAATTACAAATTATTTAAGAAGAATCAATCGCAAAACAGCCTTACTCATACAATTATCAACAGAAGTTGGCGCAATTGCTTCACACGCCGATACCAAAACAGTTCGTAATTTAAAAATGATTGGACATTATATTGGGATGAGTTTTCAAATCGTAGATGATATTCTAGATTTTACTAGTTCTGAAAAAAAATTAGGAAAACCTGTAGGCAGTGATTTAATGAATGGTCACTTAACTTTACCAGTATTGTTAGAAATGCGTAAAAATCCTGAGTTCAAATCAAAAATTGAACAACTTGGCCCTAACAGTGATCAATCATTATTTGATGAATGTATTCAAACAATTAAACATTCTGATGTCATAAACCAATCGCAAGCAATCAGTGATAGATATTTAGATAAAGCCTTACATCTTATTGATCAGCTAGAAAGAGATGAAGCAAAACCTATATTTAAAAAAATTATTAAAAAAGTAGGAAAAAGAAACGGATAATTGTGTGAAAAGCATTGAAAGCGCTTAAATTAACTGTTAATATTATAATGTGCTTTAAGACATTATAATATTTTGTTTTATATTTTTATAAAACTTACATCATTAACAGGGGGATAAACACACAATGGAAAGAACATTTTTAATGATTAAACCGGACGCGGTTCAACGTAACTTGATAGGTGAAATCGTTTCACGTATTGAACGTAAAGGACTAAAACTTGTAGGTGCTAAACTAATGACGGTACCAAAATCGCTTGCAGAAGAACATTACGCTGAACATACAGATAAACCATTCTATGGTAATTTAATAGATTTTATTACTTCTGCACCGGTATTTGCAATGGTTGTAGAAGGTGAAGATGCTGTACATATTGCACGTCACATTATTGGAGCAACAAACCCATCAGAAGCTACACCTGGTACAATTAGAGGAGACTTTGGTTTGACTGTAGGCAGAAACATTATTCATGGTTCAGATTCAGTAGAATCTGCTAATAAAGAAATCAAGCTTTGGTTTAACGCAGAAGAATTAAGTGATTTCACAGAATCACGTGAAGCTTGGTTATATGAATAATTGTCTTTGAATTGACAAACCAATGCAAATAAGATGTCATGCGTTATTAACTTTTAATACTTTCAACAATATAGATAAAAAGCTGATAGTTAAAAACACGATTCTTGGTCGTGTGATTAAAATCAAAACACTTTCGTTGAATTCATAATAATATGAATTGATACGAAAGTGTTTTTTCTATGGGTAAAAGTTGCAATTGCATTCTATAGTGAAGTCGTTTAATATCTTAAGTTATTACTAAAATTTAGCCAGATGTTATAGTTGAATGTAGGTAAATCTTATAAAGTTTAGTTATTTGAAATTTTTCTGTTAATTTGAACAAATGAATATGATAAGATAAGGAACATATAATCATTTAAAGTACTAAAGAACGGAGTGGGTAAATAATGAGATATTTAACTTCAGGAGAGTCACATGGTCCACAGCTAACAGTAATTATTGAAGGTGTGCCAGCAAATTTAGAAATTAATGTTGCCGATATAAATGAAGAAATGTTTAAGCGTCAAGGTGGATATGGTAGAGGTAGACGCATGCAAATTGAAAAAGATAGCGTTGAAATTGTGTCTGGTGTGCGAAACGGGTATACACTTGGTAGTCCAATCACGCTTATTGTCACAAATGATGATTTTAAACATTGGAGAAAAATAATGGGTGCTGACCCTATTAGCGATGAAGATCAAGAAAACATGAAACGTGTGATTACAAAACCACGTCCTGGACATGCAGATTTAATCGGTGGTATGAAATATAATCATAGAGACTTAAGAAATGTATTAGAACGTTCTTCAGCTAGAGAAACTGCCGCGCGAGTAGCTGTTGGCGCTGTATCTAAAATATTACTTAAACAACTCGATATTCATTTTTATAGTAGAGTTATGGAAATTGGTGGTATTAAAGATGATTTAGAGTATGATCTTGAAACGATTAAATCTAATATTGATAAAAATGATGTCCGTGTCATTAATGATGACGTCGCTCAACAAATGAGAGATAAAATTGATGATGCTAAAAAGGCTGGAGATACTATTGGTGGCGTTGTGCAAACTGTTATTGAAGGTGTGCCAATTGGTATCGGCAGTTATGTCCATTATGACCGTAAATTAGATGGTAGAATTGCTCAAGGTGTCGTAAGTATCAATGCCTTTAAAGGTGTGAGTTTTGGAGAAGGATTTAAAGCAGCTGAAAAACCTGGCAGTGAAATACAGGACGAAATACTATATGATACAACCAATGGTTATTACAGAGGATCAAATCATTTAGGTGGATTTGAAGGTGGTATGTCTAATGGTATGCCTATTGTCGTCAATGGAGTGATGAAACCAATTCCAACACTATATAAACCTTTAAACTCAGTAGACATTAACACTAAAGAATCATTTAAAGCTTCTGTTGAACGTTCTGATAGTTGTGCTGTTCCAGCTGCAAGTGTTGTAGTAGAAAATGTTGTTGCATTTGAACTTGCAAAAGCACTATTAGAAGAATTCCAATGTAATCATATCGATCAATTAAAATCACAAATTGAAGAACGTCGCTTGTTGAATATAGAATACTAAGTTTTATTAAAATTTTAAGATTAGCCAGGTGATATCTATGAAATTACAAACTACGTATGAGACAAATAATTATCCCATCCTCATAGAACATAACGCATTAAAGGATCTACGTCATTTTATTGAAAATTATAAAGATATTGTACTTGTCGTTGATACCGAAATCGCAAACAAATGGGATGACACATTAGAATTTATTACATCTGAATACGATGCACACAAGCTGATGGTTCCATCAGGTGAAACCACAAAATCTCTAGCTTATTATGCCGAAAGTATAGAAACATTATTGAGTAAAAATTTGACCAGAAATACGTGTATCATTGCAGTAGGAGGGGGAGCCACAGGTGATTTCGCTGGATTTTTAGCTTCTACCTTATTAAGAGGCGTTGATTTTATTCAGGTACCTACTACGATATTAGCGCACGATTCTAGTGTTGGTGGTAAAGTGGGTATCAATTCGAAACACGGTAAGAATTTGATTGGTGCATTTTATAGACCAAATGCTGTTATCTATGATTTGAATTTTCTTTCAACACTCCCTTATACAGAAGTATTGAGTGGTTATGCTGAAGTATATAAACACGCATTATTAAATAGTGCGAACGCAGTACGAGATATTGAAGCGCATTTTTATGATAAAGCTACGTTAGCTTCCTTAAATGAAATGGAATATTATCTTTTTAAGGGCATAGAGACTAAGTTAAATATCATTGTAAAAGATGAAAAAGAATCTAACGTTCGTAAATTTTTAAACTTAGGACATACTTTTGGTCACGCCGTTGAATATGCATTTAAAATTCCACATGGTCATGCAGTAATGATTGGCATCCTATTCCAATTTATTGTGTCAAATCATATTTTAAATCAAAATTTTGATATTTCACATTACATCAATTATTTAAATTCTCTAGATTATCCATTAAATATCATCAATACCTTCGATTTTGATCCACTTTATGAATTGATGTTAAGAGATAAGAAAAATGATCAGCAAGGGGTGCAGATGGTTTTATTAGAAGGATTAGGTAACCCTGTGGTTAAACATGTTGATAAATCCATATTATTAGAGAGCTTTAATGCATTACAAACATATATTAAAAAGTAGGTGGCATATTTGGTTATTAGTAAAACAATTGATATAAAAGGTCCTCTGATTGGAGATATAGAAGTTCCTGGAGATAAATCAATGACGCATAGAGCTATTATTCTGAGCTCATTAGCATCTGGTAAATCAACGATATATAAACCATTACTTGGTGAAGATTGTATTCGTACAGTTGAAATTTTCCGTCTGCTAGGTGTGGAAATAGATATATTAGAAGATAAAATAGAAATTAATTCACCTGGATATAATTTTTTCCAAACACCACATCAAGTACTCTATACTGGTAATTCTGGAACAACTACACGCTTAGTTGCTGGATTATTGTGTGGCCTTGGTATTGAAACAGTGTTATCTGGTGATGCTTCAATTGGAAAAAGACCTATGGATCGAATTATGAAACCCTTGACCTTAATGAATGCAAATATTTCAGGTGTAAATAATAATTATACACCTTTAATAATCAAACCTGCTCAAATTAAAGGCATAACATACCAAATGGAAGTCGCAAGTGCTCAAGTTAAAAGTGCAATATTATTTGCAAGCTTATTTGCAAACGAAAAAACGACTATTTCTGAAATCGGTATTACGCGTAATCATACAGAAACGATGTTTGAACATTATCAAATTCCAATCACTACCAATGATAAAACGATTGAATTACCTGAAAATAGTATCAAACATATTACTGCCACTGATTTTCATGTACCTGGCGACATTTCTTCTGCTGCATATTTCATTGTTGCTGGCTTGATAACACCAGGCAGTGATATTACAATTCACAATGTTGGCATAAATCCAACACGTTCAGGTATTATTGATATCGTGACACAAATGGGTGGAAATATAACTTTATTCAATCAAACTAATGGTTCAGAACCTACCGCTTCAATACGTGTACAGTATACGCCAAACATGAAACCTATCCATATCGAAGGTGAGTTAGTACCTAGAGCAATTGATGAGTTACCAGTTATTGCATTACTTTGTACTCAAGCAAATGGCACAAGTATTATAAAAGAAGCGGAAGAATTAAAGGTCAAAGAAACAAATCGTATTGATACTACAGCAAACATGTTGAATTTATTAGGCTTTACATTGCAACCAACAAGTGATGGCATGATTATACATCCATCAAGATTGGAACAAACTGCCACAGTGGATAGTTTTACTGATCACCGTATTGGAATGATGCTTGCTGTAACTTCTTTATTAACTGATGATACATTAACGATTGATCAATTTGATGCAGTCAATGTTTCCTTCCCAGGTTTTTTAGCTAAATTTAAACAATTAGAAAAAGAGGGATAAAGTATGGAAGATATCTATAAACTTATAGATGATATCAACTTACAAAAACTAGACAACTTAGATACACGTGTAAATGACGCGTTAAGTTCTCCAAAAGATGATGCACTCTTTATACTTGGTGAAACACTATATAATTATGGATTAATGCCGCAAGGTCTTGAGGTATTTCGTACACTTTATCATAAATATCCAGATGAAAGTGAACTGTTAATTTATTTTATTGAAGGGCTGATCGCGGAAGACCAAACGGATGAAGCATTAGAATATTTAAGTACTGTTGAACTTTCTACGGAACGTTTGATGTTAGAAGCAGATTTGTACCAACAATTAAATATGCTAGAAGTAGCTATTGATAAATTAGTAGAAGCTATTGATATTGAACCCAATGACCCAATCATCCATTTCGCATTGGCAGAATTACTTTATTTTGATGGACAATATTTACGTGCTTCATCGGAATATGAAACGGTACTAGAAACGGGAGAATATCAGGTCAATAATGTTAATTTATTCTCACGTTTAGCTGATTGTAGCTTGCAAAGTGGAAATTATAGCGATGCAATCATGATGTTCGATGAAATCAGTGAAGATGAAATGGATTCAGAAAGTTACTTCAAAAAAGCGATTGCTTATGAAAAAAATGATTTAACACAAGAAGCTATCAAATTAGTACAAACATTATTATCAAAAGATCCGGATTTCCTACAAGGCTACTTTTATCTACAACAATTGTATGAAAACGAGCATAATCACGCAGATGCCATTGAAATTGGTAAAGAAGGATTGAGATTGAGTCAATTTTATAAAGAATTAATGGTATCAACAGGAAGTATTCAAATCGAACACGGAGATGCTAATGAAGGTGTTCAATTACTACTACAAGCATTAGATGTAGACAATGCTTATCAGGAACCACTATTAATCTTAAGTGATTTCTATAGACAAGAAGAAGATTACGAGTCAATTATTGGCTTACTACAATATGCAGATGAAGAAGATTTGGATCCAGTATTTATGTGGCACTTAGCACATGCATTAGGTCAAGAAGAGCGAGATAAAGAAGCTCAACATTTCTTTGAATTAGCTTATCCAACTATGAGAACGCAATCAGCATTTTTAAGTGATTATTATTTCTATTTAGTTGAAATTGGTTATATAGAACAAGCTCAACAAATCTTAAAACAATTACTGGAAATAGATCCATCTAATGAAACATGGCATGATGAAGCTGAGAGATTGCAATCATTCTAAAAAGTAAGGAAGGTGAGTACATTGACTGATACCTTACAACAAGTAAAAGCAAGTTTTATAGAATACGTATTATTCCATTATCGTTTTAAATCTCGAATTAGTGTATGGGTATTAAATTTGATAAAATCCTCACCTGAATTATTACAAAAAATATACTTTGTAGATGAGCAAATTCCTAGTCATAATACTTTAGAAATTGCTGCAGTGAATACAGACAATATCGCCATAAAACTTAAAGTGCAGAATCAACAATATATTAACAATGAAAAAATATTTGACTATATCGCAAATCAAAACATCTATTTTGATATCAAATTATATTTAAATAATGAAGGTTCAAGAGATACAAGATTAGATGAATTATTGTTAACACAATTACTTCACTCTCCTTATTATGCTATATATATTCAAGATATTTATGGCTTGCCATTATCAAAACAAAGTGAATCATCTATTATCAAATATTTACAAGACAATATTGACTTAAGTTTACAATTACAAGATAAAGCTTTATTTTATCAATTATCTCAAATCCTTAATACATTTAAGTTGAGGAATCTTAATACATTATCGAAGGATTGACTATATGAACATTTATTCGCTTTGGCAACTTATCATTTATAATAAAGGGATGCTCTATTTCTTATTAATATGTAATTTATTAGGAACGATTTATGGGTATATTTGGTATGGTTCACAAATGAGTATTACACCATGGTATTTTATACCTTTTGTACCTGATAGTCCGACTGCATCATTATTTTTATGTATTGCTATACTAGGGTTAATTGTTAACCAGAACATACCAATCATTGAAGCACTTGCTTTTGTCACATTAATCAAATATGGTGTATGGGCTGTAATTATGAATATTATTTTATTTATCCAATACGATATGATTACAGTTATAGGTTGTATGCTGATACTTTCCCACGGCATTATGGCCATTGAAGCTTTTATATTTTATCCAAGATTTAAAGTGACTATGTTTTCGTTTTTCGTAGCGATGATATGGGTGTTCCACAATGACATTATCGATTATGTATTCATGCAATATCCTTTTTATGATTTTATTGAAAGTCACATTGGGGCAATTGCATACTTAGCATTTTGGTTAAGTGTCATACCTTTAGTTTTATATTTAAGTTTAACTCTATTTAAAAAAGATAAAATATTTGACCATTATTAACGTCCACAGTAAAATGTTTATAAAGGAGTGAGGATTTTTGTCTTTTATTTATATGATTATATACTTTGTTATCTTAATGGTTCTGCCTCTATGGGCACAACACAAGGTTAAATCTAACTATGAAAAGTATTCTCAAGTAAGATCAACTAGTGGAAAAACAGGGCGTGAAGTAGCGCTTGAAATACTCCATTCAAATGGAATTTATGATGTAGACGTTGTCGAAGGTAAAGGATTTCTAACAGATCACTACGATCCTAGTAAAAAAGTACTTGTCTTATCTCCAGCGAACTTCAATAGACCTTCTGTAGCTGGAACAGCAATAGCTGCCCATGAAGTAGGTCATGCTATCCAGCATGCTCAGGGTTACTTCTTCTTAAGGTTTAGAACATCATTAGTACCTTTAGCAAATATTGGTAGTTCTTTAGGTTACATGGCAGTTTTTGCTGGTATTGTTTTAACTAGTTTACAGAGTACATTGGGTTCAACTGCACTTTGGATTGGCATTGCATTAATGTCATTTGCAGTACTTTTCTCAATTGTTACCTTACCAGTCGAATTTGATGCCAGCAGTAGAGCAATGAAACAAATCAAAAGTTTAGATATTGTTAATGAAAAAGAATATCGACATGCGAAAAAAGTATTATCTGCTGCTGCAATGACTTACGTTGCATCAACTGCTGTAGCATTAGCAGAACTTGCACGTTTCATTTTAATCGCTAGATCAAGTGAATAATTTGGTCATACACATGTGACAGAAGTCTAATTGGTTTCAAATGATTTCTTCGTCTTAAAATGGCAAGAATGACAATATTAGCATAAGAGGTTGAGACAATAAATTTGTCCAGCCTCTTTTTTATGCTTGCAATAATTATCCTTCAATATAAATATTTATCATGCTCATTTTTCGTAAGATTCATTATTACTGTGCTTTATGTGTTTTATATTATCATTATATTCAATGCTTACTTAACATTGAATAGCGTATAAAGGTTGCAGGAATAATGCATGAATCATAGAATTAGTCTATACTATAAAAGAAACTGTAAGAATGAGAGGCGTTTATCATGAAATCAATGAAAGATATGCAAATCGAAGTAGATGACTATATAAATCAATTTAAAACAGGCTACTTTTCACCTCTAGCAAATCTCGCAAGATTATCAGAAGAAGTGGGAGAATTATCAAGAGAAATTAACCACTTTTATGGTGAAAAAAAGAAAAAAGATAGTGAAGCAGCAAACACAGTAAAAGCAGAACTTGGAGATAATTTATTTGTGTTACTATGTATTGCTAATTCTTTAGATATAGACATGACGGAAAGCTTTAACGAAACGATGGATAAATTTAATACACGTGATAAAAATCGTTTTGAAAGAAAATAGATTGACATTGTTTAAGAAAGGATGTGCCACCTATGAAAATAGGAATTACATGTTACCCGTCTATGGGTGGTTCTGGTATTATCGCTACTGAATTGGGTATCAAGTTAGCAGAAAGAGGACATGATATCCATTTTATAACATCAAATATCCCCTTTAGGATTAGAAAACCATTACCAAATATTACATTTCATCAAGTTGAAGTGAATCAATATGCTGTATTCCAATATGCACCTTATGATATCACCTTAAGTACAAAGATCGCTGAAGTAATCAATGAGTATGACTTAGATCTATTACATATGCATTATGCGGTACCACATGCTGTTTGTGGCATCCTAGCAAAACACATGTCAGGTAAAGATATTAAAATAATGACCACTTTACATGGCACTGATATTACTGTATTGGGATATGACCATTCATTAAAAAATGCGATTAAATTTGGTATAGAAGGTAGTGATGTAGTAACAAGCGTTAGTAAATCACTAGCCGAACAAACAACTGATATTATTGAAACTGATAAAGCTATTATTCCAATATATAATTTCGTTAGAGAAAATGAATTTCCTACAAAACATTCAACGCCGACTGAATCCGATATCAAATTAAAGGCTTGTTACGGGATAAAACCTGAAGAAAAAGTGGTTATTCACGTTTCTAATTTTAGAGCCGTTAAACGTATTGATACAGTCATTGAAACTTTCGCAAAGATACACCAACAATTGCCATCAAAACTTATTTTATTAGGTGATGGTCCTCAATTAATGGATATGAAAACAAAAGCACGTGAATTAAATATTGAAGATTCCGTACTATTTTTAGGTAAACAAAATTGGGTAAGTGAATTTTATCAAATATCAGATATAGTATTATTATTAAGTGAAAAGGAAAGCTTTGGTCTCACATTACTAGAAGCAATGAAATCAGGTGTACTTCCAGTTGGCTCAACTGCTGGAGGTATCAAGGAAGTAATTAAACATAATGAAACAGGTTTTCTTGTAGATGTTGGAGATAGTGAGAAAGCTAGTACGTATGCCTTACAATTGTTGACAGATAATCAGCTTTATAAAAAAATGCAGCAGCAAATGTTGAATGACGTTGCTGAACGTTTTTCTTCAGATTTAATTGCTGATCAATATGAATATTATTATAAAAAAATGTTAGAGGGTAATCATGACTAAAACATTATTCGAACAAGCAAAACCTATATTAAAAACTTTACAAACTAACCAGCACCAAGCATATTTTGTTGGGGGATCTGTCAGAGATTATCTAATGCATAAAACAATACACGATATCGATATTACTACGAGTGCGACACCTGATGAAGTAGAAGCTATTTTTGAAAAGACAATTCCTATAGGTAGAGAACATGGTACAATCAATGTTGTTTATAACGGGGAACATTATGAAGTAACGACTTTTCGTGCAGAAGGTGATTATGATGATCATCGTAGACCTAACGAAGTATTTTTTGTGCGTGAATTATATGAGGATGTTAAAAGACGTGATTTTACAATGAATGCAATAGCCATGGACGCTGATTTTCATATTCATGACTATTTTAATGGGCAACAAGATATAAAAAATCGCATAATCAGAACTGTAGGAAATGCACAAGAACGTTTTAATGAGGATGCATTAAGAATCATCCGAGGGTTACGTTTTCAATCACAATTAGGATTCTCACTAGAAAATGAAACTTTTTACGGTATGCAATCACACATCAATGATATTGAACATTTATCAATTGAACGTATAGTGGTTGAGTTAAAGAAACTTACTTCTGGTAAATATGTAGCCAATAGTTTTGAAAACTTACAGCGTTTGAATGCATTTAATTACATTCCTTTTTTTAAACATTATAATCTAAATAATTTTATTTTGGATGAAGCCATTCCGTTCACTTTATTAGTAGCATTATTGAAAGTACAGCAACCTTCAATAAATGGCAATCTTAATGATTTGAAAATCAGTAATAATGACAAAAAATATATAAGCAAGTTAGAAAAGCTACTCAATCAATTACCCAATATTAAATCAAAATCAGACTTTAAAATACTTATTTATGATTATGGTGAGCAAGATATACAATCCATATTAAATTATATGGATTTACACATAAAAAACCATTTACCATCTTTTTCACCACTCATTATAAATACACAGTCTGTAAAAGAAGTATCCAAACAACTACCAATTCAATCGAGAAAAGATATTGATATTAATGGTAAAGATATCCTTGAAGTAGTCAATAAACAAAGCGGTCCTTGGCTAAAAACAATATTGAGAGATATTGAGATTGCGATTATCGATGGAGATGTTCAAAATATTAAATCAGAACTCATTAGGTGGGTGAATTCACATGTCGAAATACAGTAAAGATGTTATTCAAATCTTATATACAAATCAAGATGAATATATTTCTGGTCAATTTATCGCTGAACATCTTGCAATTTCTCGAACAGCAGTCAAAAAAGTCATCGATCAACTAAAGCAAGAAGGATGCGAAATTGAATCAATTAACCATAAAGGACATCGCTTAATTGAACTACCTGATAAATGGTATAGTGGGATTGTAGAACCTTTAATCGATGAGCAAAAAATGTTTGATCATGTTGAGGTAATAGCACAAATAGATTCCACACAGTTACTCGCTAAGCAGAAATTAGTTGGCAACACAGATACTTTTTTAATTTTAAGTGATGAACAAACGAAAGGAAAAGGCCGTTTCAATAGACCTTGGGATTCTTCACGTGGCAAAGGGTTGTGGATGTCTATTGTGCTACGACCAAAAGTTCCATTTGAAATGATAACGAAATTTAATTTGTTTATGGCATTGGGTATCAGAGATACAATGCAACAATTTAGTAATGAAAGCGTAACTATAAAATGGCCAAATGATATTTATATTGATGGAAAAAAAGCTTGCGGCTTTTTGACTGAAATGGTGGCTAATAGTGATGGTATAGAAGCGGTTATATGTGGTATTGGCATAAACATGAATCACTTAGCCGAAGACTTTCAAGGTGAGTTACAATTAAAAGCTACGAGCTTGAGAATACATGCTAACCAAAAAATACATCGTTATCATTTTTTAGAGCAATTGATAAATCATATTGAAAGACGTTATCACCAATTTTTAAACCAGCCATTTTCTACTATACGAAACGAATATATTGAAGCTTCAAATATTTGGAATAGATCCCTAAAATTCACTGAAAATGCGCAACAATTTCAAGGTGAAGCTGTAGATATTGATGAGGATGGCTATTTAATCGTCATTGATGACCAACAGATACAACACAAACTTATGAGTGCAGATATAGAACTTTAAATTATAAGAAAAGGAGGAATGAAAATGACACAACCTTGTTACGCTGTTGTTGATTTAGAAACGACGGGTAATCAATTAGATTATGATGAAATTATTCAAATTGGCATTACTTTCGTTCGTGATAATAAAATAATTGGCACCTATCACTCTATGGTGAAAACAGATTTAGAAATTCCTCCTTTTATTCAAGCATTAACCTCAATTGAAGAAGAAATGCTAAATCAATCACCATATTTTCATGAAATTGCTGACGATATCTATAAGCAACTAGAAGGTTGCATCTTTGTAGCACATAACGTGACCTTTGACTTAAATTTTATAAAAAAATCGTTTAAAAATTGCAATATCAAATATAAGCCCAAAAAGGTATTAGATACATTAGAGCTGTTTAAAGTAGCTTTCCCAACAGATAAAAGTTACCAATTAAGTGAATTAGCAGAATCGCATGGAATCATATTAAATAATGCTCACCGTGCTGATGAAGATGCTGCAACGACGGCACAACTCATGATACTTGCTTTTAATAAATTTGAAGCGCTCCATTTAGACACTTTAAAGCAACTATATTATTTAAGTAAAAATTTAAAGTATGATTTACATGATATTCTTTTTGAAATGGCTCGAAACCATGATCATGAACCTCTAAATGAAGATTTCGATCAGTTTGAACAGATTATTTATAAAAAACAAAAAGATTTTAAAGCACCTACTGCAAATTTTGATGGAACCTTAAAAGATCTATATACAGATATTACTGAAAAATTAAATTTAACATATAGACCACAACAATTATATTTAGCTGAAATTATATTAGAACAATTGATGCATAGTGAAAAAGCCATGATTGAAGCACCGTTAGGAAGTGGCAAATCATTTTCTTATTTATTAGCATCATTAATGTATAATATTCAAACAGGGAAACATGTAATGATTTCTACGAATACAAAATTATTACAAAGCCAATTGTTGGAAAAAGACATACCTGCTCTAAAATCAGCTTTAAATTTTAAAATAAATGCTTCATTAATCAAAAGTAAAAGAGACTATATTTCTTTAGGATTAATCAGTCAAATTTTGAAAGATGAATCTAATAATTACGAAGTAAGCATTTTAAAAATGCAGTTATTAATTTGGATTACAGAAACGCATACTGGAGATATTCAGGAGTTAGATTTAAAAGGCGGACAGAAAATGTATTACGAACAAAAGTTAGAAACTTATGTTCCAGTGCGTAATGACATTAATTATTTTAACTTTATTAAACGCAACGCAAAAAATATTCAAATCGGTATTACTAATCATGCACATTTAATTCATGCTTCACATGATAATACAATCTATCAATTATTTGATGATTGTATTATTGACGAAGCACATAGATTACCTGACTATGCTTTAAATCAAGTTACGAATGAGTTAAGTTATTCTGATGTTAAGTATCAATTAGGACTGATCGGTAAAACTGAAAACGAAAAATTGCTTGCAGCAATCGACTATTTAGAACAACAACGTATACTTGAAAAGTTAGATATACCACCAATCGATGTTTTTGGCCTTAAAACAAATATCAATGAAATACATGATTTAAATGAACAATTGTTTAGTACTATGTTTAATAGCATCCAACAATCAGAAATACATGATGATGAAGTGCATAAAGTTCATTTTGTATATCATTTCGATGTAACGCCGATTTTGAATGATTTGCATGCCGTTATTCATAAATTAAACATGACTTTAGAATTCTTTAATGGCATGAGCCATAAAACGATTAAAACAGTAAGAAAACAATTACTTTATATCAATGATCAATTTAGGGCAATTGAAACTAGTTTGAAAAATAATCATATTAGTTATTTGTCTATTAAAAATATTAATCAAAAATCCACAATAAAATTAAATGTCAAAGATTATGATGTAAAAGAAATACTAACAAAACAAGTGTTAGATAAATTTAATGCGCTAACATTCATTTCAGGTACTTTAACCTTTAATCATTCATTTGAAAATTTCAAGCAGTGGTTTAATAAGGACATCGTTTTTAATACTTATGAACTTGATACTACTGCAGTATCTTCAAATCAGACAACAGTATTTATACCAAATGATATTGCTTCATATAATTATAAAAATATTGATGATTATGTGAGCTCTATTGTCAATTATGTTATAGAATATACAACAGTCGTTGAATCAAAATGTTTAATTCTTTTCACTAGTTATAAGATGATGCATATGGTACAAGAACTCTTGAATGAATTACCTGAATTTGAAGATTATGTAATACTCACGCAACAACAAAACCAAAACTATAAAATCGTTCAGCAATTCAACAGTTTTTCTAAAGCCATATTATTAGGGACTGGAACATTTTTTGAAGGGTTTGATTTTCAATCAAATGGTATCAAATGCGTGATGATCACAAAACTACCATTCATGAATCATAATAATACTAAATATTGGCTAATGGAATCTGAATTCACTTCCACATTCAAAGATTTTGTATTACCAGATGCTGTTACGCGTTTCAGACAGGGGTTAGGTAGACTTATTCGAAATGAACAAGATAAAGGCATAATTGTATCCTTTGATGATCGTTTAATTAAAAGTAATTACAAACAATTCTTTGAACAATCACTAGAAAGTTATCGCCAAAAAAAAGGTGATATAAAACAATTTTCAAGCTTACTTAAAAAAATAAAAAAAGAGACAATACATCATTAAAAGTTAACACGCGCAACTAGAACTTGTATCTTGATTTTGTTAAAATGTATAAGGATTAATAAAAGAAGACTACAAAAATATTAGGAGTTTGGTTATGAAAACAACGATAAAAGAAGCAAAACATTACATTAACCAAGAAGTAACGATAGGTGCTTGGTTAACGAATAAACGTTCAAGTGGTAAAATTGCATTCTTGCAGTTAAGAGATGGTACTGGTTTTATGCAAGGTGTCGTAGTAAAAGCTGATGTAGATGAAGAGACTTTTCAATTAGCTAAGGATATTACACAAGAAACTTCATTATATATTACTGGCGTTATCTCAGAAGATAATCGTTCTGACTTAGGTTATGAAATGCAAGTAAAATCTATTGAAATCATCGCAGAAGCACATGATTACCCAATCACACCAAAAAACCATGGTACTGAGTTCTTAATGGATCACCGTCACCTTTGGTTACGTTCAAAAAAACAACATGCAGTTATGAAAATAAGAAACGAAATTATTCGTGCAACTTATGAATTCTTTAATAATACTGGGTTTACTAAAATAGATCCACCTATTTTAACAGCTAGTGCACCAGAAGGCACAAGTGAACTATTCCATACTAAATATTTTGATCAAGATGCCTTTTTATCTCAAAGTGGTCAACTCTATTTAGAAGCAGCTGCAATGGCTCACGGTAAAGTATTTTCATTTGGACCGACATTCCGTGCAGAAAAATCTAAAACACGCCGTCATTTAATTGAATTTTGGATGATAGAAGCTGAAAAAGCATTTTGCGATCATAACGAAAGTTTAGAAATTCAAGAGCAATATGTAACTCATATTGTTAAATCAGTACTAGAAAATTGCAAATTAGAATTAAATATTTTAGAACGTGATACTGAAAAGCTTGAAAAAGTTGCAACTCCTTTCCCACGTATCACATATGATGATGCAGTTGAATTCTTGAAAGAACAAGGTTTTGATGACATTGAATGGGGAGAAGACTTTGGTGCACCCCATGAAACTGCAATTGCAAATCATTATGATTTACCTGTATTTATTACAAATTATCCAACAAAAATCAAACCATTCTATATGCAACCAAATCCTGATAATGAGGATACTGTGTTGTGTGCAGATTTAATTGCACCTGAAGGATATGGTGAAATAATTGGTGGTTCTGAACGTATTAATGACCTTGCATTATTAGAACAACGTATCAATGAATTTGAATTAGATGCTGAAAGTTATAGTTACTATTTAGATTTACGCCGTTATGGCAGTGTACCTCATAGTGGGTTCGGATTAGGACTTGAAAGAACAGTTGCATGGTTATCAGGTGTAGAACATGTTCGTGAAACTGCACCATTCCCTCGTTTATTAAATCGTCTATATCCATAATCTTATCAATACAAGTAACTACCGAAGCTACGTCCAGTCTATTTTATGGCTGGACTTTTTTATAATATTTATACAAGATAAGGAGGGATGTATTTGAATATAGATATGCTAAAGACTAGACCAGTTGTAATTCACAAAGAATTACTAGAACACTATAATGAATTAGGTATCAATGAACGTGAATTAGTTATTTTGATAAAATTGATTCATGCATCGGAAATGACCAATAAACAACCATCTATTGAATCTTTACAAAAAGGAACTTCACTAGATTCCAGGGAAATTACTGCCATTATACAAAATCTTATTCAACGTGATTTATTAGAATTAAACGTTAATAAAGATGAAGAAGGCAAATTCACTGAATATATGAATCTCGATCCGTTTTATTATAAACTAAATGATATTATGCAACACGTTAATGATAATAATGATCAAAAACAAACTGAACTTGAATTCAACAAGCTTTTTCAACAAATTGAACAAGCTTTTGGTAGACCGTTATCACCATATGAAATTGAGACATTAAACCAATGGTTAGATGTAGATAAACACGACTTAAGTGTGATTCAAGCAGCTTTAGATGAGGCAGAAAGCCAAAACAAAATGAGTTTTAAATATATTGATAGAATTCTATTAAATTGGAAAAAAAATAATGTGAAAACCATTGAAGATTCCAAAAAAATAAGCCGACAGTTTAACCAACCTAAAATGAAACACACAGTAAAAAAAGTGCCTAAATTTGATTGGCTAAATGAGGAGAATCAAGATGATAAGTAATAAAAAATCTTTAGAAATGATTGACGTCATTGCTAATATGTTCCCAAACGCTGAATGCGAACTTGTACATGATAATCCATTTGAACTAACAATTGCAGTGTTATTATCAGCACAAACTACAGATATTTCTGTTAATAAACTCACTAAAAATCTTTTTAAAAAATATAAAACACCTGAAGATTATCTAAATGTAGATATCTCAGAATTAGAAAATGATCTTCGTACTATTGGCTTATATAGAAATAAAGCTAAAAATATCCAAAAATTATGTGCATCATTACTAAATAAATTTGATGGCGTCATTCCTCAAACACATGCAGAGCTTGAAAGTCTAGCTGGAGTGGGGCGTAAAACAGCAAATGTAGTGATGAGTGTTGCTTTTAATGAACCTTCGCTTGCAGTAGATACTCATGTAGAACGTGTAGCTAAACGTTTAGGTATTTGTAGGTGGAAAGATAATGTTAGACAAGTTGAAGATAAATTATGCAAAGTAGTACCTAGAGAACGTTGGAATAAAACGCATCATCAACTTATTTTCTTCGGACGCTATCACTGTTTAGCACGTAGCCCTAAATGTGATATTTGCCCCTTATTTAATGAATGTAGAGAAGGGCAAAAAAGATATAAAGCCAGTTTGAAAGAAGTGTGACACAATTGATTTCAAAAGAAGATTTTATAAGATTAGAAGAACAAATAGATTTATTCTCGAAACAAAAAAAATTAAATTCTGAAGAAGCTAAGGTATTAATTGATGAATATTTTGATATGATTGAAACTTTTTTTAAACAAATCAATCACATTCATACGATTGACTTTGAGCGATTAACCGATTATCCAGTTGTACCAATGAATTTTAAAGAACGTTATCATTATATGATTGCGCGTAAATATCATTTTATGGGTTATAGTCAAATGAAGACACTTAAATCGGAATTAATTAAAATGAATGCATCATACCAAATACGTAACAAAAATAAAGGCCATTAACACAAATATTTAGCGTTGAAATTGAGTTACAAATCAATTTTGTGATGTCATTACAATCATATAGCAATATTTTAAACAAAATGCGTCTTGAAACATCATTGATTCGTCCAGACTTATTCATATGGTCAATAGATAGTAGAGCTGAAATTAATAAGTCCCACTTCTCAATTTATTGAGTTAGTGGGACTTATGCATGAGCTACAGTTCAGATAATCCTCTTTTATTTTTTTCAATTATGGTCATCCTTGCCGAAGTGGACAACGAAACCATTTTAATATAATTAGATTTCTGTCTCATTTCTTTTTATTTAATTTCCAAAGTTTTTGGTGTTCTAAGCTTATCAAATTTACACTTGATATTTAGTTTCTTATTCATACAATTCCATAAGATGTCAATAAGTAACAAAATCTCTATAAAATAAAGAAAACGCCAATTTCTATTTAATTTCAATAGAAATTGGCGTTTATGTGTTCATAAATAATGATGATAACTAAGCACTTTTTGAGCTTTGTAATAGATACTCAAAAACTTCAACTAATAATTATTGCGCTCTTGATAAGCCATTAGAATTACTTGTATTACTACTGTTTGAGCTAGCTGATGAAGCTGATGAAGAACTATTGCTATTGCTGTTGCTATTATTATCACTGTCATCGCTATTACTACTACTGCTACCACCTTGTCCTCGAGGCTTATTACTTGTTGTGTTGTCATCAGGATGTCCTTCAACAGATAGGCTATCTTTACTATCACCATTTACTGAATCAGGTTTACTAAAGTCTTTGCCATCTCTTGGTGAGATATTGCTCATTACATCCTCGAATAGATACTGAGGATACTCTTGTTCGTCATGTCCAACAAATGAATTTACGCCGCCTTGTTTAACTTCTTTGAAGCCCATCCACACAGACATGCTGTATTTTGGCGTGAAGCCATTCATCCATACATCTTTTGCAGCATCATCAGGCAAGCCGTATTGTTGGTAAGTTTGGTCACCATAAGTACCTGTACCAGTTTTTGCTGCAACGTTTACACCAGATATACCGTGGCCATATGCAGAACCATATGCTTCAAATGTACCTTTAAGTACTTCTGCTAACATATAAGAAGTGGAATCTTTCATTGCTTTCTTACTTGTATGATCGTAATTAATTGTTTCTCCATCTTCTTTTTCTACTTTTTTAATAGAATGTGCATTATTATATTCGCCACCATTTGCAATAGATGCAAATGCAGATGCTAATTGTGTAGGTGAGAATTCTGATGATGAACCACCTAATACTTCAGAAGGTCCTACATCTCCTTCATATTCTAAACCAACTTTATTAGCAAAATCTTTTGGTGCGTCATTTCCAGCGTTCTCTTTTGAAGATTGCCAAGCTTTTAATGCTGGTATATTGAAACTTTGACGTAAAGCATCATACAATTTAACTTCACCATGACCTTTAGTATCATAGTTTCTAAATGTGACACCATCAACTTGATATGCTTCTTCATCCTGAATTGCGTGATTCGTAGCCCAATTCATATTTTCAATGGCAGGGCCATACGCTAAGAATGGTTTTAATGATGAACCAGTAGGGTGAGCATCTGTAGCTAAGTTTCTATCAACAATATCTTTATAATTTCTACCGCCAGATATTGCAACTAAACCACCAGATTCACTGTCTACAATAGAAGCACCAACTTGTTGGTCTTCATTTTTATAGTAGCCACCATTATCTACACGATCTTGCAGTGTTTGTTGGACATCTTTGTCCATATTTGTGTAGATTTTAACACCACTATTAAGAACTTCACCTAAATCTTTGCCTTTGAATGCTTTATTATTCATTAATTCAGATTTTACGAAGTTAACGTAAGAATCATATTCAGGATTTGAACTTTTATCACTCACTTGGCGATCTTCTGAATCACGTTTTACTAAGTTATCTTCTAATGATGTATTTTGTGCTTCTTCTTTTTGTTTCTTAGTAATACGATTATGATATTCCATTAAGTATAAAACAGTATCTTTACGTGATTCTGCTTCTTTTGGATGATCATAAATATTATAAGTATTTGGAACTTGCGGTAAACCAGCAAGATATGCCGATTCAGCTAAATTTAAATCTTTCAAATCTTTATCGAAGTAATATTTAGCTGCAGCTTTCACACCATAAACACTGTCAGAATAGTAAATTTTATTTAAATACATCTCAAAAATTTCGTCTTTACTATATTCTTGTTCGAGTCTATATGATAAATAAGCTTCTTGTGCTTTACGTGCTATTGATTTTTGATCCGTTAAGAACGAACGCTTAACTACTTGTTGAGTTAATGTTGATGCACCTTGCGAACCAAATCCACCCGTAAAGTTTTTAGCCACTGCACCAAACAAACGTTTATAGTCAAGTGCACCATGGTCATAGAAACGATTATCTTCTGTTGCCAAGACAGCTGATTTCATGCTTTTAGGTACTTCATCTAAATCAACATGTTCACGTCTTTGCCCATTATCAATCGTTTTAATCAAATCGCCATCTTTATCATATATTTTAGCAGGAATTGGATCTTGTAATTTTGATTCTGTAAATGCAGGTGCTTTCCAAGCATAGTATGCAAATAATAAAATACCAATTAATGCTAGAACAATGAAGGCTATGATGAGAAACCCGATTATCTTAATAATCGTTCTTTTTATATTCCTATTCTTTTTTTCTCCGGACTTATCATTCTTATTTGAATCGGAAGTCCTTTTTTTCTCCGTCATACGCGGTCCTCACTTTCATCTAATATCAACTTATCAACTGCTTTGAGGTAATTCAATCTTGGTTGATACTGATAAGGAATATAGTAACCATTTTTTCTAATTTCTTCAACCGTAATCGACTTTTTAATTTCTTTTTTGTACCGATGCCAATAATATTTAAACTTGCGATAAGGCAACAAATAAACTTCATCTAATAATTTAAAGCGAATTAATAAAAAAACAATTCCTCCCTGGTCATAGCAAGCATCCATATGCACCACTTGGTGTTCATGCATGTTATTCAATGGAAAAGAAGTTTTATTTTTAGTTTCTTTCGCTTCAAAATCTAAATAGTGCGCTTTGTAAATACCATTGTAATCAGTAGTCGAAGGCGTTCGGAAATAAGCCTCATTAATTACCGCCTTACTTCTCATAGGATAATGAACATTAACTATTTGAACGGGGGTGGGCTTTTTATGTATAACAGCTTGCCCAAGTTTCAAATAGTGCGTATTAGATAATTCAATATCACTCTCAAGTGACATGCCTCTGCCACCATAGTTTATTTTACTCTTTTCATCCTTATAAGTTCGTCCGACTTGAGACTTATTTCCGTAAAATGGTTTCCCATTTGGATAATTCATTGTTTTTCACCACTTTAATTTGGTTTCAAAAACTTTTTTCATTATACATGAAAATAATCTTTTTTTCCAAACTATGAAATATAATGCAATGTATCTGTACATACATCAATATTTATTTTAACGTGCTTTTCTCAATTAAACAATATTTCCCTATAAATATGCCCGGAATATGACATAAATGTTAGATGATTGTTCACAAATGACTATCAAATTTATTTGTGGTAAATTTAATGTGTAGGAGGAAACTTCATGCAACAATTAATTACCCAACTATTAAATGATGTGCAATTGATGCAAGATAGATATGAATCAGTTAAATCGAAAGATATAGACTATGATTTTTACAAAGATGTTGTTCCATTTACTAGTTACATAGATAACCTGTTAGAAACACTTAGCACATTCGAGCCTAAAATACTACAACTATCCTATATGAATAAGAAAAAATTTGATTTACTTATTTCAAATATTGAATCATTGTCAGTTGAATGTCATTTTAAAAGGACTAGCCGTAAATTATTCACAGAAAAAGTTAAGGCAGTACAATACGATTTAAGTTATATACAAAGAAGTGATGTTACATTATGATAAGGACAATTTATGTGACTGGTTATAAGTCATTTGAACTTAATATCTTTAAAGATGATGCACCTGAAGTTTCTTATTTGAAAAAATTTATAGCACATAAATTAAAATCATTGATTGAAGAAGGGCTTGAATGGGTATTAATACAAGGACAGATGGGTATAGAATTATGGACAGCTGAAGTAGTAATTGATTTAAAAGAGACATATCCTGATCTTAAACTCGGTGTGGTCACACCATTTTATGGTCATACTGAAAGATGGAATGAACAAAATCAAGCAAAATATAATCACATTGTACAACATGCTGATTTTGTAGATAGCGTATTTCATACATCATATGTAGGGCCACATCAATTTAAACAGACAGATCAATTTATGCTCGACCATACTGATCAATCATTACTGATATATGACGAAGAACAAGAAGCTAGTCCAAAATACTTTAAACAAATGTTAGTTGATTTTATGGAAAAAACAAATTATACTTGTGACATTGTTTCGTTCGATGAATTAACGGAATTTATCAACGATTTGCAGTGGTCTCAAGAACAAAGTTTCGAATGAGGTGGAAAAATATGTCAGATGTTTCATTAAAACTATCAGCTAAAGATATTTATGAAAAAGATTTTGAAAAAACTATGACACGTGGTTATAGAAGGGAAGAAGTAGATGCTTTCTTAGACGACATCATAGCAGATTATCAAAAGATGGCAGATTTAGATAATGAAGTTGTTAAACTTTCCGAAGAAAATAACAAATTAAAAAAAGAACTAGAAGAATTGAGATTACGAGTGGCTACTTCAAGACCACAAGAGAATAAAAACTTTTCAAAAAACGGTAATGCTACAAGCAATACTACTAATAATAACAACGTCGATATTCTAAAAAGAATTTCAAACCTAGAAAAAGCAGTGTTCGGTAAATAATATAACTAACTATCACAACAAATGACTATGTATACGTAGTAGTTATTGCGTACATAAAGATAAGTTTTGGTTTTCCCCAAAACTTATCTTATTTTTATTTGTTCTAGTCTTTGAAAAGTGATATACTCTTAAAGATGGTGTTTTGGGTAATCGCTATAGCGATATAGAGGAAAGTCCATGCTCACACAATCTGAGATGATTGTAGTGTTCGTGCTTGATGAAACAATAAGTCAAGGCATTAAATTGACGGCAACGAAATAACCTAAGTCTTTAGATAAGGTTAAAATAGTTTGAAAGTGCCACAGTGACGTAGCTTTTATAGAAATATAAAAGGTGGAACGCGGTAAACCCCTCGAGTGAGCAATCCAAATTAGGTAGGAGCACTTATTTAACGGAATTCAACGTATAAATAAGGTATACTTTTAAAGTATATAGACAGATGGTTACCACCAGCGTACGAGTGTAACTAGTACACGTTGGCAGTACAAAGGTACAAAACATGGCTTATAGAAACATCATTACTAGACCCCAAGCTCTCCCACTTAGGAGAGCTTTTTTAATGTTTAAAATTCACATAAAATTTTAATATGAACCTAAACAGAAGTTAAGTCATATCTATTTAAAATAACTTTTGATAAAATTAAATTAAATCAATTTAAAAAAAGGAGCAAAACAATGTATCAATTATTAGCTGTATGCCCAATGGGGTTAGAAGCAGTTGTTTCTAAGGAAATCCAAGATCTTGGTTATGCAACAACAGTAGAAAACGGCAAAATCTTTTTCGAAGGCGATGAAACAGCAATAGTTAAATGCAATTTATGGCTAAGAACTGCCGATAGAATAAAAATTGTTGTTGGTCAATTTAATGCAAAAACATTTGATGAATTATTTGAAAAAACAAAAGAACTCCCATGGGAATCGATTATTGAAAAAGAAGGAAACTTTCCTGTACAAGGTCGAAGTGTGAAATCTACTTTATTTAGTGTGCCAGATTGCCAAGCAATCGTTAAAAAAGCAATTGTTGAACGATTAAAAACTGCTTATCAAGAAAAAGGGTGGCTAGATGAATCAGGTGCTAAATATCCAGTTGAAGTAGCTCTATTAAAGGATAAAGCACTATTGACAATAGATACTTCTGGATCAGGGCTAAATAAACGTGGTTATAGGCTTGCCCAAGGTGAAGCGCCTATAAAAGAAACGCTTGCTGCTAGTTTGATTAAATTAGCAAATTGGACAGGTGATACACCATTGATAGATCCATTTTGTGGTTCTGGCACGATTGCTATTGAAGCATGTTTAATAGCTCAAAATATTGCACCTGGTTTTAATCGAGATTTCGTTTCAGAAACATGGGATATTATGCCTGATGGACTATACGATGAATTGAGAGATGAAGCTGATCAACAAGCTCATTACGATAGACCTTTAGAGATCTACGCATCAGATATTGACCCAGAAATGATAGAAATAGCGCGTAGAAATGCTGAAGAAGTCGGCTTATCAGACATTATTAACTTTAAAGTTCAAGATGTTAACACCTTATCATTAGAGTCAGAAGCACCAATTGCTTTAATTGGCAATCCACCATATGGTGAACGTATTGGTGATAGAGCAGAAGTTGAAGAAATGTATCGTTATATCGGTCAATTAATGCAGGAACACCCTTATTTATCAACTTATATTTTAACAAGTAATAATGAATTTGAATTTTTAGTTAATAAAAAAGCTACAAAAAGAAGAAAGCTATTTAATGGTTATATCGAGTGTACTTATTATCAATATTGGGGGAATAAAAAACCTAAAAATTAGACTGCATGAATCAATCAGAAAGAGGTGCGACAAATGAATAACGAGTTTAAAAAAGGCATATTTTTTGCTTTTGGTGCATACATTTTATGGGGGATTTTACCAATATATTGGGATCTAATAGAAGATATTGGTGCATTTGAAATATTAGCTTTCAGAATTATACTTTCAATGATATTTATGCTGATAGTAGTAGTGATCACTAACAATACAGCCCCATTCAAACGCGATTTACAACAGCTCATTGCAACTCCTATACAACTCATTGCTATCATAGCTGCTGGCTATGTAATAACAATTAATTGGGGCACTTTTATATGGGCAGTTACGAACGGTCACGTATTACAATCAAGTTTAGGCTATTATATTAATCCACTCGTAAGCATTCTATTAGCGTTAATTTTCCTCAAAGAACGGTTTAATAAATTAGAATGGATTGCTATTGGATTTGCAGTCATCGGAGTTTTGTATATGACTATAAGAGTCGGTGTATTCCCAAGTATTTCATTACTATTAGCATGTTCATTTGGTATTTATGGTTTAATTAAAAAAATCGTGCCAATAGATGCAATTAGTAGTATTACAATAGAATGTATTGTTACTGCACCAGCAGGCATTATATATCTATGGTACATTTGGCAACAAGGTAGTTTAACATTTGGTTATAACTCCTCATCTTTTTGGTTGATTTTCTCAGGGGCTGTAACAGCAATTCCACTGATACTTTTCTCAGCTGGTGCACGTAGAATTCCATTGTCGCTTACTGGATTCATACAGTACATTGGTCCTACAATTATGTTTGTATTAGGTATTTTCTTATTCAAAGAACCATTTAGTGTCGACCAATTTATCACGTTCATCTTTATTTGGGTTGGCATTGTAATATATAGTATTTCACAGTATGTAAAAATTAAAAAAAATAATAATCCTGCTATCCACTAAATGGTATTGATTACTTCCCTAAGGTAACTTCATAAAAGTTGTTTTAGGGATTTTATTTTGTCTTGAAATTAATCAAAACATGTTTACATATCATACAGCTCATTTTATTATATTCAATATCGTAAATATATCATTAGTATAAATCATGCATTTGTAGTATTGTGAAATTAGATATAAAGAAAAGCATCCAAAAAAATTATTATATATACTAATATTTTTAACCATATATTATAATGGAGTGATTATATGACTAGAGTATTAATACTAGGGGCAAACGGAGCAATTTCTAAAGCAGCTATTAATTCTTTTTTAGAAAATACCTCATATACGCTGAGATTGTTTTTAAGAGACGCGAATAGATTACCTGATTATGCATCAGATCGCATTCGTGTTCGTGAAGGAGACGCTACAAACTTTGAAGATGTTAATAGTGCGATGGAAGATGTAGACATTGTATTTGCTAGTCTTTCAGGTGAATTAGATAAAGAAGCAAGTACTATTGTTAAAGCTATGGAACAGAATAAAGTTGATCGTTTAATATTTGTAGCTGCGCTTGGCATTTATAATGAGGTACCTGGTGAATTTGGCGAATGGGTAAATGAGCAAATCCATAATTACTTACCAATTTATAAAAAAGCAGCTGACACCATTGAAAGCTCAAAGCTCAATTATACAATTTTAAGACCTGCTTGGTTATCAGATATTAACGAAATTGATTATGAAATTACTCATAAAGATGAACCATTTAAGGGGACAGAAGTTTCCAGAAAAAGTGTTGCTGCTGTTGCAGTACAAATTGCCAAAAATCCTGAACTTTATTTAAAAGATAACATTGGTATTAGCAAACCTAATACTGATTTTAGTAAACCAAGCTGGAAATAAAATTTAAAAAACAACAACATTTTTGTAATGATTGCAAATGCCACCAATTAAGGTGGTATTTTTAATTTTAAATTAAGTCGCTATCAATAACTTTGTAACACTTCTTTGCTTTTACTAATAAATAAGTACTAAATACAATTTAATTTTGCTAACTTACTTTAGACCCACAATAATTTGTTATACAATAGAACTTAATTACATATAAGTAATAAAGGGGATACATAACATGTCTAAAACGAAGCAACTCGATATTCTATATAAACTAAAAAAAGAAGTTGAAAAATCAGATAATCATAGGCTTGTACATATTATAAATCAAGTCATTAAAAAAATATTTTTAGAACAATATACTGCTACATTTGTTGGTCATTTTTCAGCAGGAAAATCAACGCTCATCAATATGCTACTGGAAGAAAATATTTTACCAAGTTCTCCAGTACCTACAACTAGTAACACAGCAATCGTTTCTGTATCAGATGAACCAGGTATTATAGCAAATTTGAGCAACCAAAAATATACTTTATTAACAAACTATGATGAAGTTAAACAAATGAATCGCGAAAATATTGATGTTGAATCTGTAGAAATTAAATTCCCTTCTGATAAATTTAATAAAGGGTTCACACTTCAAGATACACCAGGTGTTGATTCTAATGTATCGACACATCAATCTAGTACTGAAGAATTTATGTATACAAGTAATGTTCTATTTTACACTGTAGACTATAATCATGTTCAATCTGCAATGAATTTTCAATTTATGAAACAGCTTAATCATGCTGGTGTACCAGTAGTTTTTGTTATCAATCAAATAGATAAACATCATGAATCAGAGATTCCATTCGCCACATTTAAACAACGCGTTGAAAAATCGATTGATGAATGGGAAATCAAATTAGATCAAATATTTTATGTTTCTAAATTTGAACATGAACACAACCAAATTCAAGCATTATCAGACTATCTCATTGATAAAGATCAACGTAGAGAATCAATGTCGGATTATGTGGAACGTACTATCAATTTTATTACAGAGGAACAGCTATCATTTATACAACATGAAATTCAAGCAATTTTAACAGAGCTGGATATATTTGAAGCAGACTTTGACCAAGCATATTTAAACTTCCAACAACATCAACAAGTGAGTGAAGAAGCAAAATTACTAAATAATCCTGATCAGTTATATGATTTCTTAAAACAAAAACGTAAGGCGATTCTCGACAATGCATATGTAATGACACACGATACTAGGGAAAAAATAAGAACTTATTTGGAAAGCCGAACTAAAGATTTTAAAGTGGGTGGCTTATTCAATAAAAAGAAAAAAACATTAGAAACACAACAAATTAGACTTCAAGAACTACTTGAGCAATTACAAGAAAAGGTAAATCAAGAAATACGTCAACCTTTGAGAGAAGACATGTCCTTTTTGACTCGATTTATTAATTCTTCCGAAGTAACTGAGGCTATTTTAAACCAACATTATCAAATCCCTTCAAAACTCGTGGATGATTTGTATCAAATGCAAATATCTATTAGTAATCAATATGTCTTAACATTTTCAGATGATTTAATGAAATCCATCAAACAACATATTGTTAAAGAAACTGAACCATTATTTGAAAAAGCAATAAACCATTCTCAAGCAAACGACATTGGCACAGAAGAAGTAGATGATTATAATGATTATGTTAAATTTATGGAGCTACGTAATTTGAGAGAATCACTTGAAACACAAAATTACAGACACTACTATATTCATATTGATGATTCATTAGATAAATTAATAGATAGAGAAGAAATCACTTATCAAGCTAAACAGGAACATTCAGTGACTAAAAAACAAAATCAACCTAGTACCACAAAAGCAAAATCAACAAATACTTCAATTCAAGATATAAAACGTTCATTAGATTTAATAAAAAATATTCCATTATTTGAACAAACTAAGCAAGATATCAATGATGCATTAAATCGCCTTGATAATAAAATTATTAAAATAGGGGTTTTCGGAACATTCAGTGCCGGAAAAAGTAGTTTAATCAATGCGCTACTTGGTGATGCGTATCTTGTAAGCTCGCCAAATCCTACAACAGCTGCAATGACAGAATTGACTTATGGTGAGGAAAGTCAAATCACACTTAAATCATCAGAACAAATATTAGAAGAATTAAACCAATTATTTGAAGTGGAAAATAAATCTTTTGATTCAATTGAAGCATTTTTAAATCAAAATACACATAAGTTAACAGCATCTTTAGAAAAAAACAAATTAGCATTTATCAATGCAATTGACAAACATTACACGATGTATCAAAAAATGCTAGAACAAGGCTTAACCCATTCCATTGAACAGGACGAAATTAGAAAATGGAGTGCAGAAGATGAATATGCAACCTTTGTAAATACAGTTCACTTAAGATTACCCATTGATTGGTTAAAAAATAAAGTTATCGTAGATTCACTTGGATTACATTCCAATAATCAACGACATACAAATGAAACAGAAAAGATTTTAACTTCTTCAGATTTAATACTTTATGTAAGTTATTTTAATCATTCTTTCACAGATAATGATAAACGCTTTATTGAGCATATGAAAGAAATGAACCAATTAAGTGAAAACCAAGCATTTAAAATGATCATAAATGCCACTGATTTAGCTGAAACTGAAGAAGATCTGAATGCAGTCATAAACTATGTAAGTGATGCACTTAATCATGTAAATATGAATTCTGATATTTTTGCAGTTTCAAGTCGAAAAGCATTGAATACAGGTGACTCAGGAATTGATAAATTAAAAAATAGTATAGACTACTTTACTCAAGTTGAGTCGAAAGATATATTGCAACAACAAATGACTAAGCAATTAGCAAATATTTCAGAAGCATTTGATCAAATGATAGAAGATGCACAGCATAATCAATTAAAAATTAAGCAACGTAAAAATAAACTCGAACAGTACCAACAACAAATAATACTGAATAATAATATATTACAAATTGCAGTACAACGTGCTTCAAATGAAGTTGAAGATCAAATTTATCACTTAAATGAGCGTTTAAAAATTCAGTTGCTAGATGAGGTAAAATCAATTTATAACGGTCAAATGACACAAAGCAATAACTTCAATGAAGAAAAACGTCTTTCCACTAAACAATACTTAGATCAAATTCATCAAAGATTATATTTAGAACAATCCTTACTTGTAGAACGAATTAAAAAGTATTTCATTCAACAAATACATGAAGAAATCGCACCTTTAAAACAAAAATTGGAACAATTACACATTTTCATCGAACCAGAATTTAATAAAAGTAATATGGAACTAGACGATCCATATTTAAAAATTGAATTAAGCCAAATGATCTCTGTTTTGCCTAAATCACTGACTAAAAAGAACATTTTGCAACCAAAAATGCAAAATGAAATTCAAACTACAATAACTCAAAACACACTTGTGCAACTTAAACCTAGTATTGCTGATTTAAGGAAAGCATTAATTGAAATTGTAAATAAACTGAATAATGATGCAGAAACGAAATTCAATCAGTATGAAAAAGAGATACACACACAAATTAAACAACTTTTAGCTTTTAATATAGATGATTCATTAGTAAAACAACTTCAAGAAACAAATAGCGAACTAAAAGCTCAGTTGTTAACTTAGAAAGAGGTACGCACAATGTCCAAAAAAATATTATTAATAGATGGTATGGCTTTATTATTTCGTCATTTTTACGCAACAAGTTTACACAAACAATTCATGAGAAATTCATCAGGAATGCCTACGAACGGTGTTCAAGGATTTGTACGTCATGTATTTACCGCAATAAACGAAATACAACCCTCACATGTGGCTGTGTGTTGGGATATGGGAAAATCTACATTTCGAAATGAAATGTTTGATGGATACAAGCAAAATCGTCCCGCACCACCAGAAGAATTGATACCGCAGTTTGATTATGTAAAAGAGATAGCAAACCAATTTGGTTTTGTAAATATTGGTGTACAAAATTACGAAGCTGATGATGTTATAGGGACTTTAGCATATGAGTATTCACAAGAAAATCAAATTTATGTAATCACCGGTGATAAAGATATTTTACAATGTATTAATCCAAATGTTGAGATTTGGCTAACTAAAAAAGGATTCAATATTTACAATCGCTATACTTTAACCAGATTTCAAAATGAATATGGACTAAATCCACTACAACTCATAGATGTTAAAGCATTTATGGGAGATAGCGCTGATGGCTATCCTGGCGTTAAAGGCATTGGAGAAAAAACAGCTATAAAACTCATTCAAAATCATGGTTCAGTTGAATCAGTTATTGACGCTTTAAACGAATTAACACCTGGCCAACGTAATAAAATAGAAGATAACTTATATAATTTAAAACTTTCTAAATCATTAGCTAAAATTCATACAGAAGTACCAATAAATACATCCGATTTATTAAGTGATATGAAATTCGGAACTGATTTAGCTGAAATACTAAATATATGTAAAGAGCATGAGCTCTATGTATCTGGAAAGTATTTAGCAACACATTTTAGTTAAATAAAATAAACAACAATAAAGTACACGCTCATAGTTAAGGAGCCTGGAACATAAAGTTCTTGGACAAGTGAAAAAAGGCAATTTCTATTGAAATAATATAGAAATTGCCTTTTTCGCTATTATTTTAATTATAGCTAGCTCATTGAGCTACTATTTTTCTTATATTAAGTGTCATTAATATAACGCCAAGTTCACTTTTGTCGTGTTTGTTTTCCTAACTATACTACATTTTTCGTATTCAATAATATTACGTATTTTGGCGAGTCTCTTGAGGGAACAGGAGAAGCTGAAGCTGTCCCCAAAGTAAGCGAGCCAACAATACGAAGCATTGAATAAAAAAGAAGCATTCAGATGAATTGAATTAAATCATCTGAGTGCTATTTTTCTGAGATTTATATCCAATCTCCCTAATAATTAATATCGAATGCTTTTGACCGTGCATACTTGTCTGAGATATGATTTATATAATAGGAGCTCGTGGTCCATTGTTCATACAATTGTTTCGGACGAATTTGCATTAAAAATGTGTTATAAATGCAAAGGAATAACTATTAGCACCAACAACTAAAAAGTTTTGCACCAAAAAAGTTAATGTCTTAAGATTTTAAATAGATATTAACTTTTTATATCTTACTGGATATCTATCGTCCAGACACTATTTTTGACAATAAATTATTGTTTTAACGCTTTTTTTCTGCCGTTTTAATGATTTTATATAAGGCATTTTTGGCATGATGATTTGCCTCTTTATTTTGGTTTCTTGGAACCCATTTAACAAACAATAAATCAAAAGATGATTCTAATATTTTTATTTTATGGTAGTAATTTATGAACTGTTTATTTTTGACTTGTCCTTTGTTCATACTATCTTCTATTAATTTCGAATCAGTGTATACGAGTGCTATAGTGATCCCATGATGTTTTGCACATTCCAATGCAAATACAAAAGCTGCCCATTCTGCACTATGATTATCTAAAATCCCCAAATCAAAGTCATAATGCAATCGTTCTTGCTCAGTAATAATAACTATAGAGCATGCGCTTTGACCTGGATTACCTGCTGTAGCTGCATCAAAATATATTTTTGCCATAAATTCACCTTCAAATTTAATAAGTTAATTTTATATTAACAAAAGAGCATAAATAAGCATAATCATGAAGATATATTTTCTTGGAAAATACATCAAAATAACGTAAGCTATTACAGTTAATGAAAATGCACAAAATTAATATATACAAAGGATGATTTTAATTGAAAAACATGTTTATTATACATGGTTATCAAGCCAGTACAAAAAGTCATTGGTTTCAATGGTTAGCCTCACAGATGAAACCTTATGGTTACAATGTTGAAATTGTATATTTACCAAATTCCGATTATCCTGAACTCGATTCATGGTGTCAGGCTATTGATAATATCGTACAAAATAAATTGAATTCAGAAACAATTATCGTTGCGCATAGTTTAGGTGTCATTTCAATATTACATTATTTAACTTCTTTTAAGGCTAATTCAAAAATAAAAGGGCTTTTTCTAATTTCTGGTTTTAACGAAAAATTGTCTAACATACCTGAACTAAATCAATATATCAATAACACCTGTATTGACATTAATAAATTAAACGCGCGTCACATTGTTACAATTGGTGCTTCAAATGATCCAGTAGTAAATATAGACGCGACTGATAGATTATCAAATCAATTAAATGTCAAAACACATTACATTAATCATGATGGTCACTTTTTAGAAACTGAGGGGTATGACACCTTCAATTACTTAAAAGATAAGATAATGGAAATTTTATAATTATATTCAATTCCTTGAAATATAAAAAGCCCGTAAATGAATTTCCGAAAATTCATTTACGGGCTTTTTTATCAGTTATATTGAAACACTTAATTAAAAATTAATAACCTTCATCTAACTTCTGAATCTTTCCTTTTCGGTACATTGATTTAGCCCAATAACCAAAAGGAACATTAAATATAGTAGAAATTATTTTTAATAAATACGTTGTAATAAAGATTTCAAGTACCGCTTCATTTGGCATTGCGCCTAAAAAGGCAATAATAACAAATAGTGCAGTATCCACGATATTACTTAAAATAGTACTACCATAAGCTCTTATAATAAATGTTTTATCAGAGCTGAACACTTTTTTGATTAATGAGAAAAGTAAAACATCTAAATGTTGTCCGATGATGTATGCTATAACAGAACCTAAAGCAATCCTTGGAACAATATTAAAAATAGATTCTAATGCTTTTTGTGTATTATCTACTGGGGAAGGTGTGAAATGAAGTGAAAATTGCATCACTATAATCATTACCAACGTTGAACAAAAACCTAGCCAAACTGCACGTTTAGCTATTTTGCGACCGTAGATATCATTTAAAATATCGGTTGCTAAATAGATTGATGCAAACATAACATTTCCCAGTGTTGCTGAAATAGTAAAAATATCGATTGTTTTAATAACTTGAATATTAGCTATAATTGTGCCAATAGCAATCCATGCAATCAAACCATGTTTACCAAACAAACGATACATAGTAACCAATAATATAAAAGTTACTAAAAAAGTAATAACACCAAATATTTCATTAAACAATTTTATTCCTCCTAAATTTTGATAATGCGGGTGTTTAGAAACCGCAAAATAAACAACTACATTATTTTACTAGAAAATTATAAAAAAGCAAGCTCAAATTGTAAATTATCAACAAATGTTTTCACCAATGCCCTATTTCAATTTAATGATTAAACAATCGTTGTTACAAATGATATAATGTCATCAAGTCTCAAATCTTATAATAAATTAGTTAATTGGGTACTTATAATTCATTTTTAGAAATACAGGAGCGTGAAGCGTATTCTAACCTATTCTGAAAAAGAGGCAATTGACGCCATAGACCAATTGATGAACACATATTGTAAAGCGTGTTTATTAAAACGTCATATTAAAAATACAAAAGGCAAAACACAAGCACATCATTTTTGTATAAATGAATGTTCAGTCGGAAAACAAATTAAACAAATCGGTAATGAACTACAATAAAAAGGAGCATACGATTATGGAAATATTAAATGTAGCAACGACACCAAATCCAAATACGATGAAAATTGATTTAAAATTAGATAGTGGTGATAACAAACCTAATACGTATACAAAAGTTAAAGAAGACCAACCAGCCTTCATCAACGCAGTATTAGAAGTTGATGGTGTCAAATCTATATTTCAAGCAATGAACTTTATATCAGTTGATAAAAATTCAGATGCAGATTGGGACACACTTTTACCAAATATAACAAAAGTATTAGAAGAAATATAAAAATAAGGAGGGTGCCTTTATGGAAATTGTACGTGTTGAGCCTACACCAAGTCCCAATACAATGAAAATTGTATTGAGTGAAAAAAGAGAGGATAACCAATCTAATACTTATTCATCAATTGCAGAAGGGCAGCCTGATTTTATCAATGATGTTTTAGAAATTGATGGCGTTAAATCTATATTTCATGTGATGGACTTTTTAGCTGTAGATAAAAAACCTAAGTTTGATTGGGAAGATGTTTTACCTAAAGTAACAGCAACATTAAATGACGAACACGAAGTAACTTCCGAAGCGCTACCAGATGAACATTTTGGTGAAATAAAAGCAGAAGTTTTAACGTTCAAAGGTATTCCTTATCAAATTAAACTAACGACAAGTACAGAAGAACAACGTAAACAATTACCTGAAATATATGTCGACAGTATGTTAGCTGCCCAGAAAGATGATGACAATGTTGTGTTTCAACGTAAGTGGGAAGATTTAGGCATACGTTATGGTGAGCTCTCAGAGGTAATGGATGATGTCGTTGAAGAGATTACAGCTGTCTATCCCAAAGATCAATTGCAAAAACGTGTGGAAGAAGCCTTAGCATCTGATATTACAATTCCTGAAACCAAATACAAACATGTAACCTTGGAAACATATCAATCAACTGAAAGTTGGAAAGAACGTTTAAGAATGCTAAAATCATTCCCAACACCTACAATTGAAGATTTACCGTTGCTCGGCGAAGTCGTGAGTGATGAACAGAAAACACCATTAAGACGTGAAGCTATCATACTTCTTGGAATGATTGAAGATGAAATAGTACTTCCTTATCTCTATAAAGGGTTAAACGATAAAAGTCCTGCAGTAAGAAGAACTGCTGGTGATTGTTTAAGTGATTTAGGTTTCAAACAAGCATTACCAGAAATGGAAAAAGCATTAGATGATCCTCACAAAATTGTCAGATGGAGAGCTGCTATGTTTATTTTTGATGAAGGTGGACCAGAACAATTAAAATCACTACGTGAACATGCTGATGATTCAGCATATGAAGTGAAACTTCAAATAGAGATGGCTATAACAAGAATTGAAAATGGTGATGAAGCATTAGGTTCCGTTTGGAAGCAAATTGCTAATCGAAATAATGTCTAAAGAAACTATCATTTAATAAAATAGGAGTGTTATAAATGAATGCTTATGAAGCATATATGAATGAACTTGCAACACAAATGAGAAGCGAACTAACTAATCATGAATTTAATAGTTTAGAAACTGCAGATGATGTCGATGACTTTATGAATAATGTATCTGAAGATGATACAACATTTGTCGTGATTAATTCAACTTGTGGTTGTGCTGCAGGATTGGCAAGACCCGCTGCAGTTACTGTTGCAGAACAAAATGAAAAAAAACCAACTCATAAAGTTACTGTATTTGCTGGTCAAGATAAAGAAGCAACTGAAGCAATGCGCGCTTTCATTCAACAAGCACCATCTAGTCCTTCGTATGCATTGTTTAAAGGAAAAGAATTAAAACATTTCATGCCAAGAGAGCATATAGAAGGCAGAGATATTCAAGACATTTGTATGGATATTAAAGACATATTTGATGATTATTGTGATTAATCAATTAAGACCAAGGCTGAGATATAAATAAATGTCTCAGCCTTAAATTGCTTTAATGCTAAACACATAATTTCTGACTTTATCATGCATTTCATTAATGAACATATTTTGTTGTTTTGACTGATATGGTTGACCATCCCATTAGTATAGGATTAACTATTTAAAAAGTTGATTTTACTTTTGATTGTTTATCACAATATTTAGAATAACAGATTTGTGTCACTAAGCCTTTCAAAACACAAGTCATTAATTGGATACATAAATATAATGCTCAAATTCCAATTTTATTTTTTATTTTACTAGTGGTTATCTCTTTAAATTATTGGTATTTTAAAATATGATTAAATAAAAATAACTATGCTGTTGAAAGGAGTGTGTTCCACATGTTAAATAAATTTGATCAATCCTATCATGATCTTTGTAACGAAATATTAGACATAGGAAAACAAAAAGAAGACCGCACAAATACAGGTACTATTTCAAAGTTTGGCCATCAATTAAGATTTGATTTGTCAGAAGGTTTTCCATTGCTAACAACCAAAAAAGTATCTTTTAAATTGATTGCAACTGAATTACTATGGTTTATCAAAGGCGATACAAACATTAAATATTTACTCAAATATAATAATAATATATGGAATGAATGGGCGTTTGAAAATTATATTAAATCAGTTGATTATAAAGGACCAGATATGACAAATTTTGGTCATAGAGCACAAACGGATGAAGCATTTAATGAAAAATATAAAGAAGAAATGCGTAAATTTAAAGAGCAAATTTTAAACGATGAAGCTTTTGCAAACAAGTATGGTGATCTAGGTAATGTTTATGGCAAACAATGGCGCGATTGGGAAGATAAAAATGGCAATCACTTTGATCAGTTAAAAACTGTTATCGAACAAATTAAAAACAACCCAAATTCAAGACGTCATATTGTTTCAGCATGGAATCCAACTGAAATTGATACTATGGCATTACCACCTTGTCACACAATGTTTCAGTTTTATGTCCAAGATGGTAAATTAAGTTGCCAATTATACCAAAGAAGTGCAGATATCTTTTTGGGTGTACCATTTAACATAGCTAGTTACAGTTTACTGACACATTTAATCGCAAAAGAATGTGATTTAGAAGTAGGAGAATTTATACACACGTTTGGGGATGCTCATATTTATACGAATCATATAAACGCCATAGAAACACAGTTGTCTCGTACTAGCTATGCGCCACCACAACTTAAAATAAATTCAAATGTCTCTATCTTCGACATTAATTATGAAGATTTAGAAATTGTTAATTATGAATCACACCCAGCAATTAAGGCACCAATAGCAGTATAAATAATAGAATATTTAATTTTAATGTTTATTTAATATATACTTTATGCTGAGAACGTTTTACTTACTGAAATCATACTACTATTAGGAGGGAAATTATGACACTTTCTATACTGGTTGCTCACGATCAGCAACGTGTTATTGGAGTTAATAATCAATTACCATGGCATTTACCAAATGATTTAAAGCATGTTAAAAAACTCTCAACTGGCAATACGCTTGTTATGGGACGTGCAACATTTGATTCTATAGGAAAACCTCTTCCTAATAGAAAAAATGTAGTACTAACAAGAAATAAATCATTTGCGCATGATGGTGTGGAAGTTATCCACTCAATTGACGAAATATTTAATTTATCCGGTCATGTTTTCATTTTTGGTGGTCAAACATTATTTGAAGCAATGATTGATAAAGTCGATGATATGTATATTACTGTTATTGAAGATAAATATAATGGAGATACATTCTTTCCACCTTATACATTTGAAGACTGGGAAGTGGAATCTTCTATTCCGGGAAAATTAGATGAAAAAAATACGATTCCCCATACATTTCTACATTTAGTGCGTAAAAAAACAACATAGGAGGAAATAATATGAAAATGAAAATTGTAACTGATTCAACATCAGATTTATCTCATACTTATTTACAAGATAATGATATACATGTCATCCCGCTTAATTTAACTATTGATGGCAAGTCATATGTAGATCAAGTAGACATTTCCTCTGAAGAATATATTGAAAAGTTGGAAGAAAATGCTGATGTAAAAACAAGTCAACCAGCGATTGGTAATTTTATTGAATTATATGATGAATTAGGCAAAGATGGTTCTGAAATCATTAGTATTCATATGACATCAGGACTTAGTGGTACGTATCAGACTGCGCTACAAGCAAGCCAAATGACAGATAGCAAAGTAACTGTTATAGATTCAAAATCTATTTCATTTGGATTAGGGTATCAAGTTCAACATGTAGTTGATTGGAATAATCAAGGGTTTTCATCAGAAGAAATTGTTTCAAAAATTACAGATTTACAGAGTAATATAAAATTATACGTCGTGATTGGTCAATTAAATCAATTAATCAAAGGCGGTAGAATCAGTAAAACTAAAGGATTAATAGGTAATATGATGAAAATCAAGCCAATTGGAACTCTTGATGATGGTAAAATTGAATTAATTCATAATTCCCGTACTCAAAATGGTAGTATTCAATTTCTAAAAAAAGAAATCAGCACTTTTTTAGGTGATAAAAAAATTAAATCAATAGGCATCGCGCATGCAAATATTTTAGAATTTGTGGATAAAATAAAAAAACATTTCACCGAAGAATTTAATGTCACTGAATATGATACAAATGTTACAACTCCTATAATATCTACACATACTGGAGAAGGTGCAATAGGTCTAGTTGTTTTAAAATCATAAACTAATTTATAATAAATTAAGGTTCGTTTTAATTATTCTTTCATTTGTTAAATTTTCAAAACAATTTAATAGCTTATCTCTGGAATTAATGATAACTTAATGACAAGATAATAAAAAAGGAGGTATACCATGGCATATGCGACATTAGCTGGAGGTTGTTTCTGGTGTTTGGTAAAACCATTCACATCTTATCCAGGCATTGAAAATGTTGTTTCTGGCTATAGTGGTGGACATGTTGAAAATCCTTCTTATGAAGATGTTAGCCGTGGACAAACCGGTCATGTAGAAGCAGTACAAATCACATATAACTCTGAAATCACTACCTTCGAAAACATTTTGGATGTTTATTTTAAGACATTTGATCCTACTGATAACGGTGGTCAATTTTTTGATAGAGGCGAACATTATCAACCAGCTATTTTTTATCATAATGAAGCGCAAAAAAAGGCCGCAGAAGCAAAAATTCAAGAATTAAATGAGCAGGCAATATTCAACAACCCTGTAATTACACCCATAAAACCATACAAAAACTTTTACCCTGCTGAATCATATCATCAAGATTATTATAAAAAGAATCCACTACATTATGAGCAATATCAGCGTGGTTCTGGCCGTAAAAGTTTTATAGAAAAACATTGGGGGAAACAATATGATTAAAAAAAATAAAAATGAGTTAACTGAAATAGAATATTTGGTAACACAAGAAAATGGAACTGAACCTCCATTTCAAAATGAGTATTGGAATCATTTTGAAAAAGGGATTTATGTTGATAAAATTTCTGGTAAACCTTTATTTACCTCAGAAGAAAAATTTGAATCAGACTGTGGTTGGCCTAGTTTCTCAAAAGCTTTAGATGATGAAGAAATCATAGAGCTTGTTGACAAAACATTTGGTATGGTACGGACAGAAGTACGCTCTGAAGATGCAAACAGTCATTTAGGACATGTTTTCAATGATGGTCCAACTGAAAGCGGTGGTTTAAGATATTGTATTAACTCAGCTGCTGTTCAATTCATACCATATGACAAACTAGAAGAATTAGGCTATGAAGATTTAATACCACATTTTGAAAAATAAGGAGCGAACAAGACATGTTTAAAAAATTATTTGGTAAAGGTAAAGAAGTCGACAAAGAAACAAGTGTATATGCACCTATTACAGGAGAATATGTAAAAATAGAAGATATTCCAGATCCAGTGTTTGCACAAAAAATGATGGGAGAGGGATTCGGAGTGAATCCAACTGACGGTGAAGTTGTTTCTCCAATCAATGGTAAAGTAGATAATATCTTCCCAACAAAACACGCTATTGGTTTACAAGCTGATAATGAACTTGAACTACTTGTTCATATTGGTTTAGATACAGTACAACTTGATGGGGAAGGTTTCGAAGTATTAGTTGAAAGTGGCGATACTGTTAATGTTGGAGATCCATTATTACGTTTTGATTTAGATTATATTAAAGAAAATGCTAAATCAGTTATTTCTCCGATTATTGTTACAAACTCAGATAACACATCATCAATTGCAATTGCCGACGATGTAACTTCAGTAACTAAAGGTGAAACTAAAATTATAGATGTGACAATGAACTAATGAAAGATCATTCATTTTATCAATTTGCATTAACAGCACGTGGTCGAAAAGACGAAAAAGGCGAATTAGCAGAAGAAATTTTTGATGATTTGTCTTTTCCACGACAGGAAAAAGATTTTCATGCACTATCCGATTACATTGAAATGCAAGGAAGTTACACCGTTTCAATGTCTGTTTTTGATAGTTTATATGAAGAATATACTGAATGGTTAAAATTTTAGTCTTAGTTTATATTTGAGCGAATATAGTAAAGTATATTAAAATAATAGAGTATCATAGGGAGCTGGGATTAATCTTTAATGATTCAATCCCAGCTACTTTTATTTTCAAATCAATAAAATTTTGATTTGAAACATACATATATTTAGGAAGTGATAAAATGTCGGAAAGATCAGACATGGAAAATGAACACAACAAAGAAACTAAAACTGACGATGTAAATAACAAACAGCCCACTAAAAAATTAAGCTTTAAACGTAAAAATTTTATTTTAACAATCATAAGTATTGTGCTCATAACAGCAGTTTTAACGGTCTTTGCAACCATAGCAGTCATGCACTGGACAAGTGGACTGGATGGAAAGCAAAAAGCTGAAATGAAAAAAGTTGAAGATGTCTATCGTATTTTAAATAAAGAATATTATAAAAATACTGATTCAGAAAAAACATCTGAATCTGCAATTAAAGGGATGGTTAAAGATTTAGATGATCCATATTCAGAGTATATGACAAAAAAGGAGTCTAAATCGTTTAACGAAGATGTCTCAGGTGATTTTGTAGGTATCGGTGCAGAAATGCAAAAAAAAGGAGATAAAATCCAAATTACAAGCCCGATGAAAAACTCCCCTGCGGAAAAAGCTGGCATTCAACCTAAAGATGTAGTGACTAAGGTAAATGGTAAGTCTATTAAAGGACAACCACTTGAAGCTATTGTCAAAAAAGTGCGTGGAAAACAAGGAACAAAAGTCACATTAACAATTGAAAGAGCGAATCAAGCACACGAAATCACTATTAAAAGAGATAAAATACACGTTAAGAGTGTAGAATATGAAAAACATGGAAATACTGGTGTGTTTACAATTAATAAATTCCAAAGTAGTACATCAGGTGAGTTAAAATCTTTAATTATTAAAGCGCATAAAGATGGAATTAGAAAAATTGTTCTCGATTTACGTAATAATCCCGGTGGATTACTTGATGAAGCTGTGAAAATGGTGAATATTTTTATAGATAAAGATAAAACTGCAGTTCAACTTGAAAAAGGCGATCAAAAAGAACAAATAAAAACATCAAACGACGCTACCAAAGAAGCTAAAGATATGGATGTTTCAATTTTAGTAAACAAAGGTTCAGCCAGTGCATCTGAAGTATTCACAGGTGCAATGATGGATTATAATAAAGCCAAAGTTTACGGTTCAAAAACTTTTGGTAAAGGTATTGTACAAACAACGCATGAATTTGATGACGGTTCGTTATTAAAATTTACGAATATGAAATGGCTAACACCAAAATCCCATTATATTCACGGAAAAGGTATTACGCCTGATACAAAAATTAAAGAACCTGAATATCAATCATTAAATGTCATACCTAATACACAAACTTATCAATTGGGTGACGAAGACAAACATATAAAAACAATAAAAATAGGTCTATCTGCATTAAACTATGAGACTAATAATAAATCTAAAATCTTTGATAACGATTTAGAAGATGCTGTTAAATCATTCCAAAAAGATAATAATTTAACAGTTACTGGAAAGTTTGATAAACAAACCAATGATAAATTCACTCAAGCTTTAGTTAATAAAGCTAATAAAGAAGATACTGTATTAAAAACTTTATTAAATAAATTAAATTAAAGAGGTGAAATCCCCATGATAAGATTAGGTACTATAAAAGATTTACCAACTATTTTAACGATTGTAGAAGAAGCAAAATCAATAATGAAACAAGAAAATAACACACAATGGGATGAACAATATCCATTGAAATCACATTTTAAAGAAGATATTAGTAAAGACTCACTTTTTGTACTAGAAGAAAATGAGATAATTTATGCCTTTATAGTTGTCGACCAACAACAATCTGAATGGTATGATGAACTGGCATGGCCAATTGATAGAAAAAATGCATACGTTATTCATAGATTAGCAGCCTCATCAGAATATAAGGGTGCTGCAACAAAGTTATTTGATTTTGCTGTTAACCTTGCGTTAAAAGATAATGTACATGTAATGTTAACTGACACTTTTGCATTGAATAAACGTGCTCAAGGATTATTCCAAAAATTTGGCTTTATCAAATTAGGTGAAGTAAATATTGATTATCCTCCTTTCGACAAAGGGGAACCATTCTATGCCTATTATAAAAAATTAGAAGAATAGAGGTAATAATATGACAAAAATCGCATTTACTGGTGGCGGTACTGTTGGACATGTATCTGTAAATCTTAGTTTAATTCCAACAGCTATAGAGGAAGGACATGAAGCTTTTTATATTGGATCAAAAAATGGTATGGAACGAGAAATGATTGAATCTCAATTACCAGAGATTCCATACCATAAAATTTCAAGTGGCAAATTAAGACGATACATCTCTTTTGAAAATATCAAAGATATTTTTAAAGTTTTAAAAGGTATATTCGATTCAAGACGAATATTAAAAAAAGAACGTCCTGACCTATTATTTTCAAAAGGCGGTTTTGTATCTGTGCCAGTAGTTATTGCTGCTAAATCTTTGAAAATTCCAACAATCATACATGAGTCTGATTTAACACCAGGTTTAGCAAATAAAATTGCTTTAAAATTCGCTAAAAAGATTTATACGACTTTTGAAGATACATTGCAATATCTTCCTAGTGAAAAAGCAGATTTTGTAGGTGCTACAGTACGTGAAGATTTAAAAAGCGGTGATAAAAATAGAGGCTATCAATTAACAGAATTTAAAGATGATAAAAAAGTTTTATTAATCATGGGGGGGAGCCTTGGCAGTAAAAAGTTAAATGATATAATTAGAGATAATTTAGATGCATTATTAAAAAATTATCAAGTCATTCACTTAACTGGCAAAGGACTGCTAGATCAATCCTTAACGCATAAAGAAGGTTATGTTCAATTTGAATTTGTTAAAGACGATTTAACTGACTTATTAGCGATAACAGATACAGTTATTAGCCGTGCTGGTTCAAACGCTATATATGAGTTCTTAGCATTAAGAATTCCAATGCTCTTAATTCCTTTAGGTCTCGACCAATCAAGAGGAGATCAAATTGACAATGCGAAAAATTTTGAATCTAAAGGTTTTGGAAGAACGATTCCAGAAGACACTTTAACTGAACATAAACTTATCGATCAGTTAAAAAATATTGAAACACAACGTGAATCAATCATCACTCAAATGCAAACATACAAAGAAAGTTTTACACGCCAAGATTTATTTCATAAAATTGTTAATGATGCAAATAACTAATAATAGGGAGGATACGCAATGAGTCGTTGGAAAAGAATAAGTCTACTCATTATTTTTACATTAATTTTTGGCATTATTGCATCCTTCCATGAATCTAGATTAGGAAAATGGATAGACAATGAAGTTTACGAATTTATATATTCTTCTGAAAGCTTCATAACTACCACATTTTTCTTAGGAGTAACTAAAATCGGTGAAGTATGGGCAATGGTTTGTTTATCATTATTACTCATCGCCTATTTAATGCTAAAAAAGTTAAATATAGAGGCACTTTTCTTTGCTATAGCTATGAGTTTATCAAGTACTTTAAATCCATTATTAAAAAATATATTTGATAGAGAACGACCTACATTATTACGACTTATAGATATCTCTGGTTTTAGTTTTCCAAGTGGACACGCAATGGGCTCAGCTGCTTTCTTTGGCAGTACCATTTACATTGCTAATCGTGTCTTAAAAGGGAAAACAAAAGGGATAATGATAGGTCTTTCAGCACTATTTATTATTTTAATTTCATCATCAAGAGTATATCTAGGAGTGCATTATCCTACAGATATCATTGCTGGTATTATTGGTGGTGCTTTTTGCGTCGTTTTATCAACATTGATATTAAGACACAAGTTAAAAATATAAATGATAATTACACCTTGAGAAGTTAAATCACAATAAAATAGAGAAAAAGGCAATTTCTATACAAAAATAGAAATTGCCTTTTTTAAATTCGTCTGAAATGATTTTATCTCAAACTTAATTTAATTGTGTCAAAAATTATTATAAAAACCGATTTCACACTGCAAAACCGGTTTTTATATATACGTTGTTTTACAACGTTAGTCTTTTACGGGCATATAAAAGGGGATATTTACGAAAATGATCATTCCTACTAAAACAAATATGTGTGGGGGGAATGTCTATGTAGTATTGATAATCATTTTCAATTACATTATACAATACTGAGAATAATTGTCAATTAGATTTCAAAAATTTTTCTGATCTTTTATTTCAAGATTGTTACACTTAATTATCTTCACTATCTTATTGTATTTTTAATACCCTGTTACTTTCTATAAACTGTTATTTCATATATTATATATTTTGAGGTGTAAGCTAATGACAAAAATTTTAATTGTTGAAGATGAACAAAATCTTGCTCGTTTCATCGAACTAGAATTAGAACACGAAAATTATGTAGTAGATATTGAATATGATGGCAAACCTGGGTTAGAGAAAGCTTTAACCAATGATTACGATTTAATTTTGTTAGACTTGATGTTACCAAATATTAATGGTTTAGAAATTTGTAGACAAGTAAGACAAAATAAAACCACTCCTATAATTATTATCACAGCTAAAAGTGACACTTATGATAAAGTAGCAGGATTAGATTATGGTGCAGATGATTATATAGTAAAACCATTTGATATTGAAGAATTATTAGCAAGAATTAGAGCAATGTTACGTAGACAGCCACAAAAAAACATCATAGACATGCAAGGCATTATTATAGATAGAGATGGCTTTAAAGTCACTGTAGATGGTAATACTTTAGATTTGACGAAAACAGAATATGATTTATTGACCTTATTAGCTGAAAATCGTAATCATGTATTACAGCGAGAGCAAATTATCGCAGATGTGTGGGGCTATGATTCAGAAGTTGAAACAAATGTTGTTGATGTATATATACGTTATTTAAGAAATAAGCTTAAACCATATGGCAAAGATAAAATTATCGAAACTGTACGTGGTGTGGGATACGTGGTTAGAAAATGAAACAGCGTAAATTAAAAACTAAGTGGATGATTATCACAACAACCATTACATTTTCAACAATTTTTATCTTCAGTTTAATTATTATATTCTTTCTAAGTAATGCATTACGTCACAATGAACTTAGCGAAGCAGAAAGAAGTTCATCGGATATCATTCAACTATTCGAAACTAAACAATTGAATGATATTACGCCATTAGATTTAAATGCATCGTTAGGTAATTTTCAAAAAGTGATTCTTTTTGATAAAAAAGGTGAAAAACAAATAGAAACTTCAAATGATAACGATATCGTTTATTCACCCAATTTTAAACCTAAAGAAATCAATACTGCTTTGATAAAAAATTATCATAACAACGATTATTTAATTATTACAAATCGAATTAATACGCAGCACTTCAAAGGATATAGTGTAATCATTCATTCTTTAGAAAATTATAATGCACTTGTTAATTCACTATATTTTATTGCACTCATATTTGGGGTTATTGCTACTTTTATCACTGCAATGGTAAGTTACTTCTTCTCTGCACAAATTACAAAACCATTAATCTTAATGTCTAATAAAATGCAGCAAATTCGTCGTGATGGTTTCCAAGAAAAAGTTGATCTAGTTACAAATTATGAAGAAACAGATAATTTAATCGTTACCTTTAATGAAATGATGTTTCAATTGGAAGAGTCATTTAATCAACAGCGACAATTTGTTGAAGATGCTTCTCATGAGCTACGGACACCATTACAAATTATTCAAGGACACTTGAATTTGATACAGCGTTGGGGCAAAAAAGATGCAGCAATTCTTGAAGAATCTCTCGATATATCCTTAGAAGAGATGACTAGAATTACAAAATTAGTTGAAGAATTATTATTATTAACAAAAGATAATAACAACAGTAAAGAAAACGAAACAGAAAGCGTAGAAATTAATCAAGAGATAACTTCTAGAATTAAATCTTTAAAACAGCTACATCAAGATTATATTTTTGAATTTGAACCGTATCATAAACCACTTAATATAAAAATAGATCGTTATCAATTCGAACAAGTATTAGTTATCTTTATTGATAACGCTATGAAATATGATCAAGTTAATAAATATATTCAAATTCAGACAAACCTGCGAAACAAACAAATATCAATAGAAATCACTGACCATGGCGTTGGTATTCCAAAAGAAGATATAGATTTTATTTTCGATAGATTCTATAGAGTAGATAAATCTCGTTCCAGAAAATTAGGAGGAAACGGTTTAGGTTTATCGATAGCTAAAAAAATCATTGAATTAAATCATGGTACGATTCATGTAGAAAGTGAAGTAGGAAAATACACGACATTTAAAATCACATTTTGATTTTTAACCGGTTACTATTTCGACAGAAAATATGTTACGCTATAAAATGAAAATACAATTAGCAGAGCCAAATAAAATCAGGTTCTGCTTTTTTCATATAACTAGTTATTGACACTTTAATTTGGTTATATTTAATGCTATTATTGATTTGTAAGCGTTTTAACTATTTTGTGGAGGGTGTAATATGAGCAACGAAAGTCAGGTTACCCAGGCACCTGTAAATTTCGGGGCAAATCTTGGATACATTTTAGATTTATATGATTTGTATTTGAATGATCCGGCTTCAGTCCCTGAAGATTTACAAGTCCTATTTAGTACAATCAAAAACGGTGAAGCAAACATCGCAACAAATACAGCTGAAGGTCAACAAAATGCGACTAAAGCTGATAGCACGATTAAACGTGTTATGCGTCTCATAGATAACATACGTCAATATGGGCATTTATTGGCAGATATTTATCCAGTTAACAAACCTGTAAGAGAAAATCTTCCAAAATTAAATATTGAAGATTTTAATTTGGATAGAGAAACATTAGAATCAATTTCAGCAGGTATCGTATCTGAACACTTTAAAGATATTTACGATAATGCTTATGAAGCTATTGTTCGTATGGAAAAACGTTATAAAGGTCCTATTGCATTTGAATATACACATATCAATAACAATAGGGAACGTGTATGGTTAAAACGTAGAATAGAAACACCATACAAAGCGACATTAAACGATAATCAAAAGATTGAATTATTTAAAAACTTAGCACATGTAGAAGGCTTCGAAAAATATTTACACAAAAATTTTGTGGGCGCAAAACGTTTCTCCATAGAAGGTGTAGACACACTAGTTCCAATGTTACAACAGACATTAAGACTTGCTAGTGATGAAGGCATTCAAAACATACAAATTGGTATGGCCCACCGTGGTAGATTAAATGTACTCACACATGTGTTAGAAAAACCATATCAAATGATGATTTCAGAATTCATGCATACTGATCCAATGAAGTTCCTACCGAAAGATGGCAGTTTAGAATTAACTTCTGGTTGGTCAGGAGATGTGAAATACCATCTCGGTGGTGTCAAAACTACAAATTCATATGGTAGTGAGCAACGTATTTCTCTTGCGAATAACCCAAGTCACCTTGAAATAGTTGCACCAGTTGTTTTAGGTAAAACACGTGCAAATCAAGATGATACTGATAAATCTGGAGCTGTTCACACTGATTTCCATAAATCTATGCCAATATTAATTCATGGTGATGCTGCATACCCAGGTCAAGGTATTAACTTCGAAGCAATGAATTTGGAAAATTTGGATGGCTATTCAACAGGCGGTACACTTCATATCATCACTAATAATAGAATTGGCTTTACAACAGAGCCAGAAGATGGACGTTCCACAACGTATTCATCTGATGTTGCAAAGGGTTATGATGTACCTATCATGCACGTTAATGCGGATAATGTTGAAGCAACAATTGAGGCAATCGAAATCGCTATGGCATTTAGGAAAGAATTCCATAAAGATGTTGTCATTGATTTGGTTGGATATCGTCGATATGGCCACAATGAGATGGATGAACCATCCATTACCAATCCGTTACCATACCACAATATTCGAAAACATGACCCTGTTGATGTACTTTATGGTCATCAATTAGTTCAAGATAATATTATTTCTGAAGATCAAATGAATCAAATCTTTGATGATGTTCAAAAAGAACTTCGTGCCGCTCATGATGAAATAGATAAAAACGACAAGATGGATAATCCTGATATGCAAAAACCAGATAGTCTTGCAGAACCACTCCAAAGTGTCGATGTGGATGTAAGTTATGAACAACTTAAAGAAATTAATGATGCAATGCTATCATATCCATCTAACTTTAATGTTCTTAAAAAATTAAATAAAGTCTTAGAGAAAAGAAGAGAACCTTTTGAGAGCGAAGAAGGATTAGTTGATTGGGCTCAAGCAGAACAATTAGCCTTCGCAACAATCACTCAAAAAGGTACACCTATTCGCTTAACTGGACAAGATAGTGAACGTGGTACATTCAGTCACCGTCACGCCGTACTTCACGACCCTGATTCAGGTGAAGAATATATCCCACTACACAAGGTCCCAGGACAAAAAGCAACTTTTGAAGTGCGTAATTCGCCACTATCAGAAGCAGCGGTTGTTGGTTTTGAATATGGTTATAATGTGCAAAATAAAGATTGTATGACAATCTGGGAAGCACAATATGGAGATTTTTCTAATATGGCTCAAATGATATTCGACAACTTCTTATTTAGTGCTAGAGCCAAGTGGGGCGAACGTTCAGGTTTAACACTATTCTTACCTCATTCATTTGAAGGTCAAGGCCCTGAACATTCATCGGCACGTCTAGAAAGATTTTTACAATTAGCTGGAGAAAATAACGCTACAGTAGTAAACTTATCAAGCTCAAGTAACTACTTCCATTTACTGAGAGCTCAAGCTGCTAGCTTAGGTACACAATCAATGAGACCACTAGTGGTAATGTCTCCTAAGAGTCTCTTACGTAATAAAACGGTTGCTGATCCAATTGATAAATTTACATCTGGAAAATTCGAACCAATTTTACCAGAAGAACATGATAAGGATGCTGTTAAAAAAGTTATTCTAGCTTCAGGTAAAATGTTTATTGATTTAAAAGAATATTTAGCAAAAAATCCAAACAATTCAATTTTATTAGTTGCCGTGGAAAGATTGTATCCATTCCCAGCTGAAGAAATTGAAACGTTACTAAATGAATTACCTAATTTAGAAAATGTAGCTTGGGTACAAGAAGAACCTAAGAACCAAGGCGCTTGGTCATTTGTTTATCCATATCTAAAAGAATTAACAACTGATAAATACGATTTAAGTTATCATGGCCGTATTCAACGTTCAGCTCCTGCTGAAGGTGATGGAGAAATACACAAACTTGTTCAAAATATGATAATCGAACAAAGCACAAAATTTAACTAGGGGGAAGTTAAGCATGCCAGAGGTAAAAGTTCCAGAATTAGCAGAATCCATTACAGAAGGTACCATTGCAGAATGGTTAAAACAAGTCGGTGATAGTGTAGATAAAGGTGAAGCTATCCTTGAATTAGAAACAGACAAAGTAAACGTCGAAGTTGTTTCTGAAGAAGCTGGCGTATTGCAAGAATTACTTGCAAATGAAGGTGATACTGTAGAAGTTGGTCAATCTATCGCTGTTGTAGGCGAAGGAAGTGGCAATAATAATTCAGAAGCACCAAAACAAGACAATTCTGAATCACAAGCATCTGCTAGTAAGGAAGAATCAGAGCAACCACAAACAGAATCAGAATCTCAAAAGGATAATGATAGCACTACTGACGATTCACAAGATAAAGGACAACGTGTTAATGCGACACCATCTGCACGTAAATATGCTCGTGAAAAAGGTATTGACTTATCAGAAGTAGCAACACAATCAAATGACGTTGTTAGAAAAGAACATGTCGATCAAACACAAAATAATAAAAATGAACAAGCTGCACAATCATCAACAAAAGAAGAACCTAAAAAACAAGCAGCTCAACAAAACCCAACAAAACCAGTTATCAGAGAAAAGATGTCTCGCCGTAAGAAAACAGCTTCTAAAAAATTATTAGAAGTATCTAATAATACAGCAATGCTAACGACATTTAATGAAGTAGACATGACAAATGTGATGAACTTACGTAAACGTAAAAAAGAACAGTTCATTAAAGATCATGATGGCACAAAACTTGGATTTATGTCATTCTTTACAAAAGCATCAGTAGCAGCTTTGAAAAAATACCCTGAAGTAAACGCTGAAATTGATGGTGAAGACATGATTACTAAACAATTCTATGATATCGGTGTTGCAGTATCTACAGATGATGGTTTACTAGTACCATTTGTAAGAGATTGTGATAAGAAAAACTTTGCCGAAATTGAAGATGAAATTGCTAATTTAGCTATCAAAGCACGTGATAAAAAATTAGGTTTAGATGACATGGTGAATGGTTCGTTTACTATTACAAATGGCGGCATCTTTGGTTCAATGATGTCTACACCAATTATTAATGGTAGCCAAGCTGCGATTCTAGGTATGCATTCTATTATTACACGTCCAATTGCTATCGATGCAGATACAATTGAAAACCGTCCGATGATGTATATTGCATTAAGTTATGATCACAGAATCATCGATGGTAAAGAAGCAGTAGGTTTCTTAAAAACTATTAAAGAATTAATTGAAAATCCTGAAGATTTACTATTAGAATCTTAATCCACAACACAAAATAGTTTACTAACCCTAATACAACGGCGTTTAGCGTCGTTGTATTTTTATGTGTTTATGCATTTGTTAGAATTTGCCTCAAATTTGCCCCATAGCATCATTATTTTCAGTTATAGTAATCTCAATAAATGGTATTTCAAAATAAAAAAGCACCTAATCAATATAGGTACTTTCACTGTATTTATTGAACTAACCTTATTTTTTCTTTTTGATTAATATTATTTTTAAAGTCTTTGTCATATGCTTCTAATTCATTAATCAAGTTTTGAGCCATGTTATCAGTTACATGTGTATATATTCTTAATGTCATATTGCTATCAGAATGACCCACACGCTCTTGAATAGCTTTTAAAGGAATTGCATGCTGAGCTAATATAGATACATGAGTATGACGCATTGTGTGTGTCGTGACACGCTTTGTAATATTGGTAATCTCCAATGCTTCTTTTAATATATAATTTATCTTATTAGTTGAAAGGGGATTACCTTTTTTATTTGTAAATATGAAAGCTCTTTCTGAAAATTAGGGATCTAATTCGTTAAATTGTTTATATTTGTATAATTCTTCAAATATTTCTACGTCTCGTGCAGTAATACCGATTTTGCGTATACTTGAATCCGTTTTTGTAATATCTTTAAATTATAACGCTAATACTTCACCAATAGCCATACCAGTTTTATTTTGTTACAAAAAATAAGCGGAATACAACAGTTATGAAATAAAAAACAAACACTTAGAGAATAATTAATAGTTTGCAATATAATATGATATAATATATTTCAAATAAACAATTAAGTAGAGGAGATGGGATGATTTGAAAAAATTATTATTCGCAACTTTGACTACAGGCGCTTTAACACTTGGATATGCAACTGTTCCATATGCAGATGCAAAAGAAGCAGAAAATCAGTCACACGGCGGTCAGTCTACAAATTCTAAGGTGCAATATTTTTCAAACCAAGATTTGTTTGACCAATTAGAAAAAGATGGTTATGATATTAACGACATATATACAAAAGAAGAAATTAAACAGTATAAAGCTGAAGACCAATTACGCGCTGGAAAAACTACTTTTGTGGACCATGGTAACGGTAAAGCTACACTATACTTATCATCAGCATATACTAAAGCTATAGCATGGTCAGGCGCTGCTGCAACCGGTGCAATATCAGGATTAATAGGTGGTCCTTTAGGTGGTTCTATTGGTAGTTTCCTTGGAGCTATGGCTGGTTCAGCCTTAGATACAAGTAAAGGAGTTTATATAAATATGGAAACTGTAAAAGATGCTGGCGGTAATTATGTGTTTAAAGGTACTAATTGGGGTTATCAATAAAAAGAGGTGGTTTTATGACACTTAAAAATTCATTGAGATTCGGTATCATAATGGCATTAGTTATGTGTACAATGTTTTATATTTTTCCAATGCCTGAAACATTAGTGTGGAGAATACTATTTTGTCTAATAATAGTTGGTGTTGGTTTATTACTATCGTATTTTATTTTAGGAAAAGAAAATATGAAAAAAAAGTAGCACATTGATTGTGTTGAAATTTACCACGTTATTAATTAAAATAGCGTGGTTTTATTATTAATTAATGTATTGTATGGATGTAGATAAGTACAGAAGTGTTCACATCTAAACGTAGATTTGCATTATGACTAAATCCAGACATTATTTCTTTGCTCCAAATTTGTCCCATAGAACACTTTAATGATGAATATTCATAACAACATTTCACTATGTATAACATTAAAATATATATTCTATCTAAATCCTGAAGATTTACTATTAGAATCTTAATCCACAACACAAAATAGTTTACTAACCCTAATACAACGGCGTTCAGCGTCGTTGTATTTTTATGTGTTTATTTCATTTTTTGATAACAATCAAATGCGCGCTCTAGTATTATTTTACTGTTGAAAGTCATTGTAATATTTGAATATAAAACAAAAGCACCCAAATAATTTAGGTGCTTTCAGACTGTCGGCAAAGTCTCCGACTTTGTTGGCAGTTTCTTTTATGCACGCTTCCGCGGACACTGCCTTAGCCTATAGTCTTCGGCTAGTGCTATTCCCGCAGGAGTCGTCATAAATCACTGCCAATATTATAATATATGTAAATTAAACAGTGATGGTATTTATGATGTTGAATAAATCAATCGATAAAAGAGAGCAATATAAAATGATTTCTTTCTCTGAATCAGTCCTTAATATTGCCTCATTTAATATATCAAATTAAGCATACCTATATCATCAAACAGGAAAAACTGTAAAAACAGTCATTTCAATCAATTTATGTTATTACTTATTAATAATGAATAGTCATATGTAATCGTACAGCTACGTTGTGCTGATTTAAGTATTGATGGAACATATTTCCATTAAATTTAATAGCTTCATTTTTATGAATAACAAAGGTTTCCCCGTCTAATATAAGTGTTAAGGTACCTTCATAGACTGTGATATATTCCATTGTATTTGATCCATGGGATGATCCATTCATTTCACCTTCACCTTCAATAATAACCATATAGCTTTCAAATTTCTTTTCAATATCAAACTTAAATAGAGGAAATACTTTGTATTTATTATCTTCTGAGATTAAAGGTTGTATTTCATTTAAACTTATTTTCTGTATAACATTACCATTTTCTTGTGTTAATTCTGTAAAAGATATTTTTAAACCATTTGCTATCTTCCATAATGTAGTGATAGATGGAATAGATATCTTACGTTCTATTTGTCCCAACATTGTTTTACTTACACCAGTGGATTCTGATAATTGTTCTAACGAATATCCATTTTGTTTTCTATATAATTTTAAATTTTCAGCAATAATATCATTTATTTCTCTCATCAATTTTAACACCTCTATTTACAATATAACGTACAAAGCATATACTTTAAAGACCGAACACTATAACGTAAATTCAGACGTTATAGTGTTTTTGTGAATAGGGGGAGTTATAATGTTAACAATATCTATGCTTATATATGCCGTTGTAGCAAGCTTTACACCTGGACCAAATAATATTATGGCATTATTTTTTTCTCAAAATTTTAATTTCAAAAGTAGTTTGCGATTTTCAATTGGTGTAGGACTAGGTTTTCTATTTTTATTATTACTATCTAATATATTTAACACAACAATGCATGCTGTTTTTCCTAAAATTGAATTATGGATGAAAATATTTGCATTTATATATTTACTTTATTTAGCTTTTAAAATTTCCATGAGTTCTATTTATGGGACGAAACAAACTTTTAATCACGAACTAAGTGGTTTAAAATCTGGTGTAATGCTGCAATTCATTAATCCTAAAGGAATCATTTATGCTTTAACAGTGATTTCCACTTTTATTACACCATTTTATACGCATTGGCTAGAACAATTACCATTTATTATTTTATTGGCTATTATTGGATTTTTTGGCACTTTGAGTTGGGGTATTTTAGGCACTTTATTTAAATCATTTATAGCAGCACATGAGCGCTTATTTAATTTTGTCATGGCTGGTTTATTAGTTTATGTTGCTCTGAATATTTTAATGCATTAGTTATGAATTGATTTTACGTTAATGATTATCATATTGCTGTAAAAATTCGCGTGGACTACAACCATATGATGTTTTAAATCTTCTGTAAAAATTCGAATAATCAGTAAAACCACAATTGGTTGCTACTTGTTGTGGATTTTCTCCTTTTTTTAATAATCTTTGAGCATTTCGTAAACGTAAATTTAGTAAATAACGATAAGGTGGATAACCAACCAGTTTTGTGAATTGTTGTGTTATTTTGTGTCGACTTACAAAGAACTTATTTTCAAGTTGCTCTAATGAAATGTCTTCACTGTAATGCAATTCCATATAATCTAATACCTGTCTAACTAAATGACTAGATGGGTCATCACTATAATCAACAATATCTTCATTTTCTATTGCTGTCCTATTAAGTATGATTAAAAACTGAGTAAGTAAAGACTTAGCTGCTAATGCTTTACCAAAAGCTTGATTATCTTGCTCATTAATTAAACCTTGTAACAAATAATATAATTCTCTTTTTTGAGATTCCGATAATTGCAGTAGATATTTAAACTTTGGTGAATATTTATCAAAACACATGCTCAGATCACAATTTTCTACGGAAAGTTCATTTAATATTTTAGCATCAAATCTCAATCCAATACGCTCTGCATGACCATCCATTTGTTCATCCAAACGGTGAAATTCATACGGTGGGATAATAAGCATTGAACCAACCTCTAAATTAAAAGATTGTCCTTCTATGGTATAACGCAAATTTCCAGATAATGAAAAAAATATTTCATAATGATCATGATAGTGTAATTCATTTCCAAAATGTCCATCACTTATTCTATGCCATGCGGCGTATTTACCTTCAAAAGGTAGTGAAATAGTATCAAATTGATGGACAAATTCTTCTCTATTTTTCATGAACGTATCCCTCCTGCTCAAAAAACATACTTTTTTCCATGATTTACAATGTTGTTAATTTTCCCTCAAATTATAATTATATTATAACACTAAAATATAAATATTTTTGAAAGGAAGAATGAATATGACATCTACACAAATTGGCGTTCAAATGATGATGCTCAAACAAAAAGTACAAGAAGAAGGATTGTATAACGTGCTGAAGAAAGTCAGTGATTTAGGTTATAATGCGGTCGAGATTTCTCAAATCGACATGAATTCACAAAACATTGAAGAAATGCAACAAGCTATTAATGATTTCGGTATGAATATTGCAGCAATGTCCTGTGGTGTAGAGGATATATCTGCTAAACAAAAATATCCTGGAGATACTTTACAAAATGATTTCGATAAAATTGTAGCAGACTGTAAAGCTGTAAACTGTTCTATATTGAGAATAGGGATGTTACCAATTAACTATATGGGGTCTAAAGAAAGCACCTTACAATTTGCTGAAATCTGTGAAACTTATGCCAAAAGACTTAAAGATGAAGGAATTGATTTATACTATCATGCGCATAATTTAGAATTTGTTCAATACAATGGACAGTTTATGCTTGATTTAATGAGAGACAATACTCATTATTTAGGTTTCGAGTTAGATGTACATTGGATTTGGAGAGCAGGACTGAATCCCATAGATGTCATACCAAAATATGCGAATCGTATTCGTGCTATACATCTTAAAGATTATCGTGTAGGCGAAATAGATATGTCGCAATATCCTGGTGAAGGTCATGAAAAAATATATTATATGTTGCATATGATTACTCAATTTGCTGAATTAGGTAAAGGTACTTTACCGCTTAAAGATATTATTGAAATTGGACGTGAGAGCGGCAGTGAATATTTCTTTGTTGAACAAGACGAATTATACGGCGAAGATCCATTTGATTGTTTAACAATTAGCCGTAACCATTTATATGATCTAGGTTATAAATCTTGGTTTTAACATATGCTTTTAAAAAAGAAATATGTGCTTATTTATCATCGAATAAGTAAGCGCTACCAAAAATGATGAGGATGTTGATACGATGTTTAAAAATATTGAGATCTCTGGATTTTCTGATGAAATCGCTTCAGATTTTCAGACACAGTTAAAAACGGTAAATGAGCTAGGCATGAGATATATTTCCTTACGTGGTATTAATGATAAAAATATTGGTGATTACTCAGTAGAAATGATTAAGAAAGATGTAGTTCCTCGCTTAAAGCAATGGGACATTGGTGTCTCTTCTATAGGTTCACCAATCGGTAAAATTTATATAAACGATGAAAATGCATTTAAAAAACAATTAACAATGCTCAAAGCATTATGTGAAATAAGTCAATTGCTCAATTGTCAGTATATTAGAATATTTAGTTTTTACATTCCTAAAGAGGACAATTTTGATGCTTATAAAGATATTGTGATTTCAAAATTAAAAGAATTTGCAAAAATCGCTGAGCAATACAATATTATACTGTTACATGAAAATGAAAAAGATATTTTCGGTGATATTGCTCGTCGATGTAAACTTATTCTTGATGAAGTAAACTCTCCAAATTTCAAGGCGATATTTGACTTTGCGAACTTTGTCCAATGTGGGGAAAATACACAAGACTGTTATGACTTACTTTCAGATGACATAGCGTATATCCACATTAAAGATGCAGTATATAAAGATAATTTTAATGTGCTTTGTGGTACAGGTGATGGTCAGATTGAAAGTATCTTAGTACAATTTTTTGAATCAGGTTATCAAGGTTTCTTAACACTTGAACCTCACCTTGTGGTTTTTGATGCTATTAAAGACTTAGAATTAGAACATTCAACTGAAACAATTCAAAATTCTGCTGCAAAAGATGGCGCAGAAGGATACAAAATGCAATATGAAGCACTTTTAAAAATATTATCTAATATAAATAAAAAGGAGAATACACAATGAAAAAAATCCGTTTAGGCATTATTGGTTTGGGCGCTCAAGGTAGTACGTATGCTGAATTTATTAAAGCTGGTAAAATACCACAAATTGAAATTGGTGCGATTTGTGACATCAATGCTGAAAAGAAAAGTGAAGTAGAAAAACAGTATCCTAATGTACCATTTTATAATGATTATATCGCTATGCTAGAAAGTGGAGATGTTGATGCAATTGTTACAACCGTTCCTCATTATCTGCATACTGATATAGGTAAAGAAGCATTAAAACGAGATATTCACGCTTTACTTGAAAAGCCGGCTGATATTTATGCTGAAAAAGTGAGAGAAATAAGTGAATTAGCAGCATCTAAACCACACTTAACATTTGCTATATTCTTTAATCAACGCACAAATCCACTTTACCAAAAAGTAAAATCATTCATTGACGCCGGTGAAATAGGAAATGTTCGTCGCACGAATTGGATTATTACTACTTGGTGGCGTCCTCAAGCTTACTATAATCAAAGTTCATGGAGAGCAACTTGGTCAGAAGAAGGTGGAGGCGTTTTAGTAAACCAAGCACCACACCAAATTGATTTATTACAGTGGCTATGTGGTATGCCAAAATCTGTATTTGCAAATATTAAATATGGTTATCAGCGTGATTTAGCAGTTGATGATGATGTTACAACCATACTAGATTATGGAAATGGTGCGACAGGTGTGTTCATTACATGTACCCATGACATCATTGGCACCGACCGTTTAGAAATCACAGGTGATAAAGGGAAAATATTAGTTGAAGATAGTAAAACAATAACTTTGACACGTTTGAAAGAATCCGAGACACAAATGAATCGAAATATGACTTGGAAAGAAGCAGCTGAAATTTTTAAAGGCAATGGTTTAGAAAATATTTATGAGCAAGAAACACTTGAATTTGAAAGTGTATGGGGTGAACAGCATATGAATGTATTAGAAAATTTCGCTGCTAATATCATTGATGGTACGCCTCTAATTGCACCTGGAAAAGATGGTATAAACGGCGTGAATCTAGTAAACGCTATTTATTTATCTAGTTGGACAGGTAAAGAAGTAACAGTTCCAGTAAATCCCTCAGAATTTAAGGATGCATTAAATAAACAAATTCAAAACGAAGCACATTAAAAAAGTTTAAAATCGGAGCTGGTAATATGTTGAAAATTGGAATTATAGGGCTAGGTGATATTTCAGCAATACATCTAAACGTGATAGAGACAAATTCCAATGTAGAATTAGTTGCTGCATGTGATATAGATAAAGCTTTGCAAGCTAAAGTACCCAACGCTCTTTTTTTTACAGATTTTGAAGTTATGTTAGAGGAAGTGGCGCTAGATTGTGTACATATTTGCTTGCCGCATCATTTGCATGTATCTGCGACGACTGCCTGTGTAGAAAAAGGTATACATGTATTGCAAGAAAAACCTTTATCAATCAACGCTAAAGAAGGATTAAAATTAATACAATTAGAACAAAAAAATCCAAACACTAAAATATGTGTTTGTTTTCAAAATAGATTCAATGATACATTTCAAACTTTACAACAAATAGTAAAAAGCAACAAATTTGGTGACATCATTGGTATAAAAGGAATCGTTACTTGGTTCAGACCCGAATCATATTATACTGATAAACCATGGCGCGGTAAATTAGATACCGCTGGAGGAGGCGTATTAATTAACCAAGCCATTCACACGTTGGATTTAATGCAATTACTTTGCGGTCCCGTTGATACAATTAAAGGCAATGTATCACAGTTGTTAGATTATCGTATCGAGGTCGAAGATACTGCTTCTGCTCATATAAAATTTGAAAATGGAGCAAATGGTATGTTTTTTGCAACTAATGCTAATTTTGGCAATTCAAGTATTGAGCTTCAAGTCATTTTTAAAAATGAAAAATTTACAATTAAAGATAATATACTTACACGTGTCAATAAAGAAGGTTACAAAATCCATATTATTGAGGATAAAAAGCTACCAGGTACAAAATCGTATTATGGACCAAGCCATGGGACACTCATAAATCAATTCTACGAATCAATTTATGAAAATACCCAAAATTATGTACACGTCAATGACGCATTACCATCAATTGCAATCATTGATGCGATACAAAAATCTTCACAAGCAAATGAGACAATTCATTTTACTAGTGTTTAACATACAAATGAAATTTTGTTTTATTGTGGAACATGACCATTAGCGATTAAAAGCATACTTATTCAATTTAATTAATGAACCGGATAGAAATCTTTTTATATCGATTTCTATCCGGTTTTATTATCATTTGATTTATTGTAAATAGTAATTTTATAAACTATAATAAACATTACCAAAATAAGGAGTAATCACGATGCCTACAAATAAAATTATCTTAGATTTAGCGATTACATTGGATGGATATATAGAAGGACCGAATGGAGAAGTTGATTGGTGCATCATGGATGAAGAAATGAACTTCAATCATTTTTTAGATCAAATTGATACCATTATATATGGTAGGAAAAGTTATGATTTATGGGGCGAATTTATCCCAAATTTAAAGGACGATCAATTTGGGGATATAACGATGTGGGACCAAATTCATAGCAAGCATAAGTTCGTGTTTACTAACCAACATTATAACGATAAAGATCAAACAAAATTTATTAATAGTGACGATATCAGTGGGATGGTTTTTAAAATTAAAGAGCATAGCAATAAAGATATTTGGCTCTATGGTGGCTCAAATATTATCACAACTTTTATAAATCTTAACCTTATTGACGAGTATAGGCTTTCAATCCACCCAGTCATTTTAGGTTCTGGCAAACCACTTTTTGAACATATTCAAAATCGTGTAAACATAACTTTGTGTGACACACATGTTTACAAAAGTGGGGTAGTGCAAATGATTTATCAAAAATTAGAGTAAAAATAAAGGTATAGATATTAATCTCATGTTCAAAATAAAGGACGCATCCGTAGTTAATGGATGCGTCCTTTATTTAAAATTTACGATTTCAACCGTTATTGTCATTTATATTCTTGACTATTTTAAAACGTTTTATTTAAGCAATAAATACAAATAGTTCAATAATTGCTAGAATTAAAAACACTAGAAAAACAATGCCGTAAATATTATTTTTCTTTATACTTTCTTTGCTTGCTTTTTGCTGTTTTGCTTTATTATTTATATTGGAAAAGAAAGTAATACCTGAATAAACTGCAATAAGTACTGTGACACCAAATAAAATCCATGTACCAATCATATATACAACCTCCTCTAGTAACTTAAATAAATATTTGAACATATAAAATAATTATTCCTATTATATACCTATATTAATACATTTCTGCTAATCCTCCAATGTTTAAAAATTACAATTTTGTAAATACAAGCACAATCAGATACTTCATCATACAAATAACATGAAAAATAAGTTATAATGTATTGAAAAGATATGAATAGAGGGGTTAATATAATGAATGGTCTTAGAAGTGTTACTACAGGGACAAATGATTTAAGTAAAACCAAAGAGTTATTCTCAAACATACTTGGATTAAATGTGGCAGATAAAGGACAAGCTTTACGTTTTGGTGATGCTGAATTAAATTCAGGTACACGTATACATTTTGTAGAAGTACCAAACTATATTAACAAAAACAACCATATTGAAAATATCGGATTGAGGGTTCCAAGTGATGAAGGAATTGAAGAATATCAATCTATTTTAGAACAACATCAAATTTCTTTCAGTTCACCTACAGATTTAAATGGCCATAAATACTTCAATTTCCAAGATCAAAATGGTCAAACATTTAATATTTATTCCAATGAACATAATTCTGGCACACCATTAGGTATACCAACATTCGAAAGTAATGTAAACCCATTACATCAGATTCAAGGGCTAGGACCTGTAATCTTAAAAGTTAATGATATTGTACTCACACAATCTATTTTAACTAGAGTATTTGGCCTAGAACATTTTGCAGAATATACTCCTAGTGATCATGCTGAATTTAAAATACAAGTTTTTCGTATAGGTGATGGTGGTTTAGGCGGTGAGCTACATATTCACGCATCAAACGAGGAAATTTTAATGCCTGAACATGGTATTTTAGAACAAATCGAATTTGGAATAGAATCTAAATCACAATTTCAAAAGACTATTGAAGAACTTGAATCCATAGGAATACCTTATCAAACGTTAGATCAAGAAGGCGAAAGATCTTTAAGAATCACTGAAAAAAGTGGTATTACATTCATTTTAACCTTAGAAACTTCATAATAAAAAAGAGAGGATTTTTAGAAATGTTACACGAAACTTGGAAAGATCATACACCCATTAAAAAAGTAGAAGTTACACATACAGATGCGCAAAAATTCACAGTCTCTGACATGTTAACTGTGGGACAACAATATGATGTAATAAATGAAACTGAAGAATATTATCAAATCATCGACAACTCTGGACTTGTTGGTGGCTACTTTAAAACCTACTTTAAAGAGATATAATTTACAGTATGACACATGTACTATTGAAAATGTGCATTTTAAATATTGCTTAAATTAATAAGACTAGGGCTATAATATCAAACATTATTCAAGCCCCGGTCTATTTTTAATGAAATGGATTTTTTATAACTTATTTTAAATTTAAAGGAGTAAGAAACAATGACGAACTCACAATATATTAATAAAGATGAAACAGTATTTGATGATGCAAAATCATTGATGGCATTGAATAAAAATATTTTATTAAAAGGACCAACGGGCTCAGGAAAAACAAAGCTAGCTGAGACTTTAAGTGAAACAATACAACGACCAATGCATCAAGTCAATTGTTCAGTAGATTTAGATGCTGAAAGTTTATTAGGTTTTAAAACTATACAGACAAATGAAAATGGTACTCAAGAGATTGTATTTATTGATGGACCAGTAATCAAAGCAATGAAAGAAGGCCATATTCTTTATATCGACGAAATCAACATGGCAAAACCAGAAACATTACCAATTTTAAACGGTGTATTAGATTACCGCAGAAAATTAACAAATCCATTCACTGGCGAAGTGATTAATGCTGCTCCAGGATTCAATGTAATCGCTGCAATAAATGAGGGATATATTGGTACATTACCGATGAACGAAGCACTAAAAAACCGTTTTATAGTCATTCAAGTCGATTATATTGATGGGGATATATTAAATGATGTAATTAAAGATCAAAGCCAATTAGCAGATGATACGACAATACAAAAAATCATTAATTTTAATGAAGATTTACGAACAATGACTAAACAAGGTCAAATATCTGAAGAAGCAGCGAGCATACGTGCTTTAATTGATTTAAGTGATTTGGCTACCGTGATGCCTATAGAACGTGCCATCAAACGTACGATTATTGATAAACTAGAAGACGAACGTGAACAACAAGCGATATTAAATGCGGTAGAATTAAATTTTTAGTGAGGGATATTTATGAGCGATCGTTTTATATTATTTAATGATGAACAGCTAGATGCAAAGCAAGTGATGATGCTACAAGATTTAGCTCGATTATTACTTAAAAATGAACAAACACAAGTTAAAATTCAAAAATTCCCATATTACGATCCAATCAATAATATGTTAATAACGAGTTCTTTTTGGTCACATAGAAAAAAAGATATTGAAACAACAGGGCTTAAAACAGATGTTATGCTCGCAGCTTATGGCTACCAATTAATGGATGAAACAGTAGTCAACGAAGTTATTCACAATGATACGTTTAAACATCCAAAATTTTTTCAACAACTGTTTAAATTACTAGAAGATAAAAGAGTATTGAATGAAATTGTTAAGCAACGACCATCTACTAAAGATGCAATTCACATGCGCAATGAAGTTAGATTAAGCTATACACGTACTCAAATTAATGTATATAAAACAAAAAAGACATTTACAGATTTGCTCTTTTTATATTTAGAATCTTCATTTTTAACTGAAAACTTTTACGACGTACCTCAAATTGGTCCACAAATTGATGATATTCTGTTAAATATGTATCAATATCTACCTAATTTTTTCTATAACGATTCTTCTGAGGATAATTTGTACTTAGCTGAACGAATCATGTTTCAAATTGATGATATCTTAAATGAAGATATGCTAAACGAATATTATCATTTACCTAAAAAAGTATATGAGGCAATTCATGAGCTTAATTTTGAAGATTTAAAACGAACAGATGCAAGTAATACTGATAATGCTTCAAATAATGATCATGATGAAGAGAGTGTCAGTGAAGATATAGAATCCAATCATCAAGATAGTGCTTCACAAGGTGGTGCATATTTAGAAATGGAACTTCATGAAGGTGAAAATAGTGATGTTGTTGGTGATAATGACACTGCCAGAGAAGGTGATAGTGGTGATGATATGACAGATATGCAAACAAAGAAAGGTAAAGGTTCCACAAACCAAGTTGAAAGTGATGAGGGCGGATCAATCGGCAATAATTCTATTTTTGCATTAAAAGGCATAAATGCAAACGTAGACGTTAAATGGAACGTACCTGAAATACGACCTGAATTTCAAAATGAATATCACGATGTTGAAAACGAAGTACAATTTGAAACAAAAGATTTGATACAAATTATCAAAAAAACAATAGATAGAGAATACCAAGATGAGCGTCGAAATCTAACCAAAGGACGATTACAAAAAAATTTATTAAATTGGTTTATTGATGATCAATATAAATTATTTTATAAAAAGCAAGATTTAAGCCAAACTTTTGATGCAACATTCACATTGTTAGTGGATGCTTCGGCAAGTATGCAGGATAAAATGTCTGAAACAATCAAAGGTGTCGTTTTATTTCATGAAACGTTAAAATCATTAAATGTAAAACACGAAATTTTAGCATTTAATGAAGATGCATTTGATGCTGACGATACAAAACAACCTAATATCATTGATGAGATTATAGCTTATGATCAATCAACTATAAAACGAGAAGGACCTAGAATAATGGCCCTAGAACCTCAAGATGATAATAGAGACGGTGTGGCAATTAGAATTGGAAGTGAACGTTTAATGCGCAGAGCGCATAATCAGCGTTTTCTAATCGTATTCTCTGATGGTGAGCCATCAGCTTATAATTATAGTCAAGATGGTATTCTTGATACTTATGAAGCAGTGGAAACAGCTCGTAAATTAGGAATTGAAGTTTTCAATGTATTTTTAAGTCAAGACCCAATTACAGAAGATGTTGAAGAAACAATTCATAATATTTATGGTAACTATGCAATTTTCGTAGAAGGTGTAGAAAATCTACCAAGCCATCTTGCACCATTACTTAAAAAATTATTATTAAAATCTTTTTAGTACGTAATTTATTTATAAAATCACACATAAATTGAAATATTCAGAAATTTATATAGACGCATTCTTATAAATCGTGATAGAATAGTAAATATTATTTTATAGGCAAGAAGGAGAACGATTTATGAATAAAAATACATGGATTATAGGGTTTACACTGTTCGCTATGTTTTTCGGAGCAGGGAATCTTATATTTCCACCAAATTTAGGTTTAGATAGCGGTCAATTCTTTTGGCCTTCCATATTAGCATTTGCTTTAACAGGTATAGGATTACCATTATTAGGGGTAGTCGTTGGTGCTTTAGATAAACAAGGTTATATTGGTTCTTTGAATAAAATTTCGCCAAAATTCTCTGTTGTATTCTTAATTATCATATATTTAACAATAGGACCACTTTTTGCAATACCACGTACTGCATCAACGTCATTTGAAATGACAATTACACCAATTGCCCATACTAATAGCAGTTTAGCATTGTTTATATTTACAATTATTTACTTTTTAGTAGTTTTATATTTATGTATCAATCCAAATAAAATGGTAGATCGCATCGGTTCATTGTTAACACCTTTATTATTGATTACTATTTTAGCGATGATTATCAAAGGGTTTGTTGATTATGGTAGCAATACACATAGTCAAGCAGCTGAAGCTTTCACTTCTAATTTTGCAGGATTTTCTCAAGGATTTACTAATGGTTATTTAACGATGGATGCTATTGCTGCCATTGCTTTTTCAATGATTGTAGTTAATGCGGTTAAAGCGACTGGTGTCACGCATGCTAATAAAATTTTCAGACAAACACTATTAGCTGGTATTATTGCTGCAGTTGCACTTATGTTCATTTATATTTCTTTAGGATTTATAGGTAACCACATGGCTGTACCGCAAGAGAAAGTTGCAAGTTTAATTTCTAATGATCAAAATATTGGTACATATTTACTAACAACAATGGCAAGCACTGGATTTGGTGCTTTTGGGAAGTACTTGCTAGGTATTATCGTAGCACTTGCTTGTTTAACAACTGCTTGTGGATTGATTGTATCTGTTTCAGAGTATTTTAATAGAATATTCCCGAGAATTTTATACAAAACTTACGTTATCATCTTCACATTAGTGAGTTTTATTTTAGCAAACCAAGGATTAAATTCAGTGATTACGATGTCAGTTCCAGTTTTAAGTATTGTATATCCAGTAGCTATCACTTCAGTACTACTAATATTAATTGCACGTTTTGTTCCAACAAAACCAATTGCACAGCAAATTCCTGTAGCGGTGGTTTCCATTGTTTCGATCCTTAGTGTGGTGCATACTCAAGGGTGGATTAAATTAGGCCTTATTGATAACTTACCATTGAAAGATTATTCATTAGAGTGGTTCCCAATTGCAGTTATTACTACAATTATTGGTTATATTGTAGCGCCATTGTTTAAAAAACAAGAAACTATCGTTTACGAAAAAGAATAATATAATCAAACAGCTAGGGTATCGTTATCCTTCATTAATAAATAAACGTCAATTTCTATCTTATTTTAATAGAAATTGACGTTTGCTGTATATTGGGATAGATTCATCATACGAAACTTGGCATATTACTGATGAGAAAAATGATTTCTTGATTATAATTTAAGACAATGGTATAACATACAAAACAAAATCTTCTATTCAAGAAAAAAGCCTGTGAATGAATCATGGAATGCATTCATTCACAGGCTTTTTTTATAAACTTATATTTTAAATTCTTTTTATTTTTCCTGTTTCATACCTAATAATTGATTCTTCATTTCTGTTTCTAATTGGTTTAATTCAGTTTCTGCTTGTCTACGTTTATTTCGACCTTGTTCTTGAATTTGGAGCGTTTGTTCAATCGTATCAATAATATCTTGTTGTGTTGTTTTTAAGGTCTCAATATCAACGACACCACGTTCATTTTCAGTAGCTGTAGCAACTGCATTTTGTTTTAATAGTTCTGAATTCTTGAGTAACAAATTATTCGTTGTATCTGTTACTGCTTTCTGTGCAGAAACTGCATTGCGTTGTCTCATTAACGTCAAAGCAATTGACATTTGATTTTTCCATAAAGGAATGCTCGTTAAAATGGAACTTTGAATCTTTTCTGCTAAGGCATGGTTTACATTTTGAATCATTCGAATTTGAGGTGCTGTTTGTATAGCAATTTGTCTGGATAGTTGTAAGTCATAAATACGTTTATCTAATCTATCTATAAACTGTTCCATATCTGATACAGCTTGAACATCCATTTGATTACCTGTAGATTCAGCTTGTGCGTTTAATTTAGGCACATCTTCCTGTTGGAGTACTTGTTGCTTTCTTTTAGCAGCTTCAATATACAGTGTTAATTCATCAAAATATGCTTTATTTAAATTATACAATTCATCTAGCATTCCTATATCTTTATTTAAATTATTTTTATGTTTGTCTAATTCAATAGAAATACGATCAATTTGAGAACCGACAGATTGCATTTTTGAAAAAATTTCATTTACTGATGCTTTTGTTCTTCTGAAAATACGTTTTAATTTCGATTGATTTTCTGGGTTTAACTCATCTGGGTTTACTGATTTAAGTTTGCTCATCAATCCATTTAAGGATTCCCCAACAGGGCCAACATCTGTAGTTTTTACCTCATTAAGAATACGGTGTGAGAATTGAGACATATCAGATTGTGCAGTAGTACCATAATTTAATAAGCTATCATTATCCATTGGTTTTATTTGTTTACTCAATTCATCAATTTTCTGTTGATCTTCTTGAGTAAATTGTTTTGTGCTGTTGATAATTTCCGATTCATTTGCTGATTGTTCATCAATATATTTATCCAATGGATGCGAATTTAAAAAGTCTTGTTCTCTTACCATTTAATTTCACTCCATTTCTTCATGTAATTTACTTATGTCTTTTTTGTTCAATTTTATTTAATTCCATTTCTATATCTAATTGACTATAGTCTTCTTCATTAATTCTCTTTAAGTCCGCTACTAAAGTTCGTTTAACTTCATCTAATGTGATACGAGTTTGTGCTAACTTTTGCTTTTCTTCTTCAGATTTTTTTGGAGATTTTGCTAATCTCGTATAAGATTCAATGAGATTCAATGCATTATCAATATGAGAGTAGAAAAAACTTTCTACTTTAAAAAACATTCTGGGTTGTTGTTTAACAGCAAAGTAAATAGCTCGAGATAATCTATATATTTCATTTACTTGTCTAAAATCTTTGATTGATCTCACATTAACAAAAGATTTTAAAATTCTTCTTATCTTGTCTTGAGCATTATTTAATTGACTATTTACAAAATGATAATCTCTTCGTGTTAAGCCAATTTCATTTAAATATTTTCTAGAAGTTAAACGCTGAGTAGGGAAGTAGAATGCTATAAACGCTACTGCAGAAATAAGAAAATCAAAAATAAAATTTAATTCTAATGCAAATATACTAGAAATCCACGCGATAACTGCTATTGGAAAAGCAATAATGGTCCCATAAATTCGCGAAATATTATATCTCAAACTTCATCTTCCTTTATAATGTACTAAAATTTTTCCATGATGGGTTCGTTTCTATTTCTTCAATTTCATAATCTTCAACTTGAGAAGCAGGTGAAGCACCCTCAATGATAGCGTTAATAAATGAAGTTAGTGATGTCTCATCACTTTGGGCATAAATCTCTACATAATCAGATATATTTTGAACAGTACCCACAACATTATATTTTCTTGCTATCTTCTCAGTATAATAGCGAAAACCAACACCTTGCACTATACCGAATACTTTAATATGTTTGCATTGCATATAATCACCTCTTATTATCATTATACGAAATTTTGTCATACAAAACTAATATTTTTGTCTGAACAACAATTGTCTATCCGTCAAAAGTATGAAACAGATAACTTGATTTTGTGTATGATACAGTTAAAATATTACACATAGCTATTTAGCAATATCATTTGAGTATCGATGAATAAATGTATTCTTTTAATACATTACATACATATAGCTAATATTTGCAAATAAATCAAAATGAACGTAATAAATCAAACTTAATATAATGTTGATAATGAACGAAAAATGTATTTGACGAAGTTAAAATATGAAGTTGAAAGTGAAAGGGTGTAATTTACATGTGGACAGTTGCAAAAATTCGAGCTGATTATGAAGGCTGGTGGTTATTTAGTGACTGGACTGATCATATCGTAGAACAATATCATTTTGAAAACTATGAGAAAATGCTAAATTACTATCAATCAATCATTGAAAATAGTAAAAGGCATTATGATAATTTCCTAGTTGGTAAATACAATATTCATGCATTTTATAATAATTGTGAATTAGGATTTTGTGAAGATTGTGATGAAGATTTACAGATTTTTTATAGTTATATTGTTTTAAATAATAATGAAGTTTATTATAAATTACCGATTGTTTAATAAATTGTTTTTTCATAATTGCATTGCATTTTCAGCTATTATGGCTTATAATATGAGTCAAGCAATTGTTTTATTCCATATTGCAAAGAATATTGTAAGACAGATTTACACTGTGAAATTGTATTTTTTGTAATATGCGAATAATGCATATTGAATGAATATTAGTCTTGGAGGTTTCACATTTATGAAACAAGGTACAGTAAAATGGTTTAACGCTGAAAAAGGATTTGGTTTTATCGAAGTAGAAGGAGAAAACGATGTATTCGTACACTTCTCAGCGATTAACCAAGAAGGTTACAAATCATTAGAAGAAGGTCAATCAGTTGAATTTGAAGTAGTTGAAGGCGACCGCGGTCCTCAAGCTGCGAACGTTGTAAAACTATAATATAGATTGCAATATTGACTATAAAAAGAACCTTGTTAAAGGTTCTTTTTTAATATACAAATTAATAAATTGTAACTTAAAAAGCTCTTTTTAAAGTGAATACTCGTAAATCGAGTACTTTAAAAAGAGCTTTTAAATATGTTTGGTTCTTTATAATACTAACAAGTTATTTTGTATCATTTATTATTAATTGTCGCAATGATTGTCGTTTTATAACTTCTCTCGCTTTACTATCTTTTAAAAAGAATACTGATGGTTTTTGCATTTGGTTATAATTAGAAGCCATGGAATAATGATAGGCACCAGTTGATAATACTGCTAGATAGTCACCACGCTTAACTGTACTAGGTAACTTAGCATCTTTAATTATAATATCTCCAGACTCACAAAGTTTACCAGCAATTGTTACAGTTTCATCTTTAGGCTCATTTCTATTAACTAACAATGCTTCATACTGTGCGTCATATAACGCAGTACGGATATGATCACTCATACCACCATCTACCGATACATATTTGTTAACATTGGGAATCTCTTTGATTGTGCCAACTTCATATAATGTTATACCAGCTTCTCCAACAATGGATCTCCCAGGCTCTATTCCAATTTCAGGAAGAGGGTAGTCGAATTCAGTTGAAAATTGTTTAATTGCATCAGTGATTTCAGTAATACCTGTTTCGATAGGGAAACTAACATCACCCTCAACATATTTAATACTGAAGCCACCACCCAAGTTAATCAGCTCAACATTTATAGCATTTTCTTTTAACCATTGAATTACTATTTTTGCAGTTTCAATCATTGCTTCTGTGCCTTCAATTTGTGATCCTACATGAAAGTGAACGCCTTTTAATTTTAAATGCTTAGTGTTTTTTACTTTTTCAACTGCTTGTATTGCCAACCCATGTTTAATTGACAGACCAAATTTACTATCTTCCTGACCAGTTTGAATAAATTCATGAGTATGTGCTTCTACACCAGGGTTTAAACGTAATACGACATTAACCGTTTCACTCGCATACTTATCGATGAGTTCTATTTCTTCTAAAGCATCAATAACGATGTAACCAACTTGACTTTCTAATGCATACTGTATCTCATGTTTTGTCTTGTTGTTACCATGAAAATGTATATGCTGTGGATCAAAACCTGCCTCCAATGCTGTATACAGTTCTCCTTCAGATACTACATCAAGTTCAAGACCTTCTTCTTGTACTAATTTCACCATTTGTAGACAGGTAAATGCTTTAGAAGCATATGAAATGTTATAGTTCAATCCACTTTTCTGAAAAGCAGAGTGAAATCGTTGCATTTGTGTTCTGATTTGATCTTCGTCATAAACAATCGTAGGGGTACCGAAACTTTGTGCTATTGTTTTAAGACTTGTACCTCCCATTGTTAACTCGCCACGATCATTATATTCTACTACCATAATTTATCTATACTCCTTTATTAGTGAGTCATGATTCATTGCACTTAATTGTTCAGAATTCGCGCCAACACCTTTAAATGTAAACTCATCAACACGAATATCATTATTATATAATATTACTTCGTCTTGTGCATGCACGTTATGATCAACTTCAACAAACATATGACTCATCATCAACGCACGAATAGGGTAACGCTTGCCATTGATAAGTGCCTCATGTTTTGCTCTTGACTTAAGAATACCATCTCCATAGCCAATATCAACTACTGCTAATTTTGTATGATCATGTTTAGCTTCAAATGCAAAACTATAGCCACAATAATCTCCTTCTTTTACTTCACGAATTTGGATGACATTACCTTTTACAGTCAATGATTGTTCAATCGCATTTACATCAATTGTTTGATAAGGTCTAGAGCCATAAAGCGCAATACCGACTCGCGCATGTGTATGGTTTTCAAGCACACCGTTTTCTCTATAATAGCTTGCACTGTTTTGTGCATGTATCATATCAAAGTGATAACCTTCGTCTATTAATGTGCTAACAATATCTAACCAAGCCTTACGCTCTACGTTATATTCAGATACATCAAATTCATCAGCATATCCAAAGTGGGTCCATAAACCAGCGATATGCATTTTATTTTTATTTGCATTTTTCATATGATGATGTATCACTTCTCTTATTTCATCAATATTTTTCAAACCTGAACGGTGAAGTAAATTTTCAAATTCTAAATGCACTTGAATACCTTGTAAATCTTCAATATGTTCATAATAGAAGTTTAATGAGGGGAGGGTCATTTGAATCTGATAATCTCGTACTTTATCAAATTCATACACCGCATTCATTAAAAAAATTGTTGCATTAGGGGCTAATTGTCTAATGCGAACTGCTTCTCTTAAGGAAGTCGTACTAAAGGTATTGATACCTGCTTTTAAAAATTGCTGTACAGCAAATTCCAATCCGTAATGATAAGCATTATTTTTAACTACTGCCATAATTTGATTATTTTGGATTACTTTAAGCGCATTATTATAAAATCGTTGAGCATCCACAGACCATATTGCTGTCATTGTGTTTCCACCTCACTGTAGGATTTTAAAATTGCTTCATAATAATCTACAATTTTAATTAACATATGTTCATTAAAATTTAAATGGGCAGTATGCAACCCTGTTACAAAACCATTTGACTCGTCTCGTACACCGACAAAAATAAAATAACTAGGTGCAAGTTGACTATAAAAGCTAAAATCTTCGCCAAATAAATACGGTGTGGGCTTGTCTACTATTGTTAAGTTGGCAATGTTTAGACCATTTTCAACATGTTTACGTAATTCAGGTGAATTATATGTTGGCGGATAGCCTTCTTCAAACTTCACTTCACAATCAACATCAAACAATAATTTTACACTTTCAGCAATTTTGTTCATTTGCTGTTTAACAGTTTCCAAATCATAGACATCATAAGTTCTAATTGTACCTTCTAAATAACCATTGCTAGGAACTGTATTTATGGCTTCTCCAGCTTCAAAATGACCCATATGTACAATATTTCTCTTTAACCCATTTAAATGGAATTGTTGTATCTGACCAACTTGACTTAAAACATGCTGTAGCGCTTCTCCAGCAGAATGTCCTTGCTCTTTGTCCGCAACATGACTTGATAGACCAGTTAAATAAAAACGATATTCTGTGGCACTTGCTGTAATTTCCTCGTCACGAATCACAACTCGACCTTCATCTTCAAAAGGCATTACGTGAATACCAAATATAGCTTCGATAGGGTATTTATCAAAAGCGCCTGCACGGATTAAACGATTTGCGCCACCTCCAGTTTCTTCAGCTGGCTGAAAAATAAATACAATATTTTGAGGTAGTGTACCTTGATCTGCCATAGATTTACATCGTTTAACAAATAGCATTAATGCAGTTGTATGTCCATCATGCCCACATGCGTGCATAACATTATCAGTTTTACTACGATACGGGATGTCATTCTCTTCATAAATAGGTAAGGCATCTATATCCGCGCGATAAGCAATCGTATGATTACCATTACCAGGAAGATAGGCAATCAAACCCGTTTCCAGTGGCCGATGATATTCGATATTAAGATCATCTAAAAATGCTGCAATATATTTAGTGGTTTCAAATTCATGGAGGCTTAATTCTGGATGTTGATGTAAGTGACGTCTATGGGTTGTAACAAATTCTAACTCATTCATTAAAATCAAATCCTTTTAGTTATTATAATATGTATAGGTATAAATTAATGCTCAATTAAGAAGATTTATGTATAAAAAGGAGGTTAGACGACTTGCATAGTTGCATATTGATATATACATTAAAATAAATGTATTTATCAATGATTGCATGTTATGTCGTCTAAAACCTCCTATAAATATTAAAATTTCAGTTTTTATTAATTAATCATTTAATTTTCTTAGTGCTGAAACGATTTCTCTTTTTGAATCTTCAACTTCACTTGTTTGCTTAATTACTTTTGCTGGTGTTCCAGCAACTACAGATCCAGCAGGGACATCTTGCGTAACGATTGCACCAGCTGCAACAATAGAACCTTCACCAACACGAACACCTTCAAGAATCACTGCATTTGCACCAATGAGTACGTCATCTTCAATGACCACTGGTGATGCACTAGGCGGTTCAATTACACCAGCTAATACTGCACCAGCTCCAACATGGACGTTTTTGCCCGTAGTAGCACGACCGCCAAGTGTTGCGTTCATGTCTACCATTGTTCCTTCACCAACTACAGCACCGATGTTGATAGTAGCACCCATCATAATTACTGCGCCATCTTCAATAGTAGCTTGTTCACGAATAAATGCACCAGGTTCAATACGTGCATTAGTATTGGTTAAGTCTTTTAATGGAATTGCTGAATTACGACGGTCCATCTCAACTTCTAATTCATCAATCACTGATTGATTATTTTCATAAAATTGCTTCCAATCATCCGCTTCACAAAAGATTACTTTAGAATCAGAACCACCAAACACTTTAAAGCTGTCAGGGAACGTTACTTTGTCAAACTGACCATTCACATAAACTTTAAGTGGTGTAGATTTCTTTGCATCACTTATATATTGAATAATTTCTTCTGCCGTTAAATGTTGTACCATAATTTAATTCGCTCCTTAAAAGTTATAAATTATCAAATGTATAAAATTCATTTGATTTATTAATTAATTTTTCTGCTGCACCAATCGCTCCATTAGCAAAAATATCTTTTGATTGAGCGCGGTGGGTGATTTCTATTGTTTCATCAGTACCTGCAAATAAAACATCATGTTCCCCAACAATCGTACCACCACGTATTGAGTGAATACCAATTTCATCTTGGGAACGCTTTTCATTTATTTCATGTCTGTCGTAAACTGGTGTTGTCTTTTCACGTAAAGACTCAATTACATCATAAAGTTTTACTAATGTACCACTAGGCGCGTCCACTTTTTTATTATGATGTGCTTCTGTAAGTTCAATGTCAAAATCTTGAAGTAGGGGAACAGCAGCTTCCAAAATTTTAGTTAATGCGTGAACCCCATAACTCATATTTGCACTGAAAAATACTGGCATTTCACTACTTAATTCTTTTAATTTTGCAATAATTTTTTCTTTTTCTCCAGTTGTTGCGATAACTAATGGCAAATTAAATTCATCGTCTAACAAAGGCAACAATAACTCTGGATTTGAAAAATCAATTGCGACATCAGCATCTTTAACGTCTGAAATACTTTGGTACGTTGGATAAGGATATGATTTTGAGGAATTAGGTACAATCACACCTTCAATTTGATGTCCTTTTTCTTCAGCTAATCTTGCTACCCGTTGATTCATGGCTCCATAGCCTATTAAAACAATCTTCATGTATTGTCACCTGCTTTAAATTGTTCGTATGCTTGCTCTAACGTTTGACGTTCTGCATCTTGAAGCTTCACTAATGGGAGGCGTACTTCATAATTACCAAACCCTTCAACCGCTGTTAATGCTTTGATTGGAATAGGATTGACATCAACAGCTAATGCATCTAATAGTGTTTGAATTGGTTGAAATTGTGAATTGATATCTTTTCCACTTTGTTTTGCTTCGAATAAAGACTGGAACGCATTAGGAATTACATTTGCTGCAACAGAAATGACACCGTGACCACCTTTTTCAAAATAATCAACCACATTATCATCATTACCGCTGTACAAAGCAAAGTTATTTAAATCTAATCGTTTTTTCAATTCATCCATATATTCAAAATCATTAGTAGCATCTTTTATCGCTACAATATATTCATTATCACTTAATGTTTCAACTGTTTCTGGATTAATAGTCATGTTCGTACGTGAAGGTACATTATACAAAATGACAGGTAATTTTACTGCGTTAGCTATAGTTGTAAAATGTTCAATCAATCCACGTTGATTTGTTTTATTATAGTAGGGCGTAATCAACATAATACCATCTGCACCAATTTCTCTCGCACGTACTGAAGATTGGATAGATTTTTGAGTATTATTTGTACCCGTTCCAGCGATAACTGGCACTTTACCATCTACATAATTAACAACTGTCTCCAACACTTGATCTTTTTCTTCATCTGTTAAAGTAGGATTTTCGGCTGTTGTACCATTAACCACAATACATTTCGCATTATTTTCTAATAAATATTTTACATGTCTTCTAAGCGCATTTAAATCAACTTCATTGTGTGTAAACGGTGTTGTTAGAGCAACACCTACACCTTCAAAAATATGTCCCATTTTATTTTACTCCTTTCAAACTCATTACTTGTTCTAGAACTTGTACTGCATTTAAAGCCGCACCTTTTAGTAAATTGTCTGAAGTACACCAAACATGGAAAGTATTATCTAATGAATCATCTCGACGAATTCTACCAACAAAAATTTCATCTTTGCCAGTAGCGTTAACCGCCAATGGATATTCATTTTGTTCTGGATTATCAATAAGTACAACGCGTTGATCATTGTCAAAGAGTTGCTGAATCGCTTGAACTGAACTTTCACTTTCAAGCGTAACGCTCATATGTACACTGTGACTATCTTGAACAGGTACACGTACACAAGTTGCTGTTACTTTTAAATTATCATCTTTTAAAATTTTTCTAGTCTCATCAATCATTTTTTGTTCTTCTTTTGTATACCCATTTTCTAAAAAACTATCAATATGTGGCAACACATTATTATAGATAGGGTGAGGGTATGCTTCCGGGTCTTTACCATTCGCACCTTCAGATAAGTCTTGTCTACCTTTTATACCAGAACCTGAAACTGCTTGATATGTTGTATAAGCTACACGCTCTAGGCCAAATGCTTCTTGTAATACTTTTAAAGGTACAACTGATTGAATAGTAGAGCAATTTGGATTAGCGATAATCTTTCTGTTTAAAACAGGTTCATTAACTTCAGGTACAATTAAATCAATGTCATCTGCCATTCTCCATTGACTAGAATTATCAATAACAATGGCACCAGCTTGTTCAAAAATAGGGGAGAAGTGGGCACTTGTACTTCCACCGGCACTCATTAAAACATAATCATAATGTTCACTTGCAGCCTCTTCAGTTAATTCTTTAACAGTATACGTTCTGCCTTGGAATTCAATTTCTTCTCCTGCTGAACGTGCTGAAGAAAACAATACTAATTCATCAAACGGTACATTTTTACGATCTAATGTTTCTAACATTTTTCTTCCTACTAAACCAGTTGCGCCTGCTATTGCTAATTTTGTCATAGAATATACACTCCATTTTCATTTTTATAAGTTTTTAAAAATTAATTATATTTAGAAAATTCAGATATCAAAAGTTTGATATAAAGCATGAACTGCACGTTCACCATTTTCGGAATCTATTACACATGAAATACTAATTTCTGATGTGGTGGTTTGATAAAAAGCAATATCATTTTCAATCAATGTAATAAATGCTTTTGAAGCAACACCAGACATATCTCGCATACCAGAACCAATTAATGAAAGTTTAACGTATCCTTCGTTAATCTTGAAGTCTAATGCATTAAATCTTTCTTTTAACACATCTAAGATGTTTGTTATTTGAACAGCATCTGTATCTTTTATCGTAAAAGACATTTGCAACCCTTCCAAATTAATAATTTGAGAAATCATATCCACATTGACTGATCCTTCTTCTAAATGATTGAATAAATCCGTCAATAATCTATTGTCCGGTAGGGGATAACTAATTGTAACGTGTAACATGTGTGTATCTAATGCTACACCAGTAACTGCTTTTTTTTCTAATAATTCTGCTTGTGACATAATCCATGTTCCTTTCACATTTGATAAAGTTCTTCCTAAATACAGTGGGATGTTATAATTATTTGCTAACTCCACACTTCTAGTTTCAAGTACACCTGCACCTAAAGCACTCATCTCCATCATTTCCTCATAAGATACATATGCTAATCGTTTCGCATCTTTGTAAACCCTTGGATCTGTCGCATATACACCATCTACATCAGTATATATCTCACAAGTTGTTTGATTACTTGCAGCTAAAGCTACAGCAGTCGTGTCTGAGCCGCCACGACCTAAGGTAGTTATTTCTAATTCATCATTAATACCTTGAAACCCTGCTATCACTAGTACATCATTGTTTTCAAAAGCTTGTTCAAATGTACTAGGATTGATTTCAGCAATTTTACTTTTCAAATGATGCCCAACCGTTTTAATTCCTGCTTGATATCCAGTCATCGCTTTTGCGTTTACACCGATATCATTTAATACCATCGACAAATAGGAAACGGTCTGTTGTTCACCGGTTGTTAATAGCAAGGCTAATTCTTGATCTTTAGGTGTCGTAGTAAGCGTTGAAACATTAGCCATAAGCTCATCTGTTGTTTTTCCCATTGCACTAACGACAACGATAAGTTGTTCGCCTTCATCAACTCTTGTTTTTAACATGCCTGCTATATTTTTAATTTTAGTAAAATCACTTACGGAAGAACCTCCAAATTTCAAAACACTTCTTTCCAATTCCATATCCTCCTCATTTGATAGGGGAGAATCACAGTGATATAAAAAAAGAACAAGTCCGGAATGCGAACCTGTTCTATAATTTATATACAAGTGATGCACTCCATTATTTTAAAATAATGACAGACTCTTAGCTCTTAACCATAAAGTCCAACTTGTTATAAGCTGCTATTATAACTGTTTCGGCATCTCACCCTTTCAAAATTAGCTGCTAGCAGACAGGTTCTTCTAAAATTTACTAATGATTGATGCGCCTCATCAAAACTTATTTAATTTTGTTTATGAATCATATTATACATATGCTTATATGTACTGTAAACCGCTTTTACAAAGTTTTTTAAATTTACTGAAAAATCAAACCGTTTTATTAACGTTTTGCTAAATAAGTGTAATTATATATATTAAAATTTAAATATCCAAATGTATGAACTATTAATTTAAAATTCTTCATAAGTGGCCGGATCTTGGTCTTTACGTCTGCCATCTGTACGTGTTAATGCATTGATTTTCTCAATATCATTACTATCAAGATAAAAGTCAAAAATATCCATATTTTGCAGTTGTCTTGATACAGTTGTAGATTTCGGAATAGGCACAACACCATTTTGAATATGCCATTTTAATATAACTTGAGGAATTGTTTTATTATGTTTTTTAGCAATTTCGACCAGATTTTCATCATCAATAACACTAGAAGCACGACCTAATGGGCTCCATGCTTGAGTAACAATTTCTTTGGATGTGTTGTATTGAACTAATGCTTCTTGATTGAAATACGGGTGTAATTCAATTTGGTTTACTGCTGGCAGAACACCAGTTTCTTGTTGTAGTGTTTCGATATGTTCTGGTAAAAAATTACACACACCAATCGATTTTATTAAGCCCGCTTTTTGTGCTGCAATCATTGCTTGCCAAGCTTCAACATATTTACCTTGTTTAGGATTAGGCCAGTGAATTAAATATAAATCAAGATACTCAACACCTAAGCGATAAATTGATTCCTGAATTGCAGTCAGTGCATCGTCGTAAGATTGATAACGTCCAGGCAATTTTGAAGTAATCATAATTTGATCTCGTGAAACACTGCTCATCTCGATTGCTTTACCAACTGTTCCTTCATTCTCATAATTATAAGCTGTATCTAACAAACGATAACCTTGTTCTAATGCATTCACAATTGCATGTGCACCATGCGCACCATTTAACTTATATGTACCAAACCCAATTTGAGGAATCACTTGTCCATCTAACATATTTAACTGTTCCATTTACATACCTCCATAACGATATATGTCTTTGATTATATAATGCATAACCATTTATGCCTAATATTTAGTCTTCATAGGGGAGAAGACTATAAACAAAAAAAGCTGAGATAAATCAATATCTCAGCTTCAGAACATAGACGAACCCTTTGCATTAAGTTGCGAAGGGTTTGTCTATTGTCTATTTATATAGCTTTTTCAAAATAGTAGGGGTATTTCATACCATTATTGGCCATTTTACTAACCATATTGCCATTTTTTAAAGATTCGTGGTAACACAAATTATCATGGTATGCATAGAAACTTTGTCATGGCGACTATATTTCGTTCATCGCATACCATGTGTTCTTTTATATCGCCAAATCTTCTCTCAATTGTTTGACTTCGCAAATTATATTGTTTCTTTACAGTATCAACAATACTTTTCAATTTGGGAGAGAAAAGTATCTTTTTTCACAATTTCTTTGATTGTTTGTCACATTGATTTGAGACAAAATATTCTCTGAATTAATAGTGTTTTTAGTGTGATATTGGCAGTAATTTGGGCCGACTCCTGCGGGAAGAGCACTAGCCGAAGACTACAGGCAAAGGCAGTGCCCGCGGAAAGCGTGCACAAAAAAACTGCCAACAAAGTCGTAGACTTTGTCGACAGTCTGAGCTTATATATTAATATCTCAGCTTTAACATATGATTTCATCCATTGATGGTATTTTTCATATATGCTTAATAACGCTATTTGCTATCTAATTTACCATTGAAATATGCAATACTTTTAATCTATGTGTTGACTAATATACTTCTATATTTTTAATGGTCTTATTTATTTAATACGCCAGTTTCCTGTAAATAAGCTTCATAAGATATTTCTTTTGATAAACCGCCAGTAGGATTTAAGTCAATTACTCGGTTCGCGATTGTGTTGATAAATTCAAAGTCATACGACGTGAAAATCATTGAACCTTTGAAATTTTTCAAACCATCGTTTACTGCAGTAATACTTTCTAAATCTAAGTGGTTTGTTGGTTCATCTAGTAATAGAACATTCGCACTAGATAACATCATTTTACTTAACATACAACGCACTTTTTCTCCACCAGATAAAACACTCGCTTTTTTCTTAACTTCTTCACCACTAAATAACATGCGGCCTAAGAAGCCTCTTAAGAATGTTTCTGTTTGTTCATCTTCAGGCGCATATTGACGTAACCAATCAACAAGGTTCATATTTACACCTTCGAAGTATTCAGAGTTATCTTTAGGGAAGTAACTACGTGAAGTCGTAACACCCCATTTTACAGTTCCTTCGTCTGGCGTCATTTCACCAGCTAATATTTTGAGTAATGTCGTTTTCGCAATTTCACTATCTCCAATTAAAACTGCTTTATCATTAGGGTTCATTGTAAATGAAATATTATCTAACACTTTATTACCATCTATTGTTTTTGATACATTTTCAACAAATAGTAAATCATTACCAATTTCACGTTCTGGCGTGAATTTCACATATGGGTAACGACGTGAAGAAGGTTGAATATCGTCTAGTTCAATTTTTTCTAGTTGCTTTTTACGGCTTGTTGCTTGTTTAGATTTAGATGCATTTGCAGAGAAACGAGCAACGAAATCTTGCAATTCTTTAATCTTTTCTTCTTTTTTCTTGTTTTGTTCTTGTGCCATTTTCATTGCTAATTGACTTGATTGATACCAAAAATCATAGTTACCTACGTATACTTTTATTTTTCCATAATCTAAGTCTGCAATATGTGTACATACATTATTTAAAAAGTGTCTATCATGTGATACCACAATCACTGTATTTTCAAAATTGATTAAGAAATCTTCTAACCAGCTTATCGCAGGGATATCTAAACCATTGGTCGGTTCATCAAGTAGAAGTACATCAGGTTTACCAAACAAACTTTGGGCTAATAATACTTTTACTTTTTGGTTATTTTCTAATTCAGCCATTTTTTTATCTTGTAAATCTGCAGATATACCTAATCCAGATAATAAAGAACCTGCATCTGCTTCGGCATTCCAGCCGTCCATTTCAGCAAATTCACCTTCTAATTCTGCAGCTCTGATACCGTCTTCATCACTGAAATCCGGTTTCATATAAATTTCATCTTTTTCTTTCATTACTTCATATAGACGTTCATGTCCTTTAATGACAACATCAATCACACGTTCTTCTTCATATGCAAAGTGATCCTGTTTTAAGATTGCTAAACGTTCGTCTTTCCCCATAGATACATGACCTGATTGAGCATCCAACTCGCCAGATAAAATCTTTAAAAATGTCGATTTTCCAGCACCATTAGCTCCAATCAAACCATAACAATTTCCTTCTGTAAATTTAATATTTACATCTTCGAATAATTTACGATCACCAAATCGTAAACTCACATCAGTAACTTGTAACATGCATTTGCTCCTTTACGTTAATCTACCGGACAAATTATAACACACTTAAGAGGGAGTTTCGACCATTCACAATGAGTTGATGCTTGTTTCTTTATGGCATGTTATAATAGATAAGAATAAATTTAAGTACGAAGGAGAACAGTATGGCCCAAGAAGAGAAAAATATTGTAGGTTCCATTGAATTTCTTGAAGTTGTTGGATTAGAAGGATCTACTTACAAGTTACAAGGACCAAACGGAGAAGAAGTTAAACTCAATCAATCAGAAGTTAATGAAGAAGATAATTTAATCATAGGCGAGGAATATAGCTTTTTCATTTATCCTAATAGATCTGGCGCATTGTTTGCTACACAAAATATGCCAGACATTACAACTAGCAAATATGATTTTGTGAAAGTTTTAAAAACCGATCGAGATGGTGCACACGTTGATGTAGGTCTTCCAAGGGAAGTTTTAATCCCGTGGATTGATTTACCAAAAGTAAAAGATGTATGGCCAATACAAGGTGATGAATTATTAGTTACTTTACGTATTGATAGCGAAAACAACATGTTTGCTCGTCTAGCAACTGAAACAATTGTTGATTCAATGTACACACCAGTAAACGATGATACATTACAGAATAAAGTTATCGAAGCAAGACCATACAGAGTTTTAAGAATCGGAAGCTTCATGCTATCCAAAGATGGTCATAAAATATTCGTCCATGAGTCTGAACGTAAATCGGAACCTCGCTTAGGTGAAAAGCTAGAAGTTCGAATTATAGGGCATAATGAAAAAGGGGAACTCAACGGTTCGTTTTTACCATTTGCACATGAAAGACTTGACGAAGATGGTCAACATATATTTAATTTACTTGTAGAATATGATGGCGAATTGCCGTTTTGGGACAAATCAAATCCTGAAGCTATTAAAGAAGTATTTAATATGAGTAAAGGCGCATTTAAACGTGCGATTGGTCATTTATATAAAAACAAAATTATAACAATTGAAACTGGCAAAATCGCGTTAACTAATAAAGGTTGGAGCAGAGTTGAAGACTAGTTCTTTCTATAAAAAATAGTGTTTAAATATTTATAATTTTATCCTGTACTACATAAATCAACATGTAGGACAGGATTTTTTTGTTTTTATATTACAAATCATGCGCTTTTTGTAATATTCATTTTTTCACAAATGTTGTCATATCAAGGTTTGTTCAAAAGTTTAAGCCATAGATCCTACCATTGTGAATTTTGTAAACAAGGTCAATAAATACTTAACAAAACATTTACATTAACTATATTTGTATTTAATAAAAGGTGTGTAGTATAGGAACTGTAAGAAATACATATAACTTTTGGGTTATTCACTTATTAGGAGGATGTTTCAATGAAAAAATGGCAATTATTTGGTACTACTGTAATCGGTGCTTCACTTTTATTAGGAGCTTGTGGCGGCGGAAATAGCGATTCTGGTAAAGGAAGTGGAGAAGTTAAAGGTGACGGTTCATCTACTGTAGGTCCAATCATTGAAAAATTAAATGAAAAATTTGCTAAAGATAATTCAGATGTAACTGTATCAAATGGTACATCGGGAACTGGTGGTGGATTTGAAAAATTCATTTCAGGCAGCACTGATTTCTCAAATGCATCTAGACCTATAAAAGATGAAGAAAAGAAAAAATTAGATGATAAAGGCATTAAATATGATGAATTTAAAGTTGCACAAGATGGTGTAACAATTACAGTAAATAAAGAAAATGACTTTGTAGATGAACTTACGAAAGAGCAATTAAGAGAAATCTACTCAGGCAAAGCAAAAACATGGAAAGACGTTAATTCAAAATGGCCAGATAAAGAAATTAAAGCATTCTCTCCTGACCAATCACACGGTACTTACGATTTCTTCTCTGAAGAAATTATGGACAAAAAAGATATCAAAGCAGAGAAAAATGCTGACACAAATACAATAGTCCAATCAGTAGAGAAAAACAAAGACAGTGTCGGTTACTTTGGTTATAACTTCTATAAACAAAATAAAGACAAATTAAAAGAAGTTAAAATCAAAGATGAAAATGGTCAATTAACAGAACCAACTAAGAAAACAATCCAAGATGGTTCTTACGCATTAAGCAGACCACTTTATATCTACACTAACGAGAAAAAATTAAAAGATAATGAAGGATTCCAAGACTTCATGAAATTTGTCATGAAGGATAAAGGAAAATCAGCTGAAGAAGCAGGATTTGTTGCCTTACCTGAAAAAGATTACACAGAACAACAAAGTAAATTAAAAGACATCATTGGTAAAGATAGCGACAAAAAAGACAGCAAAAAAGAAGATAAATAAACATAATAGCAATTTTTAAAGTTGGGATTCAGGAAGTAGGTAGACAAAACGCATTATTAAATTTATCTATCTACTTCCAAGTTCAATTTATCTAGCGTTTAACAATATAGTGAAAATCGCTATGTTGCTAAACGCTAGATGAAGAACAGTCCCAACTTTATTTTAAATATTGGGAGTCTATACGAAAGAAGGGTATTTACATGGCTAATCAGAATACTTCTGTTAGTGAAATGATTGCTAAAAATAACGGCAAGAAAAAAGGCATTAGCGATAAAATTGTACCGATCATTCTGGGAATCATTGCAATTTGCTCAATCTTAGCAACAGTAGGGATTATCGTTACATTATTAACAGAAACCATTACATTTTTTACACGTGTTCCAATAACTGAGTTTTTATTTTCTAAAGAATGGAATCCATTCTCATCAAAACCACAATATGGTATTTGGGCATTAATTTTAGGTACGCTTAAAATTACAGCTATTGCAACAATCGTTGCTGTTCCTCTTGGTTTAGGAGCTGCTTTATATTTAAGTGAATATGCTTCTACAAGAGTGAGAAAAATAATAAAACCTATATTAGAAATATTGTCTGGGATACCAACAATTGTTTTCGGCTTTTTCGCTTTAACATTTGTTACCCCTGTACTTCGTTCAATATTTCCTGAGTTAGGCAGCTTTAACTCAATTAGTCCTGGTATTGTCGTAGGCGTTATGATTATTCCGTTGATTTCAAGTATGAGTGAAGATGCTATGTCATCAGTGCCAAACAAAATACGTGAAGGTGCACTTGGTTTAGGTGCAACAAAATTTGAAGTTGCAACAAAAGTAATATTACCAGCCGCTACTTCAGGTATTATGGCGTCTATCGTATTAGCTATTTCTCGTGCAATCGGAGAAACGATGATCGTATCACTCGCTGCAGGTAGTACACCTAGTTCCTCATTAGATTTAACTGGGTCAATCCAAACTATGACAGGATATATTGTACAAGTGGCAACAGGAGATGCGACATTTGGCTCTGATATCTATTACAGTATCTATGCTGTTGGTTTCACATTATTCTTATTCACACTTGTGATGAATTTAATTTCACAATGGATTACGAAACGCTTTAGAGAGGAGTATTAATATGGGAGAGACAAATACTAAAGCGCTTGTTAATCAACAAAAAGTTGAAAAAAAACTTTCCAGTAGATTAGCAACAAATAAATTCAATAAATGGGCATTTTTTACATGTACTTTAGTAGCCTTACTTTTTCTAGCAGCTCTAATCATAGACACACTCATTAAAGGTGCAGGACATTTAACACCGTCATTCTTCAGTAATTTCTCGTCCTCAACACCTTCAATGGCAGGTGTGAAAGGTGGTTTAATCGGTACAATTTGGTTGATGATTACAATCATACCCATTTCAATTGTATTAGGTGTAGGTACAGCAATTTATTTAGAGGAATATGCCAAAGATAATGCATTTACAAGTTTTATTAAAGTCAGTATTTCAAACTTAGCCGGCGTGCCTTCAGTGGTTTTTGGTTTACTTGGACTCACTATTTTTGTAAGAGGTATGGGGATAGAAGCACTTGCTTTAAGTAACTCAGTACTTGCAGCAGCATTAACCATGTCGTTACTAATCTTACCAGTCATTATTGTCGCAAGCCAGGAAGCTATCAGATCTGTGCCAAATTCGGTTAGAGAAGCTTCATATGGCTTAGGTGGAAATAAATGGCAAACAATACGTCGAGTTGTATTACCAGCAGCTATTCCAGGTATACTAACAGGTTTCATTCTAGCATTATCACGTGCATTAGGTGAAACTGCACCGCTCATACTAATCGGTATACCGACCGTTTTATTAAGTTTACCTTCAAGTGTATTCGACCAATTCCAAGCATTACCTATGTCGATTTACAATTGGGCAAAACTTCCACAAGATGAATTCCAAAATGTTGCGTCTGCCGGTATCATTGTCTTGCTAGTCATTTTACTGCTAATGAACGCAATTGCGATATTTTTGAGAAACAAATACAGTAAAAAATATTAATGTTATTTCAAAATCAAATTTAATTAAACGGTTATTTTGGGGAGAAATTATAAATTTATAGTTTGAAAATAACCGTAAAAGGAGTTTTAATTATGGCTAAAGATACAATTAAAGAAGAAAAAACAAAAATAGCGGAACATACGAATCAAAATTCAGTACCAATTGCATCCATTGATAGAAACACAGATAACAAAGAACATAAAATTCCTGATAGTGAGAAAAAAATTGTCTATTCTACAAAAAATCTAGATTTATGGTACGGCGATAATCATGCTTTAAAAAACATAAATCTAGATATCTTAGAAAATAATGTCACTGCTATTATAGGGCCATCAGGTTGCGGTAAATCTACTTATATCAAAGCATTAAATAGAATGGTGGAACTTGTACCATCTGTTAAAACAGCAGGTAAAATCATTTACCGTGATCAAAATATTTTCGACGAAAAATATTCAGTTGAAAAATTAAGAACAAATGTCGGAATGGTGTTCCAACAACCCAACCCATTTCCAAAATCAATATATGATAATATCACATACGGACCTAAAATACATGGTATTAAAAACAAAAAGATTCTTGATGAAATTGTAGAAAAATCTTTACGTGGCGCTGCAATATGGGATGAATTAAAAGACCGCTTAGATACAAACGCATATAGCTTATCAGGTGGCCAACAACAGCGTGTTTGTATTGCACGTACATTAGCAATTGAACCAGATGTTATTTTAATGGATGAACCAACATCTGCGTTAGATCCAATTTCAACGTTAAAAGTTGAAGAGCTCGTACAAGAACTAAAAGAAAAATATTCGATCATTATCGTTACACATAATATGCAACAAGCTGCGCGTGTATCTGATAAAACAGCATTTTTCCTTAACGGTTATGTAAATGAATACGACGACACTGATAAAATCTTCTCTAACCCATCTGATAAACAAACAGAAGATTATATCTCTGGTCGTTTCGGTTAATATATGGTTATTAGAGAGAAATATGAAGGCCAATTAGACGCATTAATGAAAGATTTACGTCGACTTGGCCTTCACGTATATTATAATATTGAATATGGATTAAAATCGTTAAGTGAAGAGGATAGAAATTATGCGCGGGAAACAATTGCGAACGATAAAGACATCAATGCCTTAGAAACAGAAATAAATGAAAAAGTAATTATGTTAATTACTAAACAACAGCCCATCGCTACTGATTTAAGGTTGATGATGGCTGCATTAAAAATCGCTTCTGATTTTGAAAGAATTGGTGATAATGCTGCAAATATTGCAGAAATTAGATTACGCGCTAAAATCACCGATGAATACGTGCTTACAAGATTGAACACAATGGGTAAACTTGCATTATTAATGTTAAAAGATTTAGATGATGCAGTAAAAAGAGACGATGTTACCTTGATTAAGGAAATTATTGAACGTGACGAAGATATTGATGATTTATATAAAAATATTGTTAATACAACTTATTTAATAGATAATGATCCTTTTGTTGCAGGACAAGCACATCTAGCAGCCAGACATTTGGAACGCATCGGTGACCACATCAGCAATGTTGCAGAAAGTATTTTTTACTTTGTCACAGGTGAACGTTACGAATCATATGACTAAAATACAAAAGCACGGTGTCGAGATAAGCTACATCCAGTTGTAAAACAGGGCTTGCTTATTTTATCGACATCGTGCTTTTTTAAGATATGTCTTTATTTATATTTATTAGTGTTGATGATTGTCTGCTTCAATTTCATCTGTAAGCTGCTCCAGCTCATCTACCAATTTACCTATATATGCAATTGTAGATTTTAATGGTTGATCAGTGCGAATATCAATACCAGCCAATTGAGCTAATTCAGTAGGTGATTGACTGCCACCTGCTTGCAATGTTTTTAACCAATCACTCACAGCAGGTTGTCCTTCTTGCTGAATACGTTGTGACATAACTGTACCTATTGTTAAGCCAGCAGAATACGTATACGAATATAATCCCATATAATAATGTGGTTGTCTCATCCATGTAAGCTCTGAACCTTTAGTAAACTTAACACTTTCTCCAAAAAATTGAGTGTAGACATCCAACATAATTCGATTTAATAATGGCGCAGTCAGCGATTCGCCATTATCAACTTTTTTATAAACTTCGCGTTGATACGCTGCTTCTAGTAAATGCGTTACCATATTGTGATAATACGTTCTAGAAACGATAGAACCTATAACCCAACGCTTAAATTGAGCATCGCTGCTATTTTCGAATAAATAATTCGCCATTAACATCTCATTCATTGTCGATGGTGCCTCTACAAAATACATGGATGGTTCTGATTCCAAATAATTTTGGTAACTTTGTGCTAACGTAAAATGGCCAGCGTGTCCTAACTCATGTGCTAAAACAAATGTCTCAGTCATTTTACCAGTCCAAGAAATAAATATATACGAATGTGTAGCATATGGACTTGCACAATACGCACCAGTATCTTTGCCTTTGTTCTGAGCAAAATCTATCCATCTATCTTGATAAGCTGTTTCAACCATATTCAAATAATTTTTACCTAATACATTTAATGCGCCATAAATATATTTTTTAGAATCTTCAATAGAGATATCTGGTTCGTAATTAGGATCTATAGATATCTTTAAATCTTCAAAATGCATGACTTCTAAGCCATGAACACGTTTAATCAATTTCGCATATTTTTGCATAATAGGCGCTAAATTGCTCATAATAACATCAATTTGACGGTCAAACATATCTCGAGTAATTTCTTGATCTTGTAATAGGTAATCAATTACAGAATCATAACCACGTAAATCTGCTTCAATTTTTTCTTGTTGTACTTGCATATTATATGTAGCAGCAGTTGTATGTTGATACTTATTTAATGCATCGCTAAATTTTTTGAAACTAATCCTTCTAAATGCTTCTTCTGGATGATCTTCATATTCATTTTCAAAGGTAGCATAATCTAAAGGATATGTTTTACCGTTATATTCAAACGAATCAAAATCTATATCTAACATCTTCGTTATACCATATAGTTCAAAAGGACGTTCAAACACTGATGATAAACTTGCTAATGTTTTTTCAACTTCAGGACTAAGTTGATACGGTTTACTTTCTTTTAATTTTTTTAAATAATGTGGGTATTTAGATGTTGAAATAAAATGATTGAATACCTCATCAGAAAGTTCCAATATTTCTGATTCAACAAATGATAGTTCACTCGCAATTTTTCCATAAGTATTTGAAAATTTAGCACTTAATGTTTGTGCTTGTTCATTTGACGTATCAACACTTAATCTCAATTCTGCATAATTTGCCATTTTATCTAATTGGACCAGTATATCAGAATATACAGCTAATGCTTTTTCAATAATAGTAGGATTATCCAATTGATGAACATAATTTTCATTAAATGTTTTTGCAGCTGCTGTGGTGTTATCTAAAGTTTGATAAAATGCTTCATCTGATGAAAATAGAGCTGAAATATCCCAAGTTGTTTCAGCTGAAACTTCATTTCTAAGTGGTAAAGTATCTGCCATTTAATCACTCCTAATCATGTATAATAATTTCATGTTTAATTATACATGAAATTACCTGGTAAGATACAATTGTGCGTTTATAGACCAAACCCGCGTAAGAAAACAAGTTATCTAATTGTATAAAGAATGTTAATTTGACGTGATTAATGCAATATTTTAATATGTTATTATACTACTCAAGATGGATATGATATATAATTTCATTTAGTATTATTGTTATAATGACAAATATGCCGATTTTTATAAGGAGCGCTATAAATGACTATTTTTGATTTACCTAATTTTTTATGGATTACAGTAGTAGCTGTTATAGTAGTTACATTATTCTGTACACTTGTTTTAAATAAATGGTTTGCAGCTGCAATTTTAACATTTGTTATATTAGCTATTGCTGCATTCTTAATACCTAATTTTGAAAATATTACTTACGAGCCTTTATTAGGTTTTGCTGCATTTATGGCGGTATTAAGTTTAATCATGAGCTTTTTAATTTGGTACTTTACGCGTGACTTCAGACGTAAACGTCGAGAAAAAAAGGCATTAAAAGAAATGAAAAAACGTGGTATCTCGCCTGAAGACGAAGCACATGAATTTAAAAGAAAAAAATAATTGTTAAAAGTAACATCGGAATAAAAATGCAAAGCTCATTGTTTCATCTACCAATATTGAAAGTCCCCAGACACATTTTGTCTCAGGGACTTTTTATTTTTATTATACTGCTAACAATAATACAAAATTTATTATTGACCCTGACGTTCCGTTAAGCATTATAGTCATTTTATGAGGAGGTAAGATAAATGCAAATGACGGTTAAACAAATAGCCAATTTAGTAGGTATTAGTGTGCGTACGTTACATTACTATGATGAAATTAATTTATTAAATCCAACGAAACTGTCCAAGTCAGGATATCGGCTATATTCAGAAACAGACCTAGATAAATTACAGCAAATTTTATTTTTTAGAGAACTCGACTTTTCTCTTAAAAAAATAAAATCAATTATTGATAGCCCGTCTTTCGATAGACAAGAAGCATTAAAAATACACAAGCAATTACTTATTGAAAGACAAAACCGTACCGATCAAATGATTCAAACAATTGATCAAACATTACGTCATATGAGAGGAGAAATAGCAATGACCAATGAAGAAAAATTCGAAGGCTTTAATTTTGATAATTTATCTAAAAGCTATGACGAAGAAGCACGTAAAAAGTGGGGTGATAGCACTATTATAAAAGCTAACCAGCATATTAACTCATGGTCAGACAAAGAAAAAGTTCTAAAAACAAATGAAATGAATGATATCTTTTCAACTTTCGCCAATTTAAAAAGTCAGCCACCAGAATCTGTCGAGGTCCAGTCAAACGTACAAAAATGGTATGATTATTTAAATTCAAACTTAAATTTTAATTACACATTAGATATTTTTGAGTGTTTAGGTGAAATGTATGTCGAAGACGAACGATTCAAAGTAAATATTGATAAATTTGGAACAGGCACTGCTCAATTCATTAAAGACTCAATAGATGTTTATGTAAAAAACAAACAATAATGATATGCCTTTATTAAATCAAAAAAATTACGATTTGATAAAGGCATATATTTTATGTAAAGTTATCAGTTATATTTTCAGCATCAATGAATAAAGCTGTAGAGTTCATATAATGATTAATAGATTATAGTAAATACTTAATAGACTAATACGTATCGTTACATATTTAAGATACAATGCAAATAATTATATATAATGAATACATAGTGACTTAATAATTTCAGTTATTAAAGTAGATAACGAATAATCTAATTTAAACTGCAAGTAAGATATGAAATTGGTTATTCAAAAAAGCTAACGAAAACAAATTAAAACAAACGTAAATAGCATAAAGATTATATGATAGGTCCCTTATATCGAAACACACATAACTTCCTATAATATATATTATGTAAACTAAAATGTTAATTTATATATGTATGCTGATTTATCTATTAATTTATAAAAGTATAAAGTTCATCGTATGATAAATCCTTAATTAATTTAACCAAAACTTAAGATACAAATACAAAATTGATAATCACATCTTATTGCATTCATGTGAACATCACTATATGTATTCTACCTTTTTCTTAACCATCCTCAACGTGTATTTACAGTAATCTAACTGACAATAACATTATCATAAATCAATTTTTGGCTCATTTGCAATCATGTTTACATAGATACACAAAAGCAAAGTTCAACGTTCAGAAATCAACTTCTCAGCGTTTCAAATGAGATGTTTTTTTAAAAGTAATTATAGTTTCTATTAATTATAAGAGTATTACTATCAGATAACATTTATAACAATCCTTACTTAACTATGGTTTAAAAATAAGCATATATAATTATAGGTTTACATAACATAAATAACGTTAACTAAATGATTGTCTTATATAACATAAAAAAATCAATAGTATTGAGATAAAAGTAAAATCTCAATACTATTGATCGAAAATTTTATTTTAATTATCTTTGTATAAATAATCTCTTGTCATTGGCAGTTCATTATTGACGCCTTTTGTGATTAAAAACTGGTGCAAATCAGAAACGCCACATGTAAAGTTTGCCGCACATGCATTTAAATACAAACGCCACATTCTTATAAACCTCTCATCAAATTGCTCTCGTACTTTATCTAGATTTGCTTCAAAATTCTCTGCCCAGTTGCGTAAAGTTAAAGTGTAATGCCTTCTTAAACTTTCTACATCTACAATTTTTATGTTATTTTGTGACATATTGTCAACTAACGCTCTTATAGAAGGAATTGCACCTCCGGGAAAGATATATTTAGTGAGAAAGTCGTTACCTTCTACTTCAACAAGTCCAGTAATACAATGCAATAAGGCCACACCGCCATCGTTCAATAACTTATGTGTATTTTCCATGAATATAGGAATATGATCATGTCCAACATGTTCTAACATGCCTACACTTACAATACGATCAAACGTTCTTTTTTCATTAATAAGTTCTCTATAATCCATTAACTTAACATCCACTTGACCGATCAAACCTTCAGCTTTAATACGTTCTTTTGTTTTGATATATTGTTCTTTACTTAATGTAATACCTAATGTTTGGACATTGTATTGTTTTGCAGCTTCAATAATAAGATGTCCCCATCCAGATCCAATATCTAATAAGCTTTGTCCAGACTGTAAATTTAGCTTTTTTAATATATGGTTAATCTTGTTAACTTGAGCTGTATATAACGAATCTTCTTTCGTTTTAAAATATGCACAAGAATAATTCATCGTTTTATCTAACCATAAGCGATAAAAATCGTTACCTAAATCATAATGAAATGAAGCATTTTCTTTAGCAATTTTTTTATTGTTTTTATATTTTTTACGAGATTGTACATATTTTTTCTTAGGTTTATTAATAAAACTTTTTTGTTGTGAAAAGATGGACGCCATAATAAATTCTAAATCACCACTGACTTCAATATTCTTATCCATATAGCCTTCTGCTAATGCAATCATCGGATTTGCTTTTAACAGTTTTTTATTTAACGGTCTATTGAAAGTCAAATGAAATTTAGCAATTCCGTCATTATAATGTACGGTTGAACCATCCCAAAATGTTACATTAAACGGCTCAGTTGCTAAATTTTTTAATAGTTTTTATAAATTGATTTTTGAATCGAAATTCCCACTGATCATACACTCCTAAAACGAATACTTAATTTTCAAACCCTATATATTATAGATTGGACCTAAATATTTATTAAATCAAACAAAACAGGTTACTTTGTTATTCGTTTTTGTTAACATAATAATATTATTATTTACTAAAGTGTTGAATACTTTCATTTTGGGTAAATATTATTGAGATTGGAGTGAAAAACATGCAACAAAAATCAGGTATTAAATGGTCCAGTTTATTAATAGGTGTTTTCTTCTTGATTATAGGCGTTTTTATCATTAGTTTTCCTGAAGAAAATTTATTTGCCATTACTTGGTTAATTGGTATTTTATTTATAATTAATGGCTTCATTGAAATTTTTGTAAGGCGTATTATGAAACAAGCCACGCAAAATGGTTCGAGTTTACTTATTATCTTAGGTATTATCAACATCATTATTGGTATACTTATATTATTTAATGTAGTAACAAGTACAACATTTATTGTTTATTTATTTGCCATATGGTTTATTATTAATGCACTTTTGAATATGTTTACGATTACGTCAGCAGAAGGTGCAAACAAACGATTTCATATGGTATCTATTATATTAAACATAATAGAAATTATATTTGGTGTCATTTTATTGTTTAATCCATTGATAGCTGCCGTTGTTATCGCTGTATTTATGAGTGCAGTTTTCTTTATTATTGGAATAACTTATCTCATAGACGCTTTACGTTAATTGTTTTCAAAAAGATATTCTTAATATATTAGAAATATTTCTTAAACCTAACATTTTTGAATAATATTATTTATTAATTTACTATCCTGTTTATATAATAAAATGATATTGCACTTCTGATTAGTGAGATATATACTAAAAATGTGGAAAACAACCAGAATTGACATCGCATGATAATCCACGCAAAGGGAGTGGGACAGAAATCTGATTTTATTAAAAAGATTCTGTCCTACGTGAAATGAGGTTGGGCGAATCCATTATATCTCAACCTCTTTTGAACATAAGAAAGCATACTGGCTTAGGGCTTATATACCAGTATGCTTTCTTTTTATTTTTTAATTTTTTTTCTAATATTGTTAAGCGTATTGAATAACTTATACTTCGTTTTTTTGATTGGTTTATAAAAATCACCAATTAATTCTTCGATTTGTACGCCGAAACCTCGTTTAAATCGATAAACACCATAGTCTTCACTATTTTCAGTGAAGTCACCAGATAAGCCATAGAAATTGTAACGACCATATCCATGATCAAAACAATAATTAATCATAAACCAATGCATCATATAAGGTCCCATGTATTGATTGTATTTTTCAGATGACCCACCTGAGAAATAATTCACTTCATACGCATTAGCAAAATATACGCCTGCTGCAAGATTCAAGATAGAGCCATCTGTCTGTCTTAATTCACTCGCATGTAATAATTCTTTTTTATCATGCTCAATTTGTTTATCGATTTCAGCAATTTTTTTCAATTGCTTATCAGATTTATTTTCATTTTGCATCATTTGATCCCTACGCGCTTCTTTTTCATTAATACTTTCTTGCGTATTCGTAATATATTCATCTAAATCAATATAAGCTAGAGGAATTAAAGCTTTATCCCCATAATTATCTATGAAATTATAGAAATATTCATCCGTTTTTGATACAAAACCAGCTCGTTTTTCAGTTTCACGATAGAGTGATAAAAAGATGTCAAATTCATCTCTTTCTAAAAATCTTACTTTCACGCCAAAATTAATCGCTTTATTAATATTTCGTTTTCTTTGGCTATCAAATTGTTTTTTTAATGATGCTGGTGATTTACCATCTAAATTAAGTACACCCATCCATCTAACTTGACTTGATGTATCATATTCTGTTGTAAAACCATGATGCGTATATCCATGTGATTTAAATAAATTAACAAGCGCATCATTTTCTTGATAATCAGGCATTGGATTAATATCTTTATCATAAATTTGGTATATCCAATAAGGATCCATTTTCACATATAAACAATTTTGTTTTTGAAGGTAAGTATCTAATTCACGTAAATAGAAATCAACTAAACCTAAATCATTATAATCCATGACTGGACCACGGTTTGAATAATATACATAGCTACCCATAGTTGGGATTTTAGAGAAAAGACTAGCTGCGATAACTTGATTATCATCATCTTTTAAGCCTAATAAAACAACTTGAAAACCATCTTCTTCTCTAGTAGCTATATTTTCCTTTACTTGAAAGTAATGACTCTCTAAAGCTGGATTTTGTACAAAATTGTCATATTCTTTGACAGTTAACTCTGTAAATTTCATTATAGCTAGTTCCTTTCTAAATATAATACGTATTACTTTTTATCTTTTAATCCCTTTAACATTGTATAAATTTTGTACATTGGTTTATTTATTGGTTTTATAAAATCACCAACATATTCAACTACATCAGCGTTGAAGCCTTTTTTAAATTTAACAACACCTGCATCTTCTGCATCTTCTGAAAAATCACCACTAACGCCATAGAAGTTATATCTATCAATATTATTATCGATTGCATAATTTATCATTTTCCATTGTATTGCATAGCTTCCCGCAAAATGTCTAAATTCGTTAGATGTTCCTCCAGCGTAATACACTACTTCGTACGGATTAACAATAAAGAATGCTGCTGAAATTGGTAATTCATTACCGTGTTGTTCTTGTAATGACTTAGCTTCATCAATTTTTTGCTGATTTGCAATAAGTTGTTTTTCTAAATTTTCTTTTTTATTATATGCTTTTTTATTTTCAGGACGTTTTTCTATATCTTTAAGCGCTTTGTTGATATCTTTACTTAACACTTCACGCTCTGACTTGAGTTCATCGATATATGCTTCAAAATCCATATAAGCTAATGGCACCAATACACGATTCTTATAATACTTTAACCTATTGTAATAGAAACTGTCTTCTCTATCATCGAAATCTTTAGATTCTGAAGTATCTTCCATAAACGAACGGAAAATAGGTAATTCATCTTCGCCTAAGAATCTGACCTTCACGCCATTTTTTTGAACTTTTTTCGTATTACGTTTACGTAAACTATCCATATCATTTAGTACATCTTTTGCTGTCTTATCTTTTAAGTCTAATACAGAATGGAATCTTATTTGAATAATTGGATCAAAACCAGTTAAAAACCCTTGATGTTTATAACCAAGTTGTTTCATTTTATCGAAGATCCAATCATGACCTGCATTTTCTAATACATCTCCATCGTGATTTCGATATTGATATGCTAAGTATGGATCTACTCTTAAATATAATGCATTATGTTTTTTTACATATTTAGCTAATTCATTGAAAAAATAATGGACGAGTTCTTTATTTTCGAAATCAATCACTGGTCCACGATTTGTATAAAAATATTTAAATATTTTCATAACTGGTACAGCCGTTAATAAACATGCTGCTATAACTTCATTTTCATTATTTTTAACGCCTACTAAATGTGTTTCTGTGCCTTCTGCAATTTTTAACTCATAATTCCCTACCATCTGTGTGAAATGACTGTTGGGCATGTGATCAACAAATGCACCAAACTCTTTTGCAGTTAAATTCGTAAATTTCATTTTATATACTCCTATTTGTCTATAGTACTTTATTTCGAGTTTAAACTTTAATCTTAATTATTATACAATATTCAATTATAAAACTAAATCGATACCCTAGTTAGAATTACTAAATGCTACAATTCACTTATAATTTATGTATTGTTTTATTATAGCATTACTTTTATTCTAACAAAGAATAACTATTTAAACACAAATCTTAATTTAATTATGTAAATATAAAAACTACTAACAAGTTTTTTACTTGTTAGTAGTTCATGTTACCCAATATAACTTATTTTAAAAACCCCACTATTTTAAGGCATCTTTTAATGCTTCACCGATTGCTACACTTGATTGAGGATTTTGACCAGTGATGAATTGACTATCTGTTTCAACATGTTCCGTAAAATTATCTTTGGTAACGAATTTAGCGCCCTGTTGCTCTAATTCTGTTTGTGTTAAGAATGGTACTTTATTCTCTAGTCCCATCGTACGTTCTTCATCATCTGTAAATGATGTTAAAGTAACACCTTCTACGAGATATTTACCATTTTTATCTTTTGCACCGACAAATGCACTTGGTCCATGACATACAGAACTTATAAATTTGCCTTCATGTTTAAAATCAGACAAGATATTAGCTAATTTTTGATTATGAGCAAAATCAAATACTGTACCATGACCACCTGGTAGGTAAACTGCATCATAATCTGAAACATTAATGTTATCTATACTAGGCACATCATTAATTTTTTCTACAAATTGTGCATATTTCGTTAATTCGTCATTTTGAGTTGAATTTGGATCTAAAGGTATTTCTCCACCTTCTATTGAAACGATATCTACGTCGATACCTGATTCTGTTAAAATATGATAAGGTTCACTTGCCTCTTCCAACCATAATCCAGTTGGTGTACCATCTTCATATTGTGCTCTACTTGTTATAACGAATAAAACTTTTTTATTCACGATTGTCACCTCTTCATTTATTTAGGTTATTATCTACTTGAAATCACGTCAAATTCATTTCGATGTTTCAATTTTGACTATCTATTTCAAATAATACCCATCTAAAATAAACATTACACATCATTTATTAATTTGTACATCATCTAGGGTTGTTCTAATTGAATTTAGATACGCGATTGTCGATTCTTTTTGGTCTTGTTCAAACCGTTTAACAATTTCACTACCGATGACTATACCATCAGCTACTTCGCTAATGTCACTAAAATGCGTTTTAGTACGAATACCAAAACCGGCTACTACAGGTACATTTGCTTTGTTTTTAATTTTTTCAATTTTTCGTTTTAGTTCTGGATGAAACTTTCCATTTTCTCCAGTTGTTGCATTCATTGTAACTGTATAGATAAACCCTTCCGCATTTTCAGAAATTTGATTGATGCGTTCATCAGATGTTGTCATAGCAATTAATGAAATAATATTAACTTTGCGATGAGGATGTCTATCTTTTAATTGTTGGACAAGTTCATGTGGCAAATCAGGTATAATTAATCCATATACACCAGCTTTCTCACATGCATCAAAAAATGCATCTTCTCCATAATGATTAATTATATTGATATACGTCATAAGTACATATTGACTGTTTATAGAATCACGATGTGCAGTCAGTTCATCAAAAATATATGCGATGTTCACGCCTTGTTGTATGGCTTTATTTCCAGCTTCCATAATCACTGGCCCATCAGCTACTGGATCTGAAAATGGAACGCCTACTTCAATAATATCCGCGCCTGATTCACTTAATATTTTCATATTTTCAATAAAATTTTTGTTCCCCATGATATAGGGAATAAATAATTTATGCATTACTTTCGCCACCTTGTCTCATGTAGTTTCTAATCGTTTCCATATCTTTATCACCACGTCCTGACACAGTTACAACAATGATTTGGTCTTTATCCATAGATGGTGCTAGCTCTTCAACAAAACTTAATGCATGCGCACTTTCTATCGCAGGTATAATACCTTCTGCCTGGGTAAATTTCACCAATGCATCCATGGCTTGTCTATCACTAGCAGTTGCATATTTAACTCTTCCAATATCATGATAATATGAATGCTCAGGTCCTACACCTGGATAATCTAACCCAGCTGAGATTGAATGTGCTAATTCTATCTGTCCATTTTCATCTTGTATTAAATACATTTTTGTACCATGTAAAATACCTTCATGACCTTTATTTATTGCGAGTGCATGTTTGTCACTATCAATGCCCTCTCCTGCTGCTTCAACACCATAAAGTGCAACATCATCTTGAATAAATGGATAAAATGTACCAATAGCATTTGATCCTCCGCCTACACATGCAATTATCGCATCTGGTAAACGCCCTTCCTTCTCTTTGATTTGATCTTTGATTTCAGTACCTATAACTTTTTGGAAATCTCTCACTATTGTCGGGAATGGATCTGGTCCTAATGCAGAACCTAATAAATAATGTGTATCGTCTACATGACTTACCCAATATTGTAACGCCTTATTAACTGCATCAGATAACGTTCCTTGTCCTTCAGTCACGGGTTCAACTTTTGCACCAAGTAATTCCATTCTAAATACATTCAATTCTTGTCGTTTGATATCTTCTTCACCCATAAACACCACGAGTTCCATATCAAATAAGGCTGCTGCTGTCGCGCTAGCAACTCCATGTTGTCCTGCACCAGTTTCTGCAACTAATTTATTTTTGCCCATTCTTTTAGCTAAAAGTGCTTGACCTAGTGCATTATTAATTTTGTGGGCACCAGTATGATTCAAATCTTCTCTTTTTAAATATATTTTTGCCCCGCCTAGCGCTTCTGTATATGATGCCGCATATGTTAATGGTGTCTCTCTTCCTACATAATCTTTTAAATAGTTATTCAATTCATTTTGAAACTTAGGATCTAGTTTAGCTTTTTCATAAGCTTGTTTAAGTTCTTGAATTGCTGGCATTAATGTTTCTGGGACATATTGCCCACCAAAATTGCCAAAAAATCCAAATTCATCTGCTTCTGTCTGTATGTTTTTAACCATATTTAATTAACTCCTTTTACAAGTTCTATGATTGCTTGCATTTTTTCGCTATCTTTTACACCATTTGTTTCGATACCACTTGCAATATCATAACCATTGTGATTTAAATTAAGTTTACTTACACTTTGAATATTTTTATAATTCATACCGCCAGCTATTAAAAAATCCACATCTTTTATATCTTTTAAGATTTCCCAATCATAGGATTGGCCAGTACCACCGTAAGAAATTGATGGTGTATCAATAATAAATTGATCTACAAAACCTTTATAATATTGAATATGCTTCGCTAATGTATTTGTGTTTTTTGCAGGCAATGCTTTAATAATCTTTATATTGTCTTTTTTTTGACGTATAAAATGAATAATTTCCAAATTTTCCAACCCGTGTAATTGGATGGTAGTTATATTTGTATTATCTATGAGATTACTGATCGTTTGATAATCTGGATTTACTACAATTACTACTTTGTCTTTATCTTCTGGTATTATGTTAGCAAATGTTTCTATCTTATCGATATCCACATAACGTTTACTTTTGGGGTAATGAATAAAACCAATTGCATCAATATCTAAATCTTTTGCTTTATATACATCTTCAATTGTTTTAAAACCACAAAATTTCAATTTCATACCTTCACCTTATCTAACTTTAGACTTGGTAAAAACTGACTTAAATCATCACATTTCATTAATGATTCGCCGATAAGTAAACCATCAATACCTGCATTTATAATACTTGCAACGTCTTGTTTGTTGCGAATACCACTTTCAGAAATATAATAATAACCTGCTTTTTTATTTTCTAATATTTCATTTGTATGCAAAACATCTGTTACAAATCGTTTTAAATCTCTATTGTTTACACCAATAATTTTGGGATCTAACTTGTAAGCACGTTCCAATTCTTCTTTATCATGAACTTCTACTAATACTTCTAAATTTTTTGATATCGCATAATCATATAAGGCTTTTAACTGTTGATCAGTCAATACATTTACAATAAGTAAAATAATAGATGCACCTGCCTTTTTAGCAACATCAATTTGAATAGGATCAACTACAAAATCTTTACACAATACTGGTAAATCAGTTACTTGTGTCAAAGTTTGTAATCGTTCGTAACTCCCTCCAAAATAATGTTCATCTGTTAAGATTGAAACTGCGTTAGCACCATATGCTTCATACGCCTTAACTTGTTGTTTCAAATCTCTCCCTGGAAGTTCAGATAATGTCGGACTTTTCGATTTAATCTCAGCGATAACCGATAATTGATCAGCTTGTGCTAACTGTGACTCAAACGTTTGTTTATGCGTAATGTCTACCTCATCAAGGTCTGATAATTTTTTTGTATAATAGCCATCCTTCAATAATTCCTTTTTATATGCTACTATTTCATCCAATATAGTCATACGTTTTACCTCCCATTTTGTTATATTGTTTGAGTGCATCTCCATTTTCAATTAATATTTTTGCTTTATGAACACCTTCTTGAATAGTGGCTGCTTTTTCAGCAACATATAAGGCAATACCTGCATTCAATAACACCACATCTCTTTTAGCACTTTGATCTTTACCATTTAATATTTGTTTTGTAATTTCTAAATTTTCCTGAGGTGTGCCACCTTTTAAATCCGTATTTGGTGCATAATCTAACCCTAAATCTGTTGCATTTATAGAATAAGATTTAATATGTTTGTCTTCCGTCACTTCATATAGTGTGTTATTTCCAGATAATGTAGCTTCGTCCATACCATTTGCACCATGTAAGACGATTGCTCTTTTTCTACCTAAATCTGCTAATGTTTGCGCAATTTTATTTAATTGAGACGGTTCATAGACACCCATAACTTGATAATCTAATTTGAATGGATTAATTAATGGTCCAGTAACATTAAAAATAGTTGGATTACTAATGGCTTTTCTTAACGGTTGAATATGCTTCATAATTGGATACGTTTCAGTCGCATTTAAAAAAACAAGCCCTTGTTTTTTTAAATGTGTTGATGTTTCCTCAACACTTCGTGTCGGAATACGCATTGCATTTAATAAATCGGTACTCCCTGATGCTGATGTAACGCTTCTATTACCATGTTTAATAACTGGTACACCTGCACTTGCCAATACAAAAGAAACTGTTGTTGAAATATTAAAACTATTAGATTTATCTCCGCCAGTACCACAAACACACATACTATTAGGAAAAGTTGGTTGTGTAGGGTACATAGACCCTATTAAGCTTTTTGAAATATATGTTAATTCCGCTTGACTAGGTTCTCTTTCCGAAAAGGCTTCTAACAGTTCTCGTTTTATATCATCTTCTAGTTGATCTGTGATTAACAATTCTATAAATTCGTTCATTTGTGTTTGATTAAGTGGCTTATACTGTTTTATATGATTTTGTAGACTCAACATAATTGACCTCCTCTACTATATTTAAAAAGTTACTTATGATTGCTTCACCGTATTCCGTAGCAAAAGATTCGGGGTGATATTGTATGCCAAAATGTAAGTCATTAATATGCTCAAATGATTGAATACTATCTTTTGTTTGAGCAGTTACTTTTAATGTATCGGGTAACGTTTTTGGGTCACTAATTAATGAATGATAGCGCATTATTTCAGAATATTCTGTAATATTTCGGTATAGTTTGGATTCTCTTACAATCTGCATCGTATCTTTTTTACCGTGACATATTTTTTCACCTTGGATAACATCACCACCGTGGTAACATGTCAACGCTTGTGAGCCCAGACATACACCTAATATAGGTTTATGTTTATAATGTTCAATAATATTGACTAAATAGCTAGTATCTAATGGATGTCCAGGTCCTGGCGATATAATCAAGCCATCTATTTTTAAATCAAATATTTCAGGATCATCTGGATACTTAATAATTACATCAGAAGTCTTTCCTACAATATTGACTAAGTTATACGTAAAAGAATCGTAATTATCCACTACTAAAATCATGGTGATACCTCCAATAAACTTTTGGCTTTTAATTTTGTTTCTTCTAATTCTTTTTCAGGTATTGAATCATAAACGACACCACATCCTGCTTCTACATTGATGTATGTATCATCAATCATCATTGTACGAATCGCTAAAGCAAAATCTAGGTCATGATTACAGTTGATATATCCTATTCCTCCACTGTATACACCTCGTTTTTGAGGTTGGGCTTCATAAATTCTTTGTATTGCTCTTAATTTAGGTGCTCCTGACACGGTACCTGTAGGTAATAAACTTGCAATTACAGTCATTGGCGAATAATTTGATTTCAGTTTTCCTGTTACCTCACTAACGATATGCATAACATGTTCATAGCGTTCAATTGACATTAACTTTTCAATTTTAGAACTAGCAATTTCACTCACTCTATGAATATCATTTCTACCTAAATCAACAAGCATGCTATGTTCGCTTATCTCTTTTTCATCGTTGATTAGTTGTTTTTCATTTTCAAGATCTTCTTTGTCAGTCGTGCCTCGTTTAATTGTTCCAGCTATAGGATTTGTGACTACAGTTTGCCCTTTCACTTTGACAAAACTTTCAGGCGAACTACCTACAATAATCGGTTCATCAAAATTCAAATAATACATGTAAGGACTTGGGTTTTGTCTCTTTAAATTCTGATAAAGCTGATACGATAATTGTTGTAAATTCATTCCAAAATTATGTTTATACTTATATATAATTGAGGGTACAACTTGAAACATATCTCCTTGTTGTATCAATGATTTCATTTCACTAACAGTTTTTTTAAATTGATCTGGTGTAATGTTTGATTCAATTGCTTTGTCTTTTATGTCATTTTTTATAGGCGAAGGATATATATTTATATTTTGCAACTCATCAACATGACGTTTGACACGTAATGCTAATTGTTCTTCATTTTCATTGGAAAACAAGTTTGTGGATATAACGTATAGATGCTCTTTGTAATGGTCAAATACGTATACATCTTCTACCATGTGAAATTTAGCATCGTGTTGTTTGTGGTCAGCTAAACCGATTTGCTTTAATACAGGAAATTCATGTCTTACCAAATCAAAACTGCATGATCCAACAAAGCCTGAGATAAATGGTAATTGTGCTAAATCTTCGTCTTCTATTTCTACTTTATATTGATCTATAAAAGCTTTCAGTTTGTCATATGGTGCTTCGTTTTCTATCTCTGTTTGCTTGTCATTGTATTGAATGGCCATATTTTCATTATCTAAAGTCACTGAGCCATATACATCAAATATTACAATTGAATAACGCCCTTTCACTTTAGATTGTTCTGTACTTTCCAACACTATTTTTTGTTTTTTTAATCTTGCCAATGCTTCTGGTGTTACTTCAGCATTTATCTTTTGATATTGCACCTTCATTTTTACTCCTCCTTATAAAAAAAATCAGCATCCTTAAATATTAATTAAGGACGCTGATGCGCGGTACCACCTAAATTAGTAGATAATATCAATCTCACCTACTCACTCATTTAATTATGCAATTTTAATCCAACAAAACCCAATTTCAGTATGTGTAGGTGTTAGTTTTCATCTACCACTAACTTTCTGCTTGCTACCATTCACAACTTACTACATTTTGTTTTTTATATAAAAAACACCACACTAACGCATGCTGTAAGGACGCGTTACCGTGGTGCCACCTTAGTTAACAATTTCATTGTTCACTTTAAAAATTATTATATTATGCTTACGTTTAAAAGCCCAATTCACAATATATGTTGTGCTAATTTCCATCTACCATTAGCTTTCTACTTGCTACAAATCACATACGTTACTTTACCTTTCAAACGGCAACTGTCGTTGCAAAATGAATTAACTAGAATAATACAAGCATCATTCATTTTTGTCAACTCTTATTTTTAATTTAAATTCTTCTACTTATTTAAAGTAATCTGGTGACTTAGTGTTTTAATTATATTGAAATTGTGTAAGCTAAATTGTTTAGAATCAAAAACTGTTAAACCAGTGGCCTTATAAATGAGTTCTGCTTATGAAATAGAAAATAAAACATGTATTGCGAATTAACTACTCCTACTATACAATGTTACTATTCTGAAAATTTTGATAGAGGTGGTCAGCAAAATGAAACAAATACTTTTCGTAGGTTTAGGCTTAATTGGTGGTAGTCTGGCAAGTAATTTAAGATATTATCATAATGACATTGAAATCACTGCATATGATGCAGATTGCTCCCAATTAGAAAAAGCTTTATCTATTGGAATTATTGATTATCAATCTACTGATTATAAAGCCTGTGTGGAAAATGCAGATATTATTATTTATGCCACACCTGTGCAACAAACAATCAAATACTTACAAGAACTACCAAACTATCAAACAAAGTCTGACGTCATTGTTACCGATACTGGCAGTACTAAATTAACGATTTTGCAATATGAACAATACCTTTTAAATCACAATATTCACCTAATTGGTGGTCATCCGATGGCAGGTAGTCATAAATCTGGCGTACTCAATGCAAAGAAACATTTATTTGAAAATGCTTTTTATGTTTTGGTTCACGACGAACCTGCAAATGATAAAGCTTTTGATGAAATACGTTCATTACTTAGTACAACAAATGCAAAATTTATTGCTACTAATCCAAAAGAACATGATTTTGTGACAGGAATCGTTAGTCATGTCCCTCATATCATTGCGTCGAGTCTCGTTCATTTAAATGCAAACCACGCATCTCACTCTTCATTAGTTAAAACACTTGCTGCTGGAGGTTTTAGAGACATTACAAGAATTGCAAGTGGCAGTCCAATTATGTGGCGTGATATTACTATTGAAAATAAAAATACTATTGTTGATATATTAAAAGAATGGAAATCACAAATGGAAGATGTCATTACGCTCGTTGAAGAAAACAAACCGGACGCGTTATATAATTTTTATAATGATGCAAAAGTATATAGAGATGAACTCCCCCTTAAATCACAAGGTGCACTATCTATAGAGTATGATCTTTATGTAGATATTCCGGATAAACCGGGTATGATTAGCCAAGTAACACATATCCTTAGTTTACATAATATTTCTATAAGCAACTTAAGAATATTAGAAGTCCGTGAAGATATTTATGGTGCGTTACGTATTAGCTTCAAAAATCCAGAAGACCGTAAAAAAGGCGCTGAAGCATTAAGTGATTTTGATACTTATATTGAATAGATTTTATCTTTTTAAAAAGGTTAATTACTTAATTGTTATTGTTTTATTTATTTTTTGTTTGCATAAATCGTAAAGTACATATTTAAGCCAACCACTCATTTCTGTGGTAATGGTTGTTGTTTTTTACAACGCTAAATTTAAAAGCATTTTCAATTTATTATCAAATATAAATATGAGCCTAGCGCAGTTTTCTTTTGTTAGAAAGCTACGTTAGGCTCATATCGTTTCATTCTCGTATCTCGGTATAGTTTGGATGAGACTGTTTATATTTCAAATGTTGTTTTACATAACTAATTTAGCAATTTTCCTTCTTCTTCTTGTATCATCTCTATAATTTCATTTTTTTCATTCATAAGCGCGACTTTTGGATTGTGATTTAATGCTTCTTCTGCAGTAACTTGTACATAAGACATAATAATAATAATATCATTTACTTGAACAAGCCTAGCAGCTGCACCATTCAGGCATATCTTTCCACTATTACGTTCTCCTTCAATCACATAGGTTTCTAATCTTTCTCCATTGTTATTATTAACAATTGCAACTTTCTCATTAGGTAATATATCTACTGCATCTAAAATATTACGATCTATCGTGATACTACCAACATAATTAAGGTTAGCTTCTGTTACACGTGCACGGTGTATTTTTCCATTCATCATAGTTTTTATCATTTGATTTATGCTCCTGTTCAAAAAAATAATTTTACATTTTTAGTTGATTAACACTTCATTATTGATTACTATCATAAACATATCTATTATAATTTTATTTTCTAAATAAACGGAGGTCAACTATAAATGAAAAAGATAGGTGTTATTGGTCCTGGTGCTGTTGGTAGCTGCATCACAGTTCAACTTTTAACAACAGAACATAAAGTCTATTTAATTGGTCAACGTAATGAGCACATTACCTATCAAGATGCTTCGAATAACGTAAATATAGTACTTAATGTTGTTAAAGCATCAGATATTACTGAACCATTAGATATTATATTCATCGCTGTTAAAATTCCACACTTAGAGGGATTATATGAACAAATCAAGCATTTATCACAAGATACTACTATTGTTATACTAGCTCAAAATGGATATGGACAACACTTAAAACTTCCTTTTCCAAATATATATCAAGCTGTAACTTATATTAGTGGTCAAAAGACCGCTCAACATGTGATTCACTTTAGAGATGAAATACTGCATTTACAACAAGATGACAACACAGTGTCATTGAAAAAAATATTAGCTTCAAGTGGTCTTTCGCTTGTGTTACATAAAAATATTGAAGTGGAAATCTGGTATAAACTATTAGTTAATTTAGCAATCAATACAGTTACAGCGCTTGGAATACAGCCTGCATCTATTCTCAAGCAACCTCATATTAAATCATTATGCATATCGTTATTAAATGAAGGTTATATGATTGCTAAACATTCTGGTATCAATCTTTCTGATAACGTTATTGAAGAAATAATGACAATTTATCAAGGTTATCCAGACGATATGGGAACAAGCATGTATTATGATGTACTTTCAAATACACCATTAGAAATCGATGGCATACAAGGTTTTCTATATCGACAAGCTCGAAAGTATAAATTAACAACACCTCATCTAGATACAATTTATGCTTTATTACTATCTAGACATCATACTTTTTTAAATAACTCATAGTAGTAATGTAAAGTCTATTATATCCTCCTTACCATACCAATATGATATTTATACGTTTAATAGATGTACGTTAGATTTTTTACTTACCTAGCATAGACAAATCATCTATTATGTTATAGATACGTTATTTAAATTGTATTTGTTAAAAAGCTAACTAAGTTTAATTCAACAGCTACTTTAGAGACGGGCTGCACCGTATAAACTTACTTAAAATTATCCCGGTTCCATATATTGCTAATGAAATTGATTTATGACTATATTAAACGTTCAGTTTATCATTTTAATTTTTACATTTTATGCCCTGCCATAAGTCCTAAACGCCCATGTTTTGTGCCTGCATCTGTATAGGAGATTGCTTTAGATACGATACCTTTACCAAATTTTTGATGTAGCGCATCAATCGTTTTGGCCAATTTTTCATTCCTTTTTCTTTCGTATTCATCTATAAATAAATTCAATTGTGTATTTCGCTCATCTATAAACTGCGTGAGTGAAATGCTCACCGTTCTGTACAACATTGTTGGATCACATAATTTATCTGCTAAATATTCAACCACCTTAAAAATAGTACCATCTAAATTTGTTGGATCTTCTAATGTGTATTGTTTCTGCACCCCTCCTTGGTCACTATAACCAAATGAAAAGTGTATTGTCTTAGCTAATTTATTTCTTGCTCTAACACGACTCGCTACGTCCTCAATTAATTCCTGCATCACTATTTTAGCTTCATCATAATGGTAATCACGCATCAATATTTGACTCTTACAAATTGAAGGATTAACTACACTATACTTGTCTCTTATTCTACTTTGATCAATACCATTTGCATGCAAATGTAAATCCACACCTACAGTACCAAAATCCCTTTTTAAATATTGATATGGATAATGAGCTAAATCACCTATAGTAAAAATACCTCTTTTATTCATTTTTGCTTCTGTTTTTCTACTAATCCCCCAAAATTTACTCAATGGTGAAATAGGCCAAAGTTTGTGCGAAACATCTTGATATCTCCATTCAGCAATGAGATCATCAGTATGTTTTGCTTCTACATCCATTGCAACTTTACTCAATAACATATTTGATCCAATCCCTATCGAACAATGTATACCTGTCTCTTCTAGAATTTCATATTGCAATTTTTTACAAAAAGATTGAATTGTACTACTAAATCTGTGATAACTATTTGTTACATCCATAAAAAATTCATCAATACTATATTGGTGTAAATCTTCTGGAGCAACATAGCGTAAAGCGATTTTAGAAATTGCTACTGAAACTTCCAAATATTTTCTCATGCTTGGATTGATAATATATATATCATTTCTATGAGGGATTTCGAATAATCTTGACCCTGTTTTAATACCTATAGCTTTTAGTGGCCCCGTAGCAGCCAATACAACCGATCCCTGTCTCTTAGTATCCGCAACAACTGCTAACTTTTCTTTCATTGGATCTAATCCTTTTTGTATGCAAGAAACACTTGCAAAAAAACTTTTTTGGTCGATACACAATATATCTCTTTCCTCTAACAGATTGTAATCATAAAATTCATACATATAACATTCCTCCCTTAATCACTTACATTATAAAAGAACATACGTTCTATTTCAATATAAAAGAGAACAAATGTTCTTATTTATATTTTTTATAATTTTGTGAATTTTCATGCTATAATATATAAAAATAGCTTTAGGAGGAATTTAAATGCCAATAGTAAATGTAAAACTATTAGAAGGTCGTTCTGATGAACAACTAAAAAATTTAGTCACAGAAGTTACTAATGCAGTAGAGAAAACAACAGGTGCTAACAAAGACGCTATACAAGTTGTAATAGAAGAAATGAAAGCTTCTCATTATGGTGTCGCTGGAATTAGAAAATCAGATCAACAATAAATTACATATCAAAAAACTAGAACATAAGCATCAATTTCTATTCTAAACATATTAGGGATTGATGTTTTTTACTTTTCAAAAGTTTATTCATTTATCAATGATATGACCAAAAAAACGAATGATACGTATAGGTATATAAAATTATTTTCAACAACATCACTTATAGAGATTTTGCATCGTGCGGACGCCCGGGAAAATGATATGAGCGAGAAACTACAGGCTCGAGGCATATCCCCAGGCAAGCATGCACAGTCAAAATCGTAAGATTTTAAATATGAATAGGACCAATCCATCATGTGTTTTCATATTAAGTTATATCTTTTGGTTAATTAAAAATATGACTTTCTATTAGTTGTATAAGTTAAATAATACGAAACTTTTTTCTATTGTATTAAAACACATCACTTATAGCGATTTTGCATCGTGCGGACGCCCGGGGAAATGATATGAGCGAGAGACTACAGGCTCGAGCCATATCCCCAGGCAAGCATGCACGGTCAAAATCGCAAGTTTTCAAATAAAAAAAAGGCTAATCCTTTTGAAAACGGATTAGCCTTTTTAAGTATGAGATTTATATTTCATTCACGTTTAAATGAATGCTTTTAATCATCATTCATTTAAAAATTTCTGTACTTCTTCTTTATTTTTGGCTTTATCGATTTCTAGTGCGCTGCCATCCATTGGTGACTGAATATCTTGATAAGTGTTTGATACAGGTAAAGTGATAGACTCTACTTTTTTATCACCACGTATTCCAAAATTCAAACCAGTTTGGATGAGCGCAGAATCTGGCATATTCGTATTTAAATAACCTCTTAAAATACCTGCAACTCTAGGTAATTTAGGTAGCGTGTCTAAACTAGCCAATTCTTGTTTAAGTGATTGCATGACTTGTTGCTGACGTCTTACACGCCCGAAATCGCCTTCTTCATCATGTCTGAATCTAGCATAACCTAATAATTCTTTACCATTTAATCGATGATGACCTTTTTTAAGCGATACACCTATATTTTTAGACATATCTTTTTCAACATCAATCGGTACACCGTTAGGTTCCAATTCATCAATCATTTTTTCAAAACCGGTAAAATCAAGTATTGCATAATACTCAGGGTCTATACCTAAATTTTTCTTTAATGTTTGTCGTAATAATTCAGGTCCACCGATAGAATAAGCTGAATTAATTTTATGTTGCCCATTGCCTGGTATATCTGCATAAATATCTCGCATTACAGACATCATCTTCATCTTTTTATGAATATAATCATATTGTGCAATCATAATCGAGTCGGTTCTAGAAATACCACCTTGCTCTTTATCTGCACCTAAGACCATAATCGTAATTTTTCCATCATTTTTTTTAGCACCATTAAATTTATGTTGCTTGAGCGTTTTGCCATGATCTTTTGCGTATTCAATACCTGATTTATAACCATGAACAGAATAACCAACAATAATGGCTAAAATAATTACAATGATTAAAATTACAATCGGAAATTTTTTTAATTTCTTCTTTTTTGTCCTACGCATCGTCGGTTGTTCTTCTGTGTTTGCACTTTCTTTACTACTGTGTTTGTGTTCATTCATATGTAATCAACCTTATATCTTCAAAATTGCACTGCTATGTACTATAATTAACATATATTAAAGTTATATAAAAACTGAATAAAAATCAAGTGATATCTTAATATATGGTACTAAGGTCTAATATGGAAAGGATGTTAAACATGAATATAAACAAGGCATACTTCGCTGGAGGTTGCTTTTGGTGTATGGTCAAGCCTTTCGACACATTTGAAGGTATTGAGAAAGTGACTTCTGGTTACATGGGAGGTCATACAGATAATCCGTCGTATGAAGAAGTTAAAACGGGTGACACCGGGCATTACGAAACAGTTGAAATAGAGTATGATGTCGCTCTATTTTCCTACAATAAATTATTAGAAATATTCTTTTCTGTAATAGATCCAACTGATGAAGGTGGACAATTCCAAGATAGAGGGTCACAATATAAAACAGCAATTTTTTATACAAATGAAGACCAAAAAGCGGTAGCTGAAGATTATGTAGAACAATTAAAACAAAGTATAGATAAAGAAAAAGCTATTGCTACAAAAATATTACCCGCTTCTACATTTTATGAAGCTGAAGCAGAACATCAAAATTTTTATAAGAAAAACCCTGAACGATATGCTCAAGAACAGCAAGAACGTCAAAAATATAAGTAAGCACATAAAAAAACCGGTGCCTTTTGCATCCGGTTTTTATTTATTACTCAAACTTCAAAATAACTTATTGTCGTTTCATTTCTAAAGGTATTTTATTCTTTTTCTCAACCTTTTTACCATTATATAAATTCATTATTGTTTTAATACTTTCTTCTCCCATCAAATTAGGTTGTTGCGCAACTGTAGCAAACAACTTACCCTTTTCAACAGATTTTATCGCATCTTCATTACCATCAAAACCAACGACTTTAATATCCTTATTTCCTATCGCTTCTACTGCCCCTAAAGCCATTTCATCATTTTGAGCAAAAATAGCTTTGATATCAGGATGAGCTTGAATAATATTTTGTGTTACATTTAAACCTTCTGTTCTATTAAACTTAGCGCTTTGTTTGGAAACTACATCAAGTGATTTATCTGCGACGTTATGGAAACCTTTACCACGTTCACGTGTAGCACTGGCACCAGGAACGCCCTCAAGTTCCGCTACTTTCGCATCTTCACCTAATTCATCGACAATGAGTTCGCCACCCATTTCACCGCCTTTGATATTATCGGAAGCAATAAATGATGCAACATCCCCTTTAGCTACATCTCGGTCTAATGTAATAACTGGTATTGCCTCATCATTCGCGATTTGGATACTACCTGATATCGCATCAGAATCTGTTGGATTTACAATCAAGTAATCCACTTTTTGTTGTATTAAATCATCAATATCATTAGCTTGTTTCGCTGCATCATCTTGGGCATCTGCAAACTTAACTTTGACACCTTGTTTCCTTGCCTCTTTCTCAATGCCATCTTTAATTTTCACAAAGAAAGGGTTATTTAAGGTAGAAATACTCACACCAATAACAACATCAGATTTTTTCTTATCTACTTTACCATTATCATTTTTTTCTATAGGTGATTCTAGAGAACAACCTGTTAAAAATAATAAAATAGCTATTGTAGTTATAAAAAGTTTTTTCAATATCAACACCTCCAATTATTTATTTTTTCTATCTATCAGTACTGCAATGATAATAACGACACCTTTTACCACTTGTTGGTAAAATGAAGATACACCTAGTAAATTCAAACCATTGTTCAAAACACCAATAATTAACACACCAATTAATGTTCCAACAATACGACCTTTACCACCAGTTAAAGAAGTTCCTCCTAGTACAACTGCTGCAATGGCATCCAATTCATAGGACATCCCTGCTGTTGGTTGTGCTGAATTTAAACGTGAAGTTAAAATTGATCCTGCCATAGCTGACATTAAGCCGGCTAAACTATAAATCATTATTTTGATTTTATTAACTTTAATTCCTGAAATAAATGCTGCTTTTTCATTACCACCCATAGCATAAGTCTGTCTACCAAATACGGTTTTATGTAGCACAATATATAATATGATAAATGTAATAAACATTGTGACAGCTGGTACTGGAATACCTAAAAAATAGCCCCTACCAAATAATTGAAATGCATAACTACCATTTAAATTTGTAATGGGATTTCCATCTGTAATGACAAGCGTTAGTCCCCTAAATACAGTCATTGTAGCTAGTGTTGCAATGAAAGGTGCCATTTTACCTATCGTGATGAGTAAGCCGTTCACAGCTCCCAAAATCGCACCAAATATACAACCCATGAATAAAGCTACAATAGAATCCATACCTGAAACCATTAAAATCGCTACAAAAGCACTAGATAACGCTAACGTTGAACCTACTGATAAATCAATGCCTCCAGTCAATATTACGAAAGTCATGCCAAATGCAATCAAACCATTAATAGAAACTTGTCTTAATAAATTAAATAAGTTAGAAGGTTCTAAAAAAGCACTATTTAATATACTAATAATAACAACTAATAGTATTAACCCAATAAAAGGTATAATTTTTTCCAAATACGAATAAGAAAATGATAATTTAGACTGTTTCATTTAATTTTCCTCCTGTAGCTAAAGTCATAATACGTTCTTCTGTGATAGCTGAACCCTCTAATGTTCCTGCAATGGATCCTTCATGTACAACCGCAACTCTATCACTCATACCTATAATCTCTGGTAGTTCTGATGAAATCATAATAATAGACATACCTCGGTCAGTTAATTCATGCATCAATTGGTATATCTCACGTTTAGCACCTACATCAATGCCTCGGGTTGGTTCATCTAGTATTAACACGTGTGGTGCAGTCGCAATCCATTTAGCTAAAACTACTTTCTGTTGATTACCACCTGATAAATTGCCACAAGTATCTCCTATTTTGCCTTTAATATTTAAACGCTGAACCATTTGTTCTGAATATTGTTCCATAGCATGTTGTGTTAAAAAACCAGACCTTGAAAAACTTTTCAAAGCAGGTAATGTAATGTTTTCTAAAATTGAATCCTGTAAAACTAAACCTTCTTCTTTTCTATTTTCAGTGATAAAAGCCAGACCTTGTGAAATGGATTGGTTAGGATTTTGAATTTGTAATTGCTTATTGTTAAGTTTCACCGATTTATTCCCTTTATCTAAGCCAAAAAGTACTCTCATAATTTCTGAACGACCGGCACCCATCAAACCACTAAAACCAAGTATTTCACCTTTATGTAAATCAAAATGAATATGTTTTAAATGATGTTCAGCCGAATCCAAATTTTCAACAGAAAGCACAACATCACCTTGATGATATTGTCTAACAGGGTATTGATTATCTAAATCTCTACCAATCATAGATTTTACTATCTCAGCATGCGTCGTATTTTGAGTTTCTTTAGTTAATATCGAACGACCATCCCTCATTACTGTAATACGATCTGAGATTGCAAAAATTTCTTCCATTCTATGCGATATATATATAAAAGAAACGCCTTCTTTTTTTAAATTTTTGATTTGTTCAAACAACGTATTTATTTCGTTATTTGTCAGAGCTGCAGTAGGCTCATCCATGATAATGATTTTCGATTTTTCCATTAATGCTTTACTGATTTCGAGCATCTGTTGCATGCCGACTGATAAAGTACCTGCCATGCGGTTTAAATCGATATCAATATTTAATTTTTTGAAAATAGCCAAAGCACGTTGTTTCATTTTTTTATTATCAACAATGCCAAAAACTTTTGTTTCTTCTTTTCCTAAAAATAAATTTTCAAGCACTGTAAGATTTGGCCAAATATTTAATTCTTGCTGTATAAATGACACACCGTTTTGTTCAGCATCCATCGTATTTTTAAAATGAATAGGTTGACCGTTTTCTAAAACATTACCGCTATCAGCGTTATATACACCTGTTAATATTTTCATGAGCGTGCTCTTACCTGCACCATTTTCACCCATTAACGCATGTATTTCTGCATCATTGATTTCAAAATCAACACCTCTTAAGACATCATTTTGACCAAATGATTTATGAATTTGATTCATCGTTATCATATTTTTCACCCCTTAAAATAAAACACCGCTTGATAAAATTGCATTAGCGTAAGGTGTCGCTTCACCTGTTCTTATAATTGCTTTAACATCCTTACTATACATTTTTAATTTTTCATGGGATTCCGTGACCATATCAATATTTTCAGCTAATAATTTCACATATAACTCACTATTTTGTTTTATCATTTCATTTGCAATGGTAAGCTGTTCAATTTTCATATGTGCTTTAACTAAATTAAATACTTCTTCAAATGAAGGGTGTCCAAAAGTTAATGCTAAATCTATTTTTTTAACACCATCTGGTACTGGTAATCCACAATCAGCAATGATAATTGTATCTGTATGCCCTAAATCACTTAATACCTTAGAAATTTCACTGTTCAAAATACCTGTTTTATACATTTAATTCCCCTTTCGTTAAATCATATTTTATGTAACCCGTTACATATCATTACTCAAATCTAATACTGCCTCTGCGTTTAGTTGATAACTTTAGCGTATTATCTTGTTGATTCACTACACAGTTTTTATTTAATTTCAATAAAATTGATACCGCTTGTTGTCCTAAAAAATACGCAGACTGATCAATAGTTGCAATTTGAGGAAACGTCATTGCAGAAAAAGGTATATTGTCATAACCCACAATTTGAATATCTTCAGGAACTTTCAATTGAAATTGCTGAATAAGTCCCATTGTTTCAATTGCAAGTACATCATTGCTACATATAATGCTATCAATATGTAAATCTTTAACTAATGAAATAAATGCACTTTTATTTTTTAAAGTCTCGGCTGAACAATCGTAATAACTTACATCATAATTGTTCAATTCTTGTTTAATGCCATCTATTCTCAATTTAAATGCCTCAATATTCAAATCTAAATGAAGAATCAAAATATTTTTTGGCTTACCTTCTAACACAAGCCGAGCTTGTAATTGTCCACCTTCAAAATGATTCATAGAAATACCATTACCTTCATCTTTAACACGATCTACAAATACATAATGAATACCTTGTGATACTAATAACTTTTCGATTTGATCATCAGCAAATGCTGTAGAAATCACGCCTACACAATTATAAGCATTGAAAGTAGATAGATAATCTTTAGCCTTATCAACATCGTTGTCACTATTGCCAATTAAAACTTGAAAACCATGCGCAAGCGCTATATCTTCAACACCTCTCGCTATCAATGTAAAAAAAGGATTACTGATATCTGGTAATAATAAACCAATCATTTTTGACTTGCGTTTATATAATGTACGTGCTGCTTCATTAGGTTGATAGTTAAGCTCATGAATCGCACGTTCAATTTGTGTTTTTGTTTGAGCTTTTACATATCCATTATTATTGATAACTCTAGATACCGTTGCTACAGAACAACCCGCTAATTTAGCTACCTCTTTTATTGTTACTATAAAAATCACCTCTATTTTGTAACCGTTTTCATATTATCATAATAATTTATATTTTGGTAGTTTATTTGAAATTTTAATTTTTATATTACTTTATATCCCATGTTTTTATTAATTTATTTATATAGCACAAAAGCATTAGTTTATACTAATCGGACCAAAAATATAAATATCTTACCATTTTATAAACTATTGCGCTATTAGTTATATTAAATAAAGACGTACTCGAACCTTCATTACTTTTATTAAGTGATAGTTTCATCATTTTCTTGAAAACCGCAATTCTTTCACCTCATATAAATTTAAATAAAAAAGACTCATCCTGTTAATTCGGATAAGTCCTTAAAGTTGACAATAAACATTATGTCCACGCTCATTAATATCTATTCTATAGTAGATATTTGATCTATATTTTCTATTGCCGTCACTTTTTCATTTGAATCAAAATATACTTTAACAGAAAAATGATTAGATGGATTATCATCATATATTATCGTGCGATTATGACTATTAAATGTTCTTTGACCATGTACTTGAGCAAACGATGCAACAGTAACATTATCAGGAACAACAAAAATTCGTTGAACTTTATCATTTTTAAACAAAACTGCGATGTTACCATATTTATGTGCTTTCACATTAGCAATTTGTATTATATTTTCACTATCACCAAAATATGTTTCAACTTTACGCTTGTGCATACCTTTTGAAATATGCATATAATGATTTCTTACATCACTATTCATGAAATTTTCACTGAATTGTTGCGATAATACATTAATCTTAGGTATTTTATACTTTGGATTTTTTTCCTTTTTAAACTTTTCATTTTGAGCAGATTGGTTCGAACCTTTGTAATTTGTGTGTATGGTATCATATAACGACTTAATTGATAACGTTAACGCAACTAAAAGCATTATTAATACCAAACAAACGATAACTTTTTTCATTTTTTCACCCCATTGCGCACACTGCAAGCATTAATATTTACATGTTACTACATAATCTTAAAATATTGAATGTATTTTAATAATATAACAAATGATAATAATTCAAATTGCAAATATTAACTTTAATCTGATGTAAAAATACATTTAAGTTTCAAAATGAAATTAACTATATAAAATGTCAATTTTTATTCACATGAGATGATATTATAGTATTGAAAGCGTTTTCTATTGATGATATATTATATTTACACCTTGAACAAAGGGGTAACTAGAAATTCATAAATATAGTTAGAGTCAAAATGATATTTAGAAAGTATATAGTTAGTTTATTAAAAAGTAGTTAATAACTTCTCCGGCATTGACTACAAAAACCATTAAAAGCTATAACTCCAAAAAACAACCAACAATCATTAACGGGATTGTTGGTTGTTTTTTATTATTTTTTTCTAATTACGCGCATGACTTTTGTCATACTTATCCATAATGAATTCCCTTTACGATATACTAAAAATCTTGGTTGCCAGTTGGGATTGAACTTTTCTTTATAACGTCTTAAACCTTGAAATCTATATAGGCCATTGAAATGCTCAAATATTCTACCAGCAAGTCTTTCTCTGTAAAATGAAAACGGTACTTTACCTACATTAGACAGTGTGGCCATGCCCATATTAAAGTATTGATAATGATTTGCTTTAGCCCATAATAGCATATGCAGATATAAACTATCCATCAGTGGTAAGGAAGCATCTGATTTCCAACGAATTAAATCAATAGATAATGTCGAATTGTCATTCACAGGCATAAATGTACAAAAACCAATAATAACTTTTTCTTTATCTCTAATGACTCCAATCGGCGCCTGTGATATATAATGTTCACTAAAATTCCCTACTGAAAATTGCATTTCTGCAGAGCCTGATAACCAATCATCACTTATTTGTTTCAATTCATCAAATATGTTTTGTGAAAAAGGCGGTTCTAACATCTCAAAATTACAACCCAAATCTTCTAGTTTGTTCAAGGTAGCACGCAAACCGCGTTTCTTTTTTCCTGAAGTAGTGAAAGTTGATAAATCAATAATGGCTTCTTCACCTAATTTAAAAAATTGATTTCCAAAATCATGGTAAATTGACATATATTTGTCAGTTACTTGATAGAAAATAATATCGTAACCTAAATAGTGTGCTTCATTATAAAATGTTTCAAGCAACTCATGGAACGATGCACTATTTCCGATAGGATCACCCAAAACAATATATGCATTTCGTTTATAACGATACATCACAAATGCATCTTGCTGTTCATTAAAGAAAAACTTCTTATCACCACTATAAATTAGATGACTTAAATAATTCCCGCCAAATTTTTGAATGATTGTTTCACATTGCTCTAGATTGTGATCACTGCCTGCAGATTTAAATCTTGCTTCAAACCACCACACAATAACACTTACTATAATAACTACTGTAATAATTGTGAACCAAAAATAATATCTTAAAAGAGAGGTATCTACTTCTAAATGATAAATGTCTAAAGTATAAAATGTATTCTTTATAAACACATGGTTAATGAACAACACAAGTGCGCCTATGATTACGCTAGACAATAGTTTCGTATATCTAAATGGACGCTTTATGACGCGTGCGCTTCTATAAAATAAAACAAGCATTACGAACATAGTTATTAACCAACTCAAAAGAATCAAAGAAGGATAGGTATAAACTGTGACGCTAAATATAATGATGACTGAACAGATAGCGAACAAAAGTGCTCTCTTAGATAAATGATATACACCAATCACATTTAACAATAATAATAAACATGCACAAGTATGGATAGACGCTATAATATAATAAAACGCATGATTGTTACTATATAGCCCATCATAAATAATTGTAATGTTATTAAAGAAAAATAAAACACTCGTAAATAAAAGTAATAATGCAATGGAAAACGCTGGAATTCTTGTTAAAATATCTTTTTGATAAGATGCTAGAAGTGATGACATATCTTTGACAGGTATCATAATTTTAGAGTCATCCCAATAACGTTTTGCAGTATTTCTGAATTCAAATGTTGAGAGAATAAGTGCAATTAAAACAGGAAATAGGTAATAAGCTAACCTGTAGAGTAATAAAGCTAAAACAATTTTCTCTTCTGGAATGTTTAAACTTTTCAATCCTAGTAATAGTACCAAATCAAATGTGCCAAATCCACCGGGAATGAAACTCATTAACCCAGATAAAGCGCCAATGATAAATATCCCCATGAATACAGGAAAATGCACATGTATACCAACAATTAATAGTGCCATGTACAACACTAAAGCAGCAATCATCCATTCAATACTAGAAACAATGGTGCAATATATCCCAGTCAGTTTACTGTTTTTATTGACTGGTTTCCAAATTGTAAAGAAAATAAAGATCGGCAAAAATAATGCTACAATATACATTAACCATCTAACCCAAGGGAATGGACTAAATACATGCCTAACATCAAATACATGAAATACTACTAAAATAGAAAGCATACTCAAACCAGTCAACATAGAGATTAAAACAATAGAAATAGTGTGTAGTAATCCTTTTTTATCTTCCGTAGTATCTTTATATAATAAAAATCTTACGCTCGCTCCTATAAATCCTCCAAAACCCAATACTGCATTCAAAGCATTTACAATATATCCTATACGTACGGTTTTAACTAAAGAAATTTTTAAATGTAATACCTTAGCTAAAATTACATCATACATTGATAAAATCAATATGGCTAGGCCGCCACTCATAAACAACACAACCAACCATACACTATTAATATCTTTTATAGAATGAATCGTTTCTTTTAAATTTATATTCGCTAATTCTTTATATAACGTAAAAGCAACAAATATAAATAACGAAAGTGCAAATATAACTTTCATTATTGTTAATATTTTATTTCCTAACTTCTTTGACATGTGTTCACATCACTTTTCTATATTCATATAATATTTAAAATATAGCACAATTCTTATTTTTAATAAATAATTCTTATACACGTTATATATTACAATATTGTTAGACTCTGTATACTTCGTTTAAAAGTTTACACATGTAATCATCTTACAAACAAAATAAAAATGAGCAGAACGGGAAGCTAATTCACTTAAAATGAATATTTCATCCCATCTTGTCAATCATAAAAGAGACTGGAACATAAATCCCCATTCTCAAAATAAGAGGGCCAATCCTTAATATAGATTGGTCCTCTTTATATTTAAAATACTACGATTTTGATCGTGCATGCTTGCCTGGGGATATGGCTCGAGCCTGTAGTCTCTCGCCCATATCATTTCCCCGGGCGTCCGCACGTTACAAAATCGCTATAAGTGATGTGTTTTAAAACAATGGAAAAACTTTCGTATTTATTATTTAAAGAAGTAACTGTTTTATAATATTAAAAAACATGATTTAACATATACAACTGCTAGAAATTTATAATTTTAATTTCACCAAATGATATAACTTAATATGATTACACATGATGGATGAGTCCATTTTATATAAAAATCTTACGATTTTGATTATGCATGCTTGCCTGGGATATGGCTCGAACCTGTAGTCTCTCGCTCATATCATTTCCCGGGCGTCCGCACGTTACAAAATCGCTATAAGTGATATGTCACGACATGTGAATGAAATCGTTGAAACAACCCCTAAAAATGTATTCGGTTAAGAAAGTAAACACGTCAAAAGAGAACTTGGATTTGTATTGATGGCACTTAATATTAGAAAAGTAATAGCTCAATAAGCTAGCAATAATCAAAACAATAATGAAAAAGACAATTTCTATATTATTTCAATAGAAATTGCCTTTTTTCACTTGACCAAGAACCTTATGTCTCAGCCTTTTAATACATTGTTTAAATTTTAAATCAACGAATTTCTTCATCAGAAGTAATTTCATATTCCCCTGCATCATCACCATAATATTTATTATAACGACGTTTGTACATGGTAAATAAATGCGAAACTAATACTTTCAATATCGCATAAGCAGGAATACCTAAAATAACACCGACAACACCTAATAAATTACCTGCACTTAGTAAGATGAATATAATTGTCAGTGGATGAATTTTCAATGTTTTACCCATGATATTCGGAGAAATGAAATGCCCTTCAATAAATTGAACAGCTGTCCAAACAACCACTAACTTCAGCAACATAATCGGTGAAGTAATTAAAGCAATTATAATTGCTGGTGAAATCGCAATCGTCGGACCAATATATGGAACAACACTTGTGACTGCAGCGATTGAAGCTAAAATTAAACTGTAGTCTAAACCAATGATACTATACCCAATAAATAATAATATACCAATACAGAACGATACGATAATTTGTCCTTGGATATAAGAACCAACTTGTAGACTCATTTTATCTAATAAATCATGAAAATCTTTTCTAAATTTAGGCGGCATTAAGTTTGTTGAAAATTCTTTGAAGCGGTGCCCATCTTTTAACATAAAGAATAAAACAAATGGTGTTGTAGCAATTACAACGCCAACATTTACTAAAGCTTCAGCAAAATTTTTAACTTTAGAACCAAAACCATTAAAATAATCAGACACCATTGAAGGTAATTTTTTCGCCAATGAATCTAATTGATCTTGAATTTGTCCATAAAAATTAGAAATTAAAGAGTATTTCGTTACACTATCTATAAATTTATTAACCTTATCTACATAATATGGGAAGTTATTTCCAAAACTTTTAAACTGAGCACCAATCACAGGTATTAATAAATTAATAGCTAACGCAATCACACCAATAATGACTAAGAATAATATAATCACACCCCAAAGTCTTGATATATTATATCGTTCCATCAAATTAACTAATGGGTTAAATAAATAATATAATATAATCGATACAATGATCGGTGCTACAATTGTATTAAAAACAATTATAAATGGTTTAAAAATATAAGAAACTTGATCAAATATAAAAATAGCACAGCCAATAAATATCAATATAAGCAAAGCAAAAACTAAATCTTTGCCTCCTAAAAACTTCATAAAACGCGTTTCGGGGAAACTTAATTTTAACTTACTTTTCTTAGATTCCGTTTCTTGCTTTAAATTATCTTCATTTGACATAACATCACCAAACCTTATTTTTCAAAATATATTGATCTTTTAGCGCATAATAAAAAAATTATGCACTTTTGTGACACAATACATAACGTTTAATATTTAAAATAACTAATGTTAATCATAACACAATGACCATTTCCCAAACATATATTTTGTCATATTTTATTAAAAATTAACTAAACACCCATAATTCATAATAACTACTACAAATAAAAAATGTATTGGACTAAAATATTACAGTGTATATTAAAAAGCAGTAATATAAAATCAAATGTTTAACATAACTTTATATTACTGCCTATATATAAATTAATATTAAAGAAAATATGATAATGAAGAAACATTTAAATCTTTGCACTAATATTTAAACAAGATTATTTTTTCTTCATTCCCCAACTCTCAATACCGAACAAGTTGATTTCTAACTCTTCAGGTTTAAATACAGGCTTTTTGCCGGCTTTACGTTGACGTTGGTAATCATTCATAACTGCGAAAGCAATGTTAGATAAACCAATAATAGCTACTAAGTTGACAATCGCCATTAGACCCATGAATACATCTGCCGTACTCCATACCGTTTCAGTTTTCACAACTGCGCCAACGAAGACAAGTACAACAACTAAACATCTGAAAATAAATAATACAGTTTTATTTTCCCATAAAAATTCCATATTCGATTGACCATAATAATAATTACCGATAACGGAAGAAAATGCAAATAAAGTAATCGCAATCGTTAAGAAAATACCACCTGCACTACCTAAATGTTCATTCAATGCAGATTGTGTAACTGCAACGCCTTGTGCTGCATTCTCTCCAAATTCCAATCCAGTATATAATAAAATCATTATCGCCGTTGCCGTACATACTAACATCGTATCAAAGAATACGCCTAATGATTGGATCAAACCTTGTTTAACTGGGTGTGGCGCAGCAGCTGTAGCAGCAGCATTTGGCGCAGAACCCATACCAGCTTCGTTTGAGAACAAACCACGTTTAATACCTTGAAGAACAGCTGCACCAACAGCGCCTCCAGTTGCTTGTTCAAATCCAAAAGCATTTTTAACTATAGTTGCAATCATTGGTATGATTTGATCATAGTTGAATATTAATATTACAGCAACTAAACCTATATAAATAATTGCCATCACAGGCACAATTATAGAAGATAACGTTGCAATACTTCTTACGCCTCCAAATATAATAATAGCAGTAACAATAGCTAAGATTATACCAGTAACAATAGGGCTTACATTATATTGCGTTTTTAATGATTCAGCTATTGTGTTTGATTGTACTGTATTAAAAACAAATGCAAATGTCACTGTAATTAATACCGCAAAAACAACACCTAACCATTTTTGGTTGAGTCCTTTACTTATGTAATAAGCTGGTCCACCACGATAACCACCTTCTTCATCAGGCACCTTATACACTTGCGCAAGCGTTGCTTCAATAAATGCACTGGCTGCTCCGATAAAAGCAATAATCCACATCCAAAATACTGCACCAGGGCCTCCTAATACAATTGCTGTCGCAACACCGGCAATATTACCAGTACCAACACGAGAACCTGCACTAATTGCAAATGCTTGGAATGGTGAAATACCTTTTTTTCCATTTTCTAATGTTTCAGGTTTTTCTCCAATTGCTCGAAACATTTCCGGTATCCATCTTAATTGTACGAACTTAGATCCAATGGTAAAAAATATACCTGCTGTAATTAAAAGTCCAATTAAGTATTGTGACCAGATTAAATCATTCCCGACTTGAACAAATGCTTTGAACCAATCCGGAATCAAACTATCAAAATTGCTCAATTTAATCCCTCTCATCTATACAAATTAATTTTCATAGTAAAATCAAGAGATTTATAGTTTCATTCATGTTTATAAACAAAATCCAATGCTTATGTAGACATGAAAATAAATGAATCGGTAAAGTACTTATCATCAAGCATTGCACAGTACCTTTTCACATTACTATAAATCTCTTGCTTCATTTTTGTTACACCTAATAGGTATTTTATCATTATATTGTTGTATTTACTAACAAAATTTTAAAACTTGTGTTATTTAACGATCATATTAACAACTTCACCAAATTCTTTAACATCTACTACAAAGCTACCATTGGTATATTGTTCCGATAAATGAATATCTTTAATATTGCCGCTTTCTTCATGTTGTTTTGAATATACTGTATAAGTTGTATGATCCGGCTGAACAACGTTAGCTGCTACGATGCGATGCGGTGTTTTTTTAAGCTCTTTTAATAATGTGATACCGCGTTGTGCACGTTTAGCTTTTTGTAAAATATTAAATCTTATGCGTTTTAATGAACCACGTTGAGTCGCCATCAAGATCGTGTTATTTTCATTAACGATTTGTGTTAACACAACATAGTCCTCACTTTTAAGGTTAATCGATTTAACACCAGCGGCTCTTAGTCCAGTATCTGATAACTCTTCACTACTGTAAGTTAATGACATCCCTTTGTGTGTTAAAACAGTAATCGTTTGTGGTTCATCTAATCTCATTACATTAATCACTTCATCATTATCTTTTAGTTTCATAGAGACAAGTGGTTTATTGTATCTTGATGTTTTAAACATAGAGACATTACTTTTCTTAATCATGCCATTTCGCGTAGCTAAAATATAAAATACATCTGGTTTAAAATCACTTTCACAATAAACATCTATAACATGCTCACCTTCATCAATAGGCACAATCTGTGATACATGTTGTCCTAAATCTTTCCACTTAATCTCTGAAAGTTTATGAACTGGTATATAAAGATGTCTGCCTTTATTTGTGAATACTAATGCTGTATCTAATGTATTTACTTCTTGATATTTGAGCATTGTATCCCCATCTTTTACACCTAGCTCTTCTACACCACTGGCATTAAAGCTACGTAACGATGTTCGTTTTATGTAACCATGTTTCGTAATACTCATAATTACATTTTCGCTTGGCACCATGACCTCTTTGTCAATTTTGATTTCACTGATTTCAGCTTCTATAGTAGATAAACGTTGTTGCTTATATTTATTTTTTATTTCGCCCAATTCTTCTTTGATAACATTCAACAAAGCATCATGGTTATCTAAAATATTTTTTAAATGTGCAATTTTAGCTTTTAATTCATCATGTTCTTCTTGTAATTGTACTATATCTGTATTTGTCAGACGATATAGTTGCAACGTAACAATAGCTTCAGCTTGTGCTTCTGTAAAATCAAACTCAGAAACCAAATTATCTTTAGCGTCTTTTTTATTTTTTGAATTTCGAATGAGTTTAATAACTTCATCTAAAATTGACAAAGCTTTCATTAGACCTTCTACAATATGCATTCTACTTTCTGCATTATCTAATTCAAAACGTGTACGCTTAGTAACTACATCAATCTGATGATTGAGATAACTGTCTATAAATTGACGAATACCCATAAGAAGTGGACGACCGTCACTGATTGCTACCATATTAAAATTATATGCAACTTGTAAGTCTGTGTTTTTATATAAAAAATTAGCAACCGCTTCGCTATTGACATCTTTCTTTAATTCAATGGCAATTCGTAGCCCTGTACGGTCCGTTTCGTCACGTACTTCTACAATACCATCTACTTTTTTATCTGCTCGCAGTTCATCCATCTTTTTAACAAGTGAACTTTTGTTAACTTCATAAGGTAATTCAGTAACGATGAGTTCTTTTCTACCATTTCTCAATTCTTCGACATCGACTTTAGAGCGAACAACAATTTTACCTTTTCCAGTTTCATAAGCTTTCTTAATACCATCAATCCCTTGAATAATACCACCTGTAGGAAAATCGGGACCTTTGATATACTTCATCAACTGACTTACAGTGATGTTGGGATTATCTATATACTTCAATGTTGCTTGAATAACTTCAGCGAGATTATGCGGAGGTATATCCGTGGCATAACCTGAAGATATACCTGTACTTCCATTGATTAACAAATGTGGGAGTCTAGCAGGTAATACCATTGGTTCCATTGTCGTATCATCGTAGTTAGGCATAAATGGTACAGTTTCTTTATTAATATCTCTTAATAACTCTTCTGAAATTCTGCTTAATTTCGCTTCAGTATAACGCATAGCAGCTGCTGGGTCGTTATCAATACTACCATTATTACCTTGCATTTCTATCAGAACATGTCGCAGTTTCCAATCTTGACTCAAACGAACCATCGCATCATATACAGATAAATCACCATGAGGGTGATATTGTCCGATAACATCACCGACAGTTTTTGCACTTTTACGGAAATTTTTATCAAATGTATTACCACTAGAATACATAGCGTATAAAATACGTCTTTGAACAGGTTTAAGCCCATCACGAACATCTGGTAATGCACGCTCTTGAATGATGTATTTACTATATCTACCAAATCGGTCGCCAATAACATCTTCCAGCGACAAATCTTGAATTATTTCACTCAATTCATTTCCTCCTCATCAGAATAATCCTGCTCTAGTATTTGAATTTCATTGTTATCCAGAATGCTTTGATCTTCTTGAAGACCAAATTCAACATGTTTTTCAATCCATTCACGTCTAGGAGCTACTTTGTCTCCCATTAAAGTTGTTACGCGTTTCGATGAACGTAATTCATCATCGACTTGTACTCGAATCAGCGTTCTTGTATCTGGATTCATTGTTGTTTCCCATAATTGATCAGCGTTCATTTCCCCTAAACCTTTATAACGCTGTAAACTAAATCCTTTACCTAATTTCTTTTGTAGTTTTTCTAATTCTTCATCTGTCCATGCATATTCTATTTTCTTAGAAGCACCCTTACCTTTTTCCAGTTTGTACAATGGAGGTAATGCTATAAATACTCTACCTGCTTCTACTAAAGGTTTCATATATTTAAAGAAGAATGTTAATAAAAGCACTTGAATATGTGCGCCATCCGTATCCGCATCTGTCATTATAATTACACGATTGTAATTGCTATCTTCTAATTTAAATTCATTACCTACACCAGCACCTATTGTGTGGATAATCGTATTAATCTCTTCGTTTTTAAAAATATCTTCTAAGCGTGCTTTTTCAGTGTTTATAACTTTACCTCTTAAAGGTAAAATTGCTTGATATTTCCGGTCACGCCCCAATTTTGCAGAACCACCAGCTGAATCACCCTCAACTAAATACAATTCTTTTTTTTCTGTATTCTTACTTTGCGCAGGTGTTAACTTTCCGGATAATAATGTATCTTTTCGTTTGTTTTTCTTACCTGATCGCGCATCTTCTCTTGCTTTACGTGCTGCTTCTCTTGCTTGTTGGGCTTTTAATGCTTTTTTAACGAGGGTTTTTGACAATTGTCCTTTTTCTTCTAAATAATAAGGTAATTTTTCAGATACAACTGAATCTACTGCACTTCTGGCTTCAGGTGTACCTAATTTAGACTTAGTTTGCCCTTCGAATTGTAATAATTCCTCAGGTATACGAATTGAAATAATCGCAGTCAAACCTTCTCTTATATCATTACCATCTAGGTTCTTATCTTTTTCTTTCAATTCATTAATACGTCTAGCATAATCATTAAACACTCTCGTCATTGCTGTTTTAAAGCCAACTTCATGAGTGCCGCCATCTTTAGTACGCACATTATTGACAAAACTCAAGATGCTTTCCGAATATTGATCATTATACTGAAATGCAACCTCTACTTCTATATCATTAGCAGTGCCAGCAAAGTTTGCTACATCGTGTAACACTTCTTTACCTTCATTTACATAACTCACAAATTCTTTTATACCATCTTCATAGTGGAAAACATCTTCTCTTTCTTTGCCAGCTCTCAAATCTTTAAGTGTAATTCTAAGATTTTTAAGCAAAAATGCTGATTCTTGTAAACGTTCGCTCAACACATCATAGTTAAAAGATGTTGCTGATTTGAAAATTTCAGCATCTGGTTTAAAGGTAACTTTAGTACCTGTTTTTCTAGTTTTACCTTGCTTTTCTAATCCAGTAGCTGGTACACCACCGTGACTAAATAGCTGTTTATAGATAGCACCATCTCTGTATATTTCTACTTCTAACCATTCACTTAATGCATTTACAACTGATGCACCTACACCGTGTAGGCCACCTGAAGTTTTATATCCGCCTTGTCCAAATTTACCGCCTGCATGAAGTACTGTAAATATTACTTGAACAGTAGGTTTACCCGATGTATGAATTCCGGTTGGCATCCCACGTCCATCATCTTCTATAGTAATACTTTCGTCCTTATTTATTGTCACTAATATTTCATTACCAAAACCGTTTAATACTTCATCGACGGAATTATCGACAACTTCATACACTAAATGATGTAATCCTCTTTTATCGGTAGAACCAATATACATACCAGGTCTTTTTCTTACGGCTTCTAACCCTTCCAAAACCTGAATGGAATCATCCGAATATTTATTTTGTTTGTTCATTGCCAATCGTTTCGCCCTCCTACAAACGTACGTTCGTTTTTAAAACTATACATTAGTTATTCTTATATAAATCTTGATAAATTGCAAGTATCAAATTAATATTTAAACCGTGTTTTACCACAGTTATAAATTTTTATTCGTCTAACCGAGGTCATATATGGTAAAATAATTTTAATGTCATTAAAGGATGTGGATTATGTATGGTGATGATAATTATCATGTTAATTTTAAGTTATCTCATTGGTGCTTTCCCAAGTGGCTATGTAATAGGTAAATTATTTTTCAAAAAAGATATTAGACAATTTGGTAGTGGGAATACAGGAGCAACAAACAGTTTTAGAGTATTAGGAAAACCTGCAGGATTCCTTGTTACATTTTTAGATATATTTAAAGGGTTTATTGTTGTGTTCTTACCACTATGGTTACCAGTGCATGCAGACGGTGCTATTAGTACATTTTTCACAAATGGACTCATCGTAGGCTCATTCGCTATTCTGGGTCATGTTTATCCAGTTTACCTTGGATTTAAAGGTGGAAAAGCGGTTGCCACAAGTGCTGGTGTTATACTCGGAATCAATCCTATATTATTACTCATTTTAGCAGCGATTTTCTTCGGCATACTTTATTTAACAAAGTATGTATCACTATCGAGTATCATAGCATCAATCTGTTGTGTAATCGGTGCACTATTAATTCGAGATTATATCTTACTAGTCGTGAGTATCGGTGTAGGCGTTCTATTAATATTTAGACATCGAACTAATATTGTTAGAATATTTAAAGGCGAAGAACCAAAAATTAAATGGATGTAACTATTACAAAAGTCATTAGCAATCAATAACAAAAATAGCAAACCTACTCAGACTGGGACAATCTAATGCCTCAGCTACTGATAAGTAAAAACGAATGTCTGGCTAATAGAAAATGATGGAACATAAACCTATTCATTAGTCAGTTTTCCTTATAGTGAAGCAGAAATCTTTAAAATAGACTTCTGCTTCACTATTTTTTATTCATTAAATTAAAGATTTATAGCTCAGACTATCATTATACTATTAATTTTTACTTATTATAATCCAAGTTAAGCGTATGAATTGAATCTTGTCTCAAAACCAGCATTTTAAAACATTATTCATAAAACATAACTTAACATTTGTGGAATAAATGCACTTCTCTTAATTCTACATTCATAAGCAATAACATCTATCGTTCATTTACTATTATTTTAATTATAATCCTTATATTCATTATGCCACACTAATCTACAACGTGGTTAAATATCTTCGTTTTCACTCTGAAACATGATTGAACAATTTGAATTCAAAGAAAATTATACTTAAATATGATATACTACTTTTATTATTACTCAAAATTGGGTAATAAATATAGTACTAATTTAAAAATTAGTAACCAATGGTCACAAGCTATAACTTGTGAAATGAGAGGGGACTTTTATTATGGATATAAAACTTTCAGATAACGCTGTATCTTGGTTTAAAGATGAACTTGATTTACCTGAAGATAACAAAGTCTTACAATTTTTCGTTCGCTATGGTGGAGAATTCCAATTAAAACAAGGATTTAGCCCTGCATTTAGTGTTGATCAAAAAGATGATGTAGAAATTGGTTACGAAAACCATTTCGATGGCTTAGATGTAGTGATTGCCGAAAAAGACTTATGGTATTTTGAAGACCATGATTTATTCATAGACGTCAATGATAGTGTCGATGAAATTGCTTATTCTGCTAAATAATAATAGAACTCAAAACACATAACACAATATATAATTCATATAAAAATATATACTTAAAAAGAGCCTGGTTTCATTCCAGGCTCTTTTTATCAATCATCTTTATCATTCTTTTGTACACTTGAAAAACACATGGCAAATGAATTAATGTATATAAATACAAATACCATACATTGAATTATGCATTTATACATCTAACTAAATTAAAGCATGCCATTTTCTACTTCAAATGTTTCTCCAGCTTGATTTCTTTTATCTACTTCTGCATACATAGCATGCCATTCTGGAAAATATCTATCTAATCTAATAGGCTTAAAGTTATCCTTCCTAATACAAGTCAAAACAGTTGAACCTGTAGTAGCTAATTCGCCAACCTCGTTGTACACTTCATAACAATAAATTGATCTTAAACGTGTATATTTTTCAACCCATGTCTTAATTTTAACAGTTTCAGGATATTGTATCGTTTTTATATATTTAATATCTAAATCTGTAACAGGAGAAATAATACCAGATTCTTCCATTGCTTTATAGCTAAAACCTAATTTTGATATATAATCTGTGCGTGCAACCTCAAACCATGTTGGATAATTACCGTGATAAATAACACCCATTTGATCTGTTTCTGCATAACGTGAAGGAATTTCTGTAATACTATAAATCATTATAAACGTCCTCTTTTCAATTGTTCGAATTACTTATATATAAATATTAACATAAAAATGAAAGCAAGGCAGAAAACACATTTTAAAATCATTTCCACAGACTTAACTAGAAAAAGTTAAATGTTTAGCGTTCACAAATAAAATAAGGCTGAGACACAAAAGATTGTCTCAGCCTTATTTTTGTTCAGAATAAACAATTAATTTGCTAGTTTATTTCTTAATACTAATTGTAAAATGCCGCCATGACGATAGTAATCAATTTCTACATGTGAATCGAAACGTGCAACTGCTTCGAAGTCAACAACTTCTCCATTTTCTTTTTTAGCAGTTACTTTCACTAAATCATGTGGTTTTACATTTTCATCGATGTCAACAGAAATAGTTTCTGTACCATCTAAACCTAGGCTATCTGCAGATTCACCATCTTTGAATTGTAAAGGTAGCACACCCATCATAACTAAGTTAGAACGGTGGATACGTTCATAACTTTGAGCGATTACAGTTTTAACACCTAGTAAATTTGTACCTTTAGCAGCCCAGTCACGGGAAGAACCCATTCCGTAGTCATTTCCGGCTAATACTACTAAACCAGTACCATCTTCTTTATATTTCATTGCCGCATCATATATAGGCATTTGTTCACCAGTAGGCCAGTAAGTAGTGAAACCACCTTCTGTACCTGGTGCTAATTGGTTTTTAATACGAATATTAGCAAAAGTACCACGAACCATTACCTCATGGTTACCACGACGAGAACCATAAGAGTTAAATTGACGAATAGGTACGTCATGATCTAGTAAATATTTACCTGCTGGCGTATCTTTACCGATAGCACCCGCTGGAGAAATATGATCAGTCGTAACTGAATCTCCAAATTTACCCATAATACGTAAATTATTTAATGATTTAATATCATTTGGTTCTTTAGATAAATTTTGGAAGAATGATGGATTTTGAATATAAGTTGATTCTGGATCGAAATCATACAACGGTTGATCTGTTACATCGATTTCATTCCACATTTCATTGTTGTTATAAACAGTTTCATATTCTTCTTTAAACAATTCAGGTGTAACGACACTATCTACAGTATCTGCTACTTCTTTAATTGTTGGCCAAATATCTTTTAGATAGATATCTTCACCATTTTTTCCTTTACCTAATGGCTCATTTTGTAAATCAATATCAACTGTACCTGCAAGTGCATATGCAACTACTAATTGAGGTGATGCTAAATAGTTAGCTTTTACTAATGGATGAATACGTCCTTCAAAGTTACGGTTACCTGATAAAACAGATGTTACAAGTAAATCTTCTTCAGCAATCGCTTTTTCGATTTCTTCTAATAATGGGCCTGAGTTACCGATACATGTTGTACAACCGTACCCTACTAAATTAAATCCTAAGTCATCTAAATATTCTTGTAATCCAGAATCTCTTAAATAACCTGTAACAACTTTAGAACCCGGAGCTAATGAAGTTTTAACATATTCAGGTACTTTTAAGCCTTTTTCAACTGCATTTCTAGCTACCAAGCCAGCACCCAACATAACATATGGATTTGACGTATTCGTACATGATGTAATTGCTGCAATCGCAAGGTCACCTGTAGTCATTTGTGTTTTAGATCCATCTTTAAATTCAATTGTTGCTGTTTTATCAAATTCACTTTCATCAAAACCATGACCTTGGTTACCAGCAGGTGCAGTAACAGATTTTTCAAATTCTTCTTTCATATCACTTAAGAAGATTAAATCTTGAGGTCGTTTAGGACCTGAAAGTGAAGCTTCAACTGTAGCTAAATCTAATTCAACCACATCTGTATAATCTGGTTCATCTTTATCAGCAGTAAAGAACATATTGTTTTCTTCTAAATATTTTTCAACTAATTCAATTTGTTCTTCTGAACGACCAGTTAAACGTAAATATTTTAAAGATTCTTTATCTACAGGGAAGAAACCACAAGTTGCACCATATTCAGGCGCCATATTTGCGATTGTAGCTCTATCTGCTAATGGTAGATGTTCTACACCTGGGCCAAAGAACTCAACAAATTTACCAACAACGCCTTTTTTACGTAATTCTTGAGTTACACGTAAGGCTAAATCCGTTGCAGTAGCACCTTGAGGTAGCGCATTAGATAATCTTACACCAATTACTTCAGGAATTGGGAAATAAGAAGGTTGACCAAGCATACCAGCTTCGGCTTCAATACCACCTACACCCCAACCTAATACACCTAGACCATTAATCATAGTTGTATGTGAGTCAGTTCCTACTAATGTATCTGGAAAAGCAACTGTTTCTCCGTCTACTTCACGTGCGTGAACAACGTTTGCTAAGTACTCTAGGTTAACTTGGTGTACAATACCAGTTGCTGGTGGAACAGCACTATAGTTAGCAAATGCTTTAGTAGCCCAATTTAAGAATTGATAACGTTCGTAGTTTCTTTCAAATTCTAATTTCATATTTCTTTCTAGCGCATCTGGATTCGCATAGCTATCTACTTGAACTGAGTGATCAATAACTAAATCCACTGGCACTTCTGGATTAATTTTATTTAAATCTCCCCCAACATCATTCATAGCTTTACGTAATGACGCTAAGTCAACAACTGCAGGTACACCAGTGAAATCTTGTAAAATTACACGAGATGGTTTGAAAGGCACCTCACCTACTGTACCTTTATTGAATTCAGACAATGCTTTAATGTGATCTTCAGAAATAACAAATCCATCTTCTTGTCTCAATTCAGATTCTAATAAAACTCTTATCGAATATGGTAATTTGGATATTTTAGTTAAACCTTGTTCTTCTAAAGTTTTTAAATCATAGTATGTGTATGATTTCCCATTTAGCTCGAATGACTTTTTCGCTTGCTCTTTTAAATTAGAAGCCATATAAATCCCCCTTGAAATTTTTAGTAATTATATGCCGTTAATTAAATTGTATAATTATATGTAACTTAAAACAACTACCTACCATTATAAACATCTATAATTTAGATTTGAATTTACAATCAGTACGTATAAGTAAAACTTATCACAAGCGTATCGTGTAATAAGTTATTATTATTAATTGAGAATCATTATCACTAATGAAGTGCAATTAAACTTAAACAAAAAAACTGAGAGCCTTCATCGGCCCTCAGTTTTTAAGCTTATTTCTCTGATTTTTCAGCGTCTCTTAACGGCGCTCTTTTATTGATTATATCATCTTCAAAATCTTCTTGTTGATATTGTACATAATCTTGTAGTCTGTGTTTGTTAGGCGTTAAAGTTAAGCCTAAGAATTTACGTTCTTTATTCGCATCTTTGTAGAATGAAATCATCATCATTATAACTACAAAGGAGAATGGTAACGCACTGATTATGGCAGCACTTTGAATTGCATTTAAAGCATCTGCACCATTTCCTCCACCTGCAAATAATAATACGAAAGCAATTAATGACTGAGCAATACCCCAAGTCACTTTAACAACATTTGAAGGTTCTAATGAACCAAATGTCGTTTGCATACCTAATACAAATGTTGCAGAGTCAGCAGATGTAATAAAGAATGATGCAATGAGTACTAGCGCTATCAACGATAATACAATTCCAAATGGTATTTCATTAAACACACCAAATAATTGAGTTTCAGCTGTCATATTAAACAGTTCAGGATTTTTCTTACCAGTTTCAATACCTAGTACACCAAATACACTGAACCATACAAAACTTACTAAAGCAGGTACTAAAAGTACACCACCAATAAACTCACGTACTGAACGACCTTTAGAAACACGCGCTATAAAGATACCTACGAATGGACTCCAGCTTAACCACCAGCCCCAATAGTAAAGTGTCCAGCTAGACATCCATTCACGTTTTTGTGGGTTTTGAGCTGCTGTATCAAAAGTATTAAATAGGAATGAATTTAATAAACTACCTGTTGAACTTGTCATCATATTTAATATCAACACAGTTGGTCCAATAATCAAGACTGCAATCATTAGAACCGCGCCCAAACTAATATTTAAATTACTTAAGTATTGGATACCTCTACTTAAGCCTGACCATGCACTCATTATGAATAGAATCGTAACGATCACAATAATGATTGCTTGTACCCAAATAGTATTTGGTACACCAAATAGGTAATTCAAACCACCATTGATTTGTAATGCACCCATACCTAATGAAACAGCAACACCGACAACTGTAGCAAATACTGCTAACACGTCAATGATTGTTCCAATTGGACCTTCTACTTTATTGCCTAAGATAGGGCGTAACGTTCTTGAGATAAGTCCTGGTTCTCCTTTTCTAAACTGTGCGTAAGCAAGTGCTAATGCAACGACACCGTAAATAGACCACGCATGGAATCCCCAATGGAAGAATGTAGAACGTAATGCTTCAGTATATGCTGCAGTAGTTTTAGGTTCCGCATTTGGCGGTGCAGCAAAATCTGCCATAGGTTCAGCAGCACCGTAGAACACAAGTCCTATACCCATACCAGCACTGAATAGCATCGCAAACCAAGATATAGTATTAAACTCCGGTTTATCATTTGGTTTACCGAGCTTTAATTTTCCAATAGGGCTAAAAATTAGGAAAATACAGAAGAAAACAATAAACGTTGTAAGAATTAAGTAATACCAACCCAATTTATCAGTAATCCATAGTTTGATTGTGTTCGTAACAGTGTCAAATTGTTCTGGAACAATTGCCCCGATTAAAACAACTATACCAACAATAATCGCACTATAAATAAATACTGGGGATATCTTCTTACCGTTTGGTTGATTTTCAGAAGAATTCACAATTAATTACTCCCTTTCATATTTATATTAAATTTTTAAATCTAAATAGAAAATTTGAAAAAACAAATTTATTTCTATTTTTTAGTTTTACCATTCATAAGAATAACAAACATCTATGTTAATATCAAATTCACTTTTAAAAAGTATTTTCTTAATTTAATAAATATTGTATAATAACATTTATATTAAAAAAATTTAATTAAGAGAGGTTATTAATATGCTACAAGAATTTAAAGATTTTGCATTAAAAGGGAATGTCTTAGATTTAGCAGTAGCTGTAGTTATGGGTGCAGCTTTCAACAAAATTGTAACAGCTTTGGTTTCATATATTATCATGCCATTAATCGGTTTAATATTCGGTACCGTTGATTTTGCCAAAAGTTGGTCCTTTATGGGTATCAAATACGGTATGTTTGTACAATCGATTATAGACTTTATTATTATTGCATTTGCATTATTTATATTTGTTAAAATTGCAAATACATTAATTAAACAAGAAGAAGAAGAAATTGAAGAAAACACAGTATTATTAACAGAAATTCGTGATTTATTACGTGAGAAACAATAAGCAGCAAGCAACAAATACATTATTTAGTTATCTCATATTAGCGTAAGCGATGAGGATAGACCCGTAAATGAATTTTGAACATTCATTTACGGGTCTATTTTTATCTATAATTCCTAATTTTGTTTTCTTAGACTCATCTGACTGTGCTATCTATCTCCTTTAGCAAGGCTTGTATCTGCGGAAACTTTGTCCTAAATATTCAGTTGAGCATTACTTGTGTTAGCTATTTACTATAAAATCAATACACAACCATATTATTATTAAATCTTAAAATTTAAATCGACGTATCATCATTGTTACTATGCTTATTTCAATGGACAAAGTAATCAAATATACATCACCTATTCATTTAATCGCTTATAGCTTTAAGATTAAAAAACAGTGAATTTACTTTATCAAAAAGTAGTTCACTGTATTTTTGTTTTTATTGTTTTATAAAGTTTGTTGTACTTTGGTATTGCTCAGTTTGTACTTCTAAAATAAGCGGAATACGTTGTTTTAGTTCGCTAACATGAGAAATAATTCCAACCATTCTTCCAGAAGATTTTAAACTAAGTAGTGTATCCAAAGCAGTTTCCAGCGTTTCCTGATCTAAGGTGCCAAATCCTTCGTCTATAAACATAGAATCTAATGCAATCCCACCAGATTCTTGTTGCACCACTTCACTCAAACCTAATGCCAGCGCTAAAGAAGCTTGGAAGGTTTCCCCTCCCGATAACGAGGTGATATGTCTCTTTTTATTAGAGTGAGAATCAAATACATCTATTTCCAAACCACTATACCCTTTTGAAGTTTGTTCCCTTCTAACTAATTGATACCTTTCACCCGTCATCAATGATAAGCGCTGGTTCGCATGAGCAAGTATTCGTTCTAAATAATATATTAAAACAAAATTTTCCAAAGTTAATTTTTGTTCATTTTTTCCAGATAATACTTCTGCTAATTGAAAAACTTCTTGTTGTTCTTGTAATTCTTTTTCTAAATGATTTATAACAGCATAAATATTATCGATTTTCTTATTGTTAAATTCAAGTTTATAATTATGTTGACTTAACATCGATTTAGTTTGATCTAGTTGTACTTTTTCTTGTTCATAATCTTTTTTTAATTGAGAAATATCATGTAATTCTTGGTTATTAATTTCTGCTTCTAGCTGATTAATGATAATTTCAAATTGTTGTTTCTCTTGATTGAACTTATTTATTTCCGCTTCTATTTTTACTTTATTAGGAATTTCATTAATGGTGTGTTCTACATCTTCCAATGATGTAAAGCCTATCCTATTCATTTCATGATCAATTTTTTGATTTGCTTCTTTAATATCCTTTTGCAAACTCTTTATAGTATTTTCTAGATGTGTTTTATTATTCATTTCAAGTGACAGTTCGTTATTATATTTTTGAACTTGCTGTACTAACCATTCATATTGCTTTTGATATTCATTTACTTCCTCTAATGATTTATCATAAGCCGTAATAAACTTATTCACATCTTTATATTGTGTGGTATTTTCAAAGTCATTAATCATCAGTGTGCTTTCATCTAATTTGAATTGTTTTGTTTTTAAATCCAATTCTAACTCATGTGATTTTTGCCTTAAATTTAAAATTTTCTCTTTAAGGTTTCTAATTTCTTCATTTTCCTCTTCTATTAATCCTTTTTCTTTCAAAAGGTTATCCTTAGTTAATTCAAGCTCTGTATAGTTAATTTTTTCTAACTCATCTAAATTAAATCTATGTAATTGTTCTAAGATGTGCTGTAATTCACTATCATATTTGATTTTTTGTTCTTTTAACTTTAATCGTTGTTGTTCAATATTATTGAGTTGGTCATGTCTTTTTGTAAGTTCATCAAAATCAATATGATGTTCAATTTCATGAATCTCATTCCCACAAAGTGGGCATTTGTCACCTTTAGAAAGCACTGATTGTAATTTAATAATCATATCTTGTTTATTGTTTAAATCTATATTTGTTTTATCAATAGCTTTATATTTATCATCTAATGCATTTATTTCAGATTTAATATGTTCATTTTTCGCTGTTATGTCAGTTTGTCGCTTTTGCAACGCTTGATATTCTTTTTTATTTAACTCATTTTGTTTTTTAATTTTAATTTCATTATCCAACTGATGTATTTTTTCATTAAGTTGTTCATTTCTTTTATAATCTGGCTCTCTGTCATTTAATTTTTCAATATATTGATTAAGTTGTTGCTTTTGTTTTTCGTACTGTGATTTAAACTCACCGTATGTGTTTTTTAAATTTTCAATTTGCTGGTATAGCTCTTTATATTTATCAATTTTTTTATAAAATATTTTACAATTTTCTATAAATGTTTTCGATTTATCTATTGTCTCAGATAAGTCTTTATGTTTTGCTAATTGTTTCTCACAATTTTCTAATTGCTCCTGTAAATTTGATATGCTTGTTATTGTTTTTGCTTTATCTTTTTCTATCTCTTTATGCTTATTTAAAAGTTTTTCTTTTGAGTCAAGTAAATTGGAGAGCGGTCTTACCTCATTGATTTCATTTAATAATTTTATTTGATTTTTTATATAATTTTGATTGGATAACAAAGCTTCTTGCTTTTGTTTATTTTCTTCGAGACTTGTCATTGCATCTTGAAGTTTCAAATTACGATTTAATAAATTTTCAGCTTGCTCAAATTTTTCGATACTTCTTTTTTTAGCTGTTAATAAATCATTTTGAATAGATTCGCCTATACTTTTGAATTGTGGTATTAATGCTTTGATTTTATCAGTTTGTCTTGAATTTACTTCTTTATACTCATTTAATAAGTTCTCATCAAAAGTATCTAAATCCATCCAATCCGTTTCAAGTGTATGATAACGCTTTTCAATATTCGCCCTTACTTCTTTAACATCATCATTTAACAATTTTTGTATTTCTTCAAATCTTTGACTATTAAACAATGTTCTTAATATTTCCTGTTTTTCTATACTTTTAGATAATAAGAAACGTTTAAATTCACCCTGAGGAAGGATAAATAATTGTCTAAACTGTTCTGAATTAACACCAAGTAACGTTCTAATAAATTGATTTCCAGCATTCACTTTACTTTCACGTAATTCAAATGTATCTTCAAGTTGATAAATTGAAAGTTGTCCAAGTGTTTTATTTTTATTTCCTTCTTTTACAAATGCGCCTTGTCGATTAATTTTATAAATACTATCTCTCAATTTAAACTCGAACTCAACGACCATTGGTGATTTACCGTCTGCAAAATGACTACGTAAATCTCCTTCATTCCTATCTTTTGTCGATGCTTCACCAAATAAAGCAAATACAATTGCATCAAATATCATTGTTTTTCCTGAACCTGTTTTTCCACTAATTAAAAACAATTGATCATTATTTACTTGTTGAAAATCAATGGTTTCGTCTAAAAATGGGCCGAAATTTGTTAATTTTAATGTTAAAGGTCTCATTTAGTCTGATCTCCTTCAAGTAAATGATTTAATACTTTACCAATTTTATTATTTTGAATACTTGTTAATGATTGATCCGTCACATTCTCAAAAAATTTATTAATGATTGTTGTATCATCTAATTTTTGTATTTCTATATTTTCATGATGTAACGGAGTATTAAATTCAAAAGAACTATTGGTAAGCGCCAACGTGTTTGGGTATATTTGTTTCAAATGCATCATAGGATCACTAACATGTGACATATGTTTTAACTTGAAATGTAAATAGTTGTTTTTATCTTTTATGCTTAATTTTTCTTGAATAGCGTCTTCATAATCCCCTTCAATTACTTCTAATTGTCTTAAGGGCATTAATGGCCTAAATATACTTTTCAATTTATGATCTATCATTTCAATTACTCTATAACCTTTAGGTTGTGTAGTTTCTGAAAAAGAGTATTGTAATAAAGAACCACTATAATGAATAAAATCTGAATCTATACTAAATGGATGATGTAAATGGCCGAGTAACACTGCATCAAATTGCTGAAATGAATTTTCTGTAACTGATTCAACAGTGCCAATCGTCAATGCTCTCTCAGATTCAGTGCGTATACCACCTTGAACTGTGAGGTGGCCTATTAGTATATTGACTTTATTTGGATTAATATTCTGTGTCATAAATTCTATTGATTTACTCACGGCTTGTTGATGTGTTTCTATCTTTTTATCATTAAAGAAATAACTTGTTTCATTCACTGTAGAAAATGGTAATGTATAAAAATCAATATTTCCAATGGTAATAGGATCACACATATCTTCAAGTGAGGTTCTGATATAAAGTTGAGATTTTTCAAACCACTTTGAGCCATAATTTAACCGTTCTTTACTATCATGATTTCCACTTATCATCACCAACGGAATGTTCATTTCTAAATTTAATGTATTAATTGTATTTTCCAATAACTGTATTGCAGCTTTGTTGGGATAACTAGTATCATATAAATCACCTGCAATTACGATTACATCTGGTTTTTCGTCGCCCATTTTTTTAATAAATTGATCTAATATATGTGCTTGGTCTTCTAGCAATGATTTTCCGTTCAAAATCCGCCCTAAATGCCAATCAGCTGTATGTACAATTTTCATTCTATCACTCCTAATAGAACATCCGTTCGATTTTATGATATAATACTCCTACTTAATACTCAAGTAATTTTTCAAAATATAAAAGAGGCTACTTAAATTCCATGATTTTTAAAGAAATTTAGTAGCCCTTTAGTATTAAGCATATTCAATTACTCTAATATAATTATTACTTCATTCGCTTATTTAATTAATGTTTTCTTAACTTTTTTATATTGATATAACATAGCCAATCTCCAAGGTACAATCATACAAAAAGCAAGTAAGAAAAACATGCCACCAATTTCACCTGGATCTATTTTATTACTTATAAATATTTTCATAATTGTTCTGATTAACAACAGTGAAATTAAGATAATAGGAAAAGCTTTAGACCGCTTCATGTATACTTCGCTACCGGATGTTTCAAATCGAGAAGTCCAAATTAATATCGTCGAGAAAAGAACACCTAATACGATGCACTCTATTATTTCCATACCCGTTAATCTGAAATAAGGTACCACATACATTAATGCACCTGTTGCCATAAAAAATGGCGGTAAAATAATTTTCTTTTCATTTACTGGATATTGCTGCGCTTTCATTCTTACAACGATTACCCCAATACCCATTAAAAAAGCTACAACTATAGAAAAAACTAAATATAACATGCTTACACCTTCTTTATGTTACTGGCTTAATCTCCACCTCAAATAGTATATCATTTTACTATTTAACATTCAGTAATTTTAATATGTTTTCATTTGGTCTGTATAGCATGTTATTTAGCCTCATCTGTATATTTCAAAAATTCAATTATGTATAGGTGATCTATAGTATCAAAAGATTAATGTCAACGTCGGGAGGTATTGATAGAAAATTACTCAAAATAAAATAAGCCTTGTTTCAGACTTATCTTATTCATTGCTATTTAAATAGCGCGTGTTGTGTCACAAGCTGACAATGCATTTTCTAAAGTATATCTAAGATAATTCATATCATGAATTTGCATCGCGTTGTGATATTCTTTGAAAGCTTCTTCAGTAGAAAAGTTAATATGCATATTTGCTAATCGATCTAAAACTTCTTTGTCTTCCATGTCATAAGCACTCTTCACTTATTAATACCTCCCTTATATATACAAATTATAACAAATATGATTTTACAATCAAATATTTACTGAATATTTAAAAAATAAATTACATTCACTATCACTTTAATTATTTTAATGCGCATTTAAAAAACCTAATCCGTCTATAAAATTTCGAAACATTAAAGTATGATTTGCAAATGACACAAATTGAGTAGCATCACATTTATATGACCGAACCAGGATTATATTCTCATTTTTTAAATATAATAGGTATTTGTTCAAATCAAAAAAGCTGACGATTTACTAGTAGGTAGTAATCATCAGCTTTTCACAAGACATTATTTCTTCTTCTTGAATGCGTCGTCTTGATTTTTATTCATCATTGTCATCATTTGATTTATTTTCTTTTGAGATGGTTTTTGACCCATTTGCATCATCATCATTCGTAGCATTTCTTCATTAATTGGTGGGTTCTTTTTCAGATAATCCATCATATATTTTCTCGCAAGGAAAAATCCACCGACTAGTCCTAGAATTAGTGCTAACACGATTAATAAAATTGCTAACCAAGTTGCCATTGTTTCACCCACTTTCCTATCCTAATGCATTTTACTAAAATAACCACTCCTTTTCAAGAGTGACTCAATTAATTTATATTTCCAACCTTATGTATTATATCAATTATAATTTCAGTTTGTAAATATAATCCAATCTTTATTTATAATTAAAAATTGGTATGAGAACAAAAGCTCTCATACCAAAAATGTTACCTATCTTTTTATCTTAATAATTAGAACGTTTGAATTTGATTTAAGACATTTTCTTTAGTGAAACCATATTTTTCAACTACTAAATCACCAGGCGCACTTGCACCAAATCCATCAATACCAATCACTTTACCTTCAGTACCAACATATTTATGCCAACCTAATGATGATGCCATTTCAATAGCAACACGTTTTGTAATTGAAGAAGGTAAGATAGATGCTTTATATTCATCGGATTGTTGGTCGAATGCATTCCAGTTAGGCATTGATACAACACGTACACCTTTACCTTGTCCTTCTAAATCTTTAGCAGCTTCAATGGCTAAATTAACTTCTGAACCTGTAGCTAATAGTAAGTACTCTGGATCTTTATCTGATTCAAACACTACATAAGCACCTTTACGCACACCTTCTTCAACAGTTTCTTTAGGTAAGTCCATTGTTGTTAGGTTTTGACGTGTTAATACTAAAGATGTAGGTGTATTTTCTGATTCCATTGCTACTTCCCAAGCTACACGTGTTTCATTACCGTCTGCTGGACGAATAACATTCATGTTTGGAATTGCACGTAAACCAGATAATTGTTCGATTGGTTCATGTGTAGGGCCATCTTCACCAACTGCAATTGAATCATGCGTGAAAATAAATGTTGAATTTAATCCCATGATTGCTGATAAACGAAGTGCTGGTTTTAAATAGTCACTAAACACGAAGAAAGTTGCACCATATGGATGTAAACCACCGTGAGCAGCCATACCATTTACAGCAGCACCCATTGCAAATTCACGTACACCAAACCAGATATTTTTACCTTCAGGTGTATCTTTATCAAAGTCAACCGCATCTTTAACGTTTGATTTGTTTGAACCAGCTAAGTCAGCTGAACCACCAAAGAATGAAGGTACTGTTTTACTTAGTGCTTGTATTACTTCACCAGAGTCTGCACGTGAAGCACCACTATGGCCAGCTTCAAATTCTGGCAATTCATTTGAGTAGTTTGTTGGTAATTTACCACTGATTGCCAATTTGAATTCTTCAGCTAATTCTGGATATTTTTCACTGTATGTTTCAACAAGTTTATTCCAGTTTTCTTCTTTTTCATTAGCACGTTTTAACATTGTTTGTTGGAAAATTTCATATACTTCATCTGGTACGTTAAAGCGTTTTTCAGGATCCAAACCATAGTTTTCTAATGCTAATTTTCTTTCTTCTTCACCTAATGGAGCACCGTGTACGCCATGAGAAGCTTGTTTATTAGGCGCGCCGTAACCAATGATTGTTTTCACTTCAATGATTGTTGGTACATCTGAAGTTTTAGCTTCTTTAATAGCATTATCAATAGCATCTATATCATTACCATCTTTAACTAAAATGTGTTTCCAACCATATGATTCAAAACGCGTTTTAACATCTTCAGAAAATGCTTTGTTTAAATCTCCATCTAAAGAAATGTCATTTGAGTCATATAATACAATAAGTTTATCTAATTGTGTATGACCAGCTAATGATGCTGCTTCATGTGAAATACCTTCCATTAAATCTCCATCAGATGCTATTACGTAAGTATGGTGATCTATTACATTAGCATCTTCTTTATTAAACTTACCAGCAAGATGTTTTTCAGCCAATGCCATACCTACAGACATAGCAAAACCTTGTCCTAATGGGCCAGTTGTTACCTCAACACCATCAGTATGTCTAAACTCTGGATGGCCTGGAGTTTTTGAACCCCATTGTCTAAATTGTTTTAATTCATCTAATTCTAAACTACCTGAAACGTGTAATAAACTGTATAGCAATGCAGAACCATGGCCTGCAGACAATACAAAACGATCTCTATCGAAGAAATCTTTTGATTGGGGGTTGAAATTTAAGTGGCGTGTCCATAATGTATATGCCATTGGAGCTGCGCCCATTGGTAATCCAGGGTGACCTGAGTTTGCTTGCTCAACAGCATCGATACTTAAGGCTCTTATCGTATCTATCGCTAATTGATCTTTTTCTTTATTCATCTAAATGACTTCCTTTCTTATAGCAAGTTTCATTACTATTATACCTTATTTAGTAATTATTTAACAAAAAATTGATTTAGTTATTATCTTTTTTATCTTTAGAATCTAATATTTTTTTCACCTTTTCAGGCGTTACATCATTGCCTTCTGGATCAATAACTCTCGTACTTTCAATTTGTTTTTTAAAGCTTTGTCGGAAAGAATCTAAATATGCTTTTCTTAATTTCGATTGTTCTTTCGATTCAGATTCAGTCAATCCTTGTTCTTTTTTCTTTTTTGCTAACTCATTTATACGCTTAATATCTACGGCATCATTTTTCGCCATAATAAACCTCCGTAATTCATAATATAGAAAATATAACAAAAAAATAAGCGAAACTAAATAGTTACGCTTATATTACCATTCTACTAAATAAATTCACTTTCACAATACAGTTGGCTTAATATTTTATTTGGCTTTTGCTAAAAATTGATTGAGTGTCCGTTCGCTTTTTTCATCTGAATTCATTTGATACTGTTCGTCTTTTGTAGAAATATTTGTGATTTGATGATCTGTCATTTCGTACGTTTGTTCTGATTTTGTATTATAATAAGCACTTAATATAAAGACAGTACTTAAAATCATTGTAACTAGCAATACTGTAATATAAGGTTTAATTTGATATATATATAGTTTAAACATATAAGTCACTCCTAGAACGTTTGTTTGTACTTAAACTTTATCAGAACATCTGTTCTCTGTCAACACGAAAACGAACAAACGTTTGTAAACATAAACAATACATGCTATAATAAAAACAAATTAACGTAGGGAGTGCCTATTATGAGAGAATTAACTAAGCGACAAAATGAGATTTTTGAGTATATTAAACAGACTGTTCATTCAAAGGGTTATCCACCAAGTGTTCGGGAAATTGGTGAAGCTGTTGGTTTAGCATCTAGCTCAACTGTGCATGGACATCTATCCAGATTAGAAGAAAAGGGTTATATAAAAAGAGATCCAACTAAACCACGTGCAATTGAAATTGTTACCGAACAATTAGGGGAAACCGTGAATATGGAATCTACAATTCACGTGCCAGTCATTGGTAAAGTCACAGCAGGTATACCTATTACTGCTGTTGAAAATGTTGAAGAGTATTTTCCGTTACCCGAGCATTTCACTTCAACGCATAACAGCGATATTTTCATCTTAAATGTTGTTGGTGATAGCATGATTGAAGCGGGAATATTAGATGGAGATAAAGTTATCGTAAGAAGCCAAACTATTGCTGAAAATGGTGATATTATTGTAGCAATGACTGAGGACAATGAAGCTACAGTCAAACGTTTTTACAAAGAAAAAACACGATACCGTTTACAGCCGGAAAATAGTACAATGTCGCCAATCTATTTAGATCAAGTTGCTGTTTTAGGTAAAGTTGTCGGCCTGTTTAGAGAAATTTAATTTTATAGATAAAGACACTCTCAATTAAAATAAGAGGCTACGCTTATAGCGTAGCCTCTTATTTATTGTCATTTTTTTCTAAGACATCTTTCACTTTTTCTAGTATATCTTCTGTTTGATCTTTTTTATTTGTTGTCATAATACCTCATCCTCACAGAATATAGATACCCTTTTCAACAATGCATAAACACTATCCCGTATAATTTTCAGTCCAATAAGGTTGTTTATGTTCATTAAAATCAACGCCGACACCTAAAGTATTAAATTCTTTTTTAAGAATATTTTTTCTATGACCTAAAGAATTCATTAATCCTTGATGAGCATAAATGCTACTTGGTTGACCATAAGCTAAATTCTCGCCAGCTGCATTAAAATCATGTCCATCTTGTTCTAATCTATCAAATGGTGAATCCCCAGATTGATTATTATGGTCAAAATAATTATTCTCCGCCATATCATTACTGTGTTTGCGTGCTGTATCAGAGATAGTTTCAAAATAATCTAATGTATTTAACCCATGTTGTACTCTTTCAGCATTGACCAAATCAAAATTTTGAAGTTCAAAACTTTTTGCTAAATTACGCGAAGGCGTTGCATATTGATTTTGAAGTCTATTCTCCATTTTTTCACTTACTAATAGTAGCGCAGTGAGATTGTTGTCATTATGCTTATCATAAAAAGCTGTCGTGTAAATATTGTCTTTTTTAAAATTATCAAATTCATTATCGCGAACGTCCATACTCAAATGACCTTTACGTTTTGTAGTTATCGGATCACCTAATCGTTCTCTAACTATATCTTTAGGAGTACTATATTTAATTTTAGATTTTGAAGAAATAACATTTTGATTACTGTATAGTCCGTTCACTTTACCTTTAATATAACTTACCATAATAAAGCTTCTATAATTCTCCGAATAATACGCATACCATTGTGTACCATATTCATTTGAAGTAACGCGTTTTGCTTTACCTAGTTTTCTTTCAACTTCAGCCTTCGACATATTCATTTGAATATTATTCAAAGCAAATTCTTGCTCATCAGGTACTTTCAAAGCATTTTGAGTTTGTGACTGTTCCGATGATGACCAACTATCTACTTTTGCTTTAAATTGTTGTTGCAAATTTTCTAAAGGTGTAAATTCTTTGATTGGAACAATTAAAACAATACAAAGAAGTACAATTACATATAATAAAAATCGTTTAATTTTTTACACCTACTAGTTTATTAGTCTCTGTCTCCATTAAAAATGGAGTTTCTTACTATAACATAATCTACTTTAGTCAATGAATTTAAATCATCGCCACCCGCATATGAAATAGAACTTTGTAAATCTTGTTGCATTTCAATTAATGTATCTTTCAATAAACCTTTATGCTCAACAAACATTTTTTTACCTTCAACGTTTTTGTGTTCACCTTTTTGGAACTCAGACGCACTACCAAAATATTCTTTATACATTTTTCCATCTAATTCAACGGTTTCACCAGGAGATTCTTCATGTGCTGCAAATAATGAGCCTACCATAACCATTGATGCACCAAAACGAATTGATTTAGCAATATCACCGTGCGTTCTGATACCTCCATCAGCTATTATCGGTTTTCTTGCAGCTTTACTACAATGGTTCAACGCAGCTAATTGCCAACCACCTGTGCCAAATCCTGTCTTAATTTTTGTAATACAAACGCGACCTGGTCCAATACCAACCTTAGTTGCATCTGCACCAGCATTTTCCAATTCACGAACACCTTCTGGCGTTCCAACATTACCTGCAATAACAAATGCTTCAGGTATGTGGTTTTTAATATGTTTGATCATATTAATAACAGCATCAGAATGCCCGTGTGCGATATCAATTGTAATATACTCAGGAATCACATTATCCTGTGCTAATTTTTCTACAAAATCAAATTCACGGTCTTTAATACCAACTGAAATTGAAGCAAATAATCCTTTATCATGCATTTGCTTTACAAATGGTATACGTGCTTCTTCATCGAATCTATGCATGATATAGAAGTAATCATTTTCAGCAAACCATTCTGCTAATGTTTCATTCATTACTGTTTGCATGTTTGCAGGTACCACTGGTAATTTAAATGATTTCGGACCAAATTTCACAGTAGTATCACATTCTGAACGGCTATTAACAATACATTTATTTGGAATAAGCTGTATATCTTCGTAATCAAATATCTTCATAATTAAACGAACCCCTAACATTTATTAATAAAATAGTATTTAAAGGTAAGATTTTCAAATAAAATTCATAACTCTAAATAGAAATACTTAAACATAGGATAGTTATTTCCGAACAATGACATTTTATTTATCTTTACCATTAGTTAATATACATGCTTTTTCCCTAAATGTAAATGAACTAAAGTCCTAAATTACCAACTTGATTTTTTCACGCCAGGAATTTGTCCTTTATGTGCATGTTCCCTAAACGCAATACGTGACATTTCAAATTTTCTCAGCACGCCTCTTGGACGACCAGTTACTTTACATCTACGTGTCAGTCTTGTTGGTGAAGCATCTCTTGGTAATTTTCTTAATGCTTCATAATCACCTTTTTCCTTCAAGGTTTTTCTTAATTCGTAATATTGTGCTACTAAGCGTTCTCTTTTTTGTTCCTTAGCAATTTTAGATTTTTTTGCCATAATATTCTCTCCTTTTTACAAATCGTAATTATTACGTTTTGTATAATAACACATTCTTTTTATTTATCAAACTAAAATGTTTAAATTATTAACATTCGTATAATGCTTAGAAATTTAACTTTAATTAACTACATACTTTTCAAAGATCAATCTTATTGAAATTAATGAAAGAATATGATATTATTTTAAAACGTAATCATTCCTGTTAAGAAAGAGGTGTTAACTTTGCGCGTAAATATAACATTAGCTTGTACTGAATGTGGTGATCGTAATTATATTAGCACTAAAAACAAGCGTAATAATCCAGAACGAATTGAACTTAAAAAATTCTGTCCACGATTAAATAAATACACTTTACATCGTGAAACAAAATAGTTCTGTGCTTTCATTATCTTTTTAATACGACATTCAAACTAATTGTCTGGGATATAAACGTCTCGGACTTAGTATTAACGTCAATTCTATTCCTTTACTATAGAATTGACGTTTTTTTATATTTTAAATGGTAAAAACGCGGAACATATATCGCATCTATAAGAAAATGATAAGTTTATTATTTTGATTATGGGATTTATGTAGCTATTTTTAATATTTAAATGTTAATTGAATCATTGAAGATGAATGGTGATTTAAAACTTTTACATGCACAAAAATACGATAGTTTATTGCAAATTATAATTTATTCATCAAAATTAATAGTTATTTAACAATAAAGTACTTAATTAACACTTTTAAATAGGTTAAGAGACTACTAATAAAGGTTGCCAAGCCTTATAATAAATACAGTATATTAAAATATGTGGAGGCGTTTCATATGGAAAATCGTCATATTACAAATGAGCAAAAAAGGCATATTATAGATTCAATAACAGAGAAAACAAAAGATAAAAGTGTATGTAACTGCGGACATCCAAATATTGAAATATTAGACGGACATTATTTCCTACCATTGTTAACTGCTTCTTTAGGTAATGATCCGACACCTATGATAACTTTATTATGTAATAACTGTGGGAAAATGCATTTCTATTCACAAAATTTCTTAGGTATCAAAACTCGATAATTATTTTTAGTAATTGAGAAATAAATTACTGTTCATCACTCAGTCGCCTCATATGATGTGAGCGATAGTTAACAACCTTTGACAACCTACAAAGCCTCTGACTTTGTAGGTTTTTGTTTGTGGAAATTTATAAAAACAAAGCGATACTTATAACATAGACTCGGTATAAATAAATATAAAAACGGATGATTTTTACTTTATATCGTAAAAATCATCCGCTTAAAATCATACACGAACTACATATATCTCAAATGTTTAACATAAATTAATTATTTTGTATAATTCCATGCGCCATTGAAGTATAAATATGCGTGTATAATTAAGATACATTTATTAATCTGCAATTTCTAAATCTACATCATTAATGTCAATGCCTAGTGCTTTCGCAACACCTTTACCATATTCGCTATCCGCTTTATAACAGTGACGAATATGACGATGTTGTACTTCTAAAGTAGTGCCTTGCATTTCATTAGCTGTATTTTCAAAAATACGTTCTTGTTGTTCTTTTGATTGTAATCTGAATAAACGACCTGGTTGTTCGAAGTAGTTATCATCATCTTCTCTTAAATCATATTCATATGCTTCACCTTCAACTTTTAGACCAGGTTTTTTAAATTCAGGTTGATCTTCAAATGAGCCATCACTATTTGGATAGTAATGAGTACTGCCACCTTGATTATTATCAATAATTCTCATTTGGCCATCACGGCTGAATGGACAAATATTTTCCATACCTACACCTTTAGGTTGGTTAACTGGGATTTGCCAATGGTTCACACCTAATCTATAACGTTGTGCATCACCATATGAGAATAGTCTACCTTGTAACATTCTGTCTGGAGAAAAATCTATGCCAGGTACAATATTGGTTGGTGCGAAAGCAGCTTGTTCAACATCTTGGAAATAGTTGTCTGGATTACGATTTAATTCAAACTCTCCAACTTCTATTAATGGATAGTCTCCTTTATACCAAACTTTTGTTAAATCAAACGGATTATCTTTATGGTTACGAGCTTGTTCTTCTGTCATAACTTGGATATACATTTTCCATTTTGGATAGTCTTTATTTTCAATTGCTTCAAATAAATCACGTTGTGATGATTCTCTGTCTTCAGCAATTACGCTAGCTGCTTCATCAGGTTGTAAGTTTTCAATACCTTGTTGTGTTCTGTGATGGAATTTAACCCAAACACGTTCACCTTTATCATTGTACATAGAATAAGTATGAGAGCCAAATCCGTGCATGTTTCTAAAGCCTTTCGGAATACCACGGTCTGACATTAAAATTGTTACTTGGTGCAATGCTTCAGGTAAAGACGTCCAGAAATCCCAGTTATTTTGTGCACTTCTCATATTTGTTCTTGGGTCACGCTTCACTGCGTGGTTTAAACTTGCAAATAATTTCGGATCTCTAAAGAAGAACACTGGTGTATTATTTCCTACTAAATCCCAGTTCCCTTCATCTGTATAAAATTTCAATGCAAATCCGCGAATATCACGTTCAGCATCAGCTGCACCTCTTTCACCTGCTACTGTTGAAAAACGTGCAAACATTTCTGTTTGTTTACCAACTTCAGAAAAAATGCTTGCTGAAGTATATTGTGTAATATCATTTGTAACTGTAAATGTACCAAATGCACCTGAACCTTTTGCATGCATACGTCTTTCAGGAATAACTTCTCTATCAAAATGAGCCATTTGCTCTAAAAAGTACCAATCTTGCATTAATAGTGGTCCTCTAGGGCCTGCTGTCATACTATTTTCTCTATCTGAAATTGGTGCGCCAAATAGGCTCGTCAACTTTTTCTTGTTACTCATAATATTTCCCCCGCTTTTTCTTATTAATAACAATTATTACCTAGTATTTATTTTAATCTATAACATTTGTAAAAGCAACTCACAATACATCTATAAAATAACAATTTTCAAAATATTTGAATATTTTATGGCTTTAAAGTCATAAAAAGCATTGCTCTTAAAGCATAAAACCATTAAAATGGAGAATATATTTAAAATTCAATAGACTATAGGAGACTGTATTATGGCACAAAACAATATGAACCGTGGTCTTAATTCTAGACACATTTCTATGATAGCAATTGGTGGTGCAATTGGCACAGGCTTGTTTGTAGCTACTGGAAGTGTAATATCACAAGCAGGACCAGGTGGCGCAATATTAGCTTACTTGATTATTGGCGTGATGTTATATTTCTTAATGTCTTCAATCGGTGAACTTGCCACCTTTTATCCGGTTTCAGGTTCTTTTAGTTCTTATTCAACCCGTTTTGTTGATAGTTCCCTAGGTTTCACTATGGGATGGCTATATTGGGCAATCTGGCTACTAGTTACCAGTGTTGATATTATTATTTCTTCAAGTGTAATTTATTATTGGGATTTCTTCCAATTTTTCAGTCCAGTTACTTGGAGCATTATCTTCCTTGCCATACTTTTTTTACTTAATATTTTCTCTGTAAAAGCTTTCGGTGAAACAGAATTTTGGTTATCACTTATCAAAGTTGCAACAATAATTATTTTCATCGTAATTGGTGTATTGACGATTATTGGAATCTTAGGTGGAAAGACATATGGTCTAGGCAACTACGTAACAGGAGAAGCTCCTTTTGTAGGAGGCGTCTCTGGCTTCTTGGGTGTCTTGCTTGTCGCTGGATTCTCTGTCGGTGGTACCGAAGTGGTGGCCGTAACAGCTGGAGAATCTTCAAATCCAAGTCATTCAATGCCAAAAGCAATTAAACAAGTGTTTTGGAGAATATTATTGTTCTATGTTTTATCAATTGCTGTTATTTCAGCTATTATTCCTTACACAGACCCATTGTTATTAAACAAAAGTGAATCTGTATCACAGAGTCCTTTTACAATCGTATTTGATCGTGTAGGTATTGCCTTTGCCGCTTCGGTTATTAATGCTGTTATTTTAACTTCATTATTGTCTGCTGCGAATTCAGGTATTTATACTACAAGTAGAATGCTTTTCTCAATGGCAGAAGATAAACAAGCGCCTAAATTTTTAGGTAAATTAAATAAAACTACAAAGTTACCTTTGGTATCATTGTTCGTAACTTTCATTATTGTTTTAATTATAATTATAATTGCTCAGTTTAAATCAGATATCGTCTTTTCACTATTAAATATTATTGGTTCTTTAGTCATCGTTGTTTGGGCTTCTAGTATCGTAGCGCAAATCAGGCTACGTTCAGCGATTAAAAAACAAAATTTGAATCCTGATGAAGTACTACCTTATAAAGCTCCTTTCTATCCTTTAGGACCAATCATAGTCATCATTGCATTATTATTCTTATTCATAGGTAATTCAATTGGTGCGATTTTAGCTGGTGATATGGGCGTCTTAATTAGAAACCTATCGCCGATGATTATTTTAGCTATCATTTACTTTGTTCATAAATTAATACGACAAACTAAAATTGTTAAACTCAAAGACATTGATTTAAAAGAACATGATTATAATTAATGAATTGCACTGTAAAAGTATTTTAAGATACTTTTTGCAGTGCTTTTTTAATATTGCAAACCTTACATTTATTTATTACCTACTTGTTCTAAAATAAACCTCAACAATGAGAATTTATAATAATTAAAAGCTTATCATATTTTCAGATACCCAAAATTAAGGTATAATGAAGTTAATAATTTAATGACTTAGAGGTGGAAATTATGATTGGACAAACAAACCTATTTGACGATATTTTAGAAACTGACGAGCGTTTCGTTATTGTTGTACAATCACTTGAAGAAAGACATGATCAATTAATCAAACGCACATTAAGAGAGTATCCAAGTTTAGATCACTCACAAATGGAAAGTCTTTTTAGCCATCTTAAAGAATTATTTTCAGAAGAAGAATTTGAAGAAAATCAGTCAGCGTTTTCAATCACAGTTTATACCAATTTAAACTATGCTGCAGATAACGTTTATGCTCATGTTAAAAGACACCGAGGCAAAAATGAATGGACACATACTGCTAAATAATCACCAACAAAAAATGGCAATTTCTAATTTTCATATAGAAATTGCCATTTTTTCTGCTAATTATATGTAAACAGTAGATTGTAGTTGAAATATTCTAATGTATTAGCTTAGTCAAAGACTGCATATTGATAATTTAGCACTATTTATATATGGTATATTAATTTAAGTTCACACGTTTCTTATAATCGTTTTCGTTCTTATAAAAGTAATTTCGTGTACTGTTTCGCGTTCAATTAATTTAATATTTTTATTTAGTATATATAAGGCGCTTATTTTCGTACTAAAATACATACTTGATAACGATTTTGTAACGAGCTGACACCGAGATCAATGGTATGAGTGACTTATACTATTAAATCATAACCCTAGGCCAAGCTTGCACAAGCAAAAATTTTAATTTTTTACATTAAAAGTTAAGTCTAAGACATCATCGATTCGCCCCAGACTGTTTTTTAGTAGATGATTGAACTGAAAAATAAAGTCCCACTACTCAATAAATTGAGTTAGTGGGACTTATAGGTGAGCATTTCGGATCAAACTATCAATCATTTGCGTGACCAATATTTAAAAATAAAGGTTAAGCAATTAATTTGTTAGTTAAGTAAAGCTTTTAGTGTGTGTGGGATACCATCATTATCATTTGTTAAAGTAACTTCATCAACAACAGCTTTGACATCATCATTTGCATTGCCCATAGCAACAGCTTTACCAACTACTTTCAACATTGATATATCATTTGAACTATCACCGAAGCCAATAACTTGAGATAATTTTACATCTAATTTTTGACACAATTCAGTGATAGCATTGCCTTTAGATACACCCTGTGCCATAAATTCTAAGAAAAACGGTTTACTTGTAGTAACATCAATATTTTCATTAAAGTGACCTTCTAAATCATTTCTAATACTTGTAATATTTGAAACATAATCAATCCCCATAACTTTAGGTACGTCCTCTTGAATATATGCTTTTAAATCATCCACCTGTTTCATTGGCAGGCCTGTGAGTTCTGATTCAATGTTCATATATTCATGTTCACCTTCATATACGATATAACCATCTTGGTAAGTCAAAACAAACAATTTTTGATTCCTACAAAAATCTACAATACTATCAAAATCAGACTTTGACACAGTGCGACTTACTTCCACTTTTTCATCAGAAACTTTAACTGTTTTTCCACCATTGTAACTTATGACATAACTGTCATGTTGGTCTAATTTCAAATGTTTTGCTGTAGGCATCATACCATCTGTTGGTCTACCCGATGCAAGTACAACTTTATAACCTTGCGCTTGTATATCTATTAAATATTGCGCTGTTTCAACACTAACTTCGTTATCAGAAGTCATTAATGTATCATCCATATCCATCACTATTAATTTATATCCCATCTTGCTATCTCCTTTCAACCTCTACAAGACTATATTATAACAAATAAATCAAACTAATATACTACTTCAGATTCCACTCCTGTGATATTAACTGTAACGAGTTCAGATCGACAATTCGTAAATTCACGTTTAAGTTCCCTCACTAATTCACCGCTTCGTTCAGGTGCTATCAAGGTTAAAACAGTTGGGCCTGCACCACTAATAACTGTAGCATATGATTTATATTGTTTTGCAATTTGTTTAATGGTTTGAAATTCTGGGATTAGATGTTGACGATATGGTTCATGAAAACCGTCTTGTTCCATCATCTTGCCTGCAAGTTCATAATTTTGTTGTATTAAAGCACTAATCATTGTATTGCTGATGGCACTATTTCTAACAGCATTTTTATGTGAAAATGTTTCCGGAAGCACATTCCTTGAAAGTGTCGTACTTAATTCATTTGATGGTATTGTTATGATAATATCAGCTTTTGGTGGATCAATATATGATACATCCGTCACTTTTGTTTCAGGATCATAGTATCCTAAGACAAGCCCCCCGTAAATTGTAGGTGCTACATTGTCTGGATGTCCTTCAAATTCAGTTGCCAATTGCAATAATTCATATTTAGAAAGCTCTATATCACCAAAATAATTAGCTATGTATAATCCCCCTACTAGTGCAGAAGCAGAGGAACCTAAGCCTCTTGCTAAAGGGATTTCACTTCTCATTTCTATAGATAAAGACGGTAAAGTCACGTCATATTTATTTGCCACTTGTTGTGCAATTTGATAAATATAGTGCGATTCGTCTGTTGGTAATGATTCAACATTTGGCCCTATATGTTTAAAAGACCATCTATCACTATTATTAATTCGCACATCAAGATATAAAAATTTATTTAAAGCCATTCCAATAGAATCAAATCCGACACCTAAATTAGCAGTAGATGCCGGTATTTTTAAACGTAAACGTACACTCATGCTAAAGTGCTCCTTTAATATATTCTAAAATGCTTTCTCTATCATTTGGTAGTGGCTTAATTGGATTATCTAATAGTGAGATAGCTGTATCTGGATCTTTCAAACCATTACCAGTCAAGACTGACACGACACGTTTCCCCTTTGGTAACTTACCAGCACGGTGTAACTTAATTAAACCAGCAATGGAGGCATTGCTTGCAGGTTCACTAAATATACCTTCTTTTCGAGCCATCAGTTGATATGCTTCTAAAATTTCTTCGTCTGTTACGCTATCAATGAGACCTTCTGATTCTTTTAAGGCACGATTAGCTTTATCCCAACTTGCGGGGTTACCGATTCTAATTGCAGTAGCTACTGTATCTGGATTCTTCACTACTTTATTTTGAACGATTGGGGATGCACCTGCAGCTTGGAACCCATATAAGTTAGGAAGTTGCGTATCATTCGTGTCATGGTACTCTTTAAATCCTTTCCAATATGCTGAAATATTACCAGCATTTCCAACCGGAATTGATAATATATCTGGTGCTTGGCCATTCAATTGTTGAATCACTTCAAAAGCACTTGTTTTTTGACCTTCAATACGATAAGGATTAACTGAGTTCACAAGCGCAATTTCACCATTTTTAGCCACTTCTTGTACAATTTCAAGTGCTTCATCAAAATTTCCTTCTATAGAAACAATTTCTGCACCGTACATAACTGCTTGCGACAATTTCCCTAAAGCAATTTTCCCTTCCGGAATAACTACAATCGCTTTTAAACCTGCTCTCGCAGCATATGCTGCCGCGGAAGCTGAAGTATTGCCAGTTGAAGCACAAATCACTATTTTCTTGCCTTCTTCTTTAGCTTTAGCCATTGCCATTACCATGCCTCTATCTTTAAATGAACCTGTTGGATTTGCACCTTCGTATTTAACATGTAATTCAATACCAAGCATTTCAGACATGTTCTCACAGTATATCAAAGGCGTATGGCCTTCATTTAAACTTACTTTAGGTGTATCAGCTGTTACTGGTAAATATTCCTTGAATTCTTCTACAAGCCCTTGCCAATTTTTCATAAACATTAAACTCCTTCAACTGGGTAAATTTTCTGTACAACATAACCTGATTCTTGAATTGTTTCTATCGGGGATTCATCAATTCCTATGATAACTACACCAGCAGTATGTGCATCACGTTCAGTAACTGCTAATGATTTGTGAACAGGCAATTCGCCTTTCAATAAAGTTTCAACTTGGTTTACATCTTCTCCATCTGTTTGCACCACGACATAATAACTTTCTTTCCCTTTGATAACAATCGTATCTTCTTCTTCGTTCATCATTTCTTTGGTTTCTTCAGTTTTCAATTCAAAATGCGGTGGTAGCGTATGCAAATTAGTATCAAAATTAAATGTAACATTTAATAAATCACTTACAACGGCACTCCCTGTAGCTAAACTACCTGCACCTTTACCATAAAACATTGTTTCTCCAACAGCATCACCTATAACATAAATCGCGTTAAATTCATCTTCTACTGATGCTAACTGATGGCTTTTATCAATCAAAGTTGGTGCGACTGATGCATTGACTTGAGCATTTTCATATGTACCTTTACCAATCAACTTAATTTTATAGCCAAGTTTATCAGCTACTTTAATATCTGATAGTGTGACATCGCTAATACCATATTTATCAACCTCATCTAAATTAATCACCTGATTAAATGATAAATACGACGTAATAACTACTTTGCGTGCTGCATCAATACCTTCAACATCATCAGTTGGATCTGCTTCAGCAAACCCTAGACGTTGTGCTTCTGCCAACGCTTCTTCAAATGATGTTTCTTCTTGTGTCATCTTACTTAATATAAAGTTAGATGTACCATTTAAAATCCCCATAAACTTACTTATATTATTGGCGTTTAAACCGTTATTTATAGCATTTACAATCGGAATACCACCTGCGACACTAGCTTCATATTTTAAAGCAACATCATTTTCTTGGGCTAAATGTTCTAGCTCTCTTAAATTTTCAGCTAGAAGATCTTTGTTTGCGGTAATCACGTGTTTCTTCTCACTCAATGCGCGTTTTAACCATTCTACTGTGGGCTCAACTCCACCAAGTACTTCGACAATGATATCAATTGTTTCATCATCAAGAATATCTTCTATATTTTCAGTTAAATTATATTTAGATGTATTAATAGGACGTTTTCTAGACTTGTCACGTACTAATATATGTCTAATATTAATATCTTTATTCATTGTTTCTCTAATTTGTTCTCTATTTTCTTCTATTATTTTTACTACTCCAGAACCTACAGTTCCTAAACCAAGTAGTGCTACATTTAATTCTTTCATGTCTTCATTCCTCCGTTTGTTTATCTAAAAAATACAATTGTACAGTTGAAAAATACTTGAATATGGTATAGTATAAATTCATTCATTATTTTTGTAAAGTCTATGAATATTTAAAACGTATATTTATATTATCACTCCTGTGATAAAAACTAAACTAAATTTTCTGATTTTTTAGAAAGGTTGTATAACATTATGAAAGTAACTAAATTCGGAGGAAGCTCTGTTTCCAATGCAGAGCAAATTAAAAAGGTATTAGACATTGTTAATTCAGATGAAGCTCGAAAAATCGTAGTCGTATCGGCACCAGGAAAACGAAATAAAGATGATGTAAAAACTACTGATTTATTAATTCGACTTTACGAAAAAGTGATAGAACGATTAGACTACAATTCTAAAAAAGAAGAAATCATTCAACGTTACAAGGATATTATTAACGAACTCAACATGAGTGATGCACTTTTAAAAACAATTGATGAAACTTTAGAAAGTTACATAGCTACATTGAGCGAAAAGCCATCCAGACTGTTAGATGCTTTACTTTCATGTGGTGAGAACTTTAATGCTCAAATTATTGCAGAATATAATAATAGCCAAGGTATTCCAACGCGTTATATTTCTCCTGGAGAGGCTGGTATTACTGTTACGGATTTACCTCAAAATGCTCAAATCTTAGATCAATCTTATGAAGCACTTTATAACTTAAGGTCATTTGAAGAAAAATTAATCATTCCTGGGTTTTTTGGTATTTCTAGACAAAATTACGTGGTCACATTCCCTCGTGGTGGTTCAGATATAACAGGAGCTATTGTAGCAAGAGGTGTAAGAGCGGATTTATATGAAAACTTTACAGATGTTTCTGGCATTTTTAGAGCTAATCCTTCTATTGTTAAAAATCCTGAAGTTATAAATGAAATTACATATCGCGAAATGCGTGAGTTATCTTACGCTGGCTTTGGCGTATTCCATGATGAAGCTTTACAACCGCTACACAAAGACAGAATTCCTGTCGTTATAAAAAACACAAATAGACCTGATGATATAGGAACTTATATTAGACATGATAGAGAAATTGACTCAAATAGTATTGTAAGTGGCATTAGTTGTGACAAAGATTTCACAGTATTAAATATTAAAAAGTATCTTATGAATAGACAAGTTGGTTTTACACGTAAAATACTAGCCGTACTAGAAGACTATAATATTTCATTTGATCATATGCCATCAGGTATAGATAACATAAGTATCATCATGCGCTCTAAAGAGATACAAAACAAAGAGGAACAAGTACTTAATGATATACGTAAAAATTGTGATGTAGATGAATTAAGCATTGAACATGATTTAGCGATACTAATGGTGGTTGGTGAAGGCATGCATAGAATCGTTGGTACTGCCAGCACAATTACTCATGCACTTGCAGAATCAAACATAAACTTGAAAATGATGAACCAAGGCGCTTCAGAAATTTCTATGATGTTTGGAATCGACGTTACAGATGCAGAGAAAGCAGTTAATGCTACTTATGAATATTGTTACACTAAAAATTGTTTGAATATTTAAACAATAATTACTAACTATTTATCGATAAAAAATCCTTCAAATCGTATAGACTCATTTGAAAGTGAATGAATCCTAATGAATGATTTGAAGGGTTTTTAAATTGCTTTTTTTTCAGATATAAGTGCTTGATTAATGCGTTCATCTCCAACAACTAAGCGTAAAATAACAAATTGATAATAACTTAACGAATCGATAACACTTCTATAATTTGGTAATTGATGATAATCGATGGGATCCAATAACTCATACATTAATACAATTTCAGGCTTAATATAATCTACATCCCATTTGATAGAATGAAAATAAATATGCTTTTCGGGTAAACGAATATTGTGATTCCACCTGAACATCCATTCATCATTTTCAACATCATAAACAATAATTGTCATTATTAACTCATCATTTATATAAATATTTGCATGAGTGACATCTGCAAATTCTAACTTTGTAAAATCAGTGGTTGTATTTTTACCATCGTGTAAAACAATCATATTGCTTTTAGGTATAAACTTTAAAACTTCACCAAGATATTTTCTTTCGACACTAATATCTACCTTATCGTCTAAATTAAACTCATCATGAAGAAAAAGTTGTTTTGCGACTTCACCATTATATTTAAACAGTTCAGGTACATTTTCAGTTAAATTTTTTACAACTTCTTTAATATTTTTATCATTACTAACTGCCAAATCTGTACCTCCTATCAAAAGTAAGCGTTTCCATTAATAATCATTATATTATTTGTTACTACATTTTTCAATGTGAAAAGCACAAAAATGTGAATTTAAACACATTTTTATTTAAAATTCGCCAATATAGCTATAGTCTTGTCGATGATGTTGTTTCAAAATCGCTGGTCTGTTAACAATTAATAATTCTTCTGAACGATTGTATAAAGCTAACTGAATTTCAGCAATTTCTGGTAATGTTTGATACAATGCTTTATCTGTCATATAAGGTGCAGTTGCAAAATAATAGCGAATGCGATATCTCTCAAATGTTTGGATAACATCCGTACCAATGATAATATGTAGTGCATTGTCTACCTTTCCATTGGGCATTATAATATTAAAATCAGTGTACCTTGCAACATATTTAATGATATCAGTTGAAAAAGAAATCACTGAAATTTTAAATTTAGCTTCATATAGTTCGTCAATAATGTGATAAGTAACTGGGTGGTTATCAAATGCAATAACATCTTCATTATTTACGTTTTCTATTATATAGTTGATATATTTTTTCATAGTAGTCAAATCAATGTCCTCCAAACAGACTTTTCTATGGTAAGTATAGTAGATAATATATGTATTACCCAATTAAGCACTAATTAAATAGATACATCATTTTTTTAATTCAATAATTTTTATAACAAATCATATCACTCATTTATATATTAAGTAGGAATTGCTTATAATTAAAAAATATGATTATACTAATATTAACCCTATTAGTTAATTGTATTTGTACAAATATAAATAAAAGAGTAAAATATAGTTTATTAAAAATATTAAGATTAGGATGATACCAATGTTTTTACCGATTATTTTAGCAATAATTATTGTAATACTATTATTAGTTATTATTATTGAAAGAAGAGTGATGAATCATAAGCTTGAGACTGAATCATATGCAAAAGATCAGTTAATAAATAAAATTAGTATCATCACGCGTGAAAACACATATTTAAAAAATCAAATGCTTGAAAAAAATGTTAATAATGATACACACCATCATGGATTAAGAAAAGCTAAACAGGATTTAAATGACATATTAAATCAATATCAAAGTGAAGGTTCAATTTCATTTTTTGATATTATAACAACTGGAAATTTAGCTGTTAAGCATCCTTTGTTTGAATATGCTAGAGCTTTCGATTACATTGTTATTACTGAAAAAGGGTTATTTAATATTAATGTGAAAAACTGGAAGCAAAAAACATTTTACCACTTCACAGTTGACCCAACAAATGACACACAAAATAGTGACGATGATACTGTAAATCAAACAGTTGGCCGTTATATTGCAAATCAATTCCATAGTCAATTCCAATCAACACGACCTACAACATACACATTTGTAGAGAGAATTAGAAATAATTCTATTATTTATGACTTTTATAATTATGATCCATATGAACAGTCTTCAAAAAATGCCAAAGCATTGGAAGATAGAATTGCAGACCAATTGCATCATAGAATTCAAAATATTGGTTTAGTTTACTTTACAGATGGTAGCGTAAATTTAATTGATGGACCTACAGAAAGACAAGATTTTGTAGAAACAGTTTCATCCAAATCTTCTCTAAAAGAAATAATTGGTGAAACGATTGTAAATGCTCAAGAATCATTAACTGAATCACAGTATAATGAACTACTTGCACATTTCCACTAATTAAACAGTATTAAAAACTGCATGAACGATTTTGTAACATGCCGTCACTTCTAATAATGATATAAGTAAGAGATTACATGCTCAGATTAAGTAAATCAAATACTCAGACAAACATGTATTGCCAAAATCGTAAGATGTAAATATAAAGGAGAGCTAACCCATTATGGATTAGCTCTCTTTTTTGAGAATAGATATTTATGTACCAGTCACTTTTGTGTTTAAGTCATTTGAAATTTTTAACTCCATATATTTTCGTTATTACTTTTAGCTATCTGTTCTGCTTTTTCGAACATTTCTCTATATTTACCATTTGGAGAAAAATATTTTTCTCTAGCCAATCCTTTTTTCACTAACAGTTCATTGAACATCGTATCTTTATCTAGCCAAACATATGCCAGTGTACGACCATATCGATCTTCTTTTTCTTTATCATATTCTAAAAAGACATCTTTATCAGTTAAATGTTCTTTTGAAAAATCAGATGCTTCTTTACCATATGGTTGTACTGGCGTATTTGGTTTAACAGTTTCAGGCGTATCTACACCTATCAACCTCACTTTAATTTGTTCATGTTGACTATTATTTGCTATTAATGTATCACCATCAACTACACGGGCTACATGTACTTTCTCAGTTTGCTTTGGTCCGTCATTATTATTTGTATCATTGGATGAAAAAGGGCCAGTCCCATTTATAAACTGAAATGCAAGTACGCCTAGTACAACTATACTAATAATTAATGTAGTAATTTTCTTTGTTGGTTTCATTGTTGCACCCACTTTTTATGAATATACCAAATTATCATATAGAAAATTAAAGTTTACGTCAAGACGCTCATTTTAAATAAAAATTAATCTTTTACATTAAATAAAACTTTAATTAGTCATTATTTTATTTTAACGTACTTAAGCAATCATGATATAATACATAAATGATAGGAGTGAACAGTTTGAGTATATTTAAGGAGAACATGATTACAGTTATTGCGATTGTTATAGCAATCATTGTAGGCTTAATATTACAATATCAGTTTCAATTTCCACCGCTTGTGTCTGCAGTTGTAGCAATATTTTTAGGCATTTTCATTGGATTTATTATTTTTATTATTCAAGTTATTGTAACTAAGAATAATAAAAAATAGTGTCTTCTGCCGAGTGTTTAAATCGGCAGTTTTTTTATTTTAGTTAACATAATATTATTATAGGAATATACTAATAAACACGCTTTTCTTTAAAAAATATATTTATAAAATGCTTCGATTTAATGTTTTTTCCAATAAAGTCCACGCTTCATGATCATATTCATCAACATGAATTGGTCTGAATCCAAAATTAAGATACATATTGATTGCTTGGAAGCTTGTTGTTTGAGAGGTTAAATATGCTTGATTATGATATGCAGCTAAAATTTTCATTGCTGCCGTTAATAAAGGTTTAGATAATTGCTTACCTTGATACTCCGGAATAATCGCAACCCAATGGATTCGTCCAGATGTTTTGCTATCTTTTGTTAAATGTCCATACCAAGCAGTTGCGGTACCAATAACTTCTCCTTCGGGATTCTCAAGAAACAAACATCTTTGTTCCATTTCATTAATATACGGTCCAAATTCAGTGTTGAAATGTGTCAATGCTTGATCAGTAGTATCAAATTCATTAACTTTCATTTCCAAATTTGCCCATTTTACTTCTTCTCCTATTTTAAAGTTACGAATTTTATATCCAACAGGTAATTCATACTGTGGAATACTTTCTAAATTTTCTCTTGTCATCTGTACTTTTAAATACTTCATTACATTCTACCTTTCATTCACAAATCAATTTTCATTAGAAAAAGGTTGAGACGTGATAATAGTCTCAACCTCATATTGTGTATTTTGTAATTCCCTAAAACTTAGTAATCATTACAATCAATAACGTTTGTTCTTATTCTACTTCTTTTATAAATGTTAATATAGCATGAAATTCTTCTTCATTTGCTGAAAAAGCACGCTCTTCTATTTCACGAACAGTTGAATTGAGTAATTGATAATTCGCTACTTCTTCATCTTTTAAATATGCATTTATGCTACTTTCTAATTCTTTTAAGGAACCCGCTTTTAACGTACTTAATTTTACTTCTTGCATTTAACTCCAACCCCTTTTTAATTAGTTTAAATCATTTCAATAAGACTAAACGTTATTTTTACTTTAACTTAAAAACCTATAAATATAATACACTATATTAAAAAATCTAATCTTATTTTCAAAAATTATATCACTTCATACAAATTTTACATAACTTTTTCACTTTCTAATAGTTAAAAATAGGCTGAATCATCCCTGATTTTCACCCAAAAGGCACTTATAAATACGAGTGGGTGCAAAAAAAGCAACCCGAATCACTTACGAATAAGTGACCCGAATTGCTTATATACCTAGTGTTTGCCCCTTTTGCTTAGCACCTAGTATTGTTTTAAGTATTGTTCTCTTTCCCATTCAGAAACTTGAGTTCTATAGTAATCCCATTCAATAGATTTAGAGTTTATAAATTGATTATAAATGTGATTACCTAAAGCTTCTTTAATAGAATCATTATCTTTCATTGCTTTAATAGCTGTATATAATGTTGATGGTAAATCTTGAATACCAACGGCTTCACGTTCTTCACGATTCATTTCATATATATTTTGATTTACTGGTTCTGGTACTTCTAATTTATTTTCAATACCGTCTAAGCCCGCTTGTAAGATAGCTGCTAATGCTAAGTAAGGATTGGCTGCTGGATCTACTGAACGAACTTCTACACGCGTTGATAAACCACGTGAAGTTGGTACACGGATTAATGGTGAACGGTTTTTACCACTCCAAGCAATATAGCATGGCGCTTCATAACCTGGAACTAAACGTTTATAAGAATTAACTAATGGGTTACATACACCAGTTAAACCACGTGCATTTTTCAGAATCCCCGCGATAAAATGATAAGCATCTTTAGTCATTTCCATATCGCCCTCTGGATCGTAAAAGGCATTTTCTTTACCTTTGAAAAGTGACATATTGAAGTGCATGCCGCTTCCGTTCACACCAAATAATGGTTTAGGCATAAATGTTGCATGAAGATTGTGTTGACGTGCGATTGTTTTAACAACTAATTTAAATGTCTGGATATTATCACAAGCAGTGATAGCATCTGCATATTTAAAATCAATTTCATGTTGGCCCGGTGCCACTTCGTGGTGACTTGCTTCAATATCAAAGCCCATATCCTCTAATTCTAAAACAATATCGCGACGACAATTTTCACCTAAATCTGTTGGTGCAAGGTCAAAGTAACCACCATTATCATTTAATTCTAATGTTGGTTCACCTTTTTCATCTAATTTAAACAAGAAGAATTCAGGTTCTGGCCCTAAATTAAGTTCACTAAATCCTAAATCTTGCATGTTTTTTAACACACGTTTTAAGTTTGCGCGTGGGTCACCTTCAAATGGTGTGCCATCTGTTTTATAAACATCACAGATAAGACGAGCTACTTTACCTTGACCGGCTGTCCATGGGAAAATAACCCATGTATCTAAATCTGGATATAAATACATGTCTGATTCTTCAATACGTACGAAACCTTCAATTGAAGATCCGTCAAACATCATTTCGTTATCTAAAACTTTTTCTAATTGGCTTACTGGTACTTCCACGTTTTTAATTACACCTAAAATATCAGTAAATTGTAAACGTAGGTATCTGACATTTTCTTCCTTAGCGAACTTGTGTATGTCTTCCTTTGTAAATGTACGTTTTGCCATTATAAATGTCCCCCATTAATTTTATTTGATAAATCGAGATAAATCTCCACGATTTATCGGAATCGCTTCTCGTTGTGGTTTCTGTGTAGCATCAACAATCATTTGTTTTCTCGTTTCTTGTTCAACATCAGAAAGGTGTTCTTGTTCGTCATTTAAAATCTGTTTAATACCTTTTAAATTAAAACCTTTTTCTATTAATCTTTTTATCTCTAAAAGGCGTTCCAAATCGTTTAACGAAAAAAGTCGTTTATTTCCTTCTGATCTATGTGGTTTAATCAGTTCATGTGTCTCATAATAGCGAACTTGTCTAGCAGTTAATTCACTTAATTTCGTAACAACACTCATAGAGAAGACCGGCATGCTTCGTCGTATCGTATCTTTTGACTCCAATCCAATCACCTCTATTTTTGAACTTGTATTTAATTTAGCATAATTACTAAAGTAATTCAAAAATATGTCAGGTTTTCTAACATATACTTCAAACCATTGATCTTACTGACTTTATAACAGTTTTATTCAATTTAATCGCTGAATTTTCCGAAATTTTTTTAATTTAATTAAAAAAGCCACATATACATTACAATTTGCTATTTAACATAGCAATAAATGCAATTCAATGTGGCATCTCTTTCAGGTTATTAAAATAACTTTTCAACAGCTCTTGTTACTGCTAACTTAATGTGTTCATACGTTAAGCCGCCTTGTATATATGCTTCATATGGGGGTCTAATTGGACCATCCGCTGATAATTCAATTGAAGAACCTTGAATAAAAGTACCCGCAGCCATAATAACATCATCTTCATAACCTGGCATATAAGATGGTTCAGGACTAAAATGTGCGTTAATCGGGGAAGCTGCTTGAATACTTTGACAAAATTGAATCATCTGTTCCTTCGTATCAAAAGTGACCGTTTGAATCAAATCTGTTCTAGGCACATCAAATCTTGGTGAAGTGTGCATATTCATTTTTTCTAATAATAAACTCGTAAATAATGCACCTTTCAAACTTTGACTAACCACATGAGGCGCTAAGAAGAAGCCTTGATACATTTCTTGCAATGAATATAGAGAGGCACCGGCTTCTTTACCAATTCCTGGCGCAGTTAAACGGTATCCACATCTTTCTACCAATGTTTCATTACCTACGATATAACCACCAATTTTAGCTAAACCTCCACCTGGGTTTTTAATTAATGAACCTGCCATTAAATCAGCACCACATTCTATAGGTTCCCGTTCTTCAACAAATTCACCATAACAATTATCTACAAAAATTATGATTTCAGGGTATTTGGCTTTTATTTTTTGAATCGCGCTTTCTATGTTTGTTAAATCTATGGATGGTCGTTGATCATAACCTTTCGAACGCTGAATAGCAATAACCTTAGTTTGCGATGATATTTTAGACAATACCTTATCAATATCAATTTCACCATGCTTTAAGTCAACCTTATTATATAGTATTCCGTGTTCTTTTAAACTTTCTATACCATTACCATTAATACCTATCACTTCTAATAACGTATCGTAAGGATCTCCAGTGATATACAATAACTCATCCCCATATTTCAAAGTACTTTGTAATGCAATCGTAATCGCATGCGTGCCAGAAATAATTTGGGGACGTACTAATGCATCTTCTGCCTTAAATGCATGTGCATAAACCGCTTCTAAATGATCCCGACCTATATCATCATAACCATAACCCGTTGTCCCCAGTAAGTCACTTTCAGCTACTTTAACAGCATGGAATGCATCTAACACTTTTTCTTGATTGATATAAGCGATTTCTTCTATTTTTTTAAAATATGGTTCTAGTTTTGCTTCTGTTTCTGCTATTAATTGCTTCGTATTTTTCATCGTAATTCTTCTTCCTATTCTTTTTTAAAACCTTTTACAGTATATGTTGCATCTGTTTCATTAAATTTGATTTCAGTGACAAGTGTATGCTGTTTTAAAAAATATAATCTATCGGCATCAGCACTTGGTACATTTTCTTCATAAGTAGTCAAAGCAGATTTTACTTGCTCAATAAGTAATTGTTTCACTTTTTCTTCATCTGCTTCATTTTTACTTGAAACAAATATTGATGGTAAATTAGTAGTAGGGGCAGTACCTTCATGTAAATCTTTTTTATTAAAAATAATAGCTTGTGGAATATGCCCCATTTCTAAATCACCTATAATTTGATTAACTGTATCATACTGAACACGATATTCAGGATGACTCGCATCTACGACATGTAACAACAAATCTGCACCTTTCGCTTCTTCTAATGTAGATTTAAACGCAGCGATAAGTGTAGTTGGTAGTTTTTGAATAAAACCAACCGTATCAGATATGATTAAATTAAATCCATCATTAATTTGAATTTGTCTTGTCTTAGGATCTAAAGTAGCAAAAAGTAAATTCTTCTCATAGGTAGCTTCATTAGCTAATGCATTAAACCAAGATGATTTACCAGCGTTTGTATAACCAATTAGTGCTACTTGAAACACATTATTTTGTTCACGTTTATTACGATAACGCTCACGATGTTCAACCACTGTTTCTAATTGATGTTTTATTTCATTCATGCGTGTTCTAATATGACGACGGTCCATTTCTAATTTAGTTTCACCAGGACCTCTCGTTCCAATGCCTCCACCTAATCTTGATAAACTACGCCCATGACCTTGGAGTCTTGGTAATAAATAATCTAATTGCGCTAATTCTACTTGTAACTTACCTTCTTTACTTCGTGCTCGAAGTGCAAAAATTTCTAAAATCAGTTGCGTTCTGTCGATAATTTTAACATTCAAATTACCATTTAATGTTTTTGACTGTGCCGTTGTCAATTCATCATTAGCAACTACTACATCTATTTCGTTCATTTCTACGTATGCTTTAATTTCTTCTAACTTACCTTTTCCAACGTAATATTTATTATCAAAATGTTGTCTGTTCTGAGTAAATTCAGCTTGTACATTTAATTGGCATGTTTCAGACAATGAAGCTAATTCTTCCATTGTTGATTCAAAATCAAACACTTCATCGGTTTGAGCTTGTACTCCAACTAAAATTGCTGATTCTAATTCCTTTTTAGTCGTATGTGTTTGTTGGCTCATAACATGCACCTCTTTCAAAGTTTTCTTTGCTATTTTATCATAGTGTTTATATAAAGACTATCTTCTCAAATTATGTTAAATTATTAATAAGAGGTGACGCTATATGACTATATACGATATAGAAGTTCAAAAATCAAATGGTGAAACATACAAATTAGAAGAATATAAAAACAAAGTATTACTAATTGTTAATACTGCTAGTGAATGTGGTTTCACACCACAATTTGAAGGATTACAACATTTATACGACAACTATAAAGACCAAGGATTTGTTGTACTAGGTTTTCCATGTAATCAATTTGGAGGTCAAGAGCCAGGCACTGGTGAAGAAGCGACTCAAAACTGTAAAATCAATTATGGCGTATCTTTTCCAATGCATGAAAAGATTGATGTCAAAGGAGAAAATCAACACCCATTATATCAATTCCTAACAGAACAACAAAATGGATTTTTCAATGAAAAAATCAAATGGAATTTCACAAAATTTTTGATTGATAGAGAAGGTAAAGTAACCAATCGTTACGCACCACAAAAAAAACCAGGTCAAATTGAAGCAGATATTGAAGCACTATTATAAGTAATAAGAAAGCTACACTTGATAATTTATATCAAAGTGTAGCTTTTTCATTTAAAGTATGCAAAATAAATTGTTTTTTAATATTATACTTCTTCTACTGCATCATCAAGCGTGAATGTACTGATAGCATGTTTATAAATAAGATGTTGCTTTCCTTGTGTTAATAAACAAACTAAATTGTCATCATAATCTTCAATAATGCCCTTCATTTGAAAACCGTTTACTAAAAATACAATAACTTTCGTTTGATCAGCCTTAAATTGTCCTAGGAATTTATCTTGGATGTTTTCTGTTGTATTCATATTATGTTCTCCTTTTCTTTATTTGGACTGAAACTTCATCTAACATCAATGAAAGTGACATTTTCTCTCTATCTAACCATACTACGTCGAGTTTGTTTTTGAACCAAGTCATTTGTCTTTTAGCATAATTTCTAGAATGCTTTTTCAATTTATTTGTTGCTTCGGCTAGACTAGCCTCATTTTTAATTACAGGTAACATCTCTTTATATCCGATAGCTTGCATACTTTGACAAGTTTCAAAACCATCTTCAACGAGTTGTTTCACTTCATTTAGTAATCCGCGTTCCAACATTATATCTACACGTTTATTAATTCTTTGATATAAAGTTTCGCGTGACATTTCTATCCCTATTAATAATGTATCATAATTTTCTGTATATTGTTGGTTTTTCTTGCGTAAACTTAAAAGTTTTTTTGTTTTTAAATAATATTCAATAGCTCTTCGAACTCTTTTTCGGTTATTTGGATGTATATTATCAGCTGAAATTTTATCTATAGATGCTAAATAGTCATGCATTGCTTCATTTGTTAATGAATCTATTTCTTTTAGCGCATGATCGACTTTAATTTGTTGTGCTTCAGATATCGTTTCATCCTCGAAGGCATAATTATAGATTAATGATTGGATATACAAGCCTGTGCCACCAACTATGATAGGCACATGATTTCTATCCGTGATTTCATTAATTAAATTTTGAGCTCTATTTTTAAAATCATATGCAGAAAAAGTTTCATCAGGTTCCAAAATATCTATCATATGATGAGGTATATCAGCCATCTCTTCTTGTTTTATTTTTGCTGTTCCAATATCCATGTATTTATATACTTGCATGGAATCTCCGCTAATTATTTCACCATTAAATTTTTTAGCCAATTCAATGCTTAATTCTGTTTTACCAACAGCTGTTGGACCAACTAATGCAATTATGAATGGTTTATCGCTCTGCACTTATATCAACTCTCTCTATGCTTTATCTGCTCTGTTATATTTTTTTAAAATTTGTCTTTCTATCCAATCGTACATATGTTGCCATGTAGTCGTCGCATCTTTTTCAAATAAGACTTCATGTCTTTTATTTTTGTATAAATGTACTGTGATATGTTGAATATTACCTTTTTTATATAATTTCCCTAAATGTCTAATCCCTTTGCCATAATTACCTATCGCATCATCTTTTCCAGAAATAAGTAAAATGGGTAGATCTGGTTTCATTTTTTTTATATTTTTTAATTTACTTGTCTGTAACATATATTTTACTGTTTCAAAAATCAATTGATTTGAGACTAAAAATCCAGTATAAGGGTCTTTTTCAAATTTTTCTACTTCTTGTTCATCGCTGGATAACCAATCACTTTCCGATTTATTATTTTTTATATTTTTATTAAAGGTTTTATACATTATTTGGTTTAACCATTTTAAACGCCGTCTTTTTCCAGTTATTAAAGTGATAAGTTTTAAAACTATTTGTACGAGTTTACCTAGATATTTAGGGTACTGCATAGTTCCTGATAAAATCATACCTTGCGCAACATCAGGATATTTTTGTGTGAAAATTCTAGCGATAATAGAACCCATAGAATGCCCTAATATAATATATGGCGTATGCACAGAATCAGAATACAACGTCTGTGCAATTTCAAAAGTATCGTCAGCTGTTTGCTCCATACTATCAATGTGACCACGTTCATATGATTCTATATCTATACCATGCCCTCTATGGTTGTGTCGCAGTACATCATATCCTTGTTGATTTAATGATTCAACAAGCGCATCATATCTATCCATATGTTCCGCCATGCCATGAAGTAAGTGAATAACACCAATCGTATCTTTTTTCGCCTTATTCAATTTCACTTCTAAAGTTGTCCCATCTGCAACAGTGATTTTAAACTCATTTCCACTCATGTTTTACCCCCAAATCACGTTTCGTTTCATTCATCATACATTATACAATATACCTTCAAAGTACACTGTTTTCAAATACAATGCTATTAAGCTTTATTACATTTTACAACGCAATTATTAGTAAAATTAAATGCATTATATCTTTAAAAACTAACTAAGTAAAAAAACCTGTGTCGCTCTATATATCTTAGATATAAAAACCCCCTTCAAAGCTTACATTTTTTTAATGTCTACTTTGAAGGGGGGAAATTATTATTCATAGTTTGAATCCACTCACTCATATACATGAGCATTCAATGATAGATTCATACAATATTTAAATTTATTCTTTAACTGCAGGTTGATTATTACCCGTTTGTGCTTCATCAATTGCAGTTTGAAGTTCTTTTGTAAACAAGTCTTTTTGAATATCTGTGTAGCCAAGTAATTCAGCCATTACATCAATCACTTGATCTTTATAATTTAGAACATCATCTATTTTGAAATAAAGTTTACCAGTACGACGAATAAAGAAATCTGTTGGACGATGAACCATTTCGTTTTGAATAGAATAAATCAATTCTGTATAAATATCTAATGGTAAACCAGACTCTTGATATTGTGCTGTTTGAGCAATTTTGAATAATTCTTCTACATTCGAACCATATTTCGTTGCAAAATGACGTGCTGTTGCATCATCTATTTGATAAGCTTTGGCATCTTCAACTTTTTTATCAATAAAGTTATCAAAGTTTGCACTACCACCAACATCTCCACCAGAAATTGGTAAGTGTTTTGTAGCACATTTATCAAATTTTAAACCGTACTCTGATTTTAAGCGTTTAGATAATAAGTCCACAATTTCTAATGCCATATGGCGATAACCAGTTAATTTACCACCAGCAATCGTGAGTAAACCAGACTTACCTTCCCATACTTCATCTTTACGAGAAATTTCTGAAGGATCTTTACCTTCTTCTAAAATCAATGGTCTAACACCAGCCCATGATGATTCAATGTCTTCATCAGCTACATTTACATCTGGGAACATATAGTTGATTGCGTCGATTAAATAATCTCTATCTTCCTGTGTTGCTAATGGTGACGTTTTATCGTTATCGTAAAACGTATCTGTTGTACCTACATATGCTTTTCCTTCACGAGGAATCGCAAAAATCATACGTCCATCTTTTTCAGTATCAAAGTATACTGCTTGTCCTAATGGGAATTTCGATTGATCTATAACAATATGAACACCTTTTGTTAAGCGCAGTTGTTTGTTATTACGTGCATAATCACCGCTACGTACTTCATCTACCCATGGGCCACTCGCATTGATTACTTTTTTAGCCTTAATTGGGTAAGTTTCACCAGTAATTTGGTCTTCAGCATGAATACCATTTACCTTTTCATTTGAATCATATGTGAAATGTACTGATTTCGTATGGTTAATTATTGTTGCGCCTTTTTCAGCTGCACGTTTCATAACTTCAATTGTTAAACGCGCATCGTCAGTACGATATTCAACGTAAGATCCGCCGCCTTTTAAGCCTGATTTTTTAACAAGCGGCTCTTTCGCTAACGTTTCTTTAGCATTTAACATTGTTTTACGTTCTGATTTTTTTACGCCTGCTAGTCTGTCATACATTGTTAAACCAATAGCTGTGGTAAATTTACCCATTGAACCACCTTTATGCATTGGCAATAACATACGCTCTGGTGTCGTTACATGAGGGCCATTTTCATATACAATCGCACGCTCACGACCAGTTTCTGCTACAACGCCCACTTGCAATTGCTTCAAGTAACGTAAACCACCATGAACTAATTTTGTTGAACGTGAACTTGTACCTTGTGCAAAGTCTTGCATTTCTACTAACGCAACCTTCATACCTCTTTGTGTTGCATCTAATGCAATACCTGCACCAGTAATACCTCCACCGATAATGACAACGTCAAAAGTATCATTTTTTAAATCTTTCTTAATCTGCTCTCTTTTCAAAGTTGATAAACTCATAAAATCTAGCGCCTCCTAGTAGTAATAAAAAAAGAGAGACCTATCCCATACATATATAATTGTACGAACAGTGTCTCTCAATTCTCATCTCGATAATATTAACTTACCCTTATTATAGCATAAGAAACTTAGATAAGTCTAATTCTTTATTCATCGTCTAACTTAAAGACTTGCGTTGCTTCTACAGCTTTTTTCCAGCCTTTATATAATTTATTTCTTTCTTTTTCTTCCATATCTGGATTAAATTCTTTTTCTAGTTTCCAACGGTTAGCAATTTCATCTTTATTATCCCAGAAACCTACAGCTAAACCAGCTAAATAAGCAGCACCTAAAGCTGTTGTTTCATTAATTTCTGGACGTTCAACACTCACGTTTAATAAATCAGATTGGAATTGCATAATAAAGTTATTTTTAACAGCACCACCATCAACACGCAGGTTATTCACTGTAATATCAGAATCTTTTTCCATTGCTTCAAGTACATCACGCGTTTGATAACACAGTGATTCTAATGTAGCACGGATAAAGTGTTCTTTTTCAGTACCACGCGTTAAACCAAAGATTGCTCCACGTGCATCTGCATCCCAATATGGTGTTCCTAAGCCTACGAATGCAGGCACAACGTAAACACCTTCTGTAGATTCTACACGTTCTGCGTAATTTTCTGATTGTGGTGCAGAATTAATCATTCTTAATCCATCTCGTAACCATTGAATGGCTGAACCCGAAACAAAGATAGAACCTTCAAGTGCATAATTAACTTTTCCATCTAGTCCGTAAGCGATTGTTGTTAACAAACCGCTTTTAGATGCTACAGCTTCTTCACCTGTATTCATCAACATAAAGCCACCTGTACCGTAGGTGTTTTTTACATCTCCACGTTCAAAACAAGCTTGACCAAATAATGCTGCTTGTTGGTCACCTGCAATACCAGCAATTGGTATTTCTTGTCCAAAGAAATGATAATCAATGGTATTTGCATAAACTTCACTAGACTCTTTAACTTCAGGTAACATAGTGTTTGGAATTTCTAATACATCCAATAATTCTTGATCCCATTCTAAATCATGGATATTATAAATCAATGTACGGCTTGCATTTGTATAATCTGTAATATGTGCTTTGCCACCAGATAATTTCCACACTAGCCATGAATCAATTGTACCGAATAATAAATCTCCATTATCAGCTTTTTCTCTTGCACCTTCTACATTATCAAGAATCCATTTAACTTTTGTCCCAGCGAAATACGGATCTAATAAGAGACCTGTTTTTTCTCTGAATTTATCTTCTAAACCTTGTTCTTTTAATTCTTGACAGATGCCTTGTGTTTGACGTGATTGCCAAACAATTGCATGATATACCGGTCTTGATGTTTTCTTATCCCACACTACCGTAGTTTCACGTTGGTTTGTAATACCAATACCAGCAATTTGATCTGCACCAACGTTTTCTTCATTTAAAACTTCAGCCATAACAGCTAAAACAGACGTCCAAATTTCATTAGCATCATGTTCTACCCAGCCTGATTTTGGAAAATATTGTTTGAATTCACGTTGTGCAACGCCTTTGATTTTTCCGTCTTGATCAAACAGAATTGCTCTAGAACTCGTAGTGCCTTGGTCGATTGACAAAATATATTTTTCCATAATTATTAGCTCCCTCTTCTAATGTTCATAACACGAATTACATATGTAATTCACATTGATATACATACTTTTCTGTACCCTTTTTTTATTAGTTCACTCAACTAATAATTTTATATTAATCCAATGATAATAATATCTAGTTATATTTTAACGTAAATACAAATAAATTAAACGTAATTAATATATCGATTCAATACCTTTAGCATTTTTCGCTTTATTTAATACGACACCTAAAATAAGCGTGATGATTAATAATACGATTGCAACCACTGACATTGTATCAAATGCACCTTTATAAAACAGTCTATAAATCACCGCACCAATCATACCACCAGTCACAGGGCCTAACACTGGTACAATTGCATAGGACCAATTAGAATCGCCTTTGCCAGAAATTGGTAGAATTGCATGTGCAATACGCGGACCTAAATCACGCGCTGGGTTAATTGCATAACCTGTAGGACCACCTAGGCTTAAACCAATTGCAACGATTAAACTACCGACAATTAATGGATTTAGTCCATCAGCAATTTTATTCATACCGATGAATAAAAGCCCCATTGTTAAAATAGCTGTGCCAATAATTTCACTCATAAAGTTTGCAAAATAGTTCTTAATGGCAGGAGCTGTAGAAAATACAGCTAATTTTGTACCTTGATCTTCTGTTGCTTTCCATTGAGCTAAATACATTAGCCAAACTAATGCACCACCCACAATACCACCAAGGATTTGACAGATGATATAGCCAGGTACCATAGACCAATTAACTGCGCCATCCATTGCAAATGCTAAAGTCACTGCTGGATTTAAATGCGCACCCGATATATTACCTACCGCGTACACTCCCATAGTAACTGCTAACCCCCAACCTGTAGCAATAACGATCCAATCTGCGCCATTCCCATTACTTCTTTTTAAGTTGACGTTTGCAACAACGCCTCCCCCAAATAGTACAAGTATTGCTGTTCCCAAAAATTCAGCAAAATATACACTCATAAAGACTCCTCCTAAAATAAGACAGGGAGATCCCTACAATTATATCCAGTTGTGAACCACCGGTTTAATTACTGTAGAAATCTCCCATCTCTGTTCTAAATATTAACTTGAGTTTATCTTACACCGTTGTTGTAAGCGTTGTCAAATGTTTTTGTAGAAAAGTTGTCACAACTTAAGTGGATACTACACTGTTTTCAGCGATACTAAACTGACCGGTTAATGGATCAATTTGTGCCATCAACCCATAAGGAATCGCATGTTTTGGTTCATTGTGACCAAATGATAAATTATAAAAAACAACCATTTTAGGATTATTGCATTTTTTTATTATTTTAAATATTTCCCTTTTATAATTTTCATAATATACATTGTTAAATGGCTTGCCAAAAATCATGCCATTCAGACGATTTAAAATACCATGCTTTAGCAATTGCTCTAAATATTCATCAAACATTTCCGGTGTCGGTGTGTCTTCCGATGTTTCTAAAAATAATATTGCCCCATTAAAAGCCTCAATTTCAGGAAATATTGAAGTATGACGTAAGTCAACAAAAGTTTCTAGATTCCCGCCTAAAAGATGGCCGCTTACTTTGTTATTACCATTTAATATTTCGTATCCATTTTGGACTATTTCAGGTCTACACCTGTTTTTATTTTTTATATCCCACTTTAATCCGAATGGTCGTATATAAAATGCTGGTTCTATTGTTCCAATTTTATTTGTATTAAACCAACACTTGTTAATATTCTCTACAGTATATGTATCCATTGCAATATTTTCTGCAAAATCAGTAAGTAATGCCTGCCCATAAAAACTAACTATCCCCATTTTATAAAACATCAAATGTACTGTAGTTGTATCTGAATAACCACTGAATATTTTAGGATTTGTGGCAATTGCCTGCAAATCCACATAAGGCAAAATGCGTATCGCATCTTCTCCACCAATACAACTAATAATAGCTTTAACTTCTGGATCTTTTACTGCTTCATTTAAATCTTTCGCTCTACATTCTGGGTGATCGTGAATAAAAGTTACACCTTTGAGTGCATGGGGCATTAGTTTGACTTTTAAACCAAATTCACTTTCCAAAAGATGAATGCCTTGTCGCGTTCGCCATAATATATCACTTTCACCTGCTAAACCAGAAGAAAGAGACACAATCGCCACAGTGTCTCCTTCTTTTAATTGCATTGGTTTTATCATTATCAACAACTCCCTATACTCGTTCATGGCGATCGTTCGCAAATATATTGATGATATCAAAATACTTAACTTTTATTGTTTTAGTTATATCATCTGATTAGATTACCATAACGATCGATCACTAGTTGTAATATATTTTGCACCATTTGAAACTGCAATGTCTACTTCTTCTTTACTGTTAATGAGTCCGCCAGCAATTACAGCAGTATTCGTTTCTTCGTTAATGATACGTATGGCTTTTGTAGCAATACCCGGTAAAACTTCCACAAAATCTGGTTCTACACGCTTAATCAATTCAATACTTCTAGATAATGCATGGCTATCTAATACAAATACTCTGAACACAGTTGTTGTATTTAGTGATTTTGCTTTTTTAATTACTTTTGTCTTGGTTGAAACGATGCCTTTAGGATGATAATTTTGAATAATGTATTCACACGCGAATTCATCATGGCTCATACCTTTGATTAAATCGATATGCATGTATGTTTCAATATTATTCTTGTTTAATAGACCCATGATGCTTTTAACATGCCCAATATGCGCATCTAACATGACACATTCCTTATAATCTGTCATCGTTAATTTTTCTAAATCTTTCATTGAGCGAACTGCAGGTAAAATATGCGGTTTCAACATGAATTCCTCCTTAGACAATACGTTTAAATAGACGTTCTAATTCATAATTTGAGAAATTAATAATAATGGGTCTTCCATGCGGACAGGTGAATGGATCTTCAGTCTCTCTCAACTGATTGACTAAATCTGCCATTTCATTATTTTTTAGATAGTGGTTAGCCTTAATTGATTTTTTACAACTCATCATAATCGCAGCTTCTTCACGAATTTTTCTAACGTCGACTTTTTTATGTTCTAATACATATTCAATCATATCTTTGATGATTTCTTCTGCTTCTTCTTTCGGAAACCAAACAGGATAGCTATCTACAATATAATCATGTCCACCAAATGGTTCTAAATGCACGCCTACCTTATCTAATTCATCTTTATACTGATTAATAATCATTAATTCATCTTTTGAGAAATGGAAAGTTAACGGGATTAATAAATTTTGACTTTCATTTACAACATCACCAATTTTTTCTCTGAAATATTCATACTTTATTCTTTCTTGAGCTGCGTGTTGGTCAATCATAAACATACCATTTTCATTTTGAGCGATAATATAGGTACCGTGGACTTGTCCAACAATTTCCATGTAGGGTATTCGACGAGTTGGTGAAGCACTCACGCGACCTTTAATATCCTCATCACTATTATCTTCAACTGAGACTTCATTGTCAGTAGAATCACTATTTGTTGTTTCAAAATCATAAAGTAGTTCATTTTGTATTTTCTTATAATCATTTTGTGATTCTTGAATACGATTTTGTTCACCATCGTGTTGATTTATATAAGATGCTTCATTTTCTACACTTGTGTCATTTTCATTATGCATGTTTGAATCAGCTGTTTGCTCAATATTTTGCTCAAAGTTATTTTGTTGTTGACGTTTTTCAAAATCCATTTTCTGTTGCTCAAATTGGTTTAATACCTTGTTTTTCTTCGTCATTTTATCCATATCATTTTGAGGAATTAAAATGCGATCTTTAAAAGCTTCACGAATTTTGTTAACGATTAATTCAAAAAGCTGGTCTTCTTTTGATAATCTTACCTCTAATTTAGTTGGATGGACATTGACATCTACCAATATCGGATCCATTTCAATATTGATATAACATATTGGGTAACGACCAACCATTAATAAAGTATGATAACCTTCTAAAATCGCTTTATTTAACAAGAAATTCTTAATATATCTCCCGTTAATAAAGATAGAAATATAATGCTTATTACTTCTAGAATGTTCAGGTTTCGCAAAATAAGCATCTAAATGATAATCACTTGTATCCCCTGTAACATGTACTAAGTCTTTAGCAACTTTCATACCATAAATTTCAGCCATCACTTCATTTGTTCTACCAGATCCATTTGTTTTTATAATTGTTTTACCATCAGACACAAGCGAAATACGTATATCAGGATGACTCATGGCCATACGATTTACTATATCTGTTATCTTACCTAGTTCGGTATATAGACTCTTAATATATTTTAATCGTGCTGGCGTATTATAAAATAGTGACTCCACTAAAATATCTGTGCCTCTTTTTGCTTTAGCTGGTTTTCGATTTAAAACCTCACCATTTTCCACATAAATTTCTTGGCCTTCTTGATTATCTGTGCATGTTTTCAATGTTACCTTAGAAACTGATGAAATACTAGCTAATGCCTCTCCACGAAAGCCTAATGTACGAATATGGAACAGATCATCATCTGCATCCAATTTGCTTGTTGCGTGACGATGGAATACTAAATCTAAATCATCGATTTCAATACCAGTACCGTTGTCAACAACACGTATAGAAGCGACGCCTGATTGTTCAACCTCTATATTTATTTCTGTTGCTTGTGCATCAATTGCATTTTCTAATAGTTCTTTCACAACTGATCCAGGTCTTTCCACTACTTCACCAGCTGCTATTTTATTTGCTAAAGATGTCTGTAATTCTTTTATTTTACCCATTGAATGACCTCACCTCTACTTTAACTGATTCTGTAATTCACTAAGTTTTACTAGGGCTTCTATCGGTGTCATATTCGATAAATTTAATTGCTTAATTTCATTCTCTATTTCACTTTGTGCTGCTGGATAATCAAACAAATCAAAAGCTGCTTGTTCAAATTGGTAGCTGTTATGTTCTTGTTTGTCATCGCTATAGTTGTAATCATTTTCTGCTACTATTGGTTTTTCTAAAGATTGTGCTTCCACACCTGTTTTAATAACATTGACTTTTTCATTTGTCGTTTGTTCTTGATTATTATTTTGTTCAAATGCATCTAGAATTACTTGTGCGCGTGAGATAACTGCTTCTGGTAAATGTGCTAACTTCGCTACTTGGATACCATAGCTATCATCGACAGCTCCATCTTTAACTTTATGTAAGAAGATAAGCTCACCATTGTATTCATTTGCTGCAACATGAACATTTTTCAACGAAGATAACGACTGATCTAAAGTTGTTAATTCGTGGTAATGTGTAGAGAATAATGTCTTGGCATGAGAAGTATGTGCAACGAATTCAATCATAGCTTGTGCCAAAGCCAATCCATCATAAGTAGAGGTACCTCTACCTATTTCATCAAAAATAATTAAACTATCTTCTGTAGCATTAGCAAGTGCTTTTTGTGCTTCCAACATCTCAACCATAAATGTACTTTTACCAGAAACTAAATCATCTGCAGCTCCAATTCTTGTAAATATTTGATCAAAAACTGGTAATACAGCTGCTTCACAAGGTACGTATGCGCCCATTTGTGCCATAATACTTATGATTGCAACTTGTCTCATATAAGTAGATTTCCCTGACATATTAGGTCCTGTGATTAAATAAATAAACGTATCTTGATCTAGTTTACAATCATTTGGCACATAGTCGTTGTGATCCATGACACGTTCTACAACTGGATGCCTTGAATTTGTTAATTTAAGTGTCTTGTCTTCACTAAATGCAGGTCTTGCATAATTGTATTTTTGCGCTATTTCTGCAAAACTTTGTAAACAATCCAATTCTGAAATAATTTTCGCTTGTTTTTGCAAACGCTCTGTATACGTTTTTATTTGCTCTCTCAATTGCACAAATAATTGATATTCTAATTCAATCGCTTTATCTTCAGCACCTAAAATAATATCTTCTTTTTCTTTTAATTCATCCGTAATAAATCGTTCTGCATTTGATAAAGTTTGTTTACGATGATAACCATATGCAGAAGGATCAAAACCTTGCAAGTTGGCTCTTGTAATTTCAATAAAATATCCAAAGACTTTGTTAAAACTAATCTTCAGTGATTTAATACCAGTGCGTTGACGTTCCTTTGTCTGCAGTTCAGCCAACCAAGATTTACCATTCTTCGATGCTTCTAAATACTCATCAAGCTCCTGATTAAATCCTTTTTTGAATAATCCACCTTCTTTAACAGAGATAGGTGGCTCTTCTTTCAAACTATTTTCTAACAATGTTAACAATTCATCTAAAGGTTCAAGTGCTTTAAATTGTTCAGTGGTTTCTGTATCTAAACCATCTAATAATTGTTTAATATTGGGTATCTCAGAAATTGAATGTTTTAACTGAATTAAATCTCTAGCATTTACATTTCCATAACTTACACGGCCGACTAAACGCTCGATATCATATACTTGATTAAGATGTTCTCTCAAAGTGTCTCTCTCTATAAAAAAGTCAATAAATTGCTCAACTGTATCTAGCCGAGATTCAATTTGGTTTTTATGGATTAACGGTCTATCAATCCATTGTTTTAATCTTCTTGCCCCCATAGGCGTTTTAGTTTCATCCATCAACCATAGCAATGTTCCTTTTTTACTTTTTAGGCGTATGCTTTCTGTCAATTCTAAATTACGTTTTGCATAAAAGTCCATTTTCATAAAATCTACTGCTTCATATTTTACAACAGTTTCTATATGAGATAGATCTCGTTTTTGCGTATGGAAAATATAATCAAGTAATAACTGAGTCGCATTATATAAAGATTGATCATTACTTGTATTAACTGCATATTCTGCATTTGATATTTCATTCAATACTGTAATTGTTTCAGTTGTCAAACTAATTTGACGTTTTAATCCCTCATCTATTTGCGCATTTACCACGATTTCATTTGGATTAATTGTTGTTATTTCATTAATTAATGTAGCTTGATCGTTAAAAGATGTTACTTTAAGTTCTCCTGTAGACACATCACAATAACTTAGTGCATAACAATCATTTATTTGTACAAAGCTCAAAATATAATTGTTTTGTTTTTCATCTACGCCGCCTTGATCCATAACCGTACCAGGCGTAACGATTCTAACTACCTCACGTTTTACCATTCCCTTTGTTTGTCTAGGGTCTTCCATTTGCTCGCAAATAGCAACTTTATATCCATTATTAATTAATGTTTCGATATAGCCATCTGCTGAATGGTAAGGTACACCGCACATAGGAATGGGATTTTCTTTTTTAGCATCCCGTTTCGTTAATGTTATTTCTAGAACTCTAGATGCTTCTTTCGCATCTTCAAAAAACATTTCATAAAAATCGCCTAATCTAAAAAATAGTAAACAATCTTGATATTGTGATTTTATTTTTAAATACTGCTGCATCATTGGCGTTTGGTTAGTCATTTAATCTTTCACAATCCTTCTATTAGTTTCTCACTATAATTTAAAATACATTAAATAAATCATTACTTATGTATGGTAAATCATTAAATCAGATGACTTTTCAATTGTTCATCTGATTGATATTTATGCTTTATATCAGGAATTTTACTACTTTATCGTTTTGTACTCTCAAACCATTTTCCTGAGATTTTATTGTCCATTTAACTCTTAAATTTTAACATAACTTTAGCTTTTACGCTTATGCTTACAGGGTCAGATTGATATAAAAACTTCATTAATTCGCTGATTGATATATAAAATTTATAAAAAAAAGATTAAGTCTCATTTGCACATACAAATAGTTAATTACAAATCTACATTATAATTAATTCTTTTATATGTTAAAAGTAATGAAACTTAACCTTTTCATATTTACATATTTATAAGAAGCGTTTTAAAATACCTTTTCTTTTCATAATCATTAAAACGATGTAACTAATCATTGCACCAATCACACTTGATACAATAAAAGCTATCATTAAAGGCTTTACAGCAAAATTATTAAAGCCTAATAACCAAGCTAAAGGTATGCACATGATACTACCAATGATACCTGTACCTATAACTTCACCTACTGCTGCCATAAAAATATGTTTTCGATAATAGTAAAAACCACTTGCTAATAATACGCCAACCATACTTCCAGGAAATGCAAAGAAACTACCGGTGCCAAATAGCATTCTTAACAACGAAGATATAAACGCTTGTGCCAAACCAAACCAAGGTCCCACAAATACCGCGCATATAACATTGATTAAATGTTGAATAGGTGCCGCTTTAATAGGCCCTAAAGGTATAACAACAATGCTACTTAACACTACATTAATAGCAATCAATATCGCAGTTAGTGTTAATTTTCTTGTTTTCATATTGTTCATTTCCTTTCTACAAGTGGATTACGTATCAATCTTTATCTTGTTGAATTTCATTTAAACGGTTTGACATCGTACTGATCATCATTTGCAATAAGTCATTCGCTTCTGCTTGTGATTCTCTAAATTCTTCAACAATAGGTATAACATTGATATTTTGCTCAATATCTTGAATTTTATCTTCAGATTGACGTAATGCCTGATGTTTACCATAATTTTGTAAATTAACAGACTGTTTCTGTGTTTTTTTCAAGTCTTTCATGCGTGTCTCAATATTTTTATTATGATGAATTTGCTGTTCAATCGCTTGATATTCTTTGACAGTGTCTAATGATTGAATACGTTGGCTGAGTTTATCTGCTTCAGCTAATATTTCATCTTTTTCATACATTATTGTGTCACCACTGCTTTTTCACTAGCTCCTAAAAATGTACCATTTAACGAAAATTGTTTTGCTTCATCAACTTTTACATCAACAATTTTTCCGATCATTTCTTTAGGCGCCTTAAAGTTAACAAGTTTATTTTTATTTGTATAACCCGCGAGTACAGTATCGTCTTTCTTACTAGCACCTTCACATAGAACTTGAACCGTTTGTCCTTCATATTGTGTCATAGCTTGTTCAGAATAATAAGCTACTTTTTTATTTAACTGTTGTAGTCTAGCCTTTTTTTCCTCTAAAGGTACGTTGTCTTTCATTTTAGCCGCTGGCGTGCCATCTCTTTGTGAATAGATATACGTATATGCATGTTCAAATGCTACTTCATCGTAAAGAGTTAATGTTTCTTCAAATTGTTCTGCTGTTTCGTTTGGATAACCAACAATAATATCTGTTGTTAAAGCAACGTCAGGTATTTTAGACTTAATACGATCTACTAAATCTAAATAACTTTCTCTTGTATATTTACGTCCCATAATTTTAAGTACAGCATTATTTCCTGATTGTACAGGCAAATGAACATGCGGCACTATGTTCCCACCGTTAGCAATCACTTCTATCATACGATCAGTAAAATCCCATGGGTGACTCGTAGTGAAACGTACTCTCGGAATATCTATTTTCGAAATATCTTCAAGTAAATCACCAAGTCCATATTCCAATCCATCAATATCTTTGCCATATGAATTAACGTTTTGACCTAATAATGTAACTTCTTGATATCCTTGACGTGCTAGATCTCTAACTTCATCAATAATATCTTGTGGCCTTCTACTCCGCTCTTTTCCTCGTGTAAATGGCACAATACAGTATGTACAGAATTTGTCACAACCATACATGATATTTACCCATGCTTTTATATTGCCTTTTCTGACCTTAGGTAAATTTTCAATTACATCGCCTTCTTTAGACCAAACTTCCACTACCATTGCTTTCGATAGATAAGCTTCTTCAAGTATTTCAGGCAGTCTGTGTATATTATGAGTACCGAAAATCATATCCACGTTTTGATATGATTTTAATATTTTATTGACGACTGATTCTTCTTGCGACATACAACCACAAACACCAATGACCGTTTCAGGTTTTTCTTTTTTTAAGTGTTTTAAATTGCCAATCTCGCTAAACACTTTATTTTCTGCATTTTCACGAATTGCACAAGTATTAATTAATATAACATCCGCTTCATTTATCTCTTCCGTTGCTTGATAACCTAAAGCACTTAAAATACCTGCCATGACTTCTGTATCATGCGCATTCATTTGACAACCATATGTTTTTATTAAAAATGTCTTCCCTTTACCCATATCACGATATTTTTCATCAATTTGAAAATCGCGATTATAATGTATTTCTTCTTTACCACGTTTACGTGCTTCTTTTAAACTTGGTGGTTGGTATACATGCTCAAAATACTTACTATAATCTTTTGTCTTCTTATCGCGTTCGGCCAACACATCTATAGAAGTTTGCTTTCTTTGTTCTTCATTCACGCTAACAAAACCCTTTCTATATCATAAAAACTAAGAACAAACGCTTTAAAATAGATTCTATCTCGCTGTTTAACAATCGAGTCGTTCAAAGTTCTATAACTTTATCTATAATCATTATTTCATTATATTAAATTTAGCACTAAAGTGCAAAAGTCATATACAATAATCAACTTTGATTTAAAAATTTATATAACAAAAACTCCTTTTACTTATATATATATTGGTCGATAACAGAAATATGTAGTTAAATCATCGTGAAAAATCGAATTATCTTTAAGTGTACCTCTTACTATTATAATATTTTCATATAAAACTATCCTTGGTTTTACCCACAAAAAATAAGGTACTTCCGTATTATTTAGTAAATTTAACTAAATTAACGATGTACCTTAAATAGTTAACAATTTAATTTTATCTTTATAACATCAATAGCCAATATCTAACTAACATGACAATCACTTAGATTTCATCGTATTTTCCAGTTAATGTTTCAATCGTGATACCTTCAGGAACATGATAAAATTTTACTTGACTGATGGTACTTGGTATTTCTAGTTCTACCATTCGCTCATTAAGCTTTTGAATCAATATTAAGCATTCATTCATTTCACCTTGCACAGTTGTTTCTAGTGGTCCAACGCGATATTCTAAACCAGAATCATCTATCACTTTAATTGCTTCATCTACGTAAGGTGTAACGTCTTCACCATTAGTAGTTTTTGGAATAATTTGTACGCTCATTAAAGTATCATTCATACTTATTCAACCCCTTAAATTTTACTTATCTTCAGTTTACCAAAACATTAACCTAAGGTATAGAATTCTAAAGCTTTGTTTATCGATAGGTTTCATCTATAAGATCCATCATCATATTTTTAGCAATGTTCTTTCCATTCGCAGCAGCATCAATTAATTGACTAACAAAGTTATCTTTAACCACTCTAGCTACATACAACCTATTAATATTGGTTATTCCATAAAATGTCGATTAGATTTTTCCTTGTTTATCCAGGTGTAGCTCTATATTATTTAAAGAAATCGAATTCGGTGTCAAACATCATTTGTGTAAATGCACCTTCTATTTATATAACACTACTATCTTCAAATTTCATTCCTTTTATTTATACATATATTAAAGATTTTTAATATCTATAATAAATTTAAAATAATGTATAGAAATAGTTTATCATTTCCTATTTCTATACTATAAATTCATTTACTTGTTCTATTTTTATCTAAACTTGTTAATTTTTTTTGTTTCAATGTTGTTATCAATGTTGTTTCAGCATCTTCCATTATAGCTTTAATCGGGCAACCTTCATCGTGATTAAAGGAGTCTTCTAATAAACTTTGCTTCCCATCAATCGTAATTATGACATCATAAATAGATACTGAATCCCAACCATTTTTTAATTGATACCCACCTTTAGCACCACTACTAGCAGAAATGATATTGCTTTTTACTAAACGTGTCAGTACTTTTGATAAGTAAGTTGTAGAAACACTTAAAACTGATGCTAAATCTTGTACAGGAATCTTTTTTTGGTCCCCTTGGTTATTAATCATAAATAACAATGCGTGTAAAGCATAATCAGTCGCTTTTGAAAATTTCATAAATTCATCATCTTCCTATTATAGATATAATAAATCTATAATAACTTATTAGGTTTTCCTTTTCAATATTATGCAATGTTTTTAGTCGCATTAATGATTGCTTGTGCAAAATCATACATAAACTGAGTCCAATTACTGCTGTTTTCTCTACTTTTTTTATTATAGCGTCCATTTTCAAACAATTTTTTTATTATTCCTGAGGTTAATTCGAGTTGTACACCTTTTTCAGTTTTACAACAATTAATAATATTGTCATCATGTGCACCAGACATATGTGATGGCGCTTGTCTGACATCTATCCCTAGTTTTTCAAATTCTTCTGTCATTGCATCCATTAATTGCTCGTCTTTACCACCCATATAAATAATTTCATCTTCACCTTTACAACCATGTATAGCGATGGCATATGGATTATTAGCAATCATTTTCATTAATTTAGGTTCATCATAGTTTCTGGATGTCACATGTAATTCTGCATTAGCTTTTGTTCTAATTGCTTTAAAAGTAAAGTAGTCAAAACCACCTTTCTCTGCTGTTAATTCCGCCAATTCGGTAGTAGCAGGTTCAATAGCTCCTCCGTGAATTGCAGTTATTATAACATTGCTATTTCGCTCAATAGTATTAATGATCCAATCCGTATTTTCCTCTGTAAGCTCCATTAATTCCGTCATAGACTTAAATCGATCAGACATATTCCACCTCCTATATAAATGTACTTTTTTATTTACCACACTTTAGCGTCCACTATCTTAAATCACTGTTAAGTTTTTGCTAGTTTATTAACAGAATTTTTACATTTGCTTCTGAGCAATTTGCAGTTAACTATTTATGGTATGTGATTGCCTTAATCATTGCTTCCGAAAATTCTTTTAAATAAGTTGACCAATTTGAACGATCTTCTCGATCTTTTAGATTAAATTTTTTATTAACAAAACATTGCTTCCTAAAGTTAACGGTCAATTCTAACTGTACTCCCATACCATTCTTGCCACAATTGACAAAGTTATCTTGTTGTTTACCAGAAATATGAGATGGTGCATCCTTTATAATGAATCCTGCTTCATTTAATACTTGTTTTATACGCGTAATTAACGCTTCATCTCTACCACCGATATACACTTCATTTTTCTCACCCATACAACCATGAATAGATATAACTTGGGCATGTTCGCTCACAATCTTTTTTAATTTAGGTTCATCAAAATGAGTTGACGTAACATGAAGTTCATTATTTTTATTTTTTCTTACACCTTTAAAACTATAAAAACTGAAATTTCCTATTTCACTTAAATATTGTGCAATTTCAGTGGTACCTCTTTCTATAGCCCCTCCATGGACAGCAGTAACAAGCACAGGTGAATCTCTTTCACGCGTTTGAATTTCCCAATCTTCACCTTCGTGTGTGTATGTTAGCAATTCCTTCATTGTCACAAAATGATCAACCATTTTTCTCTATGCCTCCACTTTTAATGTTTATATATAAAAATAGCTGATCCACAAATATAAAACAATGATTTTTCTATGAAAATCATCTTTTTGTGATCAGCTAGTTATTTTACGCTTTTGATTACTATTTAAGTAGATAAACTACTATACAAATTGTTTTGTTAAGTCTTTGAATTGTTGTTCATCAAGGTGAATATCTTTTTTGGCTAGTGCTGTGCCTTCTATTTCTTCAATTTGAGATTCATAGGAAGGTGTTCCTGTGTCTTGGTATACGATACCTTTAAGTAATGAATTATATTCTAAAACTTTTTGAGTCGCTTTTTGTTTGTCGGTCGTATCAAAATCTTCAATTTCATCAATATTGGTAAGATTTTCTTTAAACCAATCATAAGTGTTTACTTTATTGTATGTCACACATGGAGAGAATACGTTAACGAATGAAAAACCATCATGATTAATTGCATCTTCCAACATTTTAGTTAATCCTTTGATATCACTAGAAAAGCCTTGAGCAACAAATGTTGCACCTGAAGACAATGCAAGCTCTAATGGCGCAACATTTTTCTCAATATTGCCTTTTGGCGTAGATTTAGTCACAAAACCCTGTGCTGAAGATGGTGATGTTTGTCCTTTTGTTAAACCATAGATTTGGTTATCCATCACTATATATGTCATATTCATATTTCTACGTAGTGCATGAATCGTATGTCCCATACCAATCGCATAACCGTCACCATCACCACCGGAAGCAATAACGGTTAAGTCTTTATTAGCCATTTTCACACCTTGTGCTAATGGTAATGAACGGCCGTGAATGCCATGAACACCATATGAATTAACGTAACCAGATAAGCGACCTGAGCACCCGATACCTGTTATAATTGCAACTTCTTCAGGTTCTAGTCCAACATTTGCAGCTGCTTTTTGAATCGCTGCTTGAACAGAAAAATCTCCACAACCAGGGCACCAATTGGGCTTCACATTATTTCTAAAATCTTTAAATGTTGCCACTTATACCAACTCCTTTAAATTTTTGGCAATTTCTAATCCTTTGGATTCTATTTCATTTGGTAAGAATGGCGTACCATCATATTTCGTTTGATTAATCAACTTGTCTCCAACGTTCACATTCATTTTTAATATATTTGAAAGTTGACCTTGATAATTATGTTCAACAACTACAACTTTTGAAGCTTTATCAACCGCTTCTTGTATCGTTTTGCTTGGGAATGGATGTAATTGTCGAATTTGTAAATGGTTAATCTTCAAACCTTGGTGCTCTAATCTTTCTTTACCTTCTTGAATCGCGCCTTTAGTAGAAATGAAACCTAAATAAAGTATATCTGCTGCTTCATGAAACGCATCATTTTCAACAGGATCATTAATCAATAGATGCTCTGTTTTTCGCATACGTTTATCCATTTGTTGTTGTCTGTTATCAGCTGCTTCACTTGTCTTACCTTCTTCATTATGTTCCACACCCGTAACATGATGTATGCCCCCTTTAACGCCAGGGATTGGTCTAGGAGAGACACCGCTTTCAGTCAACGCATAACGCTTGAAGTATGTTTTATCATCTTCATCTCTTTCTATATCTGATTGAATCGTTTCTCCACGATTTATTTCGATTTTATTATAGTCTAATGATTCTACAGTTTGTTTACCTAATGACAATTGTAAATCACTTAAAATGATTACAGGGCATTGATACATTTCAGCAAGATTGAAAGCTTCTATCGTAAGATAAAATGCATCTTCAGCATCAGTAGGTGCTACTACTATTTTAGGTATATCACCATGAGTACCGTAAATCATTTGCATAAGGTCTGATTGTTCTTGCTTGGTAGGTAATCCAGTGGATGGACCTCCGCGTTGTGTATTAATAACAACAAATGGTGTTTCAGTCATACCAGATAGGCCAATGGCTTCCATCATGAGTGAAAGACCAGGTCCAGCGCTTGCTGTAAATGCGCGTACGCCAGCATAGTTGGAGCCAATTGCCATATTTGCTGCAGCGATTTCATCTTCAGTTTGTACAACAGTACCTCCAACTTTAGGTAAGTTTTCAATCATATATTCCATAATTTCAGATGCTGGTGTAATAGGATATGCTGCCATAAATCTTGAACCGGCTGACAGCGCACCTAAACCTATCGCATCATTGCCTATCATATATAGGTGTGGTGTGCCTTCTGTTGTTTCTAAAACAAAATCACCATCAACAGTACTTAATTGCTCGTTCATTAATCGATAACCTTCATTCAATGCTTCAATATTCATTTCTACAACTTTATCACCTTTTTTAGTAAACATATTGGTGATAAGTGTCTCGAAATCTGAGATGTCTAAGTTCATTACGGCACATGTTGCACCAACAGCGACCATATTTTTCATTAAAGTCGTGCCTAATTCTTTCGCAGTAGCAGTAAAAGGAAGCGCAACCAATTGTGCTTCACAATGTTCGGGCTTTTCTGGTTTAACTTTACTATCAGCAATAATCACACTATCTTTACGCATTTCTTGGTGATTCAATTCGATTGTTTCTTGATCGAATGCGATTAATATATCTAAATCATCACTAATTGCATGCACTGGTGATGTTGATACTCTAATTTTGTTATTTGTATGACCGCCTTTGATTCTACTTGAAAAATGACGATATCCGTATAAATAGTATCCTTTACGGTTCATAGCAGTGGCAAAGATTTCACCTGTTGATTCAATACCTTCACCTTGTTGTCCGCCCACTTTCCATGATACTTGAGATTTCATATCATCTAGCCTCCTAGTGGTTATAATAATTCATATTTCATCATACCAAAACAAACCACGCTTTTACTATGAAAAGAGCGGTTTAATTAAAAATTCATACTAATGGACGATTATTTAAAAGGATGGTCATCATTAATAAGAATACGTTCTATACGTTTTGTTTTACCATCTTTATTTAAATCTATAATTACACCTGATAATACACTTCGACCTTCATCAGGAACGACATGTCTTTGTGGTAAGCTCGTGATAAAGCGAGTAATCACTTCTTCACGATTAATGCCAAGTATACCATCGTAGTAACCAGTCATCCCTACATCTGTAATATATCCAGTGCCTCCAGGTAATATTCTTTCATCTGAAGTTTGGATATGTGTGTGTGTACCAACAACAGCACTAACTCTATTATCTAAATACCATCCCATTGCATTTTTTTCTGAAGTAGTCTCAGCATGAAAGTCAACAAAGATATAATCTGTTTCTTTTTGTGCTTCAGCTATTAATGCATCTGCTTTTTTAAAAGGATCGTCAATGTCTTGCATAAATGCTCTTCCTTGTAAATTAATGATAGCCAATTTGATTTCATTAATTTGAATGAAGCGCATACCAACACCAGGCGCTTCATCTGGAAAATTGGCTGGACGAACCATCCGATTGGCATTCTCTATAAAATCATATATTTGACGTTGACCATATGTATGATTTCCCATTGTCATAAAATCAACGCCTTCTCTTAGTAAAGATTTATATATTTTTTCAGTCAAACCTTTACCATGAGCTGCATTTTCTGCGTTTACTATTGTAACGGTAGGTTTATAAGTTTGTTTCAACTTGGGTAAATAGTTTGAAATAGCTTCTCTACCTATTTTGCCAACAATATCCCCAATAAATAAAATTCTCATTTACGTGTCATCCTCTCTTACTGTTAGTTTAATTGAAATTATCTATGATGAAAAGGCTCTTTAATAAATATTCATAAACATTACTTTGTTTTAAATTTCAGATTGGTGGTAATATTTATATTATAGTTAAGTATCATTTCAAAAAATAGGAGTTGTATGTAAGAAATGTCAATTAATATTGATCCACAACATTTTGCTGACTTAGTTGTTTCTGCAAACCCTGCAAATAGTGACAATCCGGAAGATATTGCTAAAGATAGCTTAGAGTTATATATCAATGCTTATAGGCTTGCTGAAAGATATGCCAATATCTCCACTAGTTGTTATGACACTGCTGAAGTAATCAAAGAATTGCAGAAAGTAGACTTAGAGTTAAAATAACTAATCGTAACGCATAGGAATAACAAAGACTAAGATATAATGCTTAGTTTCAAAACAATGAGTCTGGGACATCAATGATGTTTCAGACTCATTTATATTGTCAAAAAATGACTTCCCAATCTCTTTGTTAATTTAAACATTTACAATTTTGATTGTGCTATACTTGCCTGACGATACGATTTACATAATCTGATTTTGTAGCCTGTCACGCGCATCATTTTTCATTTTTTTCAGCTATTACAAAATCATTACTAATAAGGTATGTTAATTCAAAAAAGAGCGATTTCCCATCATATATTGATACTTTCTCAATGTGTTAAAAATCACATTATTTTTCACAAACTAAAAATAACTGCCAACAAAGTTTTACTTCTCTGCTAGCAGTTATTTCATAAGTTAATTATGTTTTTATTTATTATTTTGCGTATTCAATTGCTCTAGTCTCACGAACAACTGTCACTTTTATATGACCAGGATATTGAAGTTCGTCTTCAATCTGGCTCTTAATATCTCTTGCTAAGCGATGTGACTTTAAGTCGTCGATAGTTTCTGGTGATACAATAACCCGAATTTCTCTACCAGCTTGGATTGCAAATGCTTTTTCAACACCATCATAGCTTTCTGAAAGTGTTTCTAGTCTTTCCAATCTTCTAATATAATTTTCTAACGTCTCTTTACGAGCACCTGGTCTAGCAGCTGATAGAGCATCTGCTGCTGCAACCAATATAGAAATAATAGAAGTTGGTTCTACATCACCGTGATGTGAGTGTATAGCATTTAATACTGTTTCACTTTCAGCGTATTTTTTAGCTAATTCCACACCAATTTCAACGTGACTTCCTTCAACTTCATGGTCAATAGCTTTACCAACATCATGAAGTAGTCCAGCACGTTTGGCTAATGTAACATCTTCTCCTAATTCAGCTGCTAACATGCCACTTAAGTGAGCAACCTCTATAGAATGTTTTAACACATTTTGACCATAGCTAGTACGATATTGTAAACGACCTAGAATTTTAACTAAATCTGGATGCATGTTATGCACATTAATTTCAAATGTTGCTTGTTCACCAGCATCCCTTATAATATCGTCCACTTCTTTTCGAGCTTTTTCAACCATATCTTCAATTCTTCCAGGATGGATGCGTCCATCTGAAACAAGATTTACTAATGCAGTTCTTGCAATTTCTCGTCTAATTGGGTCAAAACCTGATAGAATAACTGCTTCTGGTGTATCATCTATAATTAAATCAATACCAGTTAACGTTTCTAACGTTCTTATATTTCTACCTTCTCTACCAATAATTCGACCTTTCATTTCGTCATTTGGTAAATTAACAACTGATACTGTAGATTCTGAAGTATGCTCTGCAGCTAACCGTTGTACAGTAGTTGCTAATAGTTCTTTTGCATTTTTATCGACTGCTTCTTTTGCTTCTTTCTCTTTTTCCTTAACAAGTATTGCAATATCATGTGACAATTCTTCCTCGACTCTTTGAAGTTGTTCATTGGCAGCTTCTTCTTGAGTGAGACCAGAGATGCGTTCTAATTCTTGTTCATGCTTATTTATTAATGACTGAACACTACTCTCTTTTGCATCTACTTGTTGTTGTCGTTCTTCAAGTTTAGACTCTTTTTGCTCTAAAATCTCATCCTTTTTATCTAAAAGATCAGATTTTCGCTCTAAGTTTTCTTCTTTTTGAAGAAGTCGTGCTTCTTGCCTTTGAAGATCACCACGTCTTTCACGAAGTTCATTTTCACTTTGCTCTTTTAAGATTTGATTCTCTTCTTTAGCTTCAAGGAGCTTTTCCTTCTTGATATTCTCTGCTTCTTTATTACCATGTTCGATAATATCTTCAGCAGTCTGTCTTGCTTGTAATTGCTTTTGATGCAATATATTTCGGGCAATAATATACCCTACAACAACTCCGAGAATAATACCTAGCAAAATGAGTAGGAGGTTTAATAAATTCACACAAACACCCCCTTTTTCTAGGATTTTGCTCTGTATATCAAATTCAATATGATTATATGAAGTTATATAAGAATCATACAATGTAATTGTACGGTTTCAAACTAAGAAGTGTCAAGGTGTGCAACTACATTAATTCATTATTTGAATAGCTCATTTTACATTAAATTAGTTATAGTTACTGCTATAGTCTATTTCTTGTTGTATTTTCATCATAAAATATTCTTATTTAATAATTTTAAACCTGTATGTTATAACAAAAAAATAAGCCTATATTTAAAAATATAAGCTTATTTTATAAGGAAAAATTTTTATTTTACGTCAAAATATAATTTATTCATCTTTTTCATCAAAAAGTGTAGCTGTTGCTTCTTCTTCCTCTTTTTCATCTACGTCACCATCGAAAATACCAAGTTTTTCTCGCAATTTTTGGTCGATTTCTTGTTTAACTTTTGGATTTTCTTTTAAATATAGTTTAACGTTTTCTTTACCTTGACCCATACGTTCACCATTGTAAGAATACCAAGCACCCGATTTATTGACGATTTCATTTTCTACACCGAGATCAATGAGTTCGCCTTCTTTCGAGATACCTTTGCCGTACATCATATCAACTTCTGCCACTCTAAATGGAGGCGCTACTTTATTTTTTACCACTTTAATTTTTGTTCTGTTACCAACAATTTCTTGACCTTGTTTCAACTGTTCAGCACGACGAACTTCTAAACGCACTGAGCTATAGAATTTCAATGCACGTCCACCTGGTGTCGTTTCAGGATTACCAAACATAACGCCAACTTTTTCACGAATTTGATTTATAAATACAGCAGTTGTATTTGATTTAGAAATAGCGCCAGACAATTTACGTAGCGCTTGTGACATTAAACGCGCTTGTAAACCGACGTGTGTATCGCCCATTTCACCTTCAATTTCAGCTTTCGGCGTTAACGCAGCTACAGAGTCGATAACAACGATATCTACCGCACCACTTCTAACAAATGCTTCAGCAATTTCTAAGCCTTGTTCACCGTGATCTGGTTGAGACAAGTATAAATTTTGAATATCAACACCTAATGCTTCAGCATAAACTGGGTCTAAAGCATGTTCAGCATCAATAAATGCGGCAATGCCACCATTTTTTTGTACTTCAGCTATGGCATGTAATGCAACTGTTGTTTTACCGGAACTTTCTGGTCCGTATATTTCTATAATTCTACCTTTAGGGTAACCACCAACTCCTAATGCGTTATCTAGAGTTACTGAACCACTTGATACACTAGAAACTTTACGTGCTTCATTATCACCAAGTTTCATTACTGCACCTTTACCAAATGATTTTTCCATATTTTTAATTACTGTATCTAAAGCTTTTTGACGATCATTATCCAAAACGCTGGACCTCCTAAATGAGATTTAACTCTGAAAAATATCTTAACCATACTATACATTGATTTAAAGTATTCTGCAAGCATTTTGCGAATATTTGTTCGCTAATAATAGAACGATTTTTACAAAAAGGGAACGTACGTACTAATTATTACTTGTTTTGATTTAATCATTTATGCTTTAAAATAATTTAATAATCGGATCAATGTATAGTTTTGTGCTCTTTTTTTAATTAAATTTCTATTTTTCGTCATTTTAAATGACTTAATTGTTAGATATTCATTTTCTAAAATACCTAAGTATACTGTACCATTTTCATGTAATAATGAAATACCTATCTCCGCATTATATAAATCTTTAACGATACGACATGATATTGACAGTTGACGCTCAATACCTTCTTTTAGATTTATAAATTGTTGATGATGCGGTAACATACCCAAGAGTTTATTTGAATCATCATTATTTTTCATTCTCGAGTATAATTCACCATCTGTAACACCATCATAGATTGCAAATGATTGCTTCATATGTTTTAAAAACGCTGCTTCAATGGAAACGTCATCCGATCCATAATAATAATCACCAATACGTGATAGTATTTCTTTTTTTACTGGTGCTATTAATGCTTCACATTCTTGTTTTGAATCACCATTCGCCGTCAATCTTATATTCACTTCATGCGTACCTGCTAAAGGGGCAATTGTAGGGTTCGTTTGATTATCTATTAAGTCCATTAAAATAGTTTCAATTTTGGATTCACCTATACCTGCAAAACGCAATAATTCTGAAAAAATAATGCTTTCTCCATTTAAAAAATATGGTAATAAGCCATGTTTTGCCATCGGTTGCATTTCTTTAGGTGGACCAGGTAATAAAGCAATATGTTTATCGTTATGTTCAATCAACATGCCTGGTGCCATACCTACTTTATTATCTAAAACTATTGCACCTTCAATGACTAATGCTTGTTGTTTATTGTTCGGTGTCATCTCAACATTTTGATCTTTAAAATATTGCTCAATATACTTCAATGATTTTTCATCCGTCACCAAATTGCGATCTAATTTCTGAGCTATCGTATGCTTCGTTAAATCATCTTTAGTAGGTCCTAGTCCACCAGTAAGAATAACAGCATCATACTGCTCTAATGATGAATGTATAGCTCGTTCAAGTCTTTTAGGATTATCTCCTACTACAATATGTTCTACAACACTGTGTCCTATATCATTAAATAATTTTGACAGATATTGACCATTGGTATTTGCAATTTGACCCAGTAATAATTCAGATCCAACCGCTATAATTGATATATTCACGCTTTTTCCTCCTCGTTCGCAAATAACCATTTCGCTATTTAACATGTTAAATTACTTATTTTTATTATAAATCTAACTCTATTTAAAAACTAAAATTTCGTTTGTAAATTGTTCTGTTTTGATGAATCAGCATTCTGTTACAAAACATACTATTTCAACAAAAAAACTGGAAATGTGCTTTAAAAAACACTTTCCAGTTGAATTCATGATTGTCAGAATTAAACTCATATTATTTGGCTTTGAATACATCTCTACCCTTATAGAAATATTCAATACCAGAAAGAACAGTAAAGAATACCCCAATGTATAAAAGCACCTGACCTATTGGAAAACCAATCCACGTTGCTAATGGGTCACCAAGTAAAATCCATACTAGCGCTATCATCGTAACGGCCGTTTTAATTTTACCTAATTGCCCAGCCGCACTTACAAAACCTTGTTCGATTTGTAATAATCGCAACCCTGTGACCGCAAACTCACGTGCAATTATGATAATCGCTACCCAGGAGTTTGTTAATCCAATTTCAACTAATGCTATCAAAGCACTTGAAACAAGTAGTTTATCTGCTAATGGGTCTAAAAATTTTCCCATATTTGTAACGAGTTGCCATTTTCTTGCTAAATAACCATCTACAAAGTCACTTAACGAGGCAATAATAAAGATAACACCACTAATCAATAATTCGATTCTAATTTCATATCCACCAATAAAAGTTACATTACCAAAACCAAAATCTACTAAAGCGAATAATAGAAATACTGGAATTAATATAACTCTAAAAACAGTTATCCAATTCGGAATATTCATTTCAAATCCTCATTTCTATATATAACTTACTACAAATGCACGAAAATATTTTTATAAAAATAATACTGCTAATATCCACAGTATGGCAGTGATAATAATCACCAGACTTATTACTACTGCTAACTGCAAAGGTTCTTTGTTTTTACTGCGATAACTAGGTTGATGATCAGAAGAAAAAGCGTCAATTGTATCTTTCAAGTTATTATCATGATTAGGAATTTCATCTCTATGTGCATGAATAAGCTGTTCAGCATCAATATTTACAGCCTTTGCATATTTACGGATAAAACCTTCTACATAATCTGCATTTTTAAGTGACTCAAAATCATTTTTTTCAATGAGTGTCAAAGTTTGACGTTTAATTTCTGTTCGATTTTCTAATTCTGTTAATGTCATACCTAATCTTTCGCGACGTCCTTTTAAAGTTTGACCAACTAAACTCACGATGTTAGTCCTCCTCATCCATTATCTTTTGCTATTCAAAAAATCCAAAACCTCCACCGAAAACATCGTCACCGAAATCAAGATTATTTTTACTTTTTACAGTGTGTTTTTTCATTTCTTCATAATGGATTTCTTGATTTTTATTTTCTCTTAGTTCAATGATGTAATCAAAATCACTCATCTCATAATCACTGGTTTCTACAAATAAATCAGGATGCTCTACAACTTTAATTGCTGGTAAGCTCATAACCTCTTTTACTAATTCTTGATGTTTTTGGTTGGATTCTCTTGCCGTAACCGCACCATCAATAATATAGACGTGATCAGAATCATACTCACCTTTTATGAGTGAACTACGAACAGTTTGCTTAATTAAAGTAGAACTAATAAATAACCAACGTTTGTGTGCACAGACACTACCGGCTACAATTGATTCAGTTTTACCCACTCTTGGCATACCTCTAATACCGATTAATTTATGACCTTTTTCTTTAAATAATTCGGCCATAAAATCTACTAATAAACCCAAATCTTCTCTTTCAAAACGAAATGTTTTTTTATCAGCAGCATCTTGTTCTATGTATCTGCCATGTCGTACTGCCAATCGGTCTCGCAATTCTGGTTTACGCAATTTAGTAATAGAGATATCATCAATTTCACTAACGATATTTTCAAATCTACTAACTTTTTCAAGGTTATCAGATTTAATTAATAGACCTCTTCTACCTTCATCAATACCATTTATAGTAACAATACTTATACCCATCATACCTAACAAACTGGAAACATCACCTAGCAGTCCGGCTCTGTTCATTGTTATTTCATATTCTAAATACCATTCTTTTTTTGCAGCAACTGTCATGGCATATACACCCCTTAGTTTATAAATCACAGCAATTAGCTTTGACTAAAATCTATCACATTTCTAGTTATCTATTAAATGAAAAAAGCATAGTACAGCACAAATAATTTTAAATTGTAATGTAATGAATGATATTGATATTATATCATTGAATGTTTCACAAGTGGTTTATTTTTTCAATTATATCAAAAATTATAAATACCAAGCGCCATTCACTTTTTGTATTGTACCAGTCACACTTTTAGCTAATGGATTGCAAAGGTAACTACAGGTATGTGCAACTTCTTCAGGCTCAATAAACCTTTGTTGTGGTAATTCTTGAGTCAAAGTTTCAAGCTCACTTTCTCCCCAAGCTTTTAACATATTACCGCTCACAAAACCGGGTGCGATGGCGTTCACAGTGACTGAAGTCATTGATAGTTCTTGACTCAATGCTTTTACGAAACCAATTTGAGCTGATTTCATCGCCGAATAGATCGTTTCCATACTTGCACCTGTTTCTCCCCAAATTGATGAAATAACTACAATTCGACCATTATGACTTTGTCGTAACTGGTCTACAAAATATCTACATATTCTAATTAATTGGCGCACATGAATTTGATAATGCTCATCAATCATTGCATCTGTCATATCTTGCAACTGACCATACAACGCGGTTCCACTGGCATAAATAAGACAATCTAAATTTTTTATAAAATGAAAATATTGATTGAAATCATTTACATTGCGCAAATCGCATTGTATAAATTGTACTGAACTATGGTTGAACTGAACGTTTAGTTGATTGATATCAGCATTATTGTAATGGATGATGACTTCATATCCATCAGACAACAAACGATTAACGATTGCAGAACCTATAGATCCTGAACCACCTATAACCAAAGCTTTCATTGTTTATTTCATCTCCAAACGACTATCAACAATTTGGGATAAATTCAAACACGTTTGCGCCGTTTCATTTACGCTTTCTAACGTAATACTTTCTACAATATCTAATAAATCAAATAAACTTACACCTTCAAAATAAAGTTTTGTGTATTGGTTTGCTATATATTCAGGGGAATTCAAACCGGATATAAACTCTCCAATAAATTGTTTTTTCAATAAATTAAACGCTTCTACATCAGTTAAATTACCCTGTTTTGCTTCTAGTTCATCTAATAGTAATTTTTTTAACTTATCTGGATGTTGTGTTGCACTGGTAATCATGGAAAAGCTATATGTAGGTTCTAATACAAATTGATAACCAAATGTTTCATCTATCAACTCTTTATTAAGCAACATTTGATAAAAATCAGTTTCTTCACCAAATAATAATTCAAAAAACAAAGTCATTTCTAAATCTTTTTTTACTAATAATTTATCTGGCACATCAACTAATGGTGTATTTTTAAAGCCAAGCATAATTCTAGGTGATTGTAACTTCATCTTTTCAGTTACTATGTTTTCTCTTACGCTGTCTTGTTCTGTTAACGGATCTCTTACTATTTGAGATTGATTCGTTTTATCTCTTTGATTTTCATGGTCTGCAACAACATTGTAAATATGGTCTACATCTACATCTCCAACAACAAATAAAACCATGTTAGAAGGATGATAAAATGTTTCATAGCAAAGATATAAATCTTCTTTAGTTATTTCATAAATACTTTCTACACTACCAGCTATATCAACTCGAATTGGATGTGATTCATACATAGCTCTCAACGTATTAAACATCATTTTATAGCCAGGCTGTTCTTGATACATTTTAATTTCTTCAGCAATAATACCTTTTTCTTTATTTACAGATGCCTCAGTAAAGTACGGTGTTTCAACCATCGTTAACAAGCGTTTTATATTGCTTTCAACATTATCTGTTGCACTAAACAAATAACTTGTTCGGTCAAAACTAGTAAATGCATTTACTTGTGCATTATCTTCTGCAAATGCTGTGAATAAGTCTTCTTCTTCATTTTCAAATAGTTTATGTTCTAAAAAGTGTGCAACACCATCTGGTACAGTAACATAATCTTCACTACCATGTGGTTTGAATTTACGGTCTAAAGAACCAAATTGCGTTGTATATGTAACAAATGTTTTCTGGAAGCCTGTTTTAGGTATCACAAATAGTTTTAACCCATTATTCAACTCAGTTTCATAAACAGTTTCATCTATTTGCTCGTAATATGTGCTTTGCATTATTGTTGACCTCCTTTCGTTAGTATATAAATTGTATTGAGTTCTATGTTTTTCACTAATTCTATGATTTCAGATTTATTAACATCTTGAATATGTTTAATGTAATCATCCTCTGATATATCATGCTCTAATAAAATATTATTATTCAATATCTCTATGATACGTTTAGGACGATCGTACGACTCTTGACGTTGAGAAATAATAATTTTCTTAGCAAGTTCCAGTTTTTCTTCGCTAAATTGACCTTGCTGGAACTTTTCAAATTCCGCAATAATTGTATCTTTTGCTACGCTATATTTATCAGATGAAACACCGCTAAGCACAAACATAAAACCATTTTTTGCATCTATTTGCGAATGAATTGAATACGCTAAACTTTGTTTTTCTCGAACTTCGTTAAACAAAACGGAAGAGGGATCTCCGCCAAACATGGTATTAAAAACAACACTAGCAAAATATTGTTTATCTCCAAATTGTACTGGCAGTTTAAATCCAATATTTAATTTAGCTTGGTCCACTTCATCTGTCTCAACGATCTCTTGTGGAACTTTATCTGCTTGTGGTACTGGCGTCGCATGAGATTGTTTGAATTGGAATGGTTTTATATCAAAATAAGTTTTGATTTGAGAATTTACTTCTTGTTCATCTACATTACCTACGACATAAACAGCACAATAGTCGTTCTGTAGCATAGATTGATATGTATGATATAAAGTTTCGGGTGTTATATTTGCTATGTAATCTACTTGCCCTGTTGCTAGGTGACGATACGGCTGTTCACCAAACATATACTTCAATAAATTTAAAAAAGATATTTGAGATTTATTATCAACCATTGCTTCTAATTTTTTAGTTAGTAAAGCTTTTTCTTGTGAAACAAAGTTTTCATCAAAACTATCATTAGAAACTAAAGGGTGCCAAATCATTTCTGTTAACAAATCTAAACCCTTTTCAAATAATGGTGTTTGATCAGTAAGATAGCGTTCGTTGACTAACTCCAATGATATCGTTATGACATGCTTGTCTTTAAATTTTGAGACAAAACTATTAACATACGCGCCATACAATTCTGAAAGATGACGGTTAAACGCCTTGTCTGTCGGCCATTTTTTAGTGGCACGCACAAGTAATTTACTGAGTATTGATCGCGCTGTCATGGTTTCACTATCTAACGGGGCCATAAATTTTAAAGTAATTGTGGTTGTTTTGAACTTTGTTGTTGGTAACACATTAATATGCAAATCATTTTGCTGTTCATTTATTTTCAAATTGTCAAACCTCACTTTCATAATTTTGTTATTATATACTATTTCTAACCGTTTTAAATTTTACTAAACTACTTTTGAAATAATTAAAAGAATAAAGTATTGGTTGCTCATTTTTATCATAATGAATTAATTTCAACAACATAAGCCCTTCATGTGGTGAGGCATCCAATATGTCTGATATATGTGGTTCATAACCAATAGCCTCTATCTCAGTTTCTGCATATGCAACTTTTTTCGAAGCATAATATTCAATTGCGTTTAACAACGATTCATCACTATTTTGATACTGCGCACATGTTAAATCTTCTGCTGGTAGCTTATCTAAGCAATAAACAACTGGCATACGGTCAGCCATTCTCACGCGTTCAATAATTGTTACTAACGCTTTTTCAGGAAGATTTAATCTCTGGGCATCTAAAGATGTCGCAGGTTTTTCGTCTAAGCTTATATACTCCGTACTCGCATGATAACCTTGATTTTCAATCATTTTACTGATACTAACCAATTCATCTAATGGATAGAAGAACGGGTGCAGCGTTTTAACACTTGCACCTTCTTCTAAATTATTAGATAACACTTGTTCAGTAATTAGTTCATCAACTGCATCGTATACGTCATCTGTTTTAACATTTAATTTTCTAGCAACTGCAAGGTTACTAGGTAAAGCATCTCCTGGTTTCAATGCTCTCGTATTTATCTCTTGTATCAGCCATTCTTTTACTTTATAAACAGAAGTCAATTCCATATTTACACCTCATCACTATCTAAATCCACAAGTATTTGTCTAGGTTTACTGCCTTTTTGTGGTCCAATCACTTGATTACGTTCTAAATCATCCATCAATCTAGAAGCACGGTTGTAACCAATTCTAAATTGTCTTTGTAATAACGATGTACTTGCTTTTTGTTGTTCAATTACAAATAAATACGCTTCATCATACAAGGCATCTTCACTCTTCATTTCTGATTTTTCAACAGGCGCATCTGGTTCCATTTCTTTTACATAATTCGCTTTTTGTTGCTCTACGACATAATTTACAATGTCTTGAACCTCTTGGTCACTTAAAAACGCACCTTGAACTCTGGTTCTAGTAGATCCACCATTAGCAACATAAAGCATGTCACCTTTACCAAGTAATTTATCTGCACCACCGCTATCAATAATCGTTCTAGAATCTGTTTGTGAACTCACAGCAAAAGCAATTCTAGAAGGTATATTATTTTTTATTAAACCAGTAATTACATCTACGGAAGGACGTTGTGTTGCGATTATTAGGTGAATACCTGCTGCACGTGCCATTTGTGTGATTCTTTGTATTGCGTTTTCTACTTCTTTACCAGCAACCATCATTAAATCTGCTAACTCATCTACTATAACAACAATATATGGTAACTCAGATTGTTTCTCATCTAACTCTTCATTTTGTTTTCTAATTGCTTCATTATATCCCTCAATATTTCTAGTAGAAGAATGTTGAAACAAGTCATACCGTCTTTCCATTTCTGCTACTACTTTTTCTAAAGCTTGTGATGCCTTATGCGGATTGGTTACAACAGGTATGAGTAAATGAGGGATACCATTGTATATATTTAATTCTACCATTTTCGGATCAATTAACATAAGTTTAACTTCGTGTGGCTTTGCATTTAATAGGATACTTGTAATAATACCATTGATACAAACAGATTTCCCGCTTCCTGTAGAACCTGCTACAAGTAAATGAGGCATTTTGTTAAGTTCTACTGTAATAGGGTCACCTGAAATATCCCTACCTAGTCCTACTTCTAACTTATTAGAAGCAGGAAATTTTTCATCTAATACTTCTTTTAAAGAAACAAGCGAAATTTTATCATTCGGTACTTCTATACCTACAGCAGATCGTCCAGGTATTGGTGCTTCGATACGTATGTCCTTAGCTGCTAAGGCTAAGGCAATATCGTTATGCAGATTAACAATCTTACTCACTTTAACCCCTTGAGCGGGTTGTATTTCATATTGTGTCACTGCTGGGCCTATTTTAATCTGAGTCACTTTAGCATCTACACCAAAGTTTTTCAATGTGTTTTCTAACAACTGCCCCTTTTTCTGCACCTCTGCTTTAGAAGTCGATTTCTGTTTAGTTGGTTGTTTCAATAATGTTAATGGTGGTATTTTATATGCTTCATTTTCTACTTCTCCAGCTTCAGATATGGAATTTGAAGCCGCATCTTCATCTTGTGCTTCACTTTCTTCTAATTCATTAACTGGTTGATCAATGATTACGTTATCTTCTGGATTTGATTCTTGGATTGTACTTTGATTATTTTGATCAAATACGCGTTTCGCTCTCTTGTTTTGAGTTTGTGTTTGTTTATTATCTTCATCTTTATAATCGTTATGTCCATAAATTGGAATTGATTGTTGTTCAGGAGTGTTGTTACTTATCTCTGGTAGATCAGTTACATCCTTAACATTATTTTGAGTTTGTGCTTGTTCAGTTGCTTTTTCGGCTTTTTTTTCGGCTTTTATACGTGCTTTAGCATCTTTTTTAATTTTATTTTCTTTACGGCGTTCTTTAAGATTTGCAGAAGCATCTTGACTTTTTACTTTCATCTTTTCAAAAGCAACTTTAGACACATCTCTATGTCTTTGTTTTGTCAATAAGATAAAACTAGAAGCTATTAATAATAGCGTTACAATAATTACACCGACAATTGAAATGAGTGGTATAAATAATGCCAATAAGTAATGTCCAAATAATCCTCCACCAAAATTTGGAAATGTATTATGTTCATAAGATTTATAAACATATGATAACACGGGTTCTCTTAATGATTGAGCTCTATGCATGAAATAGTACACTGTTTGAGTCACAAGTAATAATGCAATTTGTAAAACAAATGCACCTGTTGTACGTCTTGTCTTCGGCAATGCCTTATAGTAAGTAATAAATACAGTACTTATCAAAATTAAGATATAAGTTAAATACCTACTTGTGCCAAATAAGTAATTAAAAAAACTATCTATCATTGTGCCTATAATGCCCAATTGAAAAACACCAAGAATGATAGCAATAAAAATTACTATCGCAATAATATATCTTAATGGACTATCACTTTTCCTTTTTTTATTATTTGCAGTTTTTTTTCTTGTATTCGATGTTTTTTTCTTTGTTGTTGAGCTCTTTCTCGTTTGTGCCAACATTCACACCTTCTTTTCAACTCTGTTTTTTCGATATGTATATGAATCATATTTGTGTATTTTAATATCAAGTGATAATACAAATTATAAATATGATTTTAAATTCTATAAAAATCATTTTATTATATACTTATAATAACATAAAAGAGGTAAGACATTATTCGCTCCAGTATATTTAAAGGTTGTATATATCTTGTTTAGATATAACATATATACAATTTACTTTTAAATAACCTTACCAAAGCGTCTGTCTTAACCTCTTTATTTTAGAATAGAAATTATTAAATTTCAGATATTACCGGAATAATCATTGGACGGCGTTTTGTATTTTCAAAAAGCAATTTGCTTACTTGATCACGCATATTTTGTTTGATTTCTGACCATTCAATACGTTTTTCTTGTAAACCTAATTCAACGATTTCACGCACTTTTTCTTCAGCTTCATTTAATAAAGCTTCACTTTCCCTTACATAAACAAAACCACGTGATTGAATTTCTGGACCAGCGGCAATTCTACGATTCTTGGGATCTAGTGTTACGACTGCGATAAAGATGCCATCTTCAGCAAGTAAATGACGATCACGTAACACGATGTTACCAACATCACCTACACCAATACCATCAATGAGCACATTGCCGGAATTGACCTTCTCATTTAAAATCATTTCTTCACCATCATAGTTTACTACATCGCCTTTTTCCACTAGGAATATTTTCTCAGGTTGGACGCCAGCTTCATTAGCTAACTTAGCATGCGCAATTTGCATTTTAAATTCACCATTTACCGGAATGAAATACTCAGGCTTCATGATATTAATCATCATTTTTAATTCTTCCATGCAACCATGACTTGAAGTATGAATTTTTTTGCTGTTGGGAATGATTTCTGCTCCTGCACGAACGAGTTCATTAAGCGTATTTCCAACAATCACTTCCATATTAGCAGACGCAGTAATTGCTAAGAAGACCGAATCTCCTTCTTCAATATTCATTATCTTATGTTTCTTTTGTGCCATTTGGCTTAATGCTTCAACTGGTTCTCCTTGCATACCAGTTGCAATAATTATTACTTCATTTTTTGGATAATTTTCAACTTCATTAATTGGTATTAGTAAATCCTTGGAAATATCAAAATAACCAAGTTTTCTAGCAATATTAAATGAACTTTCTAACGAACGCCCTAGGAAAGATACTTTTCTATTTAATCTTTGCGCAATGTTTAAAACCTGTTGAATACGAATAAAATTAGATGCATAGCATGAAACAATCAATCTACCTTTCACCTTTGTAAACGCATCATACATATGAGATTCTATCACGTTTTCTGGCGTGTTATAACCTGGCTTTTCTGCTTCAGTCGAGTCACTGATCAAAGCAAATACACCATCTTGTCCAACTTCAGTCATTTTTTTCAAATCTGGAGCATAATGTCCTTGTAAACTTTGATCGAACTTGAATTCCCCAGTGTATACAATCGCGCCATAAGAAGTGTGTATACAAACACCTAAACTATCTGGAATACTATGTGTAGTGTTAAAGAATGTGACATTAACACCTTTAAAGCGCATAATTGATTCATTATTAACAGTATAATATCTAACTTTCTTATTTACATTGCGAGCCTTCATATTTTCTTTGATTAATGCAATTGTTAATTTAGAACCATAAACAGGCGCATCAACTTGCTCAAGCACATAAGTAACAGCACCTATCGCGTGTTCATGGCCGTGCGTTAGGAATATACCTTTTAATCTGTCTTTATTTTCTATCACATATTGAATATCAGGAATAACAATATCTACACCCAACATTTCATCTTCTGGAAACATCAGTCCCGCATCTAACATAAACATTTCATCGTCTACTTCAACGATATACATATTTTTCGCAATTTCCCCAACGCCTCCGAGAGGGATAATACGAATATTTTTATTCTTTTTCTTAATTAAACTCAAAATGTTACCTCCTATTTAAATTACCCGTCCATATATAAACTCATAGTTTATTATAAGTTAAAATAGGCCTTATGTACACTATTAAAGTAGCTACTTTAGTTGTTTTAAAATATATAATTGGATGATTTATTTTTATGTAAAAGCGATTCTAACGTATGCAATGATGTATTTGTAGCGCTTTTTATGTATATATTCACATTTATTTTTAGCTTTTTGCTTACTCCTATCTAATTATCAATGCTGAAATATTAAAAAAAGAAACCAGTGATATGACTTGAACTTTTCTACAATAGAATTAAAATAATTCTATTGTAAGCAGTTCTCATCATTTTACCAGTCTCTAATAATAAACATTATTTAGTATTATTTGATAACAATGCCTTATGTGAAGCATTTACTCTACCTTGTTTATCAATTTCTGTAACTTTAATTTTAAATGTGTCTCCTACTTTCAACACATCTTCTACTTTATCAATACGCTCATTAGCAATTTGAGAAATGTGTACAAGTGCGTCTTTACCTGGGAATAATTCAACAAACGCACCATATTTTTCAATACGTTTAACTGTACCGTTGTATATTTCTCCAACTACTGCTTCTCTTGTAATTTCGTCAATGATACTACGCGCTTTTTCAATCGCATCTTTATCTACTGCACCAATAAATATCGTTCCATCTTGTTCGATATCTAATTTAACGCCCGTTTCATCAATGATTTCATTGATTTTTTTACCACCCGGACCAATTACATCTCTAATTTTTTCAGGTTTAATAGACATCGTAACAACCTTAGGTGCAAAGGCACTTAGTTCACCACGTGGTGTATCAATTGTTTGTAGCATATGATCTAATATGGCCAAACGACCTTCTCGAGCTTGGTCTAATGCTTCTTTAATAATTTCTTTAGTTAAACCATCAATTTTGATATCCATTTGTATAGCTGTAATACCTTCAGATGTACCAGCTACTTTAAAGTCCATATCACCAAGTGCATCTTCCATCCCCTGTATGTCAGTTAATATGGTATAACTATCGTCACGTGTAACTAATCCCATAGCGATACCAGCAACTGGGGCTTTGATTGGAACACCCGCATCCATCAACGCTAACGTTGAGCCACAAATAGAAGCTTGTGATGATGAACCGTTTGATTCTAATACTTCACTCACTATTCTCACAGTATATGGGAAATCTTTAACATCTGGAATGATGTGGCTAAGTGCGCGTTCTCCCAATGCACCATGTCCAATTTCGCGTCGACCAGGTGAACGAACTGGTCCAGTTTCACCAACTGAATAATTTGGGAAGTTATAGTGATGCATAAAACGTTTTTGTTCTTCTTCACCAAGACCATCTAGGATTTGATATTCACTCATCGAACCTAATGTTAACACTGAAAGTGCCTGTGTTTGTCCTCTTGTAAATAAACCTGAACCATGCGCTCTTGGTAAAATACCAACTTCAGATTCTAATGGGCGAATTTCATCTGTTTTACGACCATCTGGTCTGATTTTTTCTTCTGCTATGAGACGTCTTACTTCTTCTTTAACCAAGTCATCTAATATACTGTAAACTTCTTTGATTAAAACTTCATTCTCATCATCATTTTCATCAACAAATTCTGATGCAACCTTCTCTTTAAGTTCATCTAAATTAATATCTCGTTGTTGCTTATCAAATGTTAACACGGCATCTTTTAAACCATATGATGCAGTTAATGATTTTACCTTTTCAACGAGTGTTTCATCTTTTTCAACAGGAACAAATGCTTTTTTCTCTGGTTGAATATGATCGATAATTTCTTCTTGGAAGCTAACTAGACGCTGAATTTCTTGGTGTCCAAAGAAAATAGCTTCAAGCATTTCATTTTCTGTAATTTCACTTGCGCCTGCTTCTACCATATTTACAGCATCTTTATGACCAGCTACTTCTAAATCAAGTCTAGATACTTCTTTTTGTGCAACGGTAGGGTTAATCACATATTCTCCATCTATATAACCAACGTTCACGCCTGCTATTGGACCTTGAAAAGGTATATCAGAAACACTTAATGCCATTGACGAACCTATCATTGCTGCCATTTCAGGAGAGCAATCAGGATCAGCACTTAAGACTGTATTCATTATTTGTACGTCATATCTATAACCTTTAGGGAACAAAGGTCGAATGGGTCTATCAATTAATCGTGCAGTTAACGTAGCTTCATCACTCGGACGGCCTTCGCGTTTTTTAAAGCCACCAGGTATTTTACCTGCAGCATACATTTTTTCTTCGTAGTTAACCATTAATGGGAAAAAGTCACCATCACGTGGTTCTTTTGACGCTACTGCAGTAGATAAAACGACTGTATCACCATATCTAACAAGTACTGCGCCGTTAGCTTGTTTAGCTAATTGTCCGGTTTCAATCGTTAAAGATCTATTTGCCCATTCAGTTTTGAAAACTTTTTTTTCTTGAGACATTACGAATCTCCTCTCATTTATCTGTTAATCCTATCATATCATTTATTAATAATGATTTATATTAGTATATAGTTTAATGAATAATTATAAATGCTAAAATTATAAAAAAGGGAAAGACCCCAAAGGTTCTTTCCCGATAAATATACGTCTAAAGATTAACGACGGATACCTAATGATTTAATTAATTCACGGTAACGTTGAATATCTTTGCTACGTAAGTAGTTTAATAAGTGTCTACGACGACCTACCATTTTTAATAATCCACGACGTGAATGGTGATCTTTCGTATGTTCACGTAAGTGAGTGTTTAATGCAGTGATTTCTGCAGTTAACACAGCGATTTGTACTTCTGGAGAACCAGTGTCCGCTTCGTGTGTACGATATTCTTTAATTAATTCATTTTTACGTTCTTGTGAAATTGCCATAGTCAATTTCCTCCTTTTATTTTTATGCGCCTTTATCCGAGCAATCGTCGGAGTCTCGAACTGCCAAGATAAAGGTGCCTTGTATGTGTGTGTAACACATCAGACTTAAATATTATATGATATTTCGTCACCAAAATCAACAGAAAGTAAATATTTCGCTTTTTCTTTATCCTTATTCATTTGTTCAACTAAAGGATCTATACCATCAAATTTAACTTCTGGTCTTAAATAATGATGCCAATAAACGATAACACGTTCACCGTATATGTTTTCGTGGAAGTCAAACAGATTCACCTCTATGACAACTTGTGCTTTAGAAGGATCATGAAATGTTGGTTTGACACCAACGTTGGCAGCTCCACGATAAATCTTATCATTTGCACCTATTTTCATACTCACGGCATAAACACCATTTTTAGGCAGTACGTAATCTCCACTCGGCTCTACATTCGCTGTAGGAAAACCAATTGTTCTTCCACGTTTTTCCCCTTGTACAACCATGCCTTTTATACGATATCGATATCCAAGCTCATCGTTTGCCTTTTGTAAGTCACCTGTTTTCAGTGATTTTCTAATATCTGTTGTAGATATTTTCTCCGATTCAATTTCTTGTTTACTTACGATAGTCGTATTAAAATCCGACATTTCGTCTAAAATCATCATGTTACCTTTACCAAATTTGCCAAACGTAAAATCAAAACCTGCAATTACTTCTTTTACATGGTTATTAATGATGTATTCCTGTATAAATTCTTCTGCACTTACATTCGCAAATTTAGAAGAAAAATTAATGACAATGCAATAGTCAATCCCGTAAGATTCTAATATTTCTATTTTATCTTGAATCGGAGTTAAGTAATCCGTACGTTTAAGTTCAGGATTTAAAACAACAGAAGGATGTGGATCAAATGTCATCACAGCTTTCTTTAAATTCGATGCCTCTGCCTTTTTTTCTAAAGTATCAAATACCTCTGCATGACCTTTATGCATGCCATCAAAAAAACCAAAAGCCATTGCTACATCTTCTGATATATACTGATCTTCTTGAATCGGATGAGTTACTTCAATTACTTTCATGGCTATTTCTCCTTTAGTTAAATACCTTCTTCGGTTTTATTTCATAAGGCTTCTCAGGATGTGGTGTATAAATTGCTAATGCCTTATTATTTAGTGTATCAAACATCACAACCAACGTATCTATGGATTGGTCAAAATCATTCGTATCAAATTTTTGACCATTCAATATTTTAAATCTTTGACTTTCATTTGAAATGTTGATTTTTTTCAAACCTCTCAGACCATATTCTATCGGAAAAAGTTTTTCCTGTAATGTTTCGTGCTCATGTAGTGATTGTATATCTTCGATTGTAAGACTATTTTCAATATCAAAACCACCACTTTGTATTCTTGTTAACTTTGACATATGTGCTGGTAATTCAAGCGCTTTTCCTATATCTGTTGCCAACGTTCTAATATAAGTACCTTTACCACATTTTACTATGATATCAAACTGGCAACCTTGATTTTCAAATCGTAGTTCAGACGCTCGCTTAATGTCGAAAATCTCGACTTCTCTTGAAGGCCTTTCGACTGTTTCATTTTTTCTTGCATATTCATAAAGCTTTTTACCGTTAACCTTCACTGATGAATACATCGGTGGGATTTGCGTAATTACACCTTCAAAACGTGCTAAAGTGTTATCTATTTGTTCCTCATTAAGTGCGTCTTCATCAATAGCCTTTTTTTCTAAAATTTCACCTGTCTGATCTTCTGTAGTGGTACTAAAACCTAAATATACAGTTGCAAAATAGGTCTTTCCCATTTCCATAATATAATCGCTCACCTTAGTCGCTGGACCTATACATATGGGTAATACACCTGAAACTTCAGGATCTAATGTACCAGTATGCCCCACCTTTTTGGTTTTTAAAATTTTCCTTAATTTAAATACAACGTCATGGCTTGTTAAGCCACGTTCTTTGTACACAGGTAAAATACCATTATACATTTTAATGTCACCTTCAATCGTTCTTTTATTATCATTCCTTACTTATATTAACACGACTCAATAAAGAAATGGTTATAAAAAAGCTGAAACAAACATCTCAGTGAATGTTTGTTTCAGCTTTGAAAATTAATCATTTTTGTGTAAATCTTGTATCATTTTTTCAATTTTATTTCCGTAGTCAATAGACTCATCGTATTCAAATTTTAAATCTGGTACAATTCTTAAACGCATTCTTGAACCAATTTCAGATTTGATAAAACCTTTTGCTTTCTCTAAACCTTTAAACGTATCATCAATTTGTTTGTCATTACCAAGTACAGTTAAATAAATTGTTGCAATAGATAAATCATTCGTTAATTGAACTTCTGTTATTGTTAGGAAACCAATTCTAGGATCTTTTACTTTATTGTTAACAATGTCCATGATTTCTTGTTTCATTTGTTCGCCAACACGTTCAGCTCTCATATTCATATATTTCACCTCACAAATATCATTCATACATGTATATTTATCTTACTTAAAGATTATATGACAGTTCATTTCACAACGTCAAACAAACTTCATTCTTTTTTTAATAAAAAAAATTTAATTGCTAAATCAATAATAAATCAAAAAGGTAATTGTTATGAAACGATAAAACATTATTTCCATTACAGTTAGGCACAATTATATTTCTTAAGTGTTATAGCCTGAAACTTTATTACATTTTTATTTTTAAATGCTGCGGTAGTTTATAAAATTTACATTGAATTTTATAAATGATTACTATTTAGGAAACAACTAAGTTTTTAATTTATTTTATATTGTTTTACACATTATAGAAAATATCATGCTATAATTCAAACTAATAAAATATGAATTGTTCTATTGAAATTGTTAGGAGCGTGTATACTTGGATAAATCAGAAAGACTACTTTATATTTTCACTCGTCTATTTAATGGGAAAAAATTAAGCAAAGAAGAACTCGCACAACAATTAAATGTTAATGTAAGATCAATACAGCGAGACTTTAGTGATATAAACAATTTTTTATATGAAGACCATGAATGGGAAGGACTAAATGCAAGAATTGTTTATGAAAACAATATAGGCCGACATCGCATAAGAATAGATCGCTATAAATTTAAAAATAATCGGTTACTTAATCTGCTATTTAGAATGAAAAATTTCACGCCCAACATTCATATCGATACATATAATTTAATTAGAGGCCTAAACAGTAATTCGAATCTAGCTGAAAAATTTTTATCTAATACATTACTCAATCAATTTACAATCAATCACGAATTAACAGAATCAACACTTATTTATAAAATACAACTTGCCATACAAAATAAACAGATTATTTCGCTAAATGATGTTGATCATCAAACATATAAAGTTGTACCAGTATATACAAGACATTTCAAAAATAAATATTGGATTACTTATATATATCAGAACAAAATTTATACGCAAGATTTAAATTCAATACTTGATATTCATCAATTTGATGAAGCTTTTGACGAAAATATTTTTCTACAAGTCCCGACTGTCACTATGAAATTCCGTTCATCTATATGGGAACAAATTCAACGTCAATTTATAGTCCTGAATGCTCAAAATAACGAAGCATTCATTGAAGCTGAACTCATTATTTCAAAAAGCGAATGCCTACACTTAGCATATGAATATCCACAAGAAATCATTTTATTAAAGCCAGATCATTATGTGGAAGATTTCAAAAATAAAATCAAATCGTTATTTAAGCATTATCATATTTAACTGCATACTAAAAAGGCCGGGACATAAATCCCATTCTCAAAATAAGAGGGCAAATCCTTAACAATGGATTTGCCCTCTTTATATTTAAAATCTTCCGATTTTGATCGTGCATGCTTGCCTGGGGATATGGCTCGAGCCTGTAGTCTCTCGCTCATATCATTTCCCCGGGCGTCAGCACGTTACAAAATCAGTACAATTTGCATTTTTTATTCAAAAAAAGAAGGGCATTTCGTATAATTTAATAAACACTACTAAACCAAATTAACGAGTTGCCTTATGTATAAAGATTATAACATGACTCATATTATACGAATGTGATGATTGTTTAAAATGTCCACTTAAAAATTTATGTATGAAAAACAATTCAAAAACGAATAAGAAGATAATGAAGCATTTTAATTTGGGAGTATTTTAAATCTCAAATTAATCAGCAGCTTTCAGAACTAGGAACTAAAAAATCTAAAGTCAAAGAAAAATTGATGTAGAACCAGTTTTTGGATTCATGAAGGCTATTTTGGGTTTCACTCGAGTGTTAGTTCGAGGGGTAGACAAAGTCAAAAGAAAATTAGAGTTTGTCTTAATGGCATTGAATGTAAGGAAAATAGTAGCTCAACGAGCTACACTATTTGGTAAAAAAAGAAAACGACAATTTCTACATTATTTCAATAGAAATTATCGTTTTCTGTTTAGTCAGAGACATTTATGTCCCGAACCTTTTCAGTCATTTCAATTTTACTAACGTGGTAATGCTTCCTTATATTGGATAGCTTTAAGTTTTCTTATAAAATCCGAATTGCCTAACTCTCGCTCTTTTTTTTGTTGTTGATTCCACTTATAATAATCTATTTTATTTAATGACTCTTTCTTTTTTAAACGCTTAACATGCTCTTTATAACTCAATACATTACATGCTGTGATGTGTCTATTCTGTTTAGATGAAAGCACAAACAAATTGTCAACAAGGTATTGATGTAATTCACTATTAGTAAAATTTTTAAAAATTGAAATAAAGAGTTCTTCTTCACTTACAATATAAATCCGCCTCTTATCATCATTTATAATTTTTAATAATAGTTCAAAATTCATAACTTGAGATGGTAGATAATGATTAAATGTTAAAAAATCTTTTGGTATACCTGCTGTATGGCCAGTTTGATATGGAAAGAAATTCATAACCATCACTCTATTTGGATTAATATTAAATTGCTTTAATATAGACCCATTGCTATAGATATATTTCTTAAACCAACAATGATGATCTATATAAGGAAGAAATACTTTTTGTCCGTTTAAATTCAACTCACCTTGGATATCTTGCAATATTCTATTACGATAATGTACTACCATTTCTTCTGGTAATGAAGGGTCATTAATTATAAAATCATTCTCAGCCTTTTTTTTCAAAATCACTATATCTGCTATTTCAGGATTTCCAAAATATGGTCTTGCTATGGCTGGACTTAATACTGCATCATTTTGTACAATTCGTTGTCTGTGCTTATTAATTTTCACTTTCCCATTTGCAAAATCAATCAACTTTTTAAATCTTGGGATATTACTAAAATCTTCACCAAAATTTCTTTTGAAGTATGCTAAATCTTGTGGGTGTAGAAAAGCGGTTGTGTCATGTCTTTTTATTATTTCATTTAAAGTATCTAAGTCATAAATAGAGTTATATTGATCCAAGTATTCTTGCCAAAATTCATTTATTTCTTTTAAGTATTCACTCATCACTTATAACCTCCTATTTATGCTAAGTTTAATTAAGTACATAGACAGTTAGTGTCCAGATTAAGGTAACAAGCAATTTTACTTAAACTTTTTTAACTCGTTCACAACGCTTAATAAAAGGCTAAATTTTCAAATAACTATGCACTTAAAGCTAAACATTAAAATAAATTATAAAAATAAACAATTATTTTAAATGATTCAAAGTTACACATGCTCTTACCCAAAAGATAACATATTTAAAAGAAAAAAACCGTAAGCTAACACTATAAGTTAGCCTACGGTTTTATTTTTCTTATTTATTTAAAATAACTATCTTTATCTTTTAATTTCAACCATTTCGAAAGCTTCTATAATGTCGCCTTCTTTTAAATCGTTATATTTTTCAATTGTGATACCACATTCATAGCCTTGGGCTACTTCTTTAGCATCGTCTTTATAACGTTTTAACGTGTCCAGTTCACCTTCAAATTGAACAATACCATCTCTGATAACACGGACACCCGCATTTCTCGTAATCTTACCATCTGTAACATAACTACCAGCAATTGTACCTACTTTTGAAACTTTAAATGTTTGACGTACTTCTGCTTGGCCAATCACTTGTTCTTCGTATTCTGGATCTAGCAAGCCTTTCATTGCAGCTTCTATTTCTTCAATAACGCTATAAATGACGCGGTGTAATCTCATGTCTACACCTTCTGTTTCAGCTGCACGTTTGGCACCTGTATCAGGTCTTACATTGAAACCAATGATAATACCATTTGATGCATTCGCTAAGGTCACATCGGATTCGTTTATCGCACCTACTGCAGTGTGAATAATACGAACATTAACACCTTCTACTTCAATTTTCATTAATGAAGCTGCAAGTGCTTCTACAGAGCCTTGGACATCACCTTTAATGATGACATTTAAATCTTTCATTTCACCTTGTTTCATTTGTTCAAATAAATTATCTAGTGAAACGCTCTTACTTTCTTGACGTTGTTGTAAAACATTGGCTTCATGACGTGCTTCTCCAATACGTCTTGCTTGTTTCTCATCTTTAAACACAACAAAACGGTCCCCAGCTTGTGGTACATCATGAATACCTGTAATTTCAACAGGAGTAGATGGCTTTGCAGATTTAATTCTTTGACCTAAATCGTTAACCATCGCACGAATTCTACCATACGTATTACCAACAACCAATGCATCTCCGACATGTAGCGTACCATTTTGTACTAGAAGTGATGCAGATGGACCACGTGATTTATCTAATTCTGCTTCTATCACTGTACCCACTGCTTTTTTATCAGGATTAGCTTTTAGTTCTTGTATTTCAGATGTAAGTACAATCATTTCTATTAAATCTTCAATACCATCACCGCTTAAAGCAGAAAGTGGTACGAAAATTGTATCGCCACCCCAGGCTTCAGGAATCAAACCATATTCAGTCAATTCTTGCATTACTCGGTCTGGGTTAGCAGTTGGTTTATCAACTTTATTAACAGCTACAATTGTTGGTACATTTGCCTCTTTGGCATGATTAATAGCTTCTATCGTTTGAGGCATTACACCATCATCTGCTGCTACTACCAAAATTGTAATATCAGTTACTTGTGCACCACGTGCACGCATCGTTGTGAATGCAGCATGTCCTGGTGTATCAAGGAAAGTAATTTTTTTGCCATCATTTTCAATTTGATAAGCACCAATATGTTGTGTGATACCACCAGCTTCACCTGCTGTTACTTGTGTGTGACGGATAGAATCCAATAATGTTGTTTTACCATGGTCAACATGTCCCATAATAGTAACGACTGCTGGTCTTTCTACTGCATCTTCATCTTCAGATTCATCATCAAAATAAATTGATAAATCTTCTTCATCAATAACAACTTCTTTTTCCACTTCCACACCATAATCATCAGCAATCAATTCTAATGTTTCATCATCTAATGCTTGATTAATGTTAGCCATTATTCCTAATAAGAATAACTTTTTAATAATTTCTGAAGAATCAACATTAATTTTCTCAGCAAGTTCTCCCACTGTTATACCTTCTTGATAAGTGATGTTTGAAGGTATTTCTTTTGGTTCTTCCTGTTTAGTTTGTTTGTTTTTATTGTTATTTTTATTGTTCTTGTTGTTCTTCTTATTTTTGTTATTATTTTTATTATTTTGCTTGTGATTTTGATTACTATTATCTTTTTTATTAGCATTAGACTTGCTATTTGATGATTTCTGTTGATTTTGACCTTGTTGTTTTTGTTCTGATTGATTGGATTTCTCTGGTTTATAAACTTTATCTAATGCTTTTATTTGGTCGTCTTCTAACGTTTGCATATGGCTCGTTACCTCAACGTCCATCTTCTTTAATTCGTCTATAATATCTTTACTTTTTAATTTTAAATCTTTGGCGTATTCGTAAATTCTTATTTTACTCATATAGTCACTCCTTACGATATTCATCTATCATTGACACTAACTTTTTAGCAAAGCCTTGATCAGTGATTCCAATGTTAACTCGTTCTGCTTTACCTAAAGCTTGTCCTAATTCAGCTCTCGTTCCAAATATACGAAATGATATATGGTAACTTTCACACTTGTTCTGAAACATTGTCATTGTATTTTCAGAAGCATCAGTTGCAATAATTACGAGCTTCAATCTATTTTTCTTAATGTCATTTAAAATGACTGATTCACCTGTTTTAACTTTTCCAGCACGCATTGCTAACCCTAAAAAATTCACGATTTTCTCTATAGTCATTTAGGTATCTCTTCACGATAAATAAGACGTATAATTTCCTTATATACAGGATTTAGAGTTTCTGCATCAACCTTAAAGTATTTTTCTAATACACCTTTTTTTTGTGCATCTTCTACTAATTTAACATCTTTTGATACATATGCACCACGACCTTGTTGTTTTCCAGTTGCATCAGCAAAAATTTCGCCTTCTTTATTAATAACAACTCGAATCATATCTTTTTTAGGGTGCATGTCGTTTGAAAGTATACATTTACGCATTGGAATTTTTTTCTTTTTCATAAAGCTCACTCCAATTTATTTTTCAGCGTCTTCTTCATCCAAGCTATCTGTTTCATCATCTTTTTTGAAGTCATTAATTTCTGTATTAACGTCTTCTAAATCAATGTCTGTGTTTTGTTCAATATTTTCAACATCCTCAGTTTCAATCGCTTCATCTGTAGGATAAACGCCTTCAGCTCTAGCATCACTTTCTGATTTTATATCAATTTTCCAACCAGTTAATTTGGCAGCTAAACGTGCGTTTTGTCCACGCTTACCGATTGCTAAAGATAATTGATAGTCAGGCACAACAACAACCGTTGATTGGTTTTCTTCATCAACAATAACTTGTAGTACTTGAGAAGGGCTTAAAGCATTTTTAACAAATACCTTCGGATCTTCATTCCATTGAACAATGTCAATTTTTTCGCCACCTAATTCTTCTACAACCGCTTCAACACGGGAACCTTTAGCACCTACACATGCACCTACTGCATCAATATCTGGATTATCTGAATGAACGCTGATTTTAGAGCGATCTCCAGCTTCACGAGCAACTGATTTTACAATTACTGTACCGTCAAAAATTTCTGGTACTTCTTGTTCAAACAAGCGTTTTAATAATCCTGGATGGCTACGTGAAACGTAAATTTGAGGCCCTTTTGTAGTTTGCTCTACTTTATTGACATATACTCTAATTCTCTCATTAGGAATGTAGCTATCATTAGGGCTTCTTTCAGCTTCAGATAAAACAGCTTCTGTGCGTCCTAAATTAACGTATACATAACGATGATCGACTCTATCAATGAGACCATTAACAATATCATCTTCTTTATCGATAAACTCATCATATAATATTTCACGCTCAGCATCGCGTAAACGTTGCATTACAGCTTGTTTCGCAGCTTGTGCACCTACACGTCCAAAATCACTTGGCGTTACATCTTCTTCGTAGATATCACCAACTTCATATGCTGGATTTTTAACTAGTGCTGTACTTAAGTCGATTTCTTCTCTATTATCCATTACTTCTTCTACGACTTGTTTACGAGCAATCACATGAAATGTACCTTCATCCATGTTTAACTCAACGCGTACACTTCTTGCACTGTCATAGTTCTTTTTATATGCAGTAATCAGCGCTGCTTCAATTGCATCAATTAAAACTTCTCTTGGAATCTTTTTTTCTTTTTCTAAATATTCAGTTGCTAATAATAATTCATTACTTGACACGATTTATCATCCTCCTCATCACATTAAAGCATTACAGCATGACGTGCTTTAGCGATTTTATTTCTTGGAATTTCAACTTGTTTCTTCTTTGATTTTTCTTTTACTTCCATAATAATCGTTTCACTTGTTACTTCTTTTAAGATACCTAACCATTCTTTTCCACCTTCAATAGGAGCATATAAAGAAACGTATATCGGTTTTGAAACAGCATTTTGGAAATCTTTTTCTTTTTTTATAGGTCTTTCAGCACCTGGAGAAGCTACATCTAAATAATACATTTCTTGAATAGGATCTTCTTCATCCATAACTTCACTAATCTTTTCAGAAGCTAGGGCGCAATCGTTTAAATCGACGCCACCTTCTTTATCAATGGATACTCTTAAGAAGTAATCTTTTCCTTCTTTTGTGTATTCGACTTCAACTAATTCGAAATTTAAGTCGTCAAGGACGGGTTGAATAATTGATTCAACTTGCTCAGTTACTTTACTCATACTGACCTCCTTTTTTGGCAAATAGAAAAGAGCGGGTATAACGCCCACTCTTCCTGCCTGAGTCTAATTTTTTAAGCAATATTATTATACCATATGTTTATTTCCTATACAAACAACTATATCTTTTCATATAGTATGACAATAACTAATATCAAATTTTTATAAATTTAGCATTTTGATATTCAATTTCAATCACTATATTGCACGATTACATATCAAATATTGATAATTGTGCTTTATCTGGCAAGTTAGGTAATGAACCAAGTTCGTCTAAATACTCAATGACTTTTTGTGACAAGCCAGCTTTTTTATTTAAATCTTCTTTAGATAAAAACGGTCCCTCTTCACGTGCTTCAACTATGCGTTGCGCAACGTTTTCTCCTAATCCAGGAACAGCAATAAACGGTGGAATTAAACTATCATCTTCAATGATAAAATCAAATGCTTTGCTTTTCTCTAAACTTATCGGTTGCATACGATAACCACGTTGCGCCATTTCATTCATGATTTCTAATACAGTTAATGTATCTTTTTCTTTTTTGGCTAAATCCATGTAGCGCGAATACATATCGTTTACTGTATTTCGAATACCTTCTTTATCTTTAATCATTGAGATTAAATCAAAATCAGATGCACGCACCGTAAAGTAGCTTGCATAGTAGTAAAGTGGGTAATGGACTTTGAAATATGCAATACGTACCGCCATCAACACATATGCTGCAGCATGCGCTTTAGGGAACATGTATTTAATTTTTCTACATGAATCTAAATACCAATCAGGCACTTCATTGTCTACCATTGCTTCAACCATATCATCCGTAAGCCCTTTACCTTTACGCACAAATTCCATTGTCTTGAAGGCTAGTGAAGGTTCTAAACCGTTATACATTAGATAAACCATAATATCATCACGACAACAAATGACACTTGATAAATCGCAAGTTCCTGAGCGTATTAAATCTTGTGCGTTACCTAGCCAAACATCCGTACCATGTGATAATCCAGATATTCTAACTAATTCTGAAAATGTAGTTGGTTTGGTATCTTCTAACATTTGACGAACAAATCCTGTACCAAATTCAGGCACACCAAATGTACCAGTTTTACATAAAATTTGCTCTGATGTTACACCTAATGGTTCTGGTGAACTAAAAATCCCCATGGTTTCCTTATCATCAACAGGTATCGTTTTAGGATCAATACCTGATAAATCCTGTAACATACGGATCATGGTCGGGTCATCGTGTCCTAATATATCCAGTTTCAATACGTTATCATGTATTGAGTGGAAATCAAAATGTGTTGTCATCCAAGCTGATGATTGATCATCTGCCGGAAATTGAACAGGTGTAAAATCGTAGATATCCATATAATCTGGGACAACGATGATGCCACCTGGATGTTGTCCTGTTGTACGTTTAACACCCGTGCAACCTTTCACGAGTCTGTCAACTTCAGCTCCTCTTTTGTGAATGCCTTGATCGTTTAAAAATCCTTTCACAAAACCGAAAGCTGTTTTTTCTGCCACCGTACCAATAGTACCGGCACGAAAGACTTTGTCTTCACCAAACAATTCTTTTGTGTAATTATGAGCTTGAGGTTGATACTCACCACTAAAGTTCAAGTCGATATCAGGCACTTTATCACCTTTGAAGCCTAAGAAAGTTTCAAAAGGAATATCTTGCCCTTCTTTAATCAATTCACAACCACATGTGCCACATTTTTTATCTGGTAAATCAAAACCAGAGCCAATGGATCCATCGTTAAAGAACTCACTTTCTTTACATTGTGGACAAATATAATGCGGTGGTAATGGATTAACTTCTGTAATTTCAGTCATTGTCGCTACAAAACTCGAACCTACAGAGCCACGTGAACCTACTAGGTAACCGTCATCCAGCGATTTTTTAACAAGTCTTTGCGAAATTAAATATATAACAGAGAATCCATTCCCAATGATACTTTCAAGTTCTTTCTCTAATCGGTCGATTACAATTTGTGGTAAATCTTCGCCATATAATGCTCTGGCATTGGCATAGCTCATATCTCGTATTTCATCATTAGCACCTTCCATACGCGGCGTATACAATTCATCTTTTATCGGAACTACACGTTCGATACGGTCTGCTAATTCATTCGTGTTTTTAACAACTAGTTCATGAGCTTTTGCTTCACCTAAGAAATGTAATTCGTCTAACATTTCATCTGTTGTTCTAAAGTGTGCCTCAGGTAAAGTACTACGATTTAACGGGTTACCTGGCTGTGATGCAATTAAAATTTTACGTGCAATACCATCATGTTCGTTTAGATAATGCGCGTTCCCTGTAGCAATGACAGGAATATCATTTACATCTCCAGCTTGAATAAGGCGTTGATAAATTTCATGCAATGTTTCATTATCTCTCACCAGTTCTCTATCTATTAAATCTTGATATAATGCAGGTGGCTGAACTTCAATGAAATCATAGTATTTTGCTATTCTTTCCACTTGAGATTGATCTTTTTGCATTACTGCAGTAAATACTTCACCTTCATCACATGCAGAACCAACAAGAATACCTTCACGATATTCATCTAATAATGATCGTGGAATTCTAGGTGTTCTATAATAATATTTAACTAAAGACGCACTTACTATTTTAAATAAATTTTTCAAGCCTTGTTGATTTTGCACAATAAGTGTTACGTGGTTTGGACGTGCACGTTTATACGCATCTTCATTAGATAACGATTTATTAATATCTTGATGATTATAAACTTCCGCTTCTTCTAATTGTTTTAACATTTTTATAAAAATATAAGCTGTTGCTTCAGTATCATAAATCGCTCTGTGATGCTGTGTTAAATCTACACCATATTTTTTAGCTAAGAAATTCAGACCATGCTTACCATATTCTGTGTTGATAGTTCTGGAAAGTTCAAGTGTATCTATCACACCATTCGTTGATGCACCTAGACCAGTTTTTTCATAACCGGTATCTATGAATCCCATATCAAATGATGCATTATGTGCTACAAATATCGCATCGCCGACCCACTCTTTAAACTCTGTTAATACTGTTTCAATTTCAGGCGCATTGACGAGCATATCGTCAGTGATATGCGTTAAATTCTTGATTGTTTCAGATAAACGTTCATGTGGATTACTAAAACGTTCAAACTTATCAATGATTTCTCCTTCTTTTACTTTTACAGCTGCGAGTTCAATAATTTTATCATACTGATTAGATAAACCTGTTGTTTCAACGTCAAAAACAACGTATGTTGCAGTTTTTAAATCAATATCTTGTGGCTTGTAAGCTATAGGCACACCATCATCAACCAACATGCCTTCCATACCATATATCATTTTAATATTATTTTTTTCAGCTGCAGCATGCGCATCTGGAAATGCTTGAACCACATTATGATCAGTAATTGCAATCGCTTTATGACCCCATTTGGCTGCTTGGTCCACATATGCACTTATATTCGGAATGCCGTCCATCTGACTCATGGATGAATGCAAATGAAATTCTACGCGTTTCTCATCTGCTTTGTCTTGTTTAACTGCTTTTTTTATTTCTTCTATATCAGACATCATCATTACTAAGTCACGTACGAATGTGTCTTCTTCTATTCGACCTTGTGCTCGTACCCATTTACCAACACTAAGGGCTTTAAAATGAGCTAAATCATCTTTATTTTTTCTAGTGAACATTTTCAACACTAATGAATCGGTGTAATCTGTAACTTTTAATTCAACAATATGACGTCCGCTTTTCAATTCTTTTAAATTAATATCAAAGATAACACCTTCCACCGCAACTTTAAATTCTTCTTCGATAATTGATTCAATAGGTTTTACATTTTCTATTTGAATCGGTTTACCAATTTGACATTTAGCTACAGCGCTTTCGTTATTATCTTGTTGTTTGGCTTTTTCAGCGCGCATCTTTTCTAACTTTTCAGTGGCTTCACGTGCACTTTTTTCATCTTCTTGTTGAATATGTGCCTCTAATGATGCTAAATCGTCTCCATTTGAAGTATGATCAGTTTCAAAAATGATACTACTGATTGCAAATCCACATTGTTGAAATGCTTTAATCAAACTCCCATTGCAAGCTTTATCAAAATGATCTCGTTCTATATCATTCTGACACATGACTTTGAGAACATCCCCTGACATAATTAAGCGTTTTTGCTTAAGCTGACCTTTTACTTTTGGCGATAATTGCGTTTGATCAATACAATAACTAAAGTATTTCAAGGCATATTCGTCTTGATTCACTTTATTCGTAACTGTAAAATTGCAATCAACTTTGGCAATTGTTTTAAATTCTTCAGTGATTGCATTCATAAATAACAGATAATCTTCTATAGGTAAAAAATATGGAAATGTTATCTGAAATACCCAAATACGATCAGTTGTTTTAACATCTACACGCGTTAATTCACTTTGTGCTAAAATTTCTGGATCCAAATGATCTGCAATTTTAATTTGATCTGCTAAGACCTTAAATTTTTCTTGATTTGTCATTGACATGACGATAACCACCTTACTATTAATTACACTACGTTACTATTTCAAATCATTTCTTTAACTGTCGCGTATGTATTTTTTACATTATCTATCTTATAACGGAAAAGCATTAATTTCTAATACTTAAACTCTACTATTTTTACAATATGGTTACTAATAATAAATAGGAGCGGAAATGAAATCAAATCTGACTCATTCGATTTCGCTTTCCCGCTCCCCTAATTAAGGCGACTATTTACCAAATTATAGGTTAATCTTAAAAATTCAACTATGCCCATATACAAATATATTCATTGATAAAAATTATATTTGCTTTTAATTGTTTAACATACATATCATTCGTCATAGCAATTACTTTCTAAAAGTAAATTGCTGAATTATATACTTAGGTATAAATCATTAATATAACGATTTAAGTTATCAATTTGAACATCTTCACTTTCACCTGTATCACGTCGTTTAACTTCTACGATACCTTCTGCAGCATTTTTGCCAACTACTACTCTAATTGGTAACCCAATTAAATCAGCATCATTAAATTTAACACCTGCACGTTCTTTACGGTCATCATATAGTACATCGTATGTTTCTTTTAATTGTGTATATAGTTGATCGGCCAATTCACGTTGTTCTTCTTTTTTAGGGTTGATTGTAATTAAGTGTAAATCAAATGGCGTCACTGATTTAGGCCATATAATACCATTTTCATCATTATTTTGCTCAACAATCGCACTTAAAGTTCTAGAAATACCTATACCATAACATCCCATTAATAAAGGTTTGGCTTTGCCTTGATTATCTAAGAATGTTGCATTCATTGCTTCAGAATATTTTGTACCAAGTTTAAATACTTGCCCGACTTCAATTCCTTCAGCAAATTTAGCGACACCTGACCCATCAGCTAAGGCTTCACCTTCTAAAATAAATCTAAAATCGCCATACGCTTCTATTTCAAAGTCACGCCCTACATTTGCATTCAATAAATGGTAACCATCTTCGTTAGCGCCTACAACAATATTATTTAAATCTTTTATAAAGTTATCAGCATATACTTTGATATTTTTATCAAAAATTGGCCCAAGTGAACCAGGAGATGCACCTAATAAATTTTTAATTTCATCTTCTGTTGCTAATTCGATGTGATCAGTACCAAAGAATGCTTTTAATTTCACATCATTAATTTCATGGTGACCACGTACAAGTACCATAATAAATTCACCATCGACATTAAATACCATAGATTTTGTAATTTCATCCAATGGTTTTTCTAAAAATGTTGCTAATGCTTGTGCTGTGTGTACTTGAGGTGTTTCTATTTTTGTTAATGATGCTACATCATCATGTTTTTCATTAGGATGATATACAACCTCAGCTTTTTCAATATTGGCAGCATAATCACTATTTTCACTATAAACAATTGTATCTTCACCAATTTCACTTAAAGCCATAAATTCATGTGTATGACTTCCACCAATAGCACCTGAATCTGCAACTACTGGTCGTGCATTAATTCCGACACGTTTAAATATGCGATCATAAGCGTGATACATATCTTGGTATGTTTCATCTAAAGAAGTTTCATCTGCATGAAACGAATATGCGTCTTTCATAATAAATTCACGACCACGTAACAGTCCAAAACGAGGACGTTTTTCATCTCTAAATTTATATTGTATTTGGAATAAAGTAAGTGGTAATTGTTTATATGATTTAAGCTCATCTCTTATCACAGACGTTATAAGCTCTTCATGTGTTGGCCCAAGTGCAAACTCACGACCATGTCTATCTTTTAAACGCATCAGTTCTGGACCATATGCATTCCAACGACCTGATTCTTCCCATAGTTCTGCTTTTTGTAACGCCGGCATTAAAATTTCCACAGCATCAATACGTTCCATTTCTTGTCTTACAATTGTTTCAATGTTATTCAAAACTTTTGCAGCTAACGGTAAATAGCTATATATGCCGCTCGTACTTTGTTTAATTAATCCTGCTTTTAGCAAAAGTCTATGACTTAAAGCTTCAGCTGCAGCCGGTACTTCTTTCATCGTTGGTATAAATACTTTAGATTGTTTCATTTACATGCTCTCTCCTTTTATAAGAAATAACGTTGAATGTCATTCCATGTCACTAAGACCATAACAATTAATACAAATACTGCACCAATCGCTATAATGGTAGTTTCTGCTTTTTTGTTTAATGGCTTTCTGAAAATCGCTTCATATATTACGAATAAGATACGTCCGCCATCAAGTGCTGGGACTGGTAATAAATTCATCAACCCTAAATTGACACTGAGCAATGCTGTCCAAGAAATTAAATTGATAATGCCTGTTTTAACAACAGAATCAACCGTATGGTAAATACCGACAGGACCATTTAACATATCAAATGAAAATTGACCTGTAAAAATGCTCGCAATCATACTTAAAATCGCAGTAAATATCAGTTTCCCAGCTACAATTGTTTGTTTTACACCTTCAGCAATAGGTTTAAATACTGTATGTTCAGTAGAAGCAGTATAGCCTAATAAATATTTTGTTTCTGAATGTGTTTTAGTTACTTTTTGTTCGTATTTTTTCGGTTTTACTTGTAAATTTTCTGTTTTGCCATCTCGTTCTACTTTAATTTGCGTCTTTTTGTCTTTAACCTGAGACATTGCTTGATCTATATCAGATTTACTATCGATAGATTTGTCATCAATTTTCACGATAGTGTCACCTGTTTTTAAGCCAGCGTGCGCTGCTGGACTATCTTGCGCAACTTTATCAACTGTATTTGTTGGTGTACCTTGATAATAAGCTAAGCCAATAAATAATACTAATGTAAGTAAGAAGTTAAATAAAGGACCCGCAAACAGTGTTAAGAATTTTTGATAAGGTTTCTTGTGTGTAAATTGTCGGTTTTTAGGAGCAATTTGAATTAAACTACCATTTTCAACAAAGTAAGCTTTGTCAGCAATCTGATAATGATGTCTTTGCTGATCATAAGCAGTAACACCTTCTATATATAAATCCTCTTTAAAATCACATTGCTTAACTTCCATTGCTTCAATTTGTTGGAATTTGTGTTGATCATCTAAAATGATGTGTGTGATTTCATCTTTATCATTTAATTTTATCTTTACATGCATACCTGGTTGAACGGGTGGTTCTTCCAATCCGTCACCTGCCATTCTTACATATCCTCCAACTGGCAATAAACGAATGGTATATAAAGTTTCATTTTTTCTAAAACTGAAAATTTTTGGCCCCATTCCAATTGCAAATTCTGGGCACATAATGCCAGCTCTTTTTGCAAAAAACATATGACCGTATTCATGAACCGTTACAAGAACACCAAATACGATTATAAAAGAAATAATTGTCACTAGAAAACTCAAATTGATACACCTCATATTTTCCGTAAGATTGTTCCATTATTTTATATTATTATAATATACAAGAAATTTAATGCTTTTGATTATAAAATTATAACATAACACTACCGACTGATACACGTAACTTTATACAGTATAAAAAATTTTCACGACTTACCTCTTAAATATATACGATTCATTTTATAAACTTATGAAAAGGAGTTAAAAATTTAAATGTCTCATGCGATCAATCATCAACATTTAAATTAATAACTCCTTTTATTTTTCAATTATACAATTTTAAAAGCACATCATTTCTTTCAAAATCACTTAAATTAAAAATATATTTAATAATGGTAAAACAAACATAAAACTATCGAATCGGTCTAATATTCCGCCATGACCAGGTAAAATACGTCCAGAATCCTTCACACCAAAATGGCGTTTAAAACCTGACTCCACTAAATCACCTAGCTGACCAAACATACTCAAAATAACTGTACATAATAGCAATAACCATATTGCAATATTAAAGTCTATAAACATCACCATTATAAGTGGAACAATCAGACTACAAATAATACCACCTATGAATCCTTCAATTGTTTTATTAGGACTGATTACTGGCCATAATTTATGTTTGCCCATTAATCTACCAAAAATGTATGCACCAGTATCAGTAGACCACACAATTAAGAAAGCTAACAGTATGTAATGTAATCCCTCTGATCTTGTTTCATAAAGATACATAAAACCTATGCCTACATAAGCTATAGACATTAAACAAAAAGCAGCATCCATAAAACTAAATCTATTTTTAGATAACACGGTATAACTTAATAAAATAAAACTCATTGCTATCAAAGATTTTAATTGTAAATCATTCACCCATGTACCTGCTTCTTGCGGTATCATAATAATTAAAATTCCTAATGCACTTATAATTCCTGGGATGGATAAGAACTTTATCATATTCATATTTAACAATTCCTTGAGACCTATAAACGCTAATAAATATGAAAAAAGCATTAGTACAAGCCCACCCTTTAACAATACAGGTAGAAAAACAATAAGTGCTATTATTGCTGTTAAAGTTCTAACTTTCATACTATTCTCCTAACTATCTATAATCCCCCAAAACGTCTTTGACGAGATTGATAAATTTTAATACAGTTTATTAATTCTTCTTTGTCAAAATCTGGCCAAAATTTTTCATTGAATATAAATTCACTGTAAGATACTTGCCAGATAAGAAAGTTACTAATTCGTTGTTCACCTGAGGTTCTAATTAAAAGGTCTGGATCAGGATAATGGTGGGTCATTAAATGTTCGTTAATCAATTGTTCTGTAATATGTTCACTGGATAAGCCTTCTGAAGATAATTTTTCATAAATTGATTTTACACTATGGACAATTTCAGCACGTCCGCCATAGTTAATTGCAAAAATCAGTTTTAAACCTGTATTATCTTTGGTTTGGTCTTTTGCTTTATTTATAGCTTCAAGTGTTGCTGTTGGTAAATCATTTAAAAAACCAATGGTTTCTACTTTAACATTATTTTCTATTAATTCTGGTAAAAAGGTTTTTAAGAAATTAACTGGTAGGTTCATAATATAATTAACTTCATTTTTAGGTCTAGTCCAATTTTCAGTTGAAAATGCATACAACGTTAAATATTTAATACCTAAATCACTAGCTTCTTTAGTTATTTTTTTGATCGTTTGCATACCTTGGTAATGGCCTTTTATTCTAGGCAACTTTCTTTGTTTAGCCCAGCGTCCATTGCCATCCATAATAATTGCTATATGATTAGGTACATTATGTAAATCCAAGCCAATGTTGGATTCGTTAGGCTGATTTTTTTTCTTGTTTAGCTTTTTAAACATGGTATTTCCTCCGAGCGTTATCATCTCTGCTTTTTATATTAGCTTCTAAATGCAATTATCTATCATTTTATCATACTAGATAAGCGCAATGAATAAACAAATAAAAAAACTGTACCAAAGTCTGATTTGATACAGTTCAGATAAATTTATAATATGCTTTATTTTCAATATCAAACAACTAAAAGATAGATATTTACTCACAAAAAGTCATATCATAATTACCATGTTTATACTGACATAATATCTTGTTCTTTTTCTTCTAATAATTTATCAATGTCATTTATAGAATCGTCAGTTATTTTTTGAACTTCATTTGTTTGAGTTCTTAGGTCATCTTCAGTGATGTCACCATTTTTCTCTTGTTTTTTAAGCTCGTCATTCGAATCACGACGCACATTTCTAACTGCAACTTTAGAATCTTCGCCAATTTTTTTAACTTCTTTTACAAGCTCTTTACGACGTTCTTCTGTTAATGCAGGTACACTTATACGGATTACTTCACCATCACTAGATGGATTCACACCTAGGTTTGCTGCATTAATGGCTTTTTCAACATTAGCCACTGATGATTTATCGTATGGTGAAATGACTAAAAGACGTGCTTCTGGCACACTGATACTAGCAAGTTGCTGTATAGGTGTTGGTGCTCCATAATAATCAACAGTAACACCATTTAAAAGGTTTGAATTTGCTCTACCAGCACTAATGTTGGCTAATTCTCTTGAAAGACTATCAATTGATTTTTTCATCTTTGTTTTCGTGTCATTAATTATGTCACTCATATTATACACCTCTAAATTATTTTGTAATTAATGTTCCTATTTTTTCACCCATAACAGCACGTTTGATATTCCCTTCTTCTGTAATAGAGAACACATTCAATGGAATATTGTTATCCATACAGAAAGAAGATGCTGTTGAGTCCATGACTTGTAATCCTTCTTGTAACATTTGAATATGTGTTAAATGTTCATATTTAACTGCATTTTCATCTTTTTTAGGATCTGCAGAGTAAACACCATCAACATTATTTTTGCCCATTAAGATAACATCTGCTTCTACTTCAGCAGCACGCAGAGCTGCAGTTGTGTCAGTTGAGAAGTATGGATTACCTATGCCAGCTGCAAATATCACAACTCGTTTTTTCTCTAAGTGTCTAATTGCACGACGACGAATATAAGGTTCTGCAACTTGTTTCATCTCTATAGAAGTTAACACACGTGTATCACACTCTAATTGTTCTAGACTATCTTGAAGTGCTAAAGCGTTCATGACAGTAGCCAACATACCCATATAATCGGCTGTGCCACGATCCATACCAAGGTCACTACCAGTTTTACCTCTCCAGATATTTCCTCCACCAACAATCACTGCAATCTCGCAATCCATTTTTGCTACCTCAGCTACTTGTTGAGCAACACTTTTAATAATTATCGGATTAATCCCGAATCCGTCTTCACCTGCTAGTGCTTCACCACTTAATTTTAAAACGACACGTTTATATTTAGAAGTTTGAGCCATTGTCTTATCCTCTCTATTGTGAAAATATGTATTTGATACAAGTAAAGAAGACACAGTAGAACTTCCAATATAAAAGTAAGTCTTTCATACGGAGCACAAAAAGGTGTCTTCTTTCTTGTTCAAACTATGAAAAATTATTTCATTTGTCCTTTTACTTCGTCAGCAAAGTTTTCTTCACGTTTTTCCATACCTTCGCCTACTTCATAACGTACGAAGTCAACTAGTTTTCCACCTTTTGATTTTAAGAAAGCTTCAACTGTTTGATCAGGATCTTTAACAAAGTTTTGGTCAACTGCACAAATTTCTTGTAAATATTTACGTAAACGACCTTCAACCATTTTCTCAACGATTTTTTCTGGTTTTCCTTCGTTTAAAGCTTGTTGTTTCAATACTTCTTTTTCATGAGCAATTTCATCTTCACTTACTTGTTCAGATGAAACATATTTAGGGTTAATCGCAGCAATATGCATAGCTACATCTTTAGCAGCATCGCTATCAGTAGTACCTTCAACAACTGTTAATACACCGATACGTCCACCCATGTGTAAATATGAACCAAATGCATCACTATCTGATTTTGTTCTAACTGCAAAACGACGGATACTTAATTTTTCACCGATTGTAGAGATTGCTTCTTTCATGCGTTGATCTACAGATTTACCGTCAGCTAATTCAGATTCTAATAAAGCTTCAACAGTATCTACTTTACTATCTAACACTTGGATAGCAATTTCTTTTACTAATTCTTGGAAACCTTCGTTACGTGCTACGAAGTCAGTTTCTGAATTAATTTCTACGATTGCTGCTTCATTTCCTCTTTCTTCTACATGTACTAGTCCTTCTGCAGCGATACGGTCAGCTTTTTTAGCTGCTTTTGCAATACCTTTTTCACGTAGGTAATCAATAGCTTTATCAATATCACCATCAGTTTCTGTCAACGCTTTTTTACAATCCATCATACCAGCGCCAGTTTTTTCACGTAATTCTTTTACAAGTTTAGCTGAAATTGCCATTTCATATTCCTCCATTATTTAATGAATTTTAATATATTTATTTTAAAAAAAGGTGATAAGCTTATATATCTTATCACCCATTTTACATTATTCTTAGTTTGATTCAACAGAAGTGTTTTCTTCAGTTGTTTCTGCTTCAGTAGCTTCTTCTTTTGATTCATTTAAATCAATGTTTTGTTCAGCTGCTACTTCTTCATTTGATACACCTTGTTGACCTTCTAAGATTGCATCTGCCATTTTACCAGTTAATAATTTAACGGCACGGATAGCATCATCGTTTGCAGGGATAACATAATCGATCTCATCTGGATCACAGTTAGTATCCACAATACCAACGATTGGGATGTGTAATTTACGTGCTTCAGCAATTGCGTTGCGCTCTTTACGAGGGTCAACTACAAATAATGCTTGAGGCATAGATTTCATATCACGAATTCCGCCTAAGAATTTAATTAAACGGTCATATTCTTTTCTAAGTTCTACTACTTCTTTTTTAGGTAATACTTCGAATAAGCCATCTTCTTCCATTTTTTCAATTTCAGAAATACGTTTGATACGTTTTGAAATTGTTTTATAGTTAGTTAAAATTCCACCTAACCATCTTTGGTTAACGTAGAATTGACCAGCACGTTCTGCTTCAGCTTTTACTGATTCTTGTGCTTGTTTTTTCGTACCAACGAATAAAACTTTTCCGCCATCTTCTGAAATTTGTTTGATAAAGTTGTAAGCTTCTTCTACTTTCTTCACTGTTTTTTGTAAGTCGATAATGTAGATACCGTTTCTTTCAGTGAAGATGTATCTTTTCATTTTTGGGTTCCAACGGCGTGTTTGGTGACCGAAGTGAACACCTGCTTCTAGTAATTGTTTCATTGAAATTACTGCCATAAATAAAATCCTCCTATTGGTTTTTTACCTCCATAAAAAGCTCATATAAACACGATAATAAGTTATCGCACCCTTTATACTTCCGCTCTTTATGTGCGTATTGGCTTAATAGCCGTGAATAAATATATCATATTCATACATATAAAGCAATAGTTCAGCTTATAATTTCTCATTAATAATGGCATGGTCTCAAGTTGTATTTTTACAAATTCAGATAACACGATTCCACCCCAGTATGAGATGCTTAATATGAAATGCTTAAGTTTAAAAATGACATTGTATTTATTTTTTACATATTTATCAAATCAACGCATAACGCATGGATATACAAAATGATGTGAATAGTGTAAATAGCAAATGCACGAATTAGCTATTCTACGTTTTATTTTATTCTATCTAATTCATCTAAGAATTTTTCTTTTTTAACTTTAATAAACGTACCTTTCATACCTAGTGAACGTGATTCAATAACTCCTGCACTTTCTAACTTACGTAATGCATTAACAATAACAGAACGTGTAATACCAACTCGGTCAGCTACTTTAGACGCAATTAGCAAGCCTTCTTTACCACCTAGCTCTTCAAAAATATGTTCAATAGCTTCACTTTCTGAGTATGATAACGAATTGATTGCCATATTGATTGCAGCTTTATCTCTTGCTTCTTGTTCAACTTCATTATGTTTTTCACGCAGAATTTCCATACCAATAACTGTAGCCGCGTACTCACCTAAAACGAGATCGTTTTCAGAAAAATCGTCTTGTACACGCCCAAGTACTAACGTACCTAGTCTTTCTCCCCCACCTAGTATTGGAAAGATAGTTGACTTACTATCTTTAAATACATCTTTATTTTCAGGTGGGAAAACTGAAAGAGCACTTTCAATACCAATGTTAGATTCTGTCTCTTTTACATCCATTAACTTGTCAGTATATTCTACAGGTATATGTCTATTTTCTAACATTTGAATAATACGTTCATTTTTTAACAATTCATTTAAACTTGATCCTAAAATTTTACCTTTTCTTGACACAATAAAAACATTTGTCACTGTTACACTGCTTATTGTTTGTGCGACGTCTTTAAAGTCTACAGCAATTCCTTTGTGCTTTTGCAAAAGTGTATTTAATTCTCTTGTTTTTGATAATAAGCTCATATTACTTCTCCTTTTTGTTTGTATTATAAAATAAATGCACTTAAATCTTTATTTGTTGAAATTGATTTCAACTTATCATCAACATATTGAGGTGTGATATCTACGACAGCATGTGGCATGCTCGGTGCTTCAAACGATAAATCTTCCAACATTTTTTCAAGTATTGTATGCAATCTACGCGCGCCAATATTATCTGTATCTTGATTAACTTGAAAAGCAATTTCTGCCAGACGTTTAATCGCTTCTTCAGTAAAATTAACTGTTACTTGCTCTGTTTGAAGTAGCGCTTCATACTGTTTAATTAATGATAATTTAGGTTCAGTTAAAATGCTTACAAAGTCTTCCACAGATAGGCTTTCTAATTCAACACGAATTGGGAAACGACCTTGTAATTCAGGTATTAAATCACTTGGTTTTGAAACATGAAATGCTCCTGCGCCAATGAATAGCATATGTTCAGTATTAACAGTACCATATTTGGTTTGAACCATGCTACCTTCAAGTATAGGTAAAATGTCTCTTTGAACACCTTGTCGTGAAACGTCTTGACCTGAATTTTGATTGTTCGTAGCCACTTTATCTATTTCATCAATAAAAATAATTCCCATTTGTTCAGCTAGCTCAATCGCTTCTTGGTTGGCAGTTTCTTGATCAATCAATTCATCAGCATATTCATCTGTCAAAATATTTCGAGCTGTTTTGACTGGTACTTCTCTTTCCACTTTTTTCTTAGGCATAAGTTGGTTCATCATATCTTGCATTTGTTGATTTTGATTTGTTCCTAACATACCTAAGGCACCTGGGTCTTGCTCGACTTTTAATCCCACTTTTTCTTCTTCAAGTTCACCATTTAATAATTGTTGTTTAATTTCAGAACGCTTTGTTTTGATTTCTTCTGTTGGTGTATCTTCTTCATCATCTTCATTATTTTGACCAAAATTGGGTATTGCTCCACCAAAAAGAGACTCTAAAGGGTTATTACTATTACTGCTATTCGCTTTCTTCTTCATACTTGGTACTAAAAGTTTAACTAATTTTTCATTTGCTTTATTTCTCGCTTCATCTTTAACTAACGCTTTCTTTTGATCTTTAACTAATCTAACAGCAATGTCAACCAAGTCTCTAACCATACTCTCAACGTCACGACCAACGTAACCTACTTCTGTAAATTTCGTAGCTTCTACTTTAATAAAAGGTGCGCCAACCACTTTAGCCATACGTCGCGCAATTTCCGTTTTCCCTACACCAGTTGGTCCAATCATTAAAATATTTTTAGGTGCAATTTCTTGTTTCTCTTCATCAGAAAGCAAGCTCCGTCTATATCTATTTCTTAATGCTACTGCTACCTTGCGTTTAGCGTCATCTTGACCGACTATATATTCGTTAAGTTTTGAAACGATATCTTTTGGCGTTAATTTAATACCATTCGACTCCATAAGATAAATACCTCCGTTACTATATTTTCTTCAAAAACTCGTCATTTATTATGCATTTATTTCATAATTTTTTAGTTTTTGTTATTTCTACTTACGTTAAAACATGAATTTTTAAAGTTCTTCTACTACGATTTGGTCATTCGTGAATACGCAAATATCTGATGCAACTTTCAAACTTTCATAAGCCATCTCGCGCGCGCTTAAATCTGTCGCATGACGTTTTAATGCTCTACCTGCACTTAGGGCATAGTTACCACCTGATCCAATTGCAATCAAATCATCATCTGGTGCAATCACTTCCCCAGTACCACTCACCACAAGGATGGAATCTTTATCCATAACAATAAGCATTGCTTCTAGTTGTCTTAACTGTTTATCGCCTCTCCATTCTTGCGCTAATTCGACAGCGGCTCTTTCCAAATTACCACTAAACTGTTGTAATTTTGTCTCGAACTTTTCAAACAGTGTAAATGCATCTGCCACACTACCTGCGAATCCTGCTAACACTTTATCATTATATAAGCGTCGAACTTTTCTAGCGGTTTTCTTCATAATCACTTGTTCTCCAAGTGTTACTTGACCATCACCAGCCATTGCCGAATGTCCATTATGTTGTACTGCGAAAATAGTTGTAGCATGAATAGATGTACTCATATATTAATTCTCCTTCTTTGCACGAGGATGTGCATTTAAATATACTTTTTTAAGCTGTTCATTCGTAACATGTGTATAACGACCTGTCGTCGATAAATTAACATGTCCTAATAACGATTGCACTGTTCTTAAGTCAGCGCCTTGATTTAACATATGTGTAGCAAACGTATGTCTTAATTTATGCGGATGTATATCTGTCACACCTGCAGTTCGTTTCACTACATCATTCAACACATAACGAACGCCACGCTCAGTGATAGGCGCACCGTTCATATTAACTAACAAATAATCGTGTTCGGTACTTTTTTTGGGTCTAAATGTTTCTAAGTAATGTTCAATGCTCTGTTTACAAAATTCGCCGAAAGGGATAAACCTTTCTTTACCACCCTTACCTAAAACTTTAACACCTGGCAAATTCATGTCCAAATCTTGTTCTTTGATATTTACTAATTCTGAAACCCTAATCCCAGTTGCATATAAAAGTTCCAAAATAACACGATCTCTTAAACCTTTTTTTAAATCTTGCTCTACTGTTTTAAATAATGCTTCCATTTCTTCTTCATAAAAGAAATGCGGCAAATACTGTTCTTTTTTCGGATGAACTAATTGTATAAATGGATTTATAACACTTTCATCTTGTACCATCCAATACTCATAAAAACTTCTCAGCGTAGAAATTTTACGAGAAACCGTTGTTCTTTTCAAGTTTTTTGAATATAAAAAGCTTAAGTAATTTCTTGCATCTTTATATTCAAAATTAGCTAAGCTTAAATGCTCTTGATTTAAAAAATCATTAAATTGTTCTAAATCATCATGATATGATTTTAATGTATGATCTGAAAAATGCCGTTCTACTTTAAGCATATATAAATAAGCTTGTTGGATTTCTTCCAATAAAAACCCCTCCATCGATATAAATTGTAGCATATCGATGGAGGGAACTGCGAAAAATAACTATTAAATTGAGAAAAACTTTTTTTAATTTTCTGAATCACTTTTTCATTCTATTAAAATCATAATGTTTCTTTAAAGTTGTCCAAATATGATAAAGCTCTATGAGCGAGTTGTTCATATCTTATTTTTTTATCTTTAATTTTTTCATCTAAAACTGGTAGCAAACCAAAATTAGCATTCATCGGCTGGAAGTTTTTTTCATTTTTTGCATGAGCAATATAATAAGCCATGCTACCTAACATTGTTTCTCTAGGGAAAATAACCTTTCCTCTATTTTTAATTTTATGTGCTACGTTAATACCAGCAATCAAACCACTTGCCGCACTTTCTACATAACCTTCTACACCAGTCATTTGGCCAGCAAAGTGAAGTGTTTCTTTTCCTTTTAATTCATAAGTCTCCGTAAGTACATCAGGAGAATTAATAAATGTATTTCTATGCATAACACCATATCTAACGATTTCAACATTTTCTAAACCCGGTATCAATCTAAGCACTTCTTTTTGTGCACCCCATTTTAGATGTGTTTGAAACCCTACTAAATTATACAAAGTACCAGCAGCATCGTCCTGACGTAATTGTACAACAGCATATGGTATTTCACCAGTCTTAGGATCTTCCAAGCCAACTGGTTTCATTGGACCAAACAATAACGTTTTACGTCCACGTGCTGCCATTACTTCAAATGGCATACAACCTTCGAAATATTTTTCTTTTTCGAATTCATTCACAGGTGCTACCTCTGCTGCTAATAAAGCATCATAAAATTTATTAAATTCTTCTTCGGTCATAGGACAATTTAAATAAGCCGCTTCACCTTTATCATAACGTGATTTTAAATAAACTTTATTCATGTCAATACTGTCTTTTTCAACAATCGGTGCTGCAGCATCATAAAAATATAGCTGATCTTCACCTGTTACATCAACAATTTCTTGTGCTAATTGATCTGTTGTTAGCGGACCAGTAGCAATAATAGTATATCCTTCAGGTATCGTATTAATTTCTTTATTCATTACAGTTACATTCGGGTGATTTTTCAACGTTTCAGTAATATAACCTGCAAAATCATGTCTATCTACAGCAAGTGCTCCACCAGCAGGTACACGTGCTTTATCTGCTGCGGTTATAACGAGAGAATCCATTCGGCGCATTTCTTCTTTTAATACACCCACGGCATTAGTTAGCGCATTGCCACGTAATGAATTGGAACATACTAATTCAGCAAACTTATCTGTATGATGTGCTGGAGTTTGTTTAACCGGCCTCATTTCAATTAAATTTACTTTTATGCCTCTTTGCGCTAATTGATAAGCGGCTTCTGAGCCAGCTAAACCAGCTCCTACAACATTGACAATTTGAGTCATATATTATCCTCCTATACAAAAAATAGCAACTACGATACTAATTTATAAGTTTAATAACATATCTCTACATTATAAATATGAATCGTAAGTTGCTAAATATTATTAAAAAAATACTTTCTTTTCCTAATAATCAATTTATATATAATTGTTATTTTTGTTCTTCTTCTTTGTAATCACAGTTTGAGCAAATAACCTGACTTTTACGTCCTTGTTTTTTCTCAACTAAATAGTGTTCACATTTTGGACAATCACGTCCAATTGGTTTATCCCAAGTCACAAAATCACATTCAGGATATTTAGAACAACCATAGAAGATACGATTTTTCTTAGACTTACGTTCAACGACATCGCCCTCTTTACATTTAGGGCAAGTCACACCAATTGTTTTGACGATTGCTTTTGTATTTCTACAATCAGGGAAGTTAGAACATGCCATAAATTTACCATATCGACCCATTTTTATAACCATAGGTGCACCGCAAACTTCACAATCTTCTCCAGCAGGTTCGTCCTTAATTTCTATTTTTTCCATTTCTTCTTCTGCACGTTCAACATCTTGTTTAAAGCTATTATAGAAATCTGAAATAACTTTTTTCCATGCTACCTCACCTTCTGCAACTTTATCGAGTAATGTCTCCATATTAACTGTAAAGTCTACATCAATAATTTCAGGGAAGTATTCTTTAACTTGTTCATGAACAATTTCACCTAATTCGGTAGGAACAAAACGCTTACTCTCATTTTTAACGTAGTTTCTTTTTTGAATTGTATCAATTGTAGGTGCATAAGTTGATGGACGTCCTATTTTCATTTCTTCCAAGGTTTTTACTAATCTTGCTTCGGTATAACGTGGTGGAGGTTGTGTAAAATGTTGTGAAGGTTCAATATTTGTTGCTGTAACCATTTCACCTTCATTTATATTAGGTAACTTATTTTCTTTACCTTCATCTCCATCATCTTTTGTTTCTACATATAAAGTCATAAAACCTTTGAATTTGATTGTTTGTCCATTGGCTCTAAATTTCAAATCATTTTGCGTTAAATCTAATGCTACCGTATCTAAAATAGCTGGTGCCATTTGACTTGCCACAAAACGCTCCCAAATTAATTTATATAATCTATATTGATCCCTAGTTAAATAATTTTTCATTTCGCTAGGTGTACGCAAAGTACTAGATGGTCTAATAGCTTCGTGGGCATCTTGGTCTCCTTGACCTTTAGATTTACGATTTGAGGTATATTCATTCCCATAAGTATCTTGAATATAACCTTTAGCTTCACTCTTGGCTTGTTCAGAAATTCTAGTAGAATCTGTACGCATATAAGTGATTAAACCAACTGTACCTTGTTTTTTCAAGTCGATACCTTCATATAATTGTTGAGCAAGCATCATTGTTTTACGCGCTTTGAAATTCAATTTTCTTGCAGCTTCTTGTTGTAGTGTTGAAGTCGTAAATGGATTTGCAGGATAACGCGTCTTCTCTTTTTTTGTTACTTTTGTAACTTCAAATTGATCTCCTTCAAGTTGTGATGTAATCGTCTCAACTTCATTTTTATTAGTTAATTTGTATGGTTTGTTTTTATAATGTAAGAATTTAGCACTAAATTTTGATTTTTTATATCTAAATTCCCCTTCTATTTTCCAATATTCTTCTGGCTTGAAATTTCTGATTTCATTTTCACGATCTATGACTAATCTTAAAGCGACTGATTGTACGCGACCCGCAGAAAGTCCTTTTTTAACTTTCTTCCATAAAACAGGTGAAATATTATAACCTACTAAACGGTCTAAAATTCTTCTAGCCTGTTGTGCATCCACGAGTTCCATTTCTATGCCCCTAGGATGTTTAAAACTTTGTTTTACTGCATCTTTTGTTATTTCATTAAATACTACTCTATTTTCAGTTGAGTCTTCTAAATTTAATATATTCGCTAAATGCCAAGCAATTGCCTCACCTTCACGATCGGGGTCACTTGCTAAGAATATATTTTTTGCTTTCTTAGCATGTTTTTTTAATTCCTTAACAACAGGACCCTTGCCACGTATAGTAATATATTTGGGTTCATAGTCATTTTCTACATCTACGCCCATTTGGCTTCTTGGCAAATCTCTTACATGCCCCATAGATGCGATAACTTTATATTTTTTACCTAAATATTTTTCAATGGTTTTAGCTTTTGCAGGCGATTCAACTATGACTAAATTTTCTGCCAAAGTAGTTACCCCCTTGCATTTCTAATTACAAAGATAAATGATAAACGGTCTATTTTGTTTTTGTCAATGTTTTTAATTTTAAATTCATTTAAACAAAGGCATATTTAGCTTTAATTATTGGAAAAGACACCGATTATTCACATCTTTTTTATAAATCAAAAAGTATTCTCGTACAATTTTATTTATATCAATTTTAATCAAAATCATCTATGATATCTTTCGGTGAAATTACAATTTTTGCGCCTTCTTGTGCACTCATTAGGTTGCCCATTGTCATATTATTAAACATTGAACCTGGTAAAACATATACTTCTCTATTTTGTTCTAATGCGCAATTTGTTGTAATTGAAGTGCCACTTTTAATTGTAGATTCTGTTATCAATACACCTTTCGAAAGACCACTAATCAATCTATTTCTTTCTGGAAAATGGTGTTTAAGCGGTTTTTGATAAGGCAGATATTCACTAATGACTAATCCTGTTTGTTCTAACTGTTTCCTAAGTTTTTGCGTCGATTTTGGATAATGATTAAGGTGGCCAAAGGCTAACACTGCAATAGCTGACATATGATTTTCTATAGCGTATTGATGTGCTACTTGGTCTGCACCTTCTGCTAATCCAGAAACGATAGTTAAATTCTTCTTTTTAAATGAAGGAAAAAGGAATTTCAGAGCATCCCTTGTATAATCAGTAGCATGTCTAGAGCCGACAATTGCAAGGTTTTGATCACGTGCAGTTAATGCGATATCTCCTTTATAAAAAAGTATGAACGGGGGATCGTGTATTTCACGAAGTAAATTTGGATAAGATGGATGGTTAATTCCAATAAAATTAATATTCCATTTATATAATTGCATCAGTATAGCATCAATATGATAGTTAACAAAATCATGATATATTTGATATTTCTTTTGAGATTTAGTAGTTGATAAATATAGTTTTAATATTGTTTGTTGTTCACGCTTAGTGTATGACAGAAAATTGCTTTTAAATTTAAGTAACCGATGTATTTGCTGTGTGGACAGTCCTGAGAAACGTAATTTTAAAAATAGATAATCTGTGTTCATATATCGTGCTCCTTTATAAAATCATTATAAAGTAAATCGATATAAAGTCAGTTTACAAATTAAATTCATTTACACTACATTTGTAATCTATTTTTAAAAAGAAATTTAAATGAGTACAGTACATAATCTTCATATCATACAAATTTCATACACTTAAAATAGCACAAACTCCAACATATTTCGGGAGTTTGTGCTCATTTTTAATACTATTTTATTGTTAATTTATACTATTTAACAGTAAGTAACTGTTCATAGATACCTGCTTCTTTTGCAGCATCAATTAACGTAGTACCAATTTCTGATGGTGTATCTGCAGTCTTCACACCACAACTATTTAATGTTTTGATTTTCTCATCTGCAGTACCTTTACCACCAGAAACAATTGCGCCAGCATGACCCATACGTTTTCCTGGAGGCGCTGTTTGGCCACCAACGAAACCTACAACAGGTTTATTCATATTAGCTTTAATCCACTCAGCAGCTTCTTCTTCTGCTGTACCGCCAATTTCACCAATCATAACAACTGCTTTCGTTTCATCATCTTCATTAAATTGTTTTAATACATCGATGAAGTTAGTACCGTTAACTGGATCTCCTCCGATACCTACTGCAGTAGTTTGACCAATGCCTTCTTCAGTCAACTGATGTACAGCTTCATAAGTCAATGTACCTGAACGTGAAACTACGCCCACATGACCTTTTTTGTGTATATAACCAGGCATGATACCAATCTTACATTCGTCTGCAGTAATAACACCTGGACAGTTTGGTCCAATAACACGTGTTTTCTTACCTTCTGAATAACGTTTCACTTTAACCATGTCGATAACTGGAATATGCTCTGTAATACATATAGCTAAATCTAACTCAGCTTCAATGCATTCTAAAATAGCATCTGCTGCAAATGGAGCAGGTACATAGATTACTGAAACGGTTGCACCAGTTTCTTTTTTAGCTTCTTCAACAGTATTGAAAACTGGTACGCCTTCAACCACTTGTCCACCTTTACCTGGAGTTACCCCTGCAACAATTTGCGTACCATATTCAAGCATTTGTTTTGTATGGAAAAGTGCAGTAGACCCTGTGATACCTTGTACAATTACTTTTGTATTTTTATCTATCATTACGCTCATCTTAGCGTTCCCATCCTTTCCTTACGCTTCTTTTACAAGTTTTACGATTTTTTGTGCGCCTTCTGCCATTGTTGCAGCCGGTTCAATAGCTAATCCTGATTCTTTCAGAATTTCTTTACCTCTTTCAACATTTGTACCTTCTAAACGTACAACTAACGGTAAAGTTAATTCTACTTCTTTAACTGCAGCAACAATACCTTCAGCAATAATGTCGCATTTCATAATGCCACCAAAGATATTAACAAAGATACCTTTTACGTTTTCATCACCCAATATGATTTTAAACGCTTCAGTAACTTTTTCTTTCGTTGCGCCGCCCCCTACGTCAAGGAAGTTCGCCGGATTACCACTAAAGTGATTGATTGTATCCATTGTCGCCATTGCAAGACCAGCACCATTTACCATACAGCCAATGTCGCCATCTAATGCAATGTATGATAAATCATATTTAGAAGCTTCGATTTCTTTTGGATCTTCTTCTTCTAAATCGCGTAATTCTTGGATATCTTTATGTTTAAATAACGCATTGTCATCAAAGTTGAGTTTTGCATCTAATGCAAGTACTTGCCCATCACCTGTAGTTACAAGTGGGTTAATCTCAACAATTGAACAATCCTTTTCAATAAATACATTATAAAGTGATACTAAAAACTTAGCTGCTTTATTAATAGATTCTTTAGGAATATTAATATTGAAAGCAATTCTTCTTGCTTGATAAGGTGCTAATCCAACAACTGGATCAATTGTTTCTTTGAAGATTTTTTCGGGTGTTTCAGCAGCAACCTTTTCAATTTCAGTACCGCCTTCTTCTGATGCCATCAAAGTTACTCTATCAGTTGCACGATCAATTACAAATCCAACATAATATTCTTTTTGAATATCGCAGCCTTCTTCTATGTAAAGGCGCTTAATCTCTTTACCTTCTGGTCCAGTTTGATGTGTTACTAATGTTTTTCCTAACAATTCTTTTGCATATGTTTCCACTTCAGATAGTGATTTTGCAATTTTAACACCGCCTGCATTACCTCTACCCCCGGCGTGAATTTGCGCTTTTACAACATATACATTTGAATCTAATTCTTTTGCCTTTTCAACTGCTTCTTCAACAGTAAATGCTACACGTCCTTCTGGGACAGCAACGCCCATTGAACGAAATATTGCTTTACCTTGATACTCGTGGATATTCATTCTCCATCCTCCTGTTTCTTAGGTTAAGTTCATATTTAATTATAGGAAATGAAAGCGCTATTGTAAACTGATTTAAACTACTTATTTCAATTCTTTTAATTTTTAGATTATTTATAAAGTGATTTAATTGGTTGAAATGTTTTTCTGTGGACATTTAAAATGCCGTGATTTTTAATTGCATCTAAGTGTTGCTGAGTACCATAGCCAACGTTTTTTTCAAACCCATATTCTGGAAATTTTTGGGCAAGCTGAGTCATATACCTGTCTCTATTTTCTTTGGCTAAGACACTTGCTGCAGCAATCGATACACTTTTAGCATCACCTTTCACAAGAGATGTTTGATCGATATTTGTTTCTAAAGTCATCGCATCAATGAGTAAATGTGTTGGCTGAACTGACAGCCCATTAATAGCACGTTTCATAGCTAATTTTGTCGCTTCATAAATATTGATTTCATCAATTTCCTCTACAGTAGCATAGCCGAATGCATAAGCATGTAATTCCTCTAATAATTGACGTTCTAATACTTTTCTTTTTTTGGCAGTAAGTTGTTTCGAATCATTAAGACCTGTAAAGTGATGATCATGATTTAATATCACCGCACAAGCGACAACTGGTCCTGCAAGTGGACCTCTCCCTACTTCATCAATACCACAAATTATCGCACTTTCATCATTTGCTAATATTTGATTTTCATAAAATGTCATGGCTTGATATTGATTTAATAATTGTTGTTCTTTATCTAGTTGTTTTATTCTTGTTGCTATTGCTTTTTGAACCCCAATACGTTCATCCTTATAAAATGGTTGAAGTTGAATGTCGCTTGTGTTGTGTAACGTTGCTAATTGGTCTTTAATTTCTTTTATCGTTTGCTTCATAAATTTATGTTACACATCCATTTCTTTAATAACATCAAACGTATATGTTCCGATTTTTGCATTTCTAATTTCATGGATGATTAATTCAATGACCGCTTCATAATCAACCTCATTACCGCTACGCAACAATCCTCTACGACGTCCTATAGCATCAAACCATTCTAAATTTTCAGCTTCTATTGGCACATCGACCTTATAGTGATTTTTCAATCCTTCATAATCATAGGTTTTTAAAAATTCAAGACCATAAATCGCAACTTCATCCAAATGTACAATACTATCTTTAATCGCTCCGGTAATACTTAATTTTTTCCCTACAAGTTGATCTTCAAATTTAGGCCAAAGTATACCTGGCGTATCTAATAATTGAAGTGAATTTCCAACTTTGATCCATTGTTGTTGCTTTGTGACACCAGGTGTATTTCCAGTTTTAGCAATGGATTTGTGTGCTAACTTATTAATGAGTGTAGATTTTCCAACATTAGGAATGCCGACGATCATCGCACGTATCGCACGTGGTTTTAGACCTTTTTTCTTTTCACGGTCAAATTTTTCTTGTGTTGCTTTAATAGCTGTTTGCTCTACTAATTTTAGTCCTTTTCCATGTTTAGCATCGATTGCCACTGGATAATAGCCTTTTTCTTTAAAATAAGACTCCCATTTTTCTAATTCTTTTAAATTCGCCATGTCTTTTTTATTCAAAATAACTACTCTCGGTTTTTGTTGTATCACGTCATCAATCATTGGATTTCTTGAACTATAAGGAATACGGGCGTCAACAAGTTCAAAAACAACATCTACTTTCTTTAATTGTTCAGCAACTTCGCGTTTTGCTTTTGCCATATGTCCTGGATACCATTGGATTACCATTTACTTCACCTTTCTTTTTACGTTTATTCGTTTGTTTTTCAAAATTTTATATTTTATTCATACCATTCATTGACCTTAAAATCATAACACGAGCGGTGAATAGAGATAAATAAAAACTTGTATTTACTTTATTTAAAAAACTAATTTACACTATTTTCCTATAATAAGTGCCCAATTGTCTATAACAGACCTTAAACTAAGCAAATTTGTGTCCTTCAATACTAAACACCAAAATAAATATAATCTTGAGATTAATTTTTTTGAAATAAAATAATAGTAATTTTTATCAATAAATCTAAAAAATCGTTACAATAGAATTAAAATAATTCAATTACAGGAGACTACTCATGAAAAGGATGCTTTTTTACATATTATTATGCTTTATATTAGCAATCATTGGTCATGGATATGTCATCTATAGATTTATAAATGATGGTGTTTTATTTACAGGGCCCAACGATGGCATGGAACAAATGATTCCAATGCAAATGTACTTGTATGATAAATGGAGTCATGGACAATGGTTTTACGCCACTGATTTTGGATTAGGCGGAGATTTTTTTACTGACTTAAGTTATTATTTTTCAACTAATATTTTATTTATGATGAATGTGCTGTTTATCTTTATAATAAAATTAGTTGTCAATTTAAATACGCAAGACATCATGTTTTGGATGACAAATGCTATTGTCATATCAGTATTTAAATCAACATTAGCGATGTTAGCAACTTTTGGTTTTGTACGTTACATTACACATAACAGAAGCATTGCACTACTATCGTCATATCTTTTTGTAATATCACCACTCTATTTTAGGTTTACTGTATATTGGCCTTTTTTCAGTGATATTTTTATATTATTACCGCTACTCTTATGGTCTATTGAATTATTTTTGCAAAAAGAAAAAAAAGCTATGTTTATTATAGTAGTCACAGTTTCATTAATTAATAACTTTTATTTTGCATATTATCAATTAATCGTAGGCCTAATCTATTTCACGGTTAGGTTAATATATAGGCATAAACATGATATCGTTCCTAGACTTAAAGCAATATACACAATCCTCATTGCTGCAATTTTAGCACTTGGTTGTAGTCTTTTCTTTTTTTATCATGGCTTACGTGCTTATACCAATAATAGACGTATACCTTTTAATGGAGACGTAGATGCTTTTGAACCCTTCAACCAAAATACGAATTTATTTTATGACAATTACTTAATAGTGATTTTATTTATAGTGATACAAGCACTGTTATCATTTAAACTGTACAAACATTTTTATTTTAAGTTATTCGCTTTCTTTATGATCCTAACGATAGGTGCTAATTATTTACCATTTGTCGATCAGCTCTTTAACGGCTTTTCTGCTCCACAAAAAAGATGGCATTACTTAATAGCTTTTAACGCTGCATTGCTCATTGGACTATATGCAAAATACTTTAGCACTTTAACGGTTAAAAACTATCTTTTTTCATCAATCATAAGTTTAAGTTTTATCTTTATAAGCGCTTGGGTTTATGATGATTTCGTTTCTTGGCTTTGGTTTACACCTATTGTTAGTTTAATTGGCTTATTAGTATTGTGTATTCATGTTCCAACTTATCGTAAACGTTTAGCTTATTTTTACTATACTGCCATATTGATATTAGCAACACTCGTTGTAGCTGTTTTTATACGCAATCAAATTTATTTTGAAGATCATGTTGAACGAGCAAATCGTTATTATGTCAATGCAAGTCTTTTTAACACACCGTTACAAAGACAGTTAGTCTCTGAAATGAAACATTCTAAGACCGAAGACGAACGTATCGATTGGCGTGTTAATGAACAAGATAACACACCTATGTATCAATTTTTTAAAGGTTCAAGTATATACTCAAGTATCTTTCACCATAATATTTTAGACTATTACTACGATGATTTAAAAATTAACCTGCAGTCTGAATCAGTGAGTAGATACCAAAGTACTAATGGGCGACAAAATATTAGCAGTTTATTTTCAATGAAATATTTAATGTTAAAAGATTACGAAAACAATGTTCCTAGTTATTTTAAAAAAGTAAAAAGTGAAGGACAATATCACATTTATGAGAATACTTTAAACTTACCTTCCGTAAAAGTGAGTGATCAAATCTATAATGCCGACGCTTTAAAAACACCTATCGATCGAGAACATGCGATGTTAGATGGTGTTGTTATAAAAAATAAAGGTGAGACTTATACGGACAATGCACAAAACCTTATCAATTCAACTAAAATAGTTTATAAAAATGTAAAAATGAAAAATCATAATCAAATCTATCTGCCCAAAAACCAAGGTCAGATTAAAATTCATGTTCCAAATCACATAAGAAAACGTTATTCAGACTTTTATTTAAGTTTAAAAGTTCAACGTGGCAAACCCGATAGTAACTACACAATTAATATAAATAATTATGCTAACCACCGTTTATATAACAATTCAACCTATAAAACTGGCGTTGAAAACCAATTATATAGGACGCAACCAGATAAAGATGGTAATATTAACATAGCTATTAATCCTAGAGGTAATTATTATTTTGAAATTCAAAGTCTTCATGGAGAAAACTATAATAAACTTAAAAAAGCCTATAACACAAAACAAAATCATTATTATAATGATATTAACAATGGAGTTAAAGTGAAGTTAGCGCCACACTCTGAGGGTATCGCAACGATTAACATTCCTTATCGTGACGGTATGATGGCCTACATAGATCATAAAAAAGTAAAACCTAAAAAAGTAAATTATATGATGACTGGTGTGCCAGTCTCAGAACAAGATCATGAAATTGTCATTAAATATCGACCGAAATATTGGTTTACGATGATTATAATTTCAGGTATAAGTATCTTAATAAGTGCTTTTTGGTGTCTAAAACAAAAATCTAAATTTAAATAAAGGAGTTTATCTGAGATGAGGTATGACCGTGTTTCATAGAATTTGGTCTCACAAACTAACAAGATTTTTTACGATCCTTTTAATGGGTGTTGGCGTAGCTTTATTAACGTTCACACCATATATTTATCGCTATTTAACTGACGGTGTCGTATTCAGTGGTCATGGTGATGGGTTTAGGCAAATGATGCCTTTCCAAATGTATCTTTACGAACACTTTAGCCAATTCAAAAGTTTTTATGATCATTCTTTTGGTTTAGGTGGAGATTATGTTAAAGATTTATCCTATTACTATGCAACCTCACCTTTTGTAATAATTAATTTTTTATTCGTGTGGTTATCTGAAGTAATATTTAATAGCAACCCTAGCAATATCACATATTGGGCAAGTAACCAATTGATTGTAGCTTTTGTCAAAGGTATTGCTACATTTATCCTTGCGTTCTATTTCTTTAATTATATCAAGCTCAAAAACTACATAGTATTTTTGGCTTCAATGTTATATGCAGCTTCAACAACCGTCATTTATTTTAATTTTACTTGGTCATATTATGGAGATTTATTAATTTTTCTCCCACTATCTTTGCTTGGTATTGAACGGTTTTATAAAGAAAGAAAAATTGGATTATTTATTTTTGCTATTGCTTTAACATTATTTTCTAATTTTTATTTTAGTTATTACGAAGCTATTGTCATTTTGAGTTACTTTATCTACAGATGTATCTTCCCACATGCAAAAGATAGCGTCACAAGGAAACAACAACTTTGGATGATACCTATAGCTGTTATATTAAGTACCTTAATTGCTATATGGGGTTTTTATACTGGAGTTTCTTCTTTTTTAAATAATGATAGAGTAAGTAATCCTTATTTTAATTTTGGTATCATTACAGATTTCGCACGACAAAAACATTTTTTCACAAATGGATTTTATATCACTGTTACTATCATTGCACTCATTGCCTTACTATCTTTTAAATTATATCGACATTATTATTATAGACTTTTCGCTATCGCAACTTGGGTGATGCTAATAGGATCTCTAACTCCCCTTTTCGATAGTATGTTCAATGGGTTCTCAACACCTGAGCGCCGCTGGGTTTATATATTTGCGCTTACTACTGCTGGATTAATTGCATTATTTATTCAGCATTTATCTGAATTATCATTGAAGTCGTATATATTCGCTTGCTTACCCGTATTAATGATTATGGGTATTATGCAAATTATAGTAAAAGAACAAAAAATGTCATGGATGGGCGTCTGCCTTGTAATTATGATTTTTATCGGTATATTGCTTTATAAAAAATCACTATTCAAATTAAAATGGCCATCTGTTGTACTTGTAATATTATTCATTATTCAACAAGCAATTATTTTAGAAAACGACCATGTAAATAATGTTCAAAAATACGAATCGACAGTTTCGTCAATGCATGATTCAAAATATAAAAGTCCTTCATTAGCCAAAAAAATTGATAAGATTAAACAGAGTCAAGATAATCCATTCAGTAGAATCGATTACATGTCACAATACGGTTTGAATTCACCAATGATATATCATTTCAACGGCATTGCATTATATTCAAGTATTTTTGATGGCGATATTTTAAAATATTATGATAAAGCATTACAAATCAATATGCATACGGATAAAAACAGCACTTACCGTTTACTTTCAAATAGAGCTAATTTGATGGCACTTTGGGATGTCAATGATCGTATACGACGTCCAGAAGACAAAAATATGCCTTATGGTTTTTCTAAGCATAGTACAATCAAACATTCTGATGATGAATCCTTTGTACACTCAACAAATAAAATCAACTATCCAAGTGCGCATATTACAAATAAAGTATTTAATAAAAAAGATCTTAAATCACCTTTGGATAAAGAACAAGCAATGTTACAAGGGGTCGTTTTTGACCAGACAGACGCATACCCTACCAATCAACAGTTCACACCGAATAAAAACTTACTTGCAGAAACTTCAACTCATTTAGTTAATGCAAAACGTACACAAAAAAATAAATTATCCGTTTCTAAGGACGGCGGTGGTATCCAGTATAAGTTACCAACATCTATTGCCAATCAATATGAAGACCTCTATGTAGAGATGGATGTTGAATTATTGGGACCAGATAAAGTACACAATGTTGGCGTAAATGAATATAATCAACATCGTAATAACTTATCTTATAAGTACAGACGTTTCGTCACTCCTGTAACAATGCGCATAAAATCTGCTCAAGATTTGAATATAAAATTATCTAAAGGTACTTATCGTTTTAATATTAAAGGAATATACGGAGAAAACTACGACGTATTAAATAAAGCACATAAACAACTACATTCAGTGAAAGTTTCACAAAATGCGCGTAATTATACAATTGAAAAAAATAAAAATGATGAAGGTTATCTCGTGTTGCCAATGCCTTATAGAGATGGAATGAAAGCTTATACAGACAAAGGCAAAACGTTACCAGTTAAACAAGGAAATGGCATCATGACAATCATCCCTGTAGAACAAGGACAAAAGACAATTACGCTTAAATATACACCACCCTATACATGGTTATTGATCATAATTAGTGTTATTGGCGTCGTTTTAAGTTTCATATATACAAAATGGATTTACGCTAAAAAATAATATCATTATTACCTTCGTCGAATTGATTACGAAACAAAAAAAGAAGCAGTTCCTATTAGGAACTGCTTCTTTTTTATGACTTTTATGCTGATTAACGAATTTCTTTGATTCTAGCAGCTTTACCACGTAATTCACGTAAGTAATATAATTTAGCACGACGTACTTTACCGCGACGTTTAACTTCGATTTTTTCGATTTTTGGAGTGTGTAATGGGAATGTACGTTCCACACCTACACCTGAAGAAATCTTACGTACTGTGAAAGTTTCTGAAATACCTCCACCACGACGTTTGATTACAACACCTTCGAATACTTGGATACGTTCGCGAGTACCTTCAATAATACGTACGTGAACTCTTAAAGTGTCACCTGGACGGAATGAAGGTAAATCTGTGCGTAATTGTGATTGTGTTACTGCTTCGATTAATTTGTGATTACTCATTATTTTTTCTCTCCTTCAACCTATGTTCTTGCCTTGACAAATATATAGCAGCGGATCATAGTGATTTTCGTGTGTCGCACACTTAAATTATGTTAGCACACTGTCATTCATTTTTCAATTGCTTTTTATATCTTTCTAAAATATCTTTATCTTTATCCGTAAGTGGATAATTTTCTAATAAATCTGGACGCTTTTCCCACGTACGTATCAGTTTTTGCTCATGACGCCAATGATCAATATGCGCATGATTACCTGATAATAATACATCTGGCACGTTCATATCTTGGTATGAACGTGGTCTTGTATATTGTGGAAATTCTAATAAACCATCCTGAAAGGAATCATCCTCATGTGATTGTTGATTACCTAAAACACCTGGTATTAACCTTACAATTGCATCAGTCATTACCATAGCAGGCAATTCTCCACCTGTTAAAACATAATCTCCCATAGAAATTTCATCAGTAACTAGATGCTGTCGAATTCGTTCATCATATCCTTCATAATGTCCACAAATAAAAACCAAATGTTCTGAATGACTAAGTTCCTGGGCAATTTCCTGATTAAATGGCCGACCTTGTGGACACATTAAAATCACTCGTGTATTTTCTGTTTTTTCAATGCACTTCATTGCATTAAATATAGGTTCTGGTTTAAGCACCATACCTTGTCCACCGCCAAATGGATAATCATCTACTTGATTATGCTTATTTTCAGCGAAACTTCTAAAATCGACAGTATTGACTTGTAGCATTTCCTTATCTTGTGCTCTTTTTAAAATCGATTGATTTAATACGCCATCAAACATTTGAGGGAACAAAGTTAAATAATCTATCTTCATTACTCCAACAGTCCTTCCATAGGCGTAATATCAATACGTCTACCTTCAACATCTATATGTTTAACAACATCTTCTATATATGGTATAAGATATTCTTTATCACCTTTGACAACCCATACATCATTCGCACCCGTTTCAAAAATTTCTATCACGCGTCCAATAGGCGTTTCTTTTTCATCGAATACGGTACAACCAATAATATCTGAGTAATAATATTCATGTTCACCTAATTCAATTTCTTCATGGTCGCGTTCTTGTAAAAGTATCTCCCCTTTTAAATGCTCAATATCATTAATATTATTGATGCCTTCAAAAGTCAACATGTGCAACCCTTTATGCATACGATATGTCGCAACTTTCAATTCTATTGTTGGTTCATTTTGACGTTCTATCATCACAATTTCACCTGGTTGAAAGCGGATATCTGTAAAATCTGAGTGAGATTGGACTTTGATTTCGCCTTTTATACCATGTGTATTGATAATTTTACCTATTTCTACTTTCATTTAAGCTCCTCCGATAATGTGTATATATCATTGAAATTCGTTTTTTTCATTTTTTGACTAAAATAATTATAACATGAATTATTATAATTATAATAAGCCTTCTCTATCGTTACGTGGTAAAATGTTGTATTGATTATTTTATTTATTCCTTTAAACAATCTTATCAATTAGTTAATGTGCATTAAAATGTTTGTGATAATTTAAAAGGCTGGGACAAATGTATTGTCTCAGCCTCTTATCATTATATTGGCATGCGCTATGGTAAACATTTTACCTTAGTCATTCATGCGAAGATGAGACGACGAAATCATTTTAAATCACTGAGATTTCTACGCCTCTCCTTTTATAAATTTAATATGTGTAAATGATGACAATTATTTTTGATCGTCAAATTTTTTCAAGATACCTTCTCTTGATAAGATATTGTGTACAGTATCTGTTGGTTTAGCACCATTTTTTAACCATTTTAATGCTAACTCTTCGTCAATTTTAACTTCTGGAGCATTTACATTATTTGGATTATAAGTTCCGATTTGTTCGATGTTACGACCATCACGTGGCGCACGAGCATCTGCTGCTACGATACGATAGAATGGATTTCTTTTTGAGCCTAAACGTGTTAAACGTAATTTAACTGCCATTTATATTCTCTCCTTTGATTGTTCTAATTTTTATTTTCTACAAGAAATAATATTAACAGTTATTTAGAAGTTTGTAAAGAGTTTCTTCTTTACCATTTTATATTTTTACTTTTAAACAATTAATTGTATCAATATAGCTTCCGATTTCGAAGTAAACTTGACATTAATCATTAAACACTATAAATTGAGAATAAATTAAATATGAAATGCACTAGGGGTGTTTTTTAACTGAGATGAGTTTACTCAAACCCTTTGAACCTGATCTAGTCCATACTAGCGGAGGGAAGTGTTACAAAAATGACAAAGCTATTTTAATATCTTAACTATAGATTGTAGATTTTTAGTACACAACTTCTCTCACGGAGGTTGTGTATTTTTTTATTTAATAAATAATTCTAGGAGTGAAATGATGACTAAAACAATACTTATAACTGGTAGCAGTAGAGGATTAGGTGCATCAATAGCAAAAACTTTAGGTAAACAAGGACATAATGTAATTATCAATTATTTTCAAAATAAAGCATTAGCAGAAAAAGTTGTGGACGAAATTGGTCACGAACATGCAATTGCAATACGTGCTGATGTCACAGACAGAACACAAGTTGATCAATTAATCACCGAAGCTACTAATTATTTTGGAAAAATAGATGCTGTTGTGAATAATGCGCTTATAGGATTTAAATTTGATCCTTCTAGTCAAAAATCATTTAAAGACTTAAGCTGGTCAGATTATCAACAACAAATTGACGGTACGCTCAAAGGTGCTTTCAATGTAACGCAAAGCGTTATTGATCAATTTATTAAGCACAAATCAGGTACCATTATATCTATCGGAACGAATTTATACCAAAATCCTGTCGTACCCTACCACGAATATACTACCGCTAAGTCAAGTTTAATCGGTTTCACTAGAAATATCGCTGCCGAACTAGGACAATATGGCATCAAAGCTAATGTCGTTTCTGGTGGTTTATTAAAAACTACAGACGCTAGTGCTGTCACTACGGATGAAGTGTTTGATTTAATCGAACAAACTACGCCATTACATAAAGTTACAACACCACAAGATGTAGCTAACATGGTGACATTTTTAGTTTCCGATCAGGCTAATGGTATCACTGGTCAAAATATTACCGTAGATGGCGGCTTAACAATGAATTAAAATATGGAGGACATCAATTATGACACATACCCAACATCTCAATATAGGTGTATTACTTTATGGTTGTGGCCATCACCAAGCTGCATGGCGTATGCATGATTCTAGTATTGACCAAATTGGAGATACCGCTTATTACAAATCGTTAGCTAGACTAGCAGAACGGGGGTTGTTGGACGCTATATTTTTTGCAGATAATCAATCTTTTCCTGCTAAAACGGATAATGACATGCCTGCTTTTTGGTTTGACCCATTAATGAATTTAGCAGCAATAGCACAAGTAACACAAAATATAGGTCTTGTTGCAACTATCTCAAGTACATTTTCGAATCCTTTTACTGCTGCAAGGCAATTATTGAGCCTTGATCATATGAGTCAAGGACGTGCAGGCTGGAATTTAGTAACGTCTATGACGGATTTAGAAGCTGCAAATCATAGCATGTCTAGTTTACCTGCACATCATGAACGTTATAAAAAAGCAGATGAATTTGCATGTGTCATGAATCAATTATTAACATCTTGGAGCTCAGATGATTTTATACATGACAAGGCACATGATATTCTAATCAATGCGAATCATATCCATGCGATCAATCATGTAGGAGAGCATTTCAAAGTACAGGGACCTTTAACAACACCAAGCAGCCTACAAGGCAAACCTGTTGCTATGCAAGCTGGTGCATCAGATCCTGGCATTGCATTAGCTACTAAATACGCAGATGCTGTTTATGCAGTAGCTTGGAACATACAGCAAGCCACTGTATTTAAAAAAAGATTAAATCATCAACTAAAATTAGCAGGTAAATCAGAAAACAGTTTAAAAGTCTTTCCAGGATTAGTCACATATGTCGCCCCAACATACGAAGAAGCTTATGCTAAAAAGCAAAAACTAGATGCAAACTTAGCAATTGAAACAGCATTAAATCAATTAGAATTTTTCATCCATCAAGATTGTCATAATTGGGATTTGGATGAACCGGTGCCACCTTTACCACCATTAGAATCTTTTAAAGGCCCCAAAGGTCGTTATCAAACTGTGTTGGAAATTATAAAAGACAAAAATCCAACTTTACGACAATTGTTAGGATATCTTAGTGCAGGTGGTGGGCATTTAACGCTCATCGGAACACCAGAACAAATTGTTGATGAAATGGAACATTGGTTTAATGAGGGTGTAGCTGACGGATTTAATTTAATGCCGCCAACTTTTCCTAATAGCTTGGAAGATTTTGTAGATTACATCATTCCAGAATTACAAAAAAGAAATCTTTTTAGAACAGAATATGAAGGTACGACATTTAGGGAAAATATTAATATACCTAAGTTAAATTAAATAACATGCCATTCACAAATGAAAATTCATAATTTTATATTTTAAACGATTTTGCATCGTGCTGACGCCCAGGGAAATGATATGAGCGAGAGACTACGGGCTCGAGCCATATCCTCAGGCAAGCATGCACAGTCAAAATCGTAAGTTTTTTATATAAAATGGACTCATCCATCATGTGTATTCATATTAAGTTATATCTTTTGGTTAGTTAAAATATGACTTTCTATTAGTTGTATAAGTTAAATAAGACGAAGCTTTTTTCTATTGTATTAAAGCACATCACTTATAGAGGTTTTGCATCGTGCTGACGCCCAGGGAAATGATATGAGCGAGAGACTACAGGCTCGAGCCATATCCCCAGGCAAGCATGCACGTTCAAAATCGCAAATTATCCATATAAAAAGGACTAATTCTTTATTACTTATTATTTCAAGATAATTCATGTTAGTAACTTTATAAAATAAGAACTTCATCAATTTATTAGGGTTAATAAATTGTTTTAATTGAACCTTTTCTTTTGTATCTTGAGAAATATTTTAAACGATTTTGCATCGTGCTGACGCCCAGGGAAATGATATGAGCGAGAGACTACGAGCTCGAGCCATATCCCCAGGCAAGCATGCACGTTCAAAATCGCAAATTATCCATATAAAAAGGACTAATCCATTTTCATATGGATTAGTCCTTTATTTTGTGAATGAGACTTGTGCCCGTTTATTTCTTTAAAAAATTATTTTATAGACAATTGTTAAAATGGTAAGTTCATACCATTTAACATATTCTCCATTTGTTTACGTTTACCTTTTTTGCCTTTGCCGCCACCAGAAAATTGCTTCATCATTTTCTTCATTTCATTAAATTGTTTCATCAATCTGTTAACTTCTTGAACAGTACGTCCTGAACCCTTAGCAATACGTTTTTTACGTGATACATTTAATGTTTCAGGGTTATTACGTTCATTAGGTGTCATAGATTGAATAATAGCTTTAATATGGTCGATTTGTTTATCATCCATATTAAGATTATTCATCCCTTTCATTTTGTTCATTCCAGGGATCATTTTCATAATGTCATCTAATGGACCAAGGTTCTTGACTTGATCTAATTGTTCTAAGAAATCTTCCAAAGTAAATGATGACGTACGCATTTTCTTTTCTAAATCTTTAGCTTTATCTTCATCTACATCTTGTTGCGCTTTTTCTATTAAACTTAACACATCACCCATACCTAATATTCGAGAAGCCATACGTTCTGGATGAAATGGTTCTAAGCCATCTAACTTTTCACTCATACCAACAAATTTAATTGGCTTTTGTGTCACTGCTCTAATTGATAAAGCAGCACCACCACGTGTATCACCATCTAGTTTTGTCAAGGTAACACCTGAAACTTCTAATTGCTCATCAAACGATTGGGCTACATTTACTGCATCTTGACCAGTCATGGCATCAACAACAAGCATAATCTCATCTGGTTTAGTGATTTCTTTTACATCACTTAATTCTTCCATTAATGCTTCATCAACATGCAAACGACCTGCAGTATCAATAATGACAAAATCTAAATGTTCCTCTTTTGCATGTTTAATTGCATTTTCTACAATTTGTTGTGGCTTAACTTGGTCTCCTTCACTGTATACAGGAATATCAATTTGCTTACCTACAGTTTGTAATTGATCAATTGCTGCTGGTCTATAAATATCGGCCGCAACTAATAATGGTTTTTTGTTGTATTTTTTACGCATAAGCAATGCTAACTTACCTGCAGTCGTAGTTTTACCTGCACCTTGTAAACCAACCATCATCACAACTGTTGGCGGTTTGTTGGCCATCTGGATGGTTGCATTTTCGCCACCCATGAGTTGTGTAAGTTCTTCTTGTACTATCTTAATGACTTGTTGTCCAGGTGTTAAAGACTTCATTACATCTGAACCTAAAGCTCGTTCTGATACGGTTTTGACAAAATCCTTTACGACTTTAAAGTTAACGTCTGCTTCAAGTAATGCTAGTCGGACCTCTCGCATCATTAATTTAATATCTGCTTCAGTTACTTTCCCTTTGCCACGGATTTTTTGCATCGTCCCTTGGAGACGATCGGATAACCCTTCAAATGCCATATCAATACCCTCCTTTATACTCTTAATTATTCTAAATCTTCAAGTGTTTGAAGATACTGTTTAATTTTTTCTGGCTCCTCAATATGCTTTTTTATTGCTTCATATATATTTTGTCGTTTTTCAAAATTTTGATAAAGACCTAGTTTCTCTTCATAATCTTCTACTAAATCACCAGTTCTTCTTATGTTATCATACACTGCTTGGCGGCTCACATCAAACGTATCTGCAATCTCACTTAAAGAATAATCTTGTAGGTAAAATAGTTCTAGATAGTTTCGTTGCTTTTCCGTTAATAATGATTGATAAAAATCAAACAAATAATTCATACGTATTGTCTTAATTAAATCATTTTGACTCATCTTTATTGCCTTCATTCTGCACATCCGTGCTATCTGTACCATCGTCAGATGCCTCTGTATCATCAACATTTTGTTCAATCATATCAGCAAATAGTCCATATACATAACTTTCTGGATTAAATGGTTGTAAATCATCTAATTTTTCACCTAAGCCAACATATTTAACTGGTATTTTTAATTCATTACGTATCGCTAAAACGATACCGCCTTTTGCAGTTCCATCCAGCTTAGTTAATACAATACCAGTCACATTCGTAACCTCTTTAAATGATTTAGCTTGGGACAATGCATTTTGTCCGGTAGTAGCATCTAAACAAAGAAGTACTTCATGGGGCGCTTCTGGTACTGCTCTGCCTATCACACGTTTTACTTTTTCTAATTCATTCATTAAATTAGATTTATTTTGTAAGCGACCTGCAGTATCACAAATTAAAATATCAACGCCCTTACTTTTAGCTGCATTGATAGCATCATACATAACTGCAGCTGGGTCTGAACCTTCTTTTTGGCTCATTACTTCCACACCAACACGTTCTCCCCATACTTTGAGTTGTTCAATAGCGCCAGCTCTAAAAGTATCACCAGCTGCTAGCATCACTTTCTTACCTTCAGCTTGATAACGATGTGCTAATTTACCGATTGTTGTCGTTTTGCCAACACCATTCACACCTACCATTAAAATGACATTTAATCCTTCATTTTCAATGTTCATTACTTCTGAATGTTCATCGTCTTGATGATAGATATCTACAATTTTTTCTACGATAACTTCACGTAAATCTTCAGTTTCTGAAATATTACGTCGCTGAGCTTCGTTACGTAATTCTTCTACGAGTTCCATCACTGTATTAAAGCCAACATCTGCAGTTATTAACATTTCTTCCAATGCTTCAAAGAAATCTTCATCAACTTTACGATAACGTGCAATTAAGTTATTTAACTGTTCTTGGAAATTTTCGCGAGATTTTTCTAACCCTGCTCTAAATTTTGCACCTAATTGCTGTGCTTCAATTTCTTCAAAATCCTCAATTGAAATTAATCCGTCATCATCAAAATCAGCTTCTTTTAATTTTTTTGGCTGTTTTGTTTTTTCTTGTGGTTCTTCAGATGTTTGAGATTGTTCTACATCTAATTCAGATTGTTGTTCTTGCTCTAATTCGTCTGGTTTTTGATTTTCTGTAGACGTTGTGAATTTATCTTTTAGTCGTTTGAAAAAGCTCATACTTGTTCCTCCTTAATGACTTCATCAATCGTATTTAAATTGACACTTACTAATTTTGATACACCTGATTCTTGCATCGTTACACCGTATAAACGATCTGAAAATTCCATCGTACCTTTACGATGTGTTATGACAATAAACTGAGTTTGACTTGATAATGCTTTTAAATATTGCGCATAACGTATAACATTGGCTTCATCTAAAGCGGCTTCTACTTCATCTAAAATCACAAATGGCGCTGATCTCACTTTTAAAATTGCGAATAACAAAGCAATTGCACTTAAAGCACGTTCTCCACCACTTAATAATGATAGATTTTGTAGTTTTTTACCTGGTGGTTGGACGATAATATCTACCCCTGCTGATAAATAATCATCATCTGTCAAGCGCAGCTCTGCTTGTCCCCCACCAAATAATGATTTAAATACTTCAGAAAAATGACCTTGTACGGAATGAAAAGTCTCTTTAAACCGTTCCTTAACTTCTTTATCCATTTCTTCAATTAATTGTTCTAATGTCGCTTTGGCTGCTCTTAAATCTGCACGTTGCTCATTCAAGAAAGTATAACGTTCATTGATTTCTTCAAATTGTTCAATCGCATTTAAGTTTACAGGTCCTAATTCTTCAATAGACATCTTCGTTAATTTTACTTTTTTACGCAAACTCTCAATATCTTCTTCTAATGTATATAATTCACTCGCTCGTTCAAAGGTAAGATGATACTGCTCACTTAAATGATCTATCGCATGGTTAATGAGTACATCTAAACGAGATTGTTCTGCTTTAATATCTTGGTAACGGTTTTCAATTGATAAAATATCTTGATTTGCTTCTTCCAACTTACGTTCTGTTGTCTCAATTGTATCATTCAAAGCTTGACGTTGTGATTTAATAGTAGCTAAATCTTCAGTTAATTTTACTTTATTATTTTTACTTTGTTCAATATTATTTTGAATCGTTTCGAAAGCTTTTTCGCCAGTTATTTCATCTGAATTAAATAATTCAATTTGTTCACTCAATTTTTGCTTTTGCTCTTTTAATTGTTTAAGTTGATGATTTAATCTTGATTCAGTTTGCTTTTGAGTATTTAGTCTTTCTTTAATTACTGCTAAATCAGATTGTTTTTGATGTAATTTTTGTTGTATTAACGTTGTACTCTCTTTACCTTCTTTTGATAATTTTGTATAGATATTAATATCTTCTTCTAATTTTTGCAATTGCGCTTGAATTGTTGCTAATTGTTCCTTTTTGTCGTTTAAGGTTTGCTTACTTGTTTCGCTTTGGTAACCATCATTTTTCTCAAATTCAAATTCCTCATGCTCATTTTTTAAATGTGTTTCTTGCTTTCGTAATCTATCCAATTCTAAGTCAAATTCATGTACGTTTTGTTTTATCGTATTATAGTTTTGACTCGTATCAAAATAAGTATTACTTAACGCATCTGCTTCTTCTTTAATAGCTTGGAACTGTTTTTCGAATGAAACAGTTTGTTGTTGATAATCTTCTAATTGTGCACGCATTGTTGAAAGCTCATCTTTTTGAGATAAAATACTTTTAGTTTTACGATCACCACCACCAGTCATGGAACCACCTGGGTTTACAATATCTCCTTCTAACGTTACGATACGTGTTCTATAACGAATTTTTCTAGCTAACTCGTTAGCATTTTTCAAATTGTCTACAATTATTGTATTACCTAATAAATTTTGAATCACATGTTTATAATCATTTTCAACTTGTATCGCATTTGAAGCAACGTTTACAAAGCCAGTTGAGCTATCTGCTATATTCAAAATATCGCTTGCAACATTACGAGGTTGAATGACATTTAATGGTAAAAATGTAGCTCTTCCAAGACCATTTTGTTTTAAATATTGTATTGCTTGACGACCATCTTTTTCAGAATCCACAATGATATGTTGCAGTGAAGCACCTAATGCCGTTTCAATTGCTTTCGTTAAATTCGAAGGCACATGGATGACTTCTGCGACTGCGCCACGGATGCCAGAAAGTTTATTATCTTTCATTTTCAGTATGTGTTTGACACCATTGAAAAAATAACTATATTCTTCTTGCTGTGTCGCTAAACTGTCGATACGTGATTTTAATTTTTCATTAAATCTGTATGCTTGGTGTAATTTCTCTTCGTATTCATTTTGTTGATTTTTAAGTTGTGTTAGTTTTTTCTCATAAGATGCTAAATCACTTTCCGCTTTTTTCAACTCTTTTTTCGCGATGGTACTTTGTTTCTCAGTTTCAGTAATTTGATTTTGAATATTTTTCAAATCTTTATAAGCATCTAACAAGCGTGAATCTAATCGTGATTGTTTCGTTTCATTTTCTTGAATCATATGCTCTAAAAAACGAATATCATTATTGACATCTGATTGTTCTGACATAAGTTGATAGTATTTATCTTTTATTGACTCTAACTTTTCATCATGTTGTTCATCGGATACATAAAGCTGTGACTCATATTGTTGTATCTCTTCATTTAAATCTGTTTGTTTGGATTTTAAATGTTTTATTTGGTCTTTCACTTCTGCTTGCTCTTGCTTTATATTTGTGACTTGTGTCTCTAGACTTTCTTGTTCTTCTTCAAATCGTGCATTAGTTTGTGATTGATTTTTCTTACGTTCCTCTAACACATTTAACTGTCCAGCAAATTTTTCAACTTCTTCAGTTGCTTTAACCAGTTTAAAATTTAAAGATTCGATTGTTTCGTCTAATTGTTGACGTTCAGATTTATATTGATTTAATGATTGTGTGTGTTGTACCTTTTCTGCATCTTTTGAAGCTTGTTGACTTTTTAAGCGATTGAGATTTTCGTCTAGCTCATAAATATTTTGATTATATTGCTCAATATCATAAACAGTGACTAGCACATCACTTTTTTCCATCTCATTAGATAAGTGTTTATATTCTTTTGCTATTGCAGCTTCTTCTCGTAATGGTTCGACACGACCTTCTAAATCAAATAAAATATCTTCTACACGCGTCAGGTTGTCTTCTGTTTGATCTAATTTTTGCACAGAAGTTGCCTTTCTTTTTTTATATTTTAATACACCTGCAGATTCTTCCAATATTTGTCTTCTATCAATTGGCTTTGCATTAAGAATTTCATCAACGCGACCTTGAGATATTATACTGAATGCTTCTTTTCCTAATCCCGAATCTAAAAATAATTCTATAATATCTTTAAGTCGTGACCGGTCATTATTTAAATAATATTCACTTTCCCCACTTCTATATAAACGGCGAGTGACTACTAATTCTTCTGTATCAACATTTAATTTACCTGTACTATTATCTAATTTTAATTTTACTTCAGCAAAATTTTGAGCTTTTCTATGCTCTGCACCAGAAAAAATAATATCTTCCATTTTAGCGCCACGCAATGATTTCGCGGATTGTTCGCCCAATACCCACTTTATTGCATCTGTAATATTACTCTTACCACTACCATTAGGTCCAACTATTGCCGTGACACCTTCATCAAACTGTACATTTGTATGTTCAGCAAATGATTTAAATCCAAAGGCATCAATAGATTTCAAATATACCATGCTATTCTCCTTTAAAGTGTTTCTCAGATGCGAGATAAAAACTACGCAATACAGTTATGCTCATGCTCTCGCTTCTATATGATTAGTGCATCAATAAATTTGGCACAACGACTTGCAGTTATTACATTTCCACCAAATAATATCCACAATTAAAGACATGTAATAAATGCATTATAGACTAATCTCTTAGAAATACTTTTACATCAGTTCTTAACTCATGCTACATAAATTACAATTTTGTACAATATGCGATAAATCACGTGTGAGCTATATCACACTAAACAATTGCACTGTTATTAAACTTCTTTATTTTTCAAAAGTTTATATGCACTTTCTGCTGCTTGCTGTTCCGATTCTTTTTTCGTTTTGCCTTTGCCAATCGCAACTGGCTTGTTTTCTAAGATGACTTCCGACGTAAATAAACGATGATGTGCAGGCCCTTCTTCATTTATTAAACGATAAGTAACGTCACCTTTGTTTTGTTGATGCACATATTCTTGAAACTGTGTTTTAAAATCAACGACGCCATCAAGTTTATCTCCTTCAACAAATGGAAAAATCACATTTTCAGCAAATTTCCAAACAGCGGCTAGTCCTTGGTCTAAATATAATGCACCTACAAAAGCTTCAAATGCATCTGATACGAGTGAAGGCCTTGTTCTGCCACCTGTTTTTTCTTCTCCTTTACCTAATAAGATAAGGTCGTGTAATGCAATTTTATTCGCGAATATTACAAGTGAAGGCTCACAAACAATTGTCGCACGCATTTTAGTTAAATTACCTTCAGGTAACTCTGGATATTTATCAAACAAATAGCGTGAAACCGTCAATTCTAATACCGCATCTCCTAAAAACTCTAAACGTTCATTATGATCTAATCTGTCCATGTTAAAGTCATTAATGAAGCTCGAATGCGAAAATGCTTGTTGGTATAAATTTACCTGATTAAAATTCAAATTTAATTCTTGCATTTTTTTGGAAAACTTTTCTTGGAATGCATGAACCATTTCTTTCTTTTTATGATTCGTCAATACTTTTCCACCTCAATCTAATGTAATTTTGTATATACTTATGCCTTTATATTTTACGTGAATTTATTATAAAACAAAAGGGAAAACTGCTAATAATACGTTCATTTTATCATATATCGTACACTTAACTTTTTTAACGAATACTCATAATATTATTGCTGAAATTAACCATTTTTAATAGAAAAAAATCTGAGCCGTAAAATCCACGACTCAGATATTGGTTTATTATTTTTCCATACTATTGATAAAGTTAACTGCGTCACCAACTGTGTTGATTTTTTCAGCTTCTTCATCTGGAATTTCAGTACCAAATTCGTCTTCTAATTCCATAACTAATTCAGCAATATCAAGTGAGTCAGCGCCTAAATCATCTTTGAAAGATGCATCTTGAGTTACTTTTTCAGCGTCAACACCTAAACGGTCAACGATGATATCTTTTACTTTGTCGAAGTTTTCCACGTCGATTCACCTCCTTTTAAAAGTCTATGATAGACTTTTATATTTTCCCATTTTATCCATTGAAATACAAGTAGTATTTCGACGAATTACATACTTAAAGCATGACATACATATATAAGACACATCAAGTAATGTTAAAATGGTGTTTTTCACACGTTAACACTATTCCATGAACATGCCACCATTAACATGTATTGTTTGACCAGTAATATATTTTGCTTTGTCTGAAGCTAAAAACGCCACTGTATTTGCAATATCAGTATCTTCACCGAATCTTGATAATGGAATTTGTTGAAGCATTTGATCTTTTAAATCATCTGTTAACGCATCTGTCATGTCAGAAACAATAAATCCTGGTGCAACAGCGTTAACTGTAATATTTCTTGAAGCTAATTCCTTCGCAGCAGATTTAGTCAAACCAATAACGCCTGCTTTTGTCGCCACATAGTTTGCTTGACCAGGATTACCGACTGCACCAACTACGCTAGATAAATTGATGATTGAACCACTTCTTTGTCGTAACATTTGTGGTGTTACTTTTTGAATACAGTTAAATACACCTTTTAAATTAGTATCGATAACGTCATCCCATTCACTTTCTTTCATACGCATCAATAAATTATCTCTAGTTATACCTGCATTGTTAACTAATACATCGACTGTACCAAATTGGCTTACAACTTCTTTAATCATTGCTTTTACTTCATCACCATTGGCAACATTAGCTTGAATTGCAAAACTTTCTACACCTTTAGCTTTGATTTCTGCTACTACAGCTTCTGCTTTTTCTTTATTACCTGCAAAATTTACTGCTACGTTATAACCTTCTTCAGCTAATTGAATTGCTATACTACGACCGATACCTCTAGATGCCCCAGTTACTAATGCATTTTTAGTCATTTTCATTCCACCCTTTTACGTCTTCTAATGTTTGAATTGAAGTGAGTTTAACATCTCTATTTATTTTTTTAATTAGACCTGAAAGCACTTTACCTGGTCCAATTTCTATAAAATGATCTACACCTTGGTCGAGTAACCATTTTGTAGAATCTATAAATTGAACCGGAGAATATAATTGCTTAATCATATTTGATTTAATTATTTTAGCGTCTGTTTCACCTTTAGCATTTACATTTTGAACAACTGGATAATGCGCATCGTTCCACTCAAATTGCTCGATATAATTTGCAAAATCTGATTCAATGACTTGCATCATTGATGAATGAAATGGTCCAGAAACGGCTAAAGGCATCACACGTTTAGCACCCATAGATTTTCCTTCAGCAACGAGTTGATCTATCAAAGTTTTATGTCCTGAAACCACAATTTGTCCAGGTGCATTTATATTAGCAGGTTCTATGATTTCGTCTTCTGTTGAAAGTTGTTTACAAATATCATCAACTTCACTGTAATTTAAACCTAGTACAGCCGCCATGCTACCAACACCATCAGGAAAAGCTGCTGACATTAATTGTCCACGTTTACGTACTATTTTTACCGCATCTTCAAACTTTAATACACCGCTCGCTACTAAACTTGCGTATTCACCTAAGCTATGCCCCATTGTATAATCTGCATTGATCTGATTTAACGCCTTTAATAGTGCAGTGCTATGCGTAAGTAATGCTGGTTGTGTATTTTCAGTTTGGCCTAACTTATCTTCGGCATCTTCAAACATTGTTTCTAAAATATCAAAATCCAATTGTACTTGCGCTTCATTTAGAATTGATGTTGCTGCATCATTTTCATTAAACAAATCACTAGCCATACCTACTTTTTGTGACCCTTGTCCAGGAAAGATAATCGCTGTTTTACCCATTTTTTGACCCCACCGTTTCTCTCATTGTATCTACTATATTTAATTCTCCGGCAACCTTAGCTTGACGAATTGCTGAATAAAATGCCTTGGCATTAGAACTACCATGCGCTTTAACAACGATACCATTCAATCCCAGTAAAACTGAGCCACCGTATTCTGCATAGTCCATTTTTGTAGTTATCTCATTTAAATCTTTACGCAAGACTAATGCTGCCAACTTATTTTTAAAATTACTTAAAAGTGTGGTTTTCAACATTTTTCCTATAGATTTTGCTACACCTTCTAGATTTTTTAAAATCATATTCCCAGTATACCCATCCGTAACAACGACATCTGCAGCATCATCCATTAATACTTTAGCTTCAACATTACCAGCAAAATAAAAATCTTGTTGTTCTTCCATTAGATTAAATGCTTTTTTAGTTAATGTATTCCCTTTGGCTGCTTCAGTTCCTATATTAAGTAATGCTACAGAAGGTTGTTCAATATTACGTATTTTTTGTGCATAAATATTGCCTAATTGCGCATATTGCAATAAATGTTCTGCTTTAGCATCTGCATTTGCACCAACATCCATAAATACAAAACCTTTACCTGAGACAGTCGGTAAAGTAAGCACTAAGGCTGGTCTTTCAACACCTTTAATCCTACCAACTATAAATAATCCTGCTGACATTAAAGCACCTGTATTCCCAGCTGATACACAACCATCCGCTTCTCCAGATTTTACTGCTTCAGCCATGCGCACCATGGAACTATTTTTTTTTCGTTTAATTGCTCTTACAGGTTCATCTTCCATCGTTATTGCTTCTGTACAGTGACGCACTTCCACTCGACCGTGGTTAATATTACATTTATTTTGATCACCAAATAATATAATTTCTAAATCTTTAAAATCATTGACCGCTTTTTCAACAGCTTCTAAAACGATGCCGGGCGCATCATCGCCACCCATCATGTCGATAGCTATTTTAACCATTTTGTTCATCCTCACTTGTATAATACATTTTGAAGGTACCTCTAAATACTAAAGTATCTTTGACATACGAACTTACTTTTATCTTAAAATATTTATTAGTTATTTCAACAGCTTGTGCTTCAGCACGTACCGTATCATTTAATTTAACTTGTTTTAAAAATGAAACGTTACTTTCTTTAGTTAAAACGATTGGTTTATGTATAAGTGCCACACATAATGAATTGGCCTGTGCAAACAACACATGACCTCTGGCAATCTTATTTCTTGTAAATACTGAATCTTCATCAATATTAATCAGAGATGTTGCTTGATGATCAGGTTCTACGTTAATCACATCACCTATGATTTCACTTCCGTCAATAGACCGAATACTTTCGTAATTTTTTCGAGCAACGGATTTTATTCTTTTTCTCAACTCAGGAATATTTAAGTGTGTACGGTCCAATCTTATTGTTTGGATACTGACTGAAAAAAGACTACTTAAATCAAGATCAGTAATAAAGGGATTTTTTTCTATTTCTTTTTTAATTGCTTCACGACGTTCTTGTTTTTTTAATTTCATAGTTTACTACTCCCCAATTTTAGTACCAAGTCTTAAACATTCCTCACATATCATAACACTTTCTATTTCAATTGCTCAACTAAAAACATAAGACTTTCTATAATATATCAGTTAAAACTGAGCATCTTTATTGTTAAAATAAAAAAGTTTTTTGTAGTTAATATATAATTAAAAATAATAGTATGTTAAATTATATAAAAATAATATGTATAATTTTAAAAATTCTTAACTATCAAGAAATTTTTAAGAAATAAATAGATCATACATTCCAATTCAAAGGGGTTGAAAACATTGAAAAAAGTAGTGACCAATACATTACTATCAGCAACATTTTTTGCAGCTATCTCTACTCAGTCCAACGCAAAAGAACTAAATAGTATCATTCCTGAACGCTTAGAAAGTTCAACTGAAACAGAAATTTCCAATAAAATAGATGTAGAAAATTACCTTCAAAACAATGCTACGTCTATGCTTAACAATAATAATAAAACGAAAACGGAATCAATTAATAAAAATGCTTTCAAACAATATAAAGTAATCAATAGCAATACTGATTCAACTGGCGTTTCGCATTATGAATTAAAGCCAAAAATCAATAATGTATTAGCAGATGATAGTACGATAAAAGTCCATGTCAACCGAGATGGTAAGGTATCACTCATTAATGGGCATATACACAGACAACATATCGACGTTAAAAACAAAGTAAACATTTCATCTTCTCAAGCAGAAAAATTAGCCTTTAAAGCGATTGGTAAAAAAAGTAATGATGTTGCAAACATAGATGGCTTTAAAATAGTGTCTAAAAACAAATTAGATATTAATAGTGAAAAAGAAAGATTTATACATAATATTGAATTAAATTACGTATCTCCAAAACTTGCGCATTGGCAAATACAAGTGGATGCTAGTACTGGGGAAATATTAAAAAAACAAAATGTGATTGAACATGCTTCGGAAGAAGGTTCTGGTATCGGAGTGAACGGGGATAAAAAATCACCACTTAACGTTTCTAGTAACGGTGGACAATATACTTTAAATGATACAACTACAGATGCGCATATTAATACTAAAAGTGCCGATGAAACCATTGATCGATTTTCTCCTATCACTCACGATTCAAAACATTTTGATGAAAAACAACAACGTCCGGGCGTCGATGCACACTATTACGCAAAAGCAGTTTATGATTATTATTTAAATACGCACGGCAGAAATAGTTACGACGGTAATGCTGCTGACATTAATTCTATCGTACACTTTGATAAGAACTATAATAATGCTGCATGGACTGGACAATATATGGTTTATGGTGATGGTGATGGTCAAACATTTAATCCTTTATCAGGCGCTAAAGATATTGTCGCTCATGAATTAACGCATGCAGTGACAGAAAGAACTGCTAATTTAGAATATGCAAACCAATCTGGTGCGCTCAACGAATCTTTTTCAGATGTTTTTGGATATTTTATAGATCCTGATAACTGGTTAATGGGTGAAGATGTATATACACCCAAACAAGATGGTGATGCGTTAAGAAGCTTAAAAAATCCAGAAAAATATGATCAACCAGCACATATGGACCAATTTTATACTGGCTCTGAAGATAATGGTGGTGTTCATATTAATAGTGGTATTCCAAACAAAGCAGCATATCTTACTATACAATCTATTGGTAAAGATAAGGCTGAACAAATATACTATCTAGCATTAACGCAATATTTGACATCCAACGCTGAATTTTCTGATGCTAAAATTGCTTTAAAACAAGCTTCAGATGAATTATATGGTCATGATAGTACCGAATCAAAGTCCATAGATCAAGCGTGGACTGATGTAGGGGTTGATTAGTAAATATAAAAAAACAGCAGTTTAGCGAAACCCGTACTAAATTGCTGTTTTTTTATATTATTTGGTTAATCGAAGCTTGTATATAGTAAATTATCTTCTACAAAAGTTCTTAACCTTTGATACTCATCTTCAAAAAATGCACCAGATTGTATTAATTCTGCTGCCTCATCTCTTGCTACTTCTAACATTTTGTAATCTTCAACTACATTGGCTACTAAGAAATCAGGTAATCCACTTTGTTTTACACCAAAGAAATCACCAGGTCCTCTCATTTCTAAGTCGCGTTCACTTAATTCAAAGCCATCTGTTGTTTGGGTCATTACATTCATACGTTCTATTCCTGTTTCTGTTTTAGGAGAAGCGATTAATACACAATAGCTTTGATGTTCACTTCTACCAACACGTCCTCTTAATTGGTGCAAAGTCGATAATCCAAAACGATCTGCATCGTAAATCATCATAAATGTTGCATTTGGTACATTAACGCCCACTTCTACAACAGTTGTAGACACTAATATATCAATTTCGTGCTTACTAAATTGTTGCATCACTTGATCTTTTTCTTCAGAAGTTAATTTACCATGAAGTAATCCAACTTTTTCAGTACCATAATAAACTTGTAAAGACTCAAATAATTCAACAACATTTTGTACATCTTCTAAATGCTCTGAACTTTCTATCAATGGACAAATCACATATGCTTGTCTACCTTTTTTTAATTCAGCAGACATTTGTTTTAATACACTTTCATATGCTTCATGCTTAGACCAAGAAGTTATAATAGGTTTCCTACCTTTTGGTAACTGTTTGATTGAGGATACATCCATCTCTCCAAAAACTGAAATCGCTAATGTACGTGGAATAGGTGTCGCTGTCATAAACAAAACATTTGTCATAGCACCCTTCTCTCTCAACAATTGTCGTTGATTGACACCAAAACGATGCTGTTCGTCTGTAATTACAAGACCGACATTATTAAACACAACATCATCTTGAATAAGCGCATGTGTTCCAATAATGCAATCTATCTCATTTTGCTCAAGTTGTTCCAACAAAATTCTGCGCTTTTTCCCTTTAACTGAACCTGTTAGTAAAGCAATATTCATTCTGTCACCAAATATCTCCGCAAGACTTTCAGCGTGCTGCTCGGCAAGTATTTCCGTAGGTACCATTAAAGCAGATTGATAACCTGCCGTTTTTAATGCATACATACAAATTGCAGCTACTACTGTTTTCCCTGAGCCAACATCACCTTGTAATAATCTATGCATACGGATGGGGGCCTTTAAATCTCTAAATATCTCATTGACACTTTGTTTTTGTGCGTCGGTTAATTCAAATGGCAAACTTGCTATAAAATTTCTAACTAATTGAATATCATAATCAATTTCGATTGCCTCATCTGAAATTTTTTCCAATCTATTTAGCCATTGCATTCTTAGTTCAAACATAAATAATTCAATAAATGCGTATGTTCTTCTAGCTTTGAGTAATGAGGTTTTATCAGGCGCAAGGTGCAATGTTTTGATTGTATCTTCTAGCGTTTCTAATTTATATTTTGCTCTTAACGAATCTGATATCCATTCATGAATCGTGACATGTCCTAATACTTGCCTAATCATATCACGTAGTGGTTTTTGCTTTATACCTTCTTTAATTCGATAAATGGGTTCAAATTGTACATCATCCATCGCTGATTGATTAAAAAACATTCGATTTCCGTTGATTTCTTGCTTGTTTCTATTCCATTTACCTTTAATCGTAATCGTTTGGTGTAATTCTAATTTGTTTTTCAGATAAGGTTGGTTAAAAAACACGCATTTTACAGCAATATTGTTAACCATTAGATGAACTGTAAGCTTAGATTTATTCCTACCAAAAAAAGCGACAGTGGGTGTTGAGTATACTTCCCCAACAACAGTCACCATCGCTTGATCTTCTGCTTCATTCAAGTCAATTACAGTATTGTCTTCATAACGCGTTGGTAGATATAAAATTAAATCCTCTACTGTATAAATGTTCAATTCATTTAATACCGCTAACCTTTTCGGACCTAAACCCTTGATTTGAGATAAAGGAAATGGACTTTCTATTAAATTGACTTTTGACATTTTAATCACCAAATATTTCTTGTTTTAAACGCTGTCCTGTCGGTGTACCTGCTAAACCTCCACGACCAGTTTCACGCAATGCTGAAGGCATCGTTTGCCCTATTTTATACATCGCTTCTATAACTTCATCTGTCGGTATTCTAGAAGTTACACCTGCTAATGCCATATCTGCTGATACGATTGCATTAGATGCTCCAGCTGCATTTCTTTTTACACAAGGTACTTCTACTAAACCAGCTACTGGATCACATACTAAACCTAGCATATTTTTCAAACAAATTGCAAAAGCTTCAGAAGATTGTTGAGGTGTACCACCTGCAAGTTCAACTGTTGCACCTGCTGCCATAGCTGCAGCAGAGCCAACTTCAGCCTGGCAACCTCCTGCCGCACCTGATATCGATGCATTATTTGCTACAACAAATCCAAATGCACCTGAAGTAAGTAAGAAATTTAACATATCTTTACGCGTAGGTTCTAGTCGTGGTTTCAAACCAAATAGAACGCCGGGAACTACCCCAGCTGAACCAGCTGTTGGTGTAGCACAAATTTTCCCCATTGCAGCGTTTACTTCATTTGTTGCTACTGCTTTACTCACAGCGTCTAATAATGTTGCACCAGATAAAGATTTACCTGTTTTTAAGTATTCTTTGATTAAAACAGCATCTCCACCTGTTAAACCAGTCGTTGAAGTAACACCTTCTAAGCCTTCATCTAAAGCATTTTCCATAGTTTGTAAATTCTTATCCATATGTGCATATACTTCTTCTTCTGATAGACCCGTAACTTCCATTTCTTGCTCGAGCATCACTTCATATATTTTTTTATTTTCTGTCTCACATTTTTCAATGAGTTCTTTCACACTTTTAAACATTGATAACCCTCCATTAGGCGTCGCCCATGAGTGAGACTGTCACTACACCATCGACGTTTTTTATTTTTTCTATTATTTCATCATTGATAGCATCATCTAATTCACAAGTCATTAATGCTTGGTCACCTTTTTCTTTTCTTGAAACTTGCATGCTGCCAACATTAATACTGGAATCACCTAAAATATTAGCTACGCGTCCAATCGTACCGAATGTATCTTTATGGAATACTAAAAGTGCTGGATAATTGCCACTAATTGCAATACTAAAACCATTGATTGCAACAACCTCTATTTTACCACCACCGATAGATACACCTTCAACAGAAATTTCTTTTTCTCCGTCTCTCATATTAATAATTGCAGTATTTGGATGAGAACGTTCTTCTGCCATTTCAATAAAATTTACTTTCATCCCAATTTCTTCAGCAGTTTCCAAACTTTTTTGGATTCGATCATCGTCTGTATCATATCCTAATAAACCACCTACAAGTGCAACATCAGTACCATGACCCTTATATGTTTCCATAAATGAGCCATACAAATATATATCAACTTGTTTTGGTATTTCATTAAATAAATCTTTAGCTACTAACCCAATTCTGACTGCACCTGCTGTATGTGAAGATGATGGACCAACCATTGTTGGACCAATTATATCGAAAACTGTTTTATATTTCATAATGGATACCCCACCCTTATTTTTAATCATTCTAAAGTGTTGCGCTTACATTTTATTTGCACCTTTATTATTATAACAATTTAAGTTAACATTATAAACTAATTTTGGTTGTACTGCTTTTAATTTAAAATTGTTACAAATTGCACACTATTGTGAATTGAATATACATATAAAAGTAGTGAAAATAATTATTTTTCACAATAAACGTTAATAAATTAAACATAACAATCTTGTATATACTTTTTAAAAATTTTAAATCTACCAAATGTTTTATTTTACTTCAAAAATAAATATACGTAACTAGATATGAAACATACCTAATTACGTATATTGATAGAAATTTTTGTCATTATCAACAAACTAAAATTATTCAACGGAGAACAGATATTGATATACTGGCTGATCACCTTGATGTTGATCTAGTTCAATGTCTGGATATGTTGCTTCAATCCAAGATTCAACATTGGATGTTATATCACCATTGGCATCTTCACCGATAATCATAGTGATGATTTCACTTTCATCAGTAATCATTTGAGACAATAGTTGCTTAACTGTCTCAAATTCGTCTTCATTACTTGTGATAATTTTATCTTCGATTAATCCCATAAATGCATCTTTTTTAATTTCTACACCATCAACTTTAGTATCTCTCACCGCGTAAGTAACAGAACCAGACGCTATCACTTCTAATGATTCAACCATACGTGCTTTATTGTCAGTTAGCTCGTCGGATTCATCAAAGTTAAATAATGCAGCTATTCCCTGTGGTATAGATTTCGTAGGAATGACAACAGCTTCAGCATCTACGATTGTTGCAGCCTGTTCACTCGCCATCATAATATTTTTATTATTTGGTAAGATGATTGCACGTTTACATTGTGATTGTTCAATCACTTTTACAATATCTTCTGTAGACGGATTCATTGTCTGGCCACCACTTATTAAATGTGTCGCACCCATGGATTTAAACAATTCAGATATGCCTTCTCCCATAGATATAGCGATGACTGCAGTGTCTACTGTTGAAGTTTCTTGATTAGATTGTTGTGCATTTGTACCTTTTTGTTCTTTTTTTACAACTTCACGATGTTGTTCACGCATATTCTCAACTTTTAGTTTAATTAATTCACCGTATTGCTGACCGTAATTAAAAACATCTCCGGGTTTTTCAGTATGTACATGAACTTTTACAATTTCATCATCATTAATAACTAATAAAGAATCACCAAATTGGCTCATCTCTTCTCTAAAAGTATTTTCATCGAATACTTTTTTATTAACTCCAAAACGAACCATCATTTCGGTACAATACCCATAAACAATATCTTCAGTATTAATCACACCGTGGAAGTCATGTTCTTCATTTACTAAAGTTTCTGTATCTAATTTTGGAGTTTCTGCAGTTACAGTTTCACCTTTTAACGCTTTTAGAAAACCTTCATAAACGATGACTAATCCTTTACCGCCACTGTCAACTACACCAACTTCTTTTAATACAGGTAATAAATTAGGCGTATTTTCTAAAGAAATATGAGCTTGTTCTATAATATATGTCACAAGTTCAATGCAATCTTCTGTTTCCTGTGCCTTTTGTATACCTGCATCCGCAGCATCTCTAGCAACAGTTAAAATTGTACCTTCTACTGGTTTCATAATTGCTTTGTATGCAGTGTCAACACCAGCTTTAAAACTGTCTGCTAATTGTTGCGCATTAATTTCACTAAATTCTTCTAAATTTTTACTAAAGCCTCTAAAAAGTTGTGATAAAATAACACCAGAATTACCTCGTGCACCCATTAATAAACCTTTTGAAAAGGTTTTACCTAACTCACCTATATGTTGAGATAAATTCTCTTCTACAGCTTCTCTACCTGATGTCATAGTTAAGTTCATATTTGTCCCAGTATCACCATCTGGAACCGGGTATACATTTAATGAATCTACTAAATCTGAATGATTAGATAAATTTTGTGCCCCTTGAATAATCATTTCGGCAAATAATTTACCATTTATTTTACTAACCATCTCGTTATGTCCTCCTAGTTTTTCTTGCCATTATCCACTCGTACGCCTTGTACAAATATATTAATTGAATTTACTTTAACTTTTAATGTTTGTTCTAATGTATATTTGACAGTTGATTGAACATTGCTTGCAACTTCTGATATCTTCGTACCATAACTTACAATAATGTACATATCAACATCCAACACACTATTTTCTTCTCTCACAACAATGCCTTTTGCATAATTTTCATAGCCTAATATTTCAGCAATTCCATCTCTTACTTGTTGTCTAGAAGCCATTCCTACAATGCCATAACATTCTACTGCTTTACTACCCACAACTGAAGCTATTACTTCGTTTGAAATGTCTATGCTACCATAATCATTTGTAATTTCTAATGTCATTTTATTGGGCCTCCTAGTTTATGGTTCTTACTTTATTTTTGATACTTTAAAACTTTTTATTAAGATTAAAAAATACAATATTATCCATAGTTTACAATTATATCATAAAATGAGTGTAACAAAAGTAGAAGCTATGTAAAGAAATTTTTTTCATTTTATTGCCATTATTTTTTTTATGTGGTACATTATTCAAGTATGTAGTAGATATGTGTATTTATATTTATTAAAGGAGGTACTTTCATGGGCAAACAATGTTTCGTAACAGGTCGCAAAGCTTCAACTGGAAACAATCGTTCACACGCTTTAAATTCTTCTAAAAGAAGATGGAATGCTAACCTTCAAAAAGTTAGAATTCTTGTAGACGGAAAACCTAAAAAAGTTTGGGTTTCTGCACGTGCTTTAAAATCTGGTAAAGTAACTAGAGTTTAATAAATATAATGCACGAAAAAGACCAATCCTTATGTGGAGGATTGGTCTTTTTTTTGTTTGAAATTAAATTTACTACGATGTATCAATCTTTACTTTTAATCATTAACACGCTACCTGAATGTATAGAAACAATGCCCTGTGGTTTTATTAATTCATTAGATATTGTCAATGTAGAACCTAGCTGTAAAGATGCTTGTTTCAATTCATATTTAAAATTGATTAATGAAATAACTGTGGGATATGCAATAGGAATAAATGATATATATGGGTAATTTAAATCTCTATCGATATTATAGTCTTTAGCAGATAGATATGAAATTTCATTTTGTTGATCAATGATTTTAATATTAATTTGTTTTTTTGTATATTCTGGCTTTTCTAATATTTGCATTGCACCCATAAAATGGTCTAAACGCCCTCCGGTTGCACCGTAAACACATATTTCACTATAACCTGAACTTATAGCTTGTTCGATACCTAATGCTAAATCAGTGTCATCTTTTTCAGAATTATATGGATTAATTGCTAATTTTTCAGTCAAATAATCCTTTTCTTCTTTAGTTATTGAATCAAAATCACCGACTGCAAATTGTGGCATAATCCCTGATTCAATCAAGATTAATGCACCTCGATCAATCCCTATCCATGCCTCATTTGTTTTATTTTGTAAAATGTTTTCTGGTAAATTTCTTGCACCGCATAATAAATTGACTTTCATTGACTTCAACCTTTCAATGTTTGCGTCACTTGTTTATAATCCTTTTGTTTAAAGAAATATGAACCAGCTACTAACATAGTAGCACCGTGTTCGATTACAGTTGCAACTGTTTCTTCGTTAATACCACCATCAACTTCAATTTCAAATGATAAATTTAATTCTTTCTTCATCTTGTCAAGTTGATCTAATTTATCAATACTTTCTTGAATGAAAGTTTGTCCACCAAATCCAGGATTGACTGTCATGACAAGTACATAATCCACCATTTTCAATACTGGAATAATCGCATCAACCGATGTACCTGGGTTAATGACTACACCAGCTTTTACATTTGTCTTTTTAATTTGTTGTATCACTCTGTGAATATGTGGCGTTGCTTCTACATGTACTGAAATCATATCTGCTCCTTGCGTTGCAAAAAGCTCTACATATTTTTCAGGTTCTTCTATCATTAAATGTACATCTATTGGTAAATCAGTACCCTTCCTAACTGCTTCTAATATAGGTAATCCAATTGAAATGTTTGGAACAAATTGACCGTCCATCACATCAAAGTGCACACCATCAACACCTGCATCTTCCAAAGCCTTTAATTCCTTTTGTAATTGTAAAAAATCAGCTGATAATAATGATGGATATAATTTTGCCACTTAATATCTTTCCTTTCTGTTTGCAATTTCTTTAAATAATTGTAAATAATGCTCATATCTAAAATGAGCTATATTTCCTTTTTCTATTTCATTTTTAACGTTACATTTGGGTTCGTTTATATGGTTGCAGTCTCTAAATTTACATTGTTCGCCATATTCATTGATTTCCATGAAATAATGTTTCACTTCATCTTTTTGAATATGATTAAAATCTAGCGCACTAAATCCAGGCGTATCAGCTATAAAGCCATTTTCTCGTTCAAATAACTCTACATGTCTTGTAGTATGTCTTCCTCTATTTAAGGCTTTAGATATATGTTGCGTTTCAATATCCAATTCTGGAAAATATTTATTTAATAACGTAGATTTCCCTACACCTGACTGACCGCTTAATACCACTAGTCCTTCACCCCATTGTGTGAAAACCTCACCAATATGGTCTTCAACACTTATAAATTGTGTATTATATCCCATCTTTTCATAAACTTTTAGTGTCTGCAATATTGTATTTTGCATGTTAGGTGAAGTAATATCCCGTTTTGTTACTAATATGCGAGGTCTCATATGATAAGAATGTGCTATTACTAAAAATCTATCCAATAACTGAGTTGAAAATTCAGGCTCTACTGCACTCATCACTAATACAAGATGATCAACATTGCTAACTGGTGGTCTTTTTAATTCATTTTTTCGTTCATGAACATGGTGAATATAGCCCTCTGTAATATTTTCAACTTCAAAATCTACAACATCACCAACTATAGGCGAAAATTTATTTTTTCTAAATAATCCACGTGGTTTTGTGTCATACATTTCTCCATTTACATCTACACGATATACACCACTTAATGATTTTATGATGCGTCCTGTTTTCACTTAGGCACCCCTCTTTTTAAAGCTTTACATACTATATTATAGCAAAGGCTTTTTAATTTAAATACGATTTGAGACTATTTCAGTTAAAAATAAATAACAGAGCATTATAACTACGAGCAATCGTAGAAATAACACTCTGTTATAAACGTTTTTTAAAAGCAGTACGCTGTGCATAAGCGCAACTAAACTCTCTTCGCTTTGCTCCATTCGCCTTTCGGTTCGCTGAAGCCTTTGGCTTCTGCATAAGCGCAACTAAACTCTCTTCGCTTTGCTCCATTCGTTAAGTTGCGCTAAAAATCGTAAGGAATATCTTTATCAGCTACAACCTTACCATCAACTCGAATGGTATAACCAGCCGTCTCTCCTTTTTCAATAGTCATCGGAATGGTTACAGTTTTGTCATCTTTAATTTTAAAGCTTTGTGCAGCTGACGATCCTTTGTCATCTTTATCTCTCACATATACCTTCACTTCTTGACTTTCATCATCATCACCCGTATAGGGAACTTGATAGGTTTCTGTATATGTTTTAGTTTGTGATTTTTCATCTTCTTTAGATGACTTATCTTCTTGCTCATCAGAATCTTTATCATCTTTTTTCTCTGATGATTTCGGTTCACCTGTGGATACCACAAATTCTATAGTAGAACCTTCATCTACTTCTTCGCCTTTAGGTGATTGACTAATGACATTATCCTTTTTAACTGTTTTATCAGAGCGTTTTTCTACAGTAGCTACTTTAAACCCTTTAGATTCCAGCTCGGATTTAGCAGTCTTAAACGATTTTTTCTCATAATCATCCACATAAACTTGTTTAACACCTAACGATTCAGTCAATTTAATATCACTATCATTGATTTTCACTCTGTCTCCTGGTGAAATACTTTGTGCTTCAATTAAACCTTTAGCAACATTTTGTTTTGTATAAGATTGGTCAACTTTAGCATCATCAATTCCTAGTTTTTTTAATTTATTTAACGCTTCTGATTTTGGTAAGCCATATAAATTTGGCATTTCTGCAGTTTTAGGACCTTTTGATAATACAATGTCTACTTTACTTTGCTGTTCTAAACGCTCACCTTTTCCTGGTGTTGTTTTAATAATTTTATTCTCCGGATACTTATCACTGTATGCTCTTGTAGTTTTGCCTAATTCTAGTTTGTTATCTTTTAAAATACCTTCTGCTTCTTTTTCAGTTTTACCTATTAAATTAGGTGTTTCTAAATATTTATTACCAAACATTCCCATAGCCATGAAACCAAAAAGTCCAAATAAAAGTAGTACGATGATTAAACCATAGAAAAACTTTTTCTTTTTTGATCTTTTTTTCGGAGGCATCGCATATAATTGTTCCTCATTTGATTGAAAATATTGTTGATTAACAATTGGAATTTGCATGGTTTGATTCATGCTTTTTGATTTATCTTCAGCACGTGTCTGATTAGCTATTTCATTTTTATCAATAGGAACCGTTTTAGTGTCAGCATCAACAGAATGATATGGTGATTCATTCTCTCGCTCTTTTGACAGCACAGTAGACAAGTCATCTTGCATTTCTTGAACTGTTTGATAACGATCATTCTTATCTTTTTCAGTAGCTTTTAGCACGACATTGCTCAGTGATTGTGGTACTTCAGAACGTTTATTAGAAACATTAGGCATCGGATCTTGAATATGCTTTATAGCAATGCTTACTGCTGTTTCACCTGAAAATGGAGGTTGCCCTACTAACATTTCATAAAGCACAACACCAATAGAATATATATCCGTACCGTTATCTGTTGCATCACCGCGAGCTTGTTCAGGAGAAAGGTATTGAACTGTACCTAAAACATGATTTGTTTGAGTCATCGTTGTTTCACTTAATGCTTTAGCAATACCAAAATCTAATATTTTTAATGTTTGATCATGATTCACCAAAATATTTTGAGGCTTTACATCACGATGAACAATTTTTGTATCATGTGCATGCTTTATTCCTTCAATAATTTGTTCAGTAAATTTGATTACAGTTTTGATGTCTAAAGGTCGATGTTGTTGAATATATTCTGATAAAGTGGGACCTTCTATGTATTCCATCACTAAAAAGAAATTTTCATCATTTTCAGTAACATCAAAAACATTAACGATATGTTTATGTGAAAGTTGTGTTAAGTTGTGAACTTCACGCTCAAAACGCTTTATTGTTTCTTCTTTTTCACCAGAAGGTATCCTAATAGCTTTGATTGCTACATTGCGATTCAAAATAGTGTCATCAGCCAAATAAACCGTGCTCATGCCACCGCCGCCAAGCTTTTTTATCACTTTATAACGTTCGCTTATTAATTTTCCAATCATACCTTATCTCCTTCAATTTCTGCTAAAACAATGCTTACATTATCATTTGTTTCTTGTGATAATGCTAATTCAATAAGATTCCGACCATGTGTTTCTAGATCATTTTCTTGCATTAATTCTTCTTGAATCATTTGATTTCTTGCAAAGTCTGTTAATCCATCCGAATTTAATAATAGAAAATCATAAAAATTGGTTCTTTTTACAAAAATATCTGGTGTTACTACTTTATCCGTACCCATGACTTTTGTAATGATATTCTTTTGGGGATGATTAAATGCTTCTTCGACACTAATTTGCCCAATCATTACTAAGTGATTAACGAAGGAATGATCATTTGTAATTTGTTCAATTTCTCTACTATTAATCAAATATCCTCTTGAATCACCAATATTTGCGACAACGACATAATCATCAAATACAAGTGCACAAACACAAGTTGTTCCCATACCATGATAGTCTGCATTGTCAACTGAGAGTTGATATAATTCACGGTTAATCGCTTTTAGTGTGGTTCTCAGCCAATCTTCAGCTTGGTTAGGTTCAATTAAATTTTCTTCTTCAAAACGACGTTGCAACTCATCTGTCACAAATTGACTTGCTACTTCTCCTGCTAAATGTCCACCCATACCATCACAGAGTACAAGTAATTGTTGTTCTGTTTGATTAAAGAACACACCACCTGCATCTTCGTTCTTATCACGATATTGACCTGTGTCAGTAAAAAATTGTGCTTTTAGCATACTATTACCTCGTTTCTACTTTTCGTTCCTTAGCTCTTAATTGACCACATGCTGCATCGATATCAGCACCTTGTTCTCTTCTTATTGTTGCATTAATACCTAGTCTCTTTAATTCTTTCTCAAATTTAAAAATATCCTCTTTAGGTGTCTTAACGTAATTTCTTTCTGGTACATGGTTTACAGGTATTAAATTCACATGACAGTTTAATTTTTGGATTAAATGTGCTAATTCTCTTGCATGTTCAACTTGGTCGTTGACTCCTCCAAACAGTCCATATTCAAATGTAATACGTCTATTTGTTGTTTCTTGATAATATTTAATGGCTTCCATTAATTTTTCAACATTATACGCTCGATTAATAGGCATTAAACGAGAACGAATTTCGTCATTAGCACCATGTAAGCTTACTGCAAAATTTATTTGAATATCTTCGTCAGCAAAATCATAAATTCTAGGTATAATACCAGAAGTAGAAACAGTAATATGACGCGCACCTATATTTAAACCATTATCATGGTTAACAATCTTTAAAAAGTCCATCATTTCATCATAGTTTTCAAATGGCTCACCAATTCCCATGATTACAATTTGTGATACACGTTCATCGGTTTCATCTAATGCTTTTTGGACAGTGAGTACCTGAGATACAATTTCTCCCGCTTCTAAATTACGCTTTAGGCCACCTAATGTGGATGCACAGAATGTACAACCTATACGGCAACCCACTTGAGTAGTAACACATACGGAGTTCCCATATTCATGTCTCATTAATACTGTTTCAATCGTGTAACCATCTTGTAATTCAAATAAAAACTTAATCGTTCCGTCTCTACTTTCTTGTTTAACTACTGTAGTCATCACTGTCATTGCAAAATGGTCTTTCAAAAGTGCTCTTAGCTCTTTAGACAAATTTGTCATTTCATCAATGCTATCTACTCGTTTTTCATATAACCATTCAAAGATTTGTTTCGCTCTAAATTTTTGTTGTCCATTTTCTTTTAACCAATTTTCCATTTCATCATATCTCAAAGAGTAAATAGATTGCTTTTCGAAATTGGGAAGAAATTTATTTTTTTTCTTCTTCTCTGCAGTTATCATTATTTATTGTTCCTTTCTTTTTATCCTAGTAATGAAAAAGCCATCAGAATTAAATTGCTGTGGTAGCACCTGTAACGTTTTTACTTTTTCTCCACTGATTGGATGTTCAAATAAATCAAATTCAAAATCTTTATTTTCTTTTAAAAATGTATATATAACATTTTCATTTTCTAACTGTTCTATCGTACAAGTTGAATAAACTAATGTGCCACCAGGTCGTAAATGATTTTTCACGTTATTTAAAATTTCTAGTTGAATATTCACTAAAGATTGAATGCTTTGTTGACTTTGTTCATATTTGATTTCTGGCTTATGTCTAAGTACACCCAAGCCACTACAAGGTGCATCTACCAAAATCTTATCATACACTTTATCATAATTTTCCGTCGCATCGTGACTAAAAGCAGAAATGTTAGATAATCGTAATTTTCGAATATTAAAATCAATCAAGTCGATTTTATGTTCATGGATATCTGTCGCATCTACATGTCCAGTACCGTGAAGCCTTTCTGCTATATAGCATGCCTTTCCGCCAGGTGCACTACAAGCATCTAATACAAGGTCGCCATCTTGGAGATTCATTACATCAGCTACAAACATAGAGCTTTTATCTTGGATAGACACTAGACCATCTTTAAATACACGTGACTCTATAATTGGTTTACCACTAATATGTAAACAAATTGTAATGTCACTATCTTGCGTTACGGTATAACCTTCGTCTTCTAAACGTTGCATCACATTTTCAACTGAAATTCTTGTCAAATTGACCCTTACAGTTGTTGTCACTTTTGTTAAAAATGATTGTGCAATTGCTTCAGTTTCTTCTATTCCAAAGTGTGTAACCCAGTGATCAACAAGCCATTTGGGCAAACTATATTGAATAGCAATGCGCTTTTTATCGTCCGTAATTTCATTAAAATTTGGTAATTCACTGCGCATAAGGTTTCTCAAAATCCCATTAACCACATTACCGTTATGCGGGCCACCTTTATATTTTGCTATATTAACAGCTTCATTAATAATCGCATGTTCAGGGACTTTATCCAAGTAAATATACTGATAGATACTCATCCACAGTAATTGTCTGACCCAACCTTTAAGTTTAGTTTGTACGAAAGGTTTCAAATAATAATCAAGTGTATATTTTCTTTTTAATGTACCATATACCAATTCGGTTAATAAATTCTTATCTGCCCGGCTCAAATCATTATTGGTTAATACCTCGTTAATAATAATATTACTATATGCCTTATCATTAATAATATCTTGTAATGTTTCAAAAGCTAATAATCTTACATTAGTTTCAATTGTCATTTTAATACCTTCCCAACGAGTGTTGATTGCACACCACTTAAGTAATTAGCTGTAGGCATTCTTTTTTTACCTGCAACTTGAATCTCTGTTAATGCAATCGCATCGTTAGAACCTGTAGCCACAATAATTGCTTTCTTAGTTGTCTCTATTATTGTACCCGGTTCACCATCTTTATCATTTTCAATGCGAGAAGCATAGACCTTTAAATTTTCTTCATCCATTATTGTGTAAGCAACCGGCCATGGAGACAAGCCTCTAATATGGTTATAAATTACTTCAGCAGGTTCTGACCAATCAATTTTTTCATCTTCACGACGAATGTTAGATGCAAATGTTGCTTCGTCTTCATTTTGAACAATACTTTCATTCGTACCATTAATAATAGAAGGAAGTGTTTCTTTTAATAATTCAGCACCTAAAAAGCTTAATTTATCATGCATCACACCAACATCATCTTGTGGTTCAATATCGATTGCTTTTTGAGATATAATATTTCCAGCATCCAATTTCTTAGCCATATACATGATAGAAATACCAGTTTGTTTTTCTCCATCAATAATCGCTTGATGTATGGGAGCGCCACCTCTATATTTAGGCAATAATGATGCATGCACATTGATAGCACCTAACTTTGGTGAATCCAATAAAGTTTGTGGTAATAATTGGCCAAATGCTGCAGTAACAATTAAATCCGCGTTCAAATCAATCAACATCTGTAATTCTTCAGATTGTGACAGTTTTTCCGGTTGATATACAGGAATTGCATGTTCTATCGCAACTTGTTTCACTGGTGGTGGTGTTAATTTTCGTTTTCTGCCAACTGGTCGATCAGGTTGTGTAACTACTGCTATGACATTATGTTCTGCAATTAACATTTCTAACACTTTTGTCGAAAAATCAGGTGTGCCCATAAAAATAATTCTACTCATTTTCAAAATACGCCTCCACTTCTGCTTCAGTCAAAATTTTATCCGCACGTTCTGTAAAAAACTTCCCTTCAAAATGATCAATCATATGTAATATCATACGCGCAATATCATCATATGCTGTCATCTCTACTTCATTTCCATTTTTATCATTACTTTTAACAACAATCATTTTACTTCTTTCAACTTCACCATAAATGTCAGGTAATGAAATAGATCCTTCTAAGTCAGTTACTTTTTGGTCTGATTCGCGAATAATTTTTGGATTGATAAGTTGTAACAATCCATCTACTTCCATATCGATAATAGCTACTTTTTGTAAGATGCCAATTTGTGGCGCACATATGGCAGAAGCTTCAACTTCATACATAGTGTCTTCTAAATCGAGCAATAATTGAGCTAAGTTTTCATCAAATCGCGTTACATCAGGAACGTTTTTATGTAAAATTGGATTTTCTGCTGCAACAAGTTGCTTTATTGTCATACAAATTACTCCTCATAAAAATTCATCACATCATTATAACTTATTTTAGTTAAATTTGCACCAAGGTTAGATGAAATGCAAGCGTTAAAACAATACATATTTTCTTTTTTACGCTTTTACTTCATCACAAAATATAACCGCAAGCTCTCACATACAAGCTTACGGTGTAATATATTTTTATGCTCCAGTTAACTTTTGTAAAATCATAGCGATAACTTATTGATTTGATTACCAAATTCATCAAAATTGTTTTCGTTCAACCAATTTTCAAACTTACTTTTATAAAGTGACCACTCATCTGCTAACATAGCAAGCCAGTATGTATCTCTACTTCGTTGTTTATAAATAGTATGATGTTTAAATAAACCTTCATATTTGAACCCAAGTCGTTTTGCTGCTTTTATAGATGGTTCATTGAATGCATCACACTTCCATTCATACCTTCTATAACCCAACGTGTCAAAAATATATTTTGCTAATAAGTAGTGTGTCTCTGTAGCTATACGTGTTTGTTGCATTTTATTAGCATAATGAATATGCCCAACTTCAATCGTTGCATTTTGTTCATTTATTCTCAGTAATGATAAAATACCTACCACGTCATTATCCAATTGATCAATTATAGCAAAAAAGTATGGATCTTTTGTTTGTCTTTTATTATTTATATATGCTGCAAAATCATCATAACTTTGAGGCTGCTCATCCGGTAAATAAGTCCAATTAGGTGCATCATCTTGTGCCTTGAAATGATTAAATAAAGGGTTAATATGTTGCGAAGTTAATTTTTCTAACCTACAGTACTTCCCTTCTAACACATCAACGGTTGGTGCTTTGGGTTGAGTGAAATTGATTAATGACTTACCAATAGGTTGTTTAAACTGATTATATTCCATTTATTTCCTCCCTTTTAAAATCAATAAGTATAAACCATTATCATATAACATTTCCATTAACGATTAAGCATTGAAATGTTTAGCAATTGCATATAATACATTTATACCATTAAATATATCTTGTTCAACAATATCAAACTGTGGATGATGATGATTAAATGAATGGTTTGAGCCTATATTTAAATATAGACCTTCATGCCCTAATTCTTGAACTCTTTGAATAAAGTAAGTTGCATCTTCACTGCCAGATGGTGTAATTTCTTCTTTTAAAATTTTTAAATCAGCTACTTCTTTTGAAATTAATGAATAAATTTTTTCTTTCAACTTACTTGAAGGTTCGATGCTAGGCGCTTCTCCAACTTTAATTTGGAAAATTTCAACCTTAAACATTTGTTCAACGCCTTGTATAATTTCAGAGACACGACGCTTCATAAATAGATTAACTTCGTTGTTGATACCCCTTACTTCAATTTCAAGTTTAACTTTATCAGCTATGATATTCCTACTCGAACCTCCCATAATCTTTCCGACATTAATTCGAGAATCGCCATTCTCATGTCGTTGAATTGCATACAATTGCTGTATGAGCGTGGCAGCAGCTAATATCGCATTACTACCATCTTGTGGATTAGCACCTGCATGGCTGGATTCACCATTTATAAATAAATCATATTTAGTTGAGGCCATAAAACCTTCAACAGACGTAATAATTTCATTCGATTTTCCATTTAAACCAATATGTGTTGCAAAGAAATAATCAACGTCATCAACAACTCCTTTTTTCACCATAGAAAGTGCACCTCGCACGCCTTCTTCTGCTGGTTGAAAAATAAGTTTTATTTTACCTTTATTAAAATCACTTACATTAATTAAATTTGCTAAACCAATACCCATAGTCATATGTGCATCATGTCCACATGCATGCATATAACCTTCATTTTGCGAACTAAACTTTGCTTGATAAGGTACATGACATTCTGACGTGCTTTCTTGAATTGGTAATGCATCTATATCAAATCTAAAAGCTAATGTTGGCCCTGGTTGTTCAAAATGTTTTGTTGCAACCAAACCAGTTAAGCCATCTTTGAATTTTTCAATTTTAAATCCATTATTTTCTAAATATGTGATATGTTCATTCAATGTTTCCTCGCTCGGTCTACCCAGCATATAATGCGAATCCATAACTTCATCACCAATTTTCAAATCAAAATCTAATAATTGAAGTTCATCATACAGTATATTTGCCGTATTTATTTCTAAAAAACCCGGTTCAGGTATCGTGTGTAGCTTTCTTCTTAGTTTTTTTAAATATGTTTTTTGATTATCATTTAGCATTACTTTCTCGCTCCTTTATTTTAAATCTTTCGTAACACCAGGACCTACCGGCAATCCTGTTAAATAGAAAAATGCTACTAGAATAATCCATGTAAATAAGAATGATAGCGTATAAGGTATCATTAATGAAATTAACGTACCAACACCTGCTTTTTTATCATATTTATTTAAGAAAGATAGTATTACCACAAAATATGGGTTTAGCGGTGTAACAGTCGCAATTGAGGAATCAGCCACTCTGTATGCCACTTGTGTAAAGCCTGGGTGCACACCTAGTTGCATAAACATTGGCACAAATACCGGCGCTTCTAACGCCCACTTGGCCGAACCAGATGTGATTAAGAATCCAAGGAAGGCAGTAAATATAATGTATAGGATAATCAATGGGAATCCAGTTAAATTAATACTTTTCAGAAATTCTGCACCATTAACAGCAATCCATGTAGCCATATTGGACCATTGGAAAAAACTTATAAATTGTGCTGCAGCAAATGCTAAAACAATATAACCTGATAAGTCTCGTACAGCATCGGTCATATATTTACCTATGTCATGTGTAGTATGAATTTTATTGTCAACAATACCAAACGTAATACCAATGATTAAAAACAATACCAATATAATTGGCACAATACCATCTATAAAGGGTGAGTTTATAATTGAACCATTTTCACCACGTAAAGGACTATTTGGTATAAATAATGTGATAACAATTGCAAGTATATATAATAAAGCAGCAATCAATGAACTAATCAATGCTTTCTTAGCAGTAGGAGATGACTCATCTACTTCTAAATCATCTACTTTTTTATTATATTCACCTAGTCTCGGCTCTATAATTCTCGTAGTTACCAAACCACCAACAATCGTGAGTGCAAATGTTGAGACAATATTAAAATACCAGTTGGATACTGGTGAAACTTTTAAACCTGTGTCAATAATCGAGGCTGCTTCAGTACTGATACCAGATAGTAATGCATCTGTACCAACTACAAATAAATTTGCTGTAAAACCAGCACCTGCTGCACCAAAACCAGCCGCTAACCCTGCGATTGGATGTCTACCTAATTTATAAAAAACAATTGCAGCTAATGGAGGTACCAAGATCATTGCTGCATCTGACGCAATATTCCCCATTATACCGACAAACACTACAACATATGTAACTAATGAAGAAGGTGCTTTTGTAATCGTTTTTCTAATAACATATTCTAACAAACCTACTTTTTCTGCTAAACCAACACCTAACATCATAGCAATGACAATTCCTAATGGTGCGAATCCCGTGAAGTTTGTAATCATGTTTTCTAACATATATTGTAATCCGTCACCAGATAGCAAATTTTTAACTTCTAATGTTTTCTCACTTCCTGGTGGTCTAACAGTTGCACCATACATGTTAAATATAAATGAAAGCACTACCACAACTAATGCTAAATATATAAAAAGAAAAAATGGATGAGGTAATTTATTGCCCAAATATTCTACCTTATTTAAAAATTTACTTTGCTTTTTTACTTTATTCGCCATCAAAACGCCCCTTTATTTTACAGAATTTTCTGAAATATAATGGTGTATTTTAAATCATAATGTTGATGGTTCCACATCATCCGGTATAGGGTTTTTATAAGGATATTTTTCTAATTTTTCCTTATGCTCTTTTTTTATCGCTTTTAAAAGTTGTTCATCTTTTAGAATATGTATAGCAGTGTTAGCCATAACGCTTGAAGCCCTAAACATACCTTTGAATGCATATGTTGATAATCCTTGCGACACCATTTGCCATGTATGTAACGGTGTGCCCATAGCTTCAGTTGTACACGTACATTGAGCTGTAGGCGTTACCCAACTAACATCCGCTACATCAGAAGAACCCATCATAGGTGTTTCTGGAATTATGTAATCATTAACAATATTACTGAGTTTCATATTTTCTAATTTATCACTATCTTTAATGACACCAAAGCTCTGTAACATTTTTCTAGCATTTCCTTTTTCACCTTGTGTCAAAGAGTCCCAAATATTTTCCGCAAAATCCAATTCTTCTTTAGTATATGAAATAGTTTTTTCTTCTTCTTTTAAATATTGATACATAATTTCTTCCATTTTACGATTGGGAGAATAGTCAGAACATGCCTTATCTATTTCTATTTCACATTCTGTACCAGTCATTAATGCTGCACCTTGAGCTATATTTTTGACTCTATCTAATAATTCATTTACTTCGCTTAGATTTTCCGCACGAATTAAGTATAATACTTCAGCATTTGATTGAACTACATTCGGTGATATCCCTCCTGTATTTGTCAAAGCATAATGAATTCTATTTGTCATTGGCATATGTTCCCTTAGATAATTGACACCCACATTCATTAATTCAACAGCATCTAAAGCACTTCTACCTAATTCTGGTGAATTTGCAGCATGTGAACTGATACCTTTAAACCGAAAATATACTTGAAAATTAGCTAAAGTTTTGTTGCTCATAATGGCATTTGCTGGTGAAGGATGCCAACAGAAAGCATAATCCAATTGATCAAATACACCTGCTCTCGACATAAACGTCTTCCCAGAACCGCCTTCTTCTCCTGGACAACCATAATATATAACTGTACCTGATAAGTTGTTTTCTTTTAAATAAGCTTTAGTTGCTATTGCAGCTCCTAATGAACCAACACCTAATAGATTATGACCACATCCGTGCCCATTAGTTTGTCCATCTATAGCTTGTTCAATATCTGTCAGTGCTTTTTGACTTAAACCAGATAAGGCATCAAACTCACCTAAAAACCCTATGATAGGCTTCCCTTGGCCATACTCGCCTTTAAAAGCAGTTTTAATGTCAGCTAAATTTTCTTCAATTTGGAATCCTTCTTCTTCTAGTACAGTTAGTAATTTTTTAGAAGATAAGTATTCTTCAAACCTTGTTTCGGGATGAGACCATAAATATTTACTGGTCTCGATTAAAAGTTCCTCTTTTTCGAAAATAATATTATTTACAAATTTTTGATGATTTATATTAGTCATAAAAACTCCTCCTTTTATAAATTAATAATATGTTATCATTATAATTTATATTACGAAAGCGTTTTCATTATTCAAATAATATTTTTTTCGATAAAGTCCGTATAA